>JAFUTO010000016.1 GCA_017484205.1 Bacilli bacterium | reverse complement strand
GCACTTTCTATTATGTTTGCTACTACTGGTACTATTATTAATGCTATTATTGCTAATATTACTATTACGGCTAATAATTCAATTAATGTAAATCCTTTTTTCTTCATATTACACTCCTCTATTCTATATATTTATTATACCACTATCCGAGCATATTAATCAAGATATTTTAAAACTTTTTTTACAAATTATGACATTTTTCTAAACTGATATATATTTAAACCTCAATTTTACAAAAATGGATTAATTTTGATAGCCAATTTTATTAAATTAGCTATATAAATAAAAAATTGAATATATTTCTATATCCAATTTTAAATATTTGACATTTGTTTTATTACATATATATCTATATAATATTTTTGGAGTGAAAGACTGTTAGGTACTTGCCTACTTTTCTTAGATGAAAGGGGGCTTGATATTATGAAGAGAGAAAATTACTTTCTAAAATTAATTATCACTTTACTTTTAATAATAATTATATTGTTAATCGTATAAGAAAAGGCCTAATCATTTAACATAAACGGTTAGGCATATCTTAACTAAGGCAGTTACCTAACGTAAGCAAGTCAAGTAACTCCTTTTTATTTTATGCAATTTCTTGCATCTACATACATTATATAATATTTATTTTTAAAAATCAATCGCGATACTTTTCTATTTCATAATATAATTCATTATTATCAAAATATCTACATATTTTCATTTCAGCATTTTTATAAAGTAAACAGTCTATATTTGTATCATTATACACTTCGTAATAAGGAGTAACACTATATTCTCCATATCTCATAGAAGTGTATAAATCATCTAACGATATATTATTATTTTCTAATAATATACTAAGTTTATAATACTTATTAATGTTCATAACCTTATAATCATTATATCCTTTAATAAATAATTTTCTTCCATTATAATCTTTATAATATTCATATCTACCATTATATGTTTCACCTAATTCATAATCAGTCATATTAAGTGAAACATCTTTTCTTTCTTTTTTAGTAATTTTATATATATTTTCAATATTTTCAGGCAAAGATAAATTCATATAAACATGCTTAACTAAATTAGTAATATAATAGCATCTGAAATTACTATTTATAGTCACACATTTAGAATCCTTATCATTATACTTACCATTTTTTATATCATTATATGTTTCATCATCAATTAAATCAGTGGCCCCAGTAACATAATACATGTTAAAAGGATTACCTTTTATATAGTAATAGTAATCTTTATCTTCGAATAACAAATATGTACTTTTAATACCTCTATTTAAATCAATAATACTGTAATCATCAAAATTTCTTACTTTATATTTTTTCGAAAAAACTAAAGTAACTATAAAGAATATTAATAATATCACACAAACACATAAAACCACATTTTTCTTCTTCATACTACCTACCACCTATATTAATATTATACATTATTTTTTGATAAAGAAAAAGAGTAAATTACTCTTCTTCATCAACATTCGAATCTAATTTATAAATTACCTCACGAGGTTTAGAACCATTTTGTGGTCCAATTATACCTCTTTCTTCCAATAAATCAATATAAGATGCAGCTCTATTATAACCAATATGGAATCTTCTTTGAAGTAACGATGCGGATGCTTTACCACTAGTTACTACAAATTCAACAATTTGTTTATACATTGGATCTTGTGTATCAGCGCTGACATCTCCATCAACCATTGTTGTAGCATCTTCTTCACCTGCATGTTCAAATCTAGCATCATATCTAGCTTTTTGTTGCTTGCATACATAATCAACAACAGCTTTTATCTCATTATCAGTTATAAATGTACCTTGAATTCTAGTAGGAGCATTCTCTCCTTGTGGTAAATATAACATATCACCTTTACCTAGTAATTTTTCAGCACCTACTGTATCTAATATTGTTCTTGAATCAATTCCGGATGATACTGCAAATGATATTCTTGATGGAATATTCGCTTTAACTACACCAGTAATTACATCTGTAGAAGGTCTTTGAGTTGCAACTATTAAGTGAATACCTGCAGCTCTTGCCATTTGAGTTATACGCATAATAGAATCTTCTACTTCTTTAGCTGCAACTAACATTAAATCAGCTAATTCATCTATAATAACTACAATAAATGGCATCTTTCTCATCTTTTCGCCAGGCATTCCGTCATTATTTTTAGATTCAACTAAATCATTATAACCAGCTATATTTTTTGTACCAGTTCTTTCAAACTCATCATATCTATTTTCCATTTCTTGAACAATTTTCTTTAAAGTATCATTTGCCTTTTTCGCGTTTGTAACAACCGGGCATAATAGATGTGGTACACCATTATACATAGAAAGTTCTACTTTTTTAGGATCAACCATAACTAATTTAACTTCATCTGGTTTACTTCTCATAAGTATAGATACAATAATACTATTAATGCATACAGACTTACCAGAACCAGTAGAACCCGCAACTAATAAGTGAGGTGTTTTATTAATTTCCATCCATTTAGGTTCACCCATTATATCTTTACCTAAAACAGTAAGTAGCTTACTACCATTCATATTTGCAGGTACTCTATCTAATACTTCTCTTACACAAACAGAAGTAGCTTCTTTATTTGGAACTTCTATACCTATTGTTCTTTTACCAGGAATCGGTGCTTCTATACGTATATCTTTAGCAGCTAGAGCTAAGGCTAATTCTTTGTTCAAGCTTGTTACAGCTGTTAATTTTGTTCCTGATTTAATTTCTAATTCATATTGTGTAACAGCCGGACCTATATGTGCAGCTACAATATGACACCCTGGTACACCAAAATCGTTTAAAGCAGCAATCAATAGTTTAGCTGTTTCTTGAACATCTTTATCTTGATTAACTTTAGATGATTTAGGTTTATTTAATAAATTCATTGGAGGAAGAACATATTCACCTTCTTCAGCCTCAGAATCAAATACATCTATATCGATATCATCTTTTGCTTTTATATCTTCTTTACTATCAATTTTAGTTAAATCATTTAAACTAGTAATTACTATCTTATCACTAGGTTCTTCTTTTTCTTCCACATCTTCTATCTCATCATGACTATTAGTTATAGGAACAGTAGTAACTTCCTCATACTTGTCAGCTACTGCTCTAGCTTTTTCTATTTTTTCTCTTTCTCTTTTACCCATTTTAGATAATTCTTCTAATCCTTTATGAGCACCTTCTTTAATACTTTGAACTATATCAAATATAGTTATACCTGTAAACATAATAGTACCACATACAATAAATACAACCGCTACTATTTTAGTACCATTAAAATCAAACAATAAAGCAAATAAACCTGCAAATATTGCACCTATTATTCCACCACCAGTAACATCTTTTAAATTATTGATAGATGCCATAATTTCTTCTATAGTTCTTTCTACAACTTCAAAAAATCCTACTTCTTTAATATCTTGAATATATGGTAAGTGGCATAATACTAATATACCAATTACAAGTACCGTTAATCCAATCATTCTTGATGTAAAATAATTAGGTTCTTCCCTTTTAATAATAATATATCCACCAATTATAAAACATAAAACAATTGGAATTAAATAAAGTGAACCTGTTAAAAATGTTGCAAATCCAGATACAACTTTACCTGCTATACCAAAACCATTATCTATACCTAAAAATCCTATAATCGCGATTAATACTAATAATATTCCTTTTAATTCTGTTACAAAAGATTCACTTATCTTTTTTTCTTTTCTCTATTTTCTTTTTGCCATATTATCACTTCCTAGTATATAAACATTATAACATACTTTTGTGATAAATAAAAAGAAAAAGTAACACTATTAATGTTACTTTAATTCCTCTTACTCATTCTTAACATTTTATCAGTTATATCTTCATATATTTCTTTATTATTATCATAAAACTTTTCAAAAACATCCTTATTTTGTTCAAATATCATATCCGTTTTATTAAATATTTTTTCTTCTTCATCAATTGATAATGCAATTAATCCTTCAGTATACTTATTAATCTTATATTTTCTATCTTTCATCTTCATAACAACATAATCATTAATTAGTATTTTGTTATCACTATCTGATATATGATATGTCATCTTTTGCATTCCATCTAAAAAATAATAATAATCACCTTGTTTAGCACATGTAATCATATGATTTGCATGTCCTTTTGGAGTTGGTATGTTATCACTTAAGTTATAATCAATACTAGGATTATATATATCACTCATACTTTTAATAAAATTCTTAAATATAATATCAGCAGGAAGCAGTTTTAAAATACCTATTAAATTATCAGATTCTATTCCATAATTATTTAAAATATCAGTTAACATAGCTGATATATGTCTACATACACCAATACCCATATTTATATTAGCACCTGATATAATATTAATATCTCTTACATCTTCTCCACTTGAATTAAATACCTTGTTCTTAGATAGATAACCATTATATAGTAAATTATTAAATAAATTAAATATTTCTAAAGGGTTTTCTAATTCAAACATTTTATTTAATTCATTATAGTTTTCAATAAAAATATCATATAATCTTTTAACTTCATTAACATCTTTTGTCTTATTTTCAATTTTACCAACCATAAGATAACTATATAAGCAAAAAAATAAATTATTGAATAAAAAACATACATCATTTTTACTAACACAAGATCCCAAGGCAGAAATAGGAAATATAATTGAACAACTATTCTTAATAATTAAATATGTATTATAATTAATATTTCCCCATACCTTATCAGTAATTTTACTCATAATACCCCTTCTTCACAAATACATATTCTACCAAAAATATATAATTTGTCAAACAAAAAAAGACATTAGTCTTTATATTCAAATTCAAAGTCTAATATCTTTATTGTGTCGCCTTCAACTGCACCCATTTCTTTAAGTTTATCATCAACGCCCATATTTTTAAGTTGTCTTGCAAAACGAAGAGCAGATTCATCAGTTCTAAATCTAGTCATTTTAAGTAGTTTTTCTACCTTCTCACCAGATACTCTAAAGCCATCATTTTCTTTAGTTATTATAAAAGGAACTTCTTCTTCATATTTATATAATACATGTGTTTTAATATCCTTAATATCATATAAAGGTTCTTTTTTTATTGTATCTAGCATATCTGCAAGTTTATTTATAACTTCATTAAGTCCTTTATTAGAAATAGCCTCTACTGGATATACAGGAACATTAACTTGTTTTTTAAATGCTTCTAAATTTTTATCAGCACCTGGCATATCCATTTTATTAGCTACTATTATTTCTGGTTTATCTAAGATTTTTTTATTAAAATCTCCTAATTCTTTTCTAATTGTTAAATAATCTTTATAAGGATCTCTTCCTTCATAACCAGACATATCAATGATATGCGCGATTACTCTAGTTCTTTCAATATGTCTTAAGAATTTATCTCCTAATCCTTCACCAAGACTTGCTCCTTCAATTAATCCGGGTAAATCAGCTACAACAAAACTTCTATTTTTACTTGCTCTTACAACACCTAAATTAGGTACTAATGTTGTAAAATGATATGCTGCTATTTTAGGCTTAGATGCTGAAATCATTGATATAATTGTACTTTTACCTACAGAAGGTAGTCCAACTAAACCTACATCAGCAAGTAATTTTAATTCAATTTTAATTTTTTTAGCTTCACCTGGTTCTCCACCTTCAGCATATGATGGACATAAATTACTACGTGTCGCTAAAGCAATATTACCACGTCCACCACGTCCACCATGAGCAATAATAGATTCACTTCCATTTTGTGTTAGATCAGCGATTACTTCATTTGTAGATAGATCTGTTACAACTGTACCAGGAGGTACTTTGATAACTATATCTTCTGCATTTTTACCATGTTTACCAGAGCCTTTACCATTTTCACCTTTGTCACCTTTAATAATACGTTTATACTTTAAATCAAGCAATGTATTCAATCCTTCATCGACTTTAAAAACAATATTAGCACCATGTCCGCCATTACCACCGAATGGTCCACCCATTTCAATATATTTTTCTCTTCTAAAAGCCATGCAACCGTCTCCACCGTTACCAGCATATAATTCAGCAGTTACTTCATCTACAAACATATAATCACCTCAATTCACATTTATTATACTAAAAAAAAGAAAAATAGTAAAACTACCTTTCTAATTAATAGATACTCTTTTTTTCTTTGTTATACTATTGCCACTTGAATCAGTAGCAGTGTAATAAACATCATAAGTACCTTTAAGGCTTTGAAGTTCAGATCTAACTTCTGGAGTAATAGTCTCACCACTGTTATCAGTTACAGTAACACCTTCTAATAAATTTTCTGGAATACTATCTAATGTACAACTTATATTTTCCCCTACATTAAGTTCTGGTCTTGTTGTATCTCTAACAATAACTAATTTATCATAATTACCAGTAACACCTTCATAAGTAACACTATAAATTATTCTATAAGTTCCTAATTTACTAGTATCAACTGAACTTACTTCTTCATCATCTTGAAGTATTTGTGTACTAATGTGTCCACCTGTTATAATTGAACCATTTGATGTCATTACTTTTAAAACACTTGGAATATTATAAGCAATACCATCTTGATTAACTTCTACATAATCGATAATATCACCTTCAATAACAATTAATGGAGCATTATCATTTTCTGTTGTATCAACATCAACTATATTAACTTCAAAATTATATTTCTGACCTATTTTAGTTATAACAACTGAAGTGTTATTGGATAATAAATTCCCAGTTTTTGGATTTTTAATATTTTTATCAAGGTCACTATTTAACTTAAGTTCACCTAAATATACAATAATAGATTCATTTTCATTCTTAGGTAATAATCTAGAATTTGATAAAACCCAATCACTTGCTGCTCTTCTAATAGTATCAACATTATCTGAATATGCCTGTTCATTTGCTCTTGATATAATATCACCAACAATTGGATAAGTAATCGCAGCTAATATTCCTAATAATACTATAACTGCTAATAATTCTACTAAAGTAAATCCCTTTTTCATATTATCACCTATTTAAATTATAACAATTTTTGTCAAATATTACAAGAAGTAAGATTATCGTGTATATTTTGTCCAATTTCTTAATATATTTTTATGGTGATATCATGAAAAATACTTTAGTTAAATCTACAATCATTCTAATAATTGGAGGAATTATTACTAAAATACTTAGTATGATTATTAGAGTTGTCCTTTCTAGAATGTTAGGCACTGAAGGTGTAGGAACTTATATGATGCTAATGCCAACTTTTAATTTTCTAATGGCCTTAGCTAGTTTAGGATTACCTAACGCGATTTCAAAATTAGTTGCAGAGGATACAAGAAATAATAAAAATTTAGTTTTTTCCATCATACCAATCACAGTAATATTTGATTTTATTGTTATTTTAGTAGTTACTTTATTAAGTAGTTTTATAGCTTCTAATCTACTACATAATCCAGATTATAAATATCCAATTATATGTATGGGGTTAGTATTACCATTCATAGATATATCCAGTGTATTAAGAGGTTACTTCTTTGGCAAGCAAAAAATGATACCACATGTTGTATCAAATATATGTGAAGATTTAGTACGACTTATTATCATGATTATAGGAATACCTTATTTTTTATCAAAAGGAATTATCTACGCAGTGATGTTTGTTATTTTAATTAATATAATAAGTGAATTATCATCAATATTTATCTTATTTTTGTTTTTACCTAAGAATTTTTCTATAAACAAAAGAGATTTTAAAATGAATATTAAAGATATACATGATATATTTAGCATTGGTATACCTTCAACTGCTTCTAGATTAATAGGTACTATTGGTTATTTCTTAGAGCCTATTATCATGACTTATTCATTATTAAGCATTGGATACCAAAATGATTATATAGTAACAGAATATGGTATTATTAATGGTTATATCATGCCGATTTTATTATTACCTTCATTTTTTACATTAGCTATTTCTAGTGCCCTGCTTCCTATTATTAGTAAAAGTTACACTAAAAGAGATTATAAATATACATCCAAAAAGATTAAACAAGCAATATTTTATTCATTATTAATAGGAATACCATTTACTATATTAATCATGATTTTTCCTAAAATTCCACTTAATCTTTTATACCATACTAATGAAGGTATATCTTATATGCGTTTTTTAGCACCTGTATGTTTACTACATTATATACAAGCACCTTTAACATCAAGTTTACAAGCCATGGATAAAGCAAAAGATGCCTTACACGGCACCTTAGTAGGAACAATTATTAGAACAATATCATTATTTATACTTTGTCACTTTCGCATCGGTTTATATGGACTTTTAATATCAACTTCATTAAATATCATTTATGTAACTATACATCATATTATTAGAGTTAGAAGATATCTAAAGTAATTCATCTTTTTTAATAATAAATGTACTATTGTTGCGATAAAAGGCATAATATACATTTTCTAATTCAACATTATTTTTCTTTAACATTTCATTTAACCAAATATCATTTTTCTTAATATTTTTTAAAGTTTCAGTATCAACAACACCATCTACAATTAATGGTAGTGGATAATCATAATTATCAGTAAATACAGATAATTCACCATCTGTTTCTAGTACCGCATATTTTACTTCTTCTAGATTTTTAACATCTTTTTCTCTTATTTGAGTTAATAGATCATCTAAAGTATATCTTAATTTAGACATTACCTTTAAATTTATTTTGCCCTTATCTATAATGACAGATGGACTTCCATCAGTCATTTTTCTAAACTTATCACTTTTCATACCAATATAACTTAATGTTATTTCTAATATTACTAATAAAGTTATTGGTAATATAGAAGTAAATATAGATTTATCAGGTTCTTCTATACAAATAGATGCAAGTTCAGCTATTGAAAAAGATACAATTAAATCTATTATTCCTAATTCCCCTACTTCTTTCTTACCCATTATTCTATAATATATAACTATTAGAATATATAAAAATACTGTACGATACGCGATTGTAAAATACATAAATATCACCATTTTTATTTTGTACATAGTTATATTTCTTATACAAAATAAATATAATTAATTGGTGATAATATGGAATATCTAAAAAAAACTTTAAAATCTTTACTTTATGTTTTAGTACCTATACTTGTAGTGATATTATTACTTACTATACTTAACTATTTTGGTATTATAAGTTATAAAGTATTAAATATCTTAAAATATATTACTCTTATAATATCTATATTAATTGGTAGTTATAATTTTGGTAATAATAGTAAAAGCAATGGATGGTTAGAAGGTCTAAAATTTGGTGGTATTATTGTAGTTATTCTATTACTATTTAATTATTTAGTATTTAATATGCCATTTACTATTAAAGCTATTTTATATTATGGTATTGTTTTAGGCATATCAATACTAGGTAGTATTTTTGGTATAAATAAGAGGAAAGAAAAATAAAATTGACATATTATAAATAATAATATATAATTTACTTATAACAGCAGTCGAGGTGACCATTATTCGCCGCGGTTGCTGTTTTTTATTGACAAAAAAAGAAACTAAATAGTTTCTTATCTAAATATTCCCATATATACTAGAAATCCAATTAATAGTATTGTAACTATCGTACCATTAACTCTTTCAGCCTTACTTGACTTTTTAGGTACACCAACAGCCATAGATACTAAAATACCACCTATAAGTCCCCCAATATGTGCGGCAGCACTTATACCTGAAGACATAAAACTAACCGCTAAATTAATTAATATTACAGGAACTATTTGAGTTCGTATAACCGAACCTAAATAAACTCTATAATGATATCCAAAGTATAATAATGCACCAAATAAAGCAAATATCGCACCTGATGCACCAGCACCTATAGTATTTACTTCAAATATATTAGCAAATAAATTGCCTATGATGCCACCTAAGATATAGATTAGTAAATATTTTGTTTTCCCAAAGAAACTTTCTATTTGTGGTCCTATTATATATAAAGCATACATATTAAAAACTAAATGAATTAATCCTATATGTAGGAATGTAGATGTAAATAATCTATAATACTCACCTAGTCTAACCATTTCAGCATTATTAGCACCAAATTTTATTAATGTTAATGTATCAGTTGAACCATTTCCTAATATATACATAAGTGCGAACACAATAATATTAATAGCAATTAAGCTATATGTTATTATTGGTTTTTTCATACTAAATATCTTTTCACTATCCATAGCATCCTTCTCCGTTTTCTCACTAATTTCAGTAGTTAATTTCATAAATAAATCCATACCTTTTAATGTCTCAGGTTTCTTATCTAATTTAGGATATATTTCTAAAACATCACTATATTTTTTAAAATCGCCTATTTTTTTAATATTTAAGCATTTCATTTTATTAGTTTCTACTTTTTCTAAATCCACATTATCACCTAAATTAGTATATATATTTAATATATTCAAATTAAGTGTTAATGTTTTTCCTTTTATTTGTTTACCTATTTTCTTTGTTTTAAATAAATCAAAATCTAATTGATCATTATTATGAATATAATTAGATATGATACGAACAATACGATATTCCTCTTCTAAATTTTCTAACCATATTTCGTTTTTGGCACCATGCAAGATAATAGGATTATAATCTTTTTTAGTTATAAAATAATGTAACATTGTCATAATTAATTCATCTTGATCAACCATTTTAATCCTCCTTTTCAAAAATACTTAATATATTAGTAAAACACTCAGGTAATTTAGATGTAAAATACATCTCTTTTTTAGTAGTTGGATGAACAAAACCTAATTCTTTCGCGTGTAAACATTGTCCACTATCATCTATTATTTTTCTTCTTCCATATACAGGATCATTCACTAAAGGATGACCTATATAATTTAAATGTACTCTTATTTGATGTGTTCTACCTGTTTCTAGTATACATTCTATCAAAGTAGCATCTTTATACCTCTTTAAAACATTTATATGTGTGATAGCCTTCTTACCACTACCAATAACTGCCATTTTTTTTCTATCTTTTTCATCTCTACCTATAGGCGCGTCAATTGTAGCTGTATCTTCTTCTATAACACCCCATACAAGTGCAACATATTTTCTTTTAGTCTTCTTTTCTTCTAATTCCTTAGCTAATATCTCATGAGCTTTATCATTTTTAGCAACCATTAAGAGTCCAGTTGTATCCGCATCTATTCTATGTACAATACCAGGTCTTAATGGTCCATTTATATTACTTAAATTTTTAAAATGATACATTAAAGCATTTACCAAAGTACCATGATAATTACCAGGTGCGGGATGAACTACCATACCATTTGCTTTATTTATAACTATGACATCATCATCTTCATATACAATATCAAGTGGTATATTTTCAGGTTCAACATCCATATCCTCTTCTACTATTTCATACTCAATATTATCATTTTTTTTAACACTATAACTTGGTTTTATACTTTTACCATTAACAGTAACATGTCCATCTTTAATTAACTTTTCAACCTTACTTCTACTCATATCAAGTTCATTCATTAAATAGACATCTATTCTCTTATAATCATTATCCGCTACCATCTAAATCACCTTTATATACAATAAATATTAGTAATATTACTGATATAACAATAAATGTATCAGCTAGATTAAATATAGGATAGTCATATCCAAATATTTTAAAATCCAAATAATCTATTACATATCCATATATAACTCTATCTATTAAATTACCTATAATACCACCAGTAAGCAATCCTAAAGTTATACTTTCCATTTTTTTAAGTTTTTTACCCTTTATAAAGATAAAATATATTAATACTAATACTATTATAGAAATTAATATCAAAAATAATCTTTGTCCATTAAATACGCTCCATGCTGCACCATAATTATAAGCTGGAGTAATATTAAAAAAATCATTAATTATTACAATAGGACTAGTAATAAGTGATACTACTAATATTTTTATTATTCTATCTAATATTATAGATATTAATGATACAATACTTAATTTTTTCATAATATCACCTAATTAATTATACCATAAACTAAAAAGAAAAAGAAGACTATCTTACATAGGCCTTCTTTTCATCACTTTTAACTATAGAACTATAAAATGTTGGATTAACTACTAAATAATCTGTAATTATATCTTTAATTCTATTGATAGTTTCATTACCAATATATGGTTTACCAAGCATATTTTTATCTATTATATCCCATAATCTTATTAGACATGCTTCACTACCAAATAAATTAGTTTTACCATTTTCTAATGCATCTATATATTTTGGAGATATATTGTCACTATATAAATCTCTTAATAAATAATTATTATTTTTATCTATATAATCCATACAAATAGTAAAATCCCCTTCTTCAAAGAAAGCAACATATACATTATATAAAGGAATATTATTATATGGATCTCCAGTTAAATTCTTACTATATTTTAAGCCAAGATTAACAAATTTAGATAAATCTTCTAGTTCTTCTTTTTTACTTGATAATGCTTTACTGTACATATCAAGTTTTTCTTCTTTTGACATATTAGAATAAATATCTTCTAGTTCTTCTTCACTCATTGGTGGATATATTACTTTTCTTAGTCTATCATTTTTTTCATCTACTGATAATCTCATAAATGCTTCTTCTACTTGTAAATCAGTCATTCTAGGTTCTATTGCTTGTCTAACAATAGTAGCTTTTGTCTTTAAATTTAATGTATCAAAAGCAGCGACTACTTCTTCGTCAGTCATTCTTCTTTCTACAGCAAGTCTATGAAATCTATTGATTTGATCATTACTAGCAGAATTATATATTTGCATAATTTCTTCATCACTAACTTCTGGTTCCACATAATTCCTAATAATTTCCATTTTTTCTTCATCATTTAATGCGCTAATCTTTTTCTTTAATTCATCTTTTCTCATAGTATCATCCCCTTAAGTAAGACCTATTATATCACTTTTTTACAAAAAAGCAAAAAAAGACTATTTCATAATATATTCTCTAGATAAAATTCTATCATCAGAATCATATTTAATTATAAATTCACCTCCTATTTATAACATACGTGAAATTTTTTCAAATTCCTTTTTTACAAAAAAAGAATATATTTCTATATCCTTTATTTAGCTTGTTCTAAAGCATTAGATACTGCCTTAATTAAAGCATCAACTTTAATAGTGCATCCTGATACAGCTTCAGTATATCCATCAGTATCTAAATTAAGAAAATCTATACCTTGATGTTCAATGATAGCAGCCTCTAATTTTTCAACTTGTTCATACCATTCACCAGCTGCTCCTGGATTAAATTTCTTCATATTATAATCACTACCCAATTTTTTCTTAGTTGATCCATCATATTCAGTATCTAGGTATACAGATGAAATTTTACCATCTTTATCTACTTCAATAGTTGCAGTAGCTAGATTATTACCATTATTATATGTATCAATAGCTTCACCTTTATAAGTACCTTCCTTATAATTGCCTTTTTCTACCTTCTCACATCCGCTAACACCAATAATAACTACTAAAGCCACCAATAAATAAAATACTTTCTTCATATACTCCTCCTATAATAATTATATCTTATTAGTCAAAATATTTCAATAACTCTTTACTCATTATACCTGTAAGGATTCCAGTAGGTATTGCAAATAAAATAATAATAGGCAAATAATTGAATGCGCTCATACTATTTAATAGTATTGCAACTACTATTATTTGACCTAAACTATGAAATAAAGATCCAATTATACTAACACCAACTATTGATAATTTAGTAAACCTCTTAATTAAGCCCATAGATATTATACTTAGTATAGCACCACTTAAACTTAAGAAAAACGCAATACTAAACAATCCACTATGCAATATTCCTACTAAAAATACGCGTGTTAAAGATATAAATAAAGATTCTTTAAATCCATACTGGTATAGCACAAATAATATAACAATATTGGCTAAACCTAATTTAACGCCAGGTACTGTCCCATTAAACAATGGAACCATATTTTCTACTATATTTAAAACAACAGACAATGCTAAAAGCATTGATAATCTTGTAAACTTTCTCGTTTCCATACTACCTCACAATAGTATCCACATCTATACTATCATTAATCTCAACAACCACTTTATTAGGTAAACAAATAATAGATTCATAACTTGTACTTATATAGCCTTGAATACTACATAAATGTTTAGGACTCTCTTCCTCTACTACTCTTATTTTACCATCAATAGTTTCAATAACTACATCTCCATTAAACCCTTCTATAGTATATGTTCTTAATTCATGATCACTTAAATCAATTTTAAGTACTATATCACCATCATAATATACAATAGCCTCTTTAGGATTATTATTACCAATTTTAAATAAACAAAATATAGTTATTCCAATAATTAATATTATCAATGTTAAGATTATATCATATTTATTCATATTTACTTATACCATCTGTTGTTTTAATAGTTCCATCTTTTAAATACCATATTACTTCTACGTCATAATCTTTTACAAATTCCATACCTGTATCTACGTCCATCAAGTATAATATTGTAGATAATGCATCAGCATCCTTAGATGATTTTGATATAACTGTTACACTAGCCATATTATCAGCTGGATATCTTGTATTAGGATCTATTATATGACCATATATATTACCTTCATATACATAATTACGATTATAACCACCACTAGTTACGACAGCTATATTATTACCTCTAATTACCTTAAATATACTAGGCGCATTTGGATTGGTATCAGAATAAGGATTTTGTATACCAATTTTATATTTACTATTTCCTTTATAGTAATCACCAACTAATACATTACCACCGGCATTAATTATATATTTCTTTATACCAATACTTTTTAAATAATCACCAACTATTTGAGTTGTATATCCTTTAGATATTGCGCCTAAATCTATAGTAACACCATCAGATAGAATGACCCCATCAGATACCTTATCTTTACTATTTATTTCATTTATTAAAACATTATTAATATCAATATTTACTTTGTTAAGTTCAGATAATGTTGGAACCCCAGTTTCGTCTTCACGATATTTTTTCCATATATCAGTAACATTACCTATCGCTATGTTAAGTAATCCATCACTTTTTTCATACCATGAATACCCATATTTAATCATTTCATACAATCTATAATCAATAGTAGTATTTCCTTCTTTATTAAGTTCATAAAGCCCATAATCAGTTTCTTCATATTTATTTGTTAAATTATGGTAGTCGCGATATATTCTATCTATTTCTTCAAAAGCATCATTTGCCTTTTTCTCATTTGGTACATATACTTTTACACTAATATATGTATCCATATAGAAAAATGTCTTGCTATATTCTTGTACTTCATTATTTTTATATATTAATAAGCTAATAATAATAAGTATCAATATCCCGATAATACTAATTACTATTTTACTATACTTATCTTTCATACTATCACCATTATAAGTATACCAAAAAATAAAAATTATGTCATTAATTAAATGAAACTAATATAACATCTTCACCTATTTTAAGAATGTTTTTCCATGATACTTCTATTTCAGCATGTGAAGTAAACATAGAAATTAAAAATTTATATTTTTCTACAACAAATTTTTGTATTATTCCTTTATCATCAATAATTACATCTATTATTTTACCTATTACCTTCCCATCTTCTATATTTAAGACATCCTTATTTTGTAAATCAGATAGACGCATAAAACCACCTATTTAATCATATTTAATTAAATAAATTATATACTTATTTGTATTTTTTTTATCTCAAAAAAAGGAAATCAAAAAGTTTTTATGTATGTTATAAATAGGATGTAAAAAAATGAAAAACGATAATTATTATGAAATAAGTCCAATAAGTAGTAAATTAAAACCATATGCATTAGAAGAAATACATTCAATATTGCGAAAAGAAAATAATGTAATTATTGATAGTAAACAGAAATTAATAAGGTATGTTAAAGAAGCAATTAACGACCCAAATTCACATAAAAATTTACATTTAGGAATAATTCCTAAAGAATCAATTGTAAAAATCAAAAACGAAATAAATAATATTCGAAAAGACAAAATAAACGATTTATTTAAAGATAATATTAATTATGCATTAGCAATAAATCAAGAAGAAATTAGACATATAAAGAAACCAAGCCTAACACAAGAAGATATTATAGAATTTATTAAGTCTCTTGATAAATTAGTTACTCAATTTGATAGTGTTAGTTATACTATATATAAAAAAACAAAACGCTTTAAGATTTAAAAAAAATATGGATGATGGTACTCATATTGCATTAGAAGTGATATCAAATAAAAAACATACTTTAAGGACACAAACACTTTTTTTAGACAAAGTTGATTTCAAAAAGAAAAAAGAACTTATCCCCAATGTTTGATGAATCAAATTCCTCAAACACAACATCCAAAATGAATGGGTTATCAGTTCTTTCTACTAATAATACTATAACAAATAAATAAAAATGTCAATAAATGTTATTAAAATTAATTTATTAGTTTTCTAAGACTATCTATACCACTTTTTTCTAGTCTAGATATTTGAGCTTGACTTATTCCTAATTCAGCTGATAATTCCATTTGCGTTTTACCTATTATATATCTTTCTTCCAATATATATCTTTCCTTATCTTTAATTTTATTTAACGCTTCCCTAAGTGATATTCTAGTATCAAGACTATACATACTACCTTTGTTATCTTTTAATTGATCTTCTAAATAAATAGTATCTCCACCATCATTGTATATCGGTTCAAACATACTAATAGTATCTTTCATCGAATCTAAAGCATCAGAAACTTCATATTCTTTAAGTCCCATAATAGTTGCAACCTCTGCAATAGTTGCTTCTTTACCATATTTATTAGTAAGCTCTTCTTTAATTTTTAACGCTTTATAAGCAGTATCTTTAATAGACCTAGCCACTCTTAAACTACTATTATCCCTCAAGTATCTTTTTACTTCTCCTAATATCATAGGAACAGCATATGTACTAAATCTAACTTCATGTGATAAGTCAAAATTATCAATAGCTTTTATAAGACCAATAGTACCTACTTGAAATAAATCGTCCATATTATCAACTCTATTATTATATTTTCTTAATATTGACAATACTAGTTTTAGATTACCATTAATTAGTTCATCCTTCGCTTTTAAATTACCACTTTGATATTCTTTGAACAATTTAATCATTTCTTCATTACTTAAAACTTTTATTTCCGCAGTATTCACGTTCACAATTTCCACTTTGTGACGTGCCATTATATCCCTCCTAAATATATAATGGTTTCAATAATTATTTTTTAAACAAAAAAGTTCCAAAAAGGAACTTTTATTCATTAGCAAATGATTTTAATTTATTTGTAACTGAAGCTACACTATCATCATATGGTATCATAACTGATCCATAATATGTACCAATATGTACCCATCCTGCTCCACTTCTTCCATCAGCAGATTGTGTTTCAATACTCCACTTACTACCATCTACAGTATCTTTTACAATAGATGTAACTAATTTATCAGGAATATTTGTAGCATATAAATCGCTCAATTTATCTAATAAATCTTTGTAATTAGCAATACTATCAAAACTTGCCATCTTATTAGCTATATTAATCATAATTTGTTGGCAATTCTTTTGTCTTTGTCTATCTCCACCTTCAAATACTAATCTTTCTCTAGCAATCGTTAATATTTCAATACCATTATATTCCTTACAACCTTTTTGAACATATAGTCTTTGTCCTTGTCTATCATCGTAAGTTTCTAGGATAGTTGCATGTGTAGTTCTAAAAGCAAAATCTGCACAGAACTCTACACCACCTAAAGCGTCAACTAATCCAACTAAACTCTTAGTATTAACAGTTACATAATAATCAATTTTAGTATCAAACATATTCTCTAAAGCTTCAATCGGAACATTAACACCCCAAAGCAAAGTATAATCTAATATATCCTTCGCACCTAAACTAGGTAAATCCATATAATAATCTCTAGGAATACTAGTTAATAATATCTTTTTTGTCTTTCTATTAATAGTTACTATCATATTAAAGTCATTAAATGTTTCAGTAAAATCAACACCACCTATATAAATATTAATGACATCGCCTAGTTCAATAGGATTAATTTCCTCATCAATAGTTACTTCATATTCATATACTATTTTATATTTACTATAATCTATAGTTTTAATATTTTCTTTTAAACTTTCATATAAAGTTTTTTCAATTAATATATCATCGGCATTATTAAATAGATCTAATATATTAGTATATTCAGTAGTATCAAAATCTATAGTCTCTTTTAATTTATCTATCGCTTTATCGATATGTGGTATAGAACTATAATAACTTAAATTCTTATTAATATAATCTAATACATCACTATGTTCTTCGGTACTTATGATTACATATTTATTAGTATAAGTACTACTTATATTATTAAATGAATTTTCAAAAAATTTAATAGTAGTATTAGTATAATATATACCTATACTAGATATAATTAATATAATAGTTAAAAATATATATCCTATTACTCTACAGACTTTATTTTTAAGTAATATTAAAAGTCCAAATATAAAATACATAAAATACATAAATATATATATAATAATCGCATATTTAAATGGTATTATATCTATTCTATTAACATTTTTATTTAATACTATTAATAATACTAATGTAATAATCAATAATATTATCGGTACTATTCTTACCCTTCTTTTTGTTTTCTTAATTGTAGTTGTTTTTTCTACTTTATTTGATTCTTCTTTATTTACTTTTTCTTCTCTAGTTTCTTTCTTACTATCATCCATAGAAGAAATTTCTTTTTGAATTTCTGCTATTTTAAGTTCGGTAGTATCTATATCATCATCTACATACTTATTTGTAGAAATATTATTTTCCCTATGATTTTCTTCATATTTATCAATATTATTTTTAATATATTCTTTTTCATGTCTACCTACAGCATTTTCTATATGCTTATTTTTAGATACATTATTATTTATATTCAATTTTGGTGTATTTAAAGTTGTAGTTGTACTTTCATTTACTTCTTTATGTATATTAGAACTATTTTTGTTAGTAGATTTTGACATAGTAGAAGTTGAATTTACTTTTTTAGCTGTATTTGTACTTTTATTAGTTGTCTTTGATGTAGTACGATTTGTATTTTTATTCACTGTACTATGTATATTAGAACTATTTTTGTTAGTAGATTTTGACATAGTAGAAGTTGAATTTACTTTTTTAGCTGTATTTGCACTTTTATTAGTTGTCTTTGATGTAGTATGATTTGTATTTTTACTTGTTGTTTTATTAATGGTTGTACTTTTCTTTTTGTTTGTATTATTTGCCATATTATCACTCCATTTTCACTACCATTTAATTATAACATACTTTAATTATAATTAAAAGAAAAATGTAATGTGTTAACTTAACAGGTTAACTATAGCAGTTTTTCTTTTATCTTATTTAATATAATTTCTAAAAAAGATGATTACTTATCATCTTGAATTATTTCATTAATTTTATTTAAAATAGCATCATTGGTAATTTTATCTGATATTTTAGTTATACCAAATGCTTTATAACCTATTCTATTTATCGATGATCCACAATGATATATTATATCTTTATCTAATATAAAAAATCTATCATGAAATGTATTATCATATATTACTTTTAAATTATGATATTGCTTATTATATTTATCTATTATTTGTTTATTTATATATTTATTTGTTGTTATTAGTATTACATCTACATCTATCTTACTTATAATATTAAGTAATTCATTATCTGCATAACTATCTATTACTATTAACTCCTTTTTAGCTTGTTTAAATATTTGTAATATTTTAGAATAAGCGTCATATATTTGTCCATCAAAATATATAGATGTATTAACTTCTTTTTCTTTAAAACTATCAAAGGCTTCTTCTAACTTATCTATTCTAATATGATCATCTAAAACTAAGTTAGTTATATTCTGTTGTGATATATCTACATATGATATATATTTTTTCATTGTTACAAAGGCATCCATTATATTTATACTTACTTCTGCTGCTATATTACTTTTTAATACTGTTGCAAGCATAGCTACTCCTTGTTCAGTAAAAACATATGGTAAATTTCTTCTTCCACCTCTGCCAATTTTTGAGGTCGAAATTTTCGACCTCAAAAATACTTCTTCAAGTTCTTCTTTAGTTATTTTGAAACAAAATCTTTCAGGAAATTTTATCAAATTATTTTTAACTGACTCATTTATTCTCTTAGTTTCTACTTGATATAAATATGCCAAATCCGAGTCTAACATCACTTGTTTTCCTCTAATAAAATATATCATACTTTCAATATTTTGTCCTTTAATTATAATGTTATTTTCACTTTCTAATTTATCAAATTCAGATAGTATTTCTTTAGCTACTTCTTTTACTCTAGCACTTCTCATTATACTACTTAATATAGATACTCCTTCACGAGTGAATACTCTAGGATTTTTATATTTACCACCTCTCTTATCAACATTTTTTTGGTCGATTTCATCGACTAAAAAATTACCTTTTTGATCATTGATTGGAACTATATAATTAACTTTTTGGTCAAAATACTTGTTATGCGAAGTTTTATTTTGATTTATTTTTAATATCAAAAGTTCTTCACTCTCTTCATCTGTTAATTTGAAAGTAAAACCATCAAATTTAAACTTATTATTTCGAACTGTTTCATTTATTCTTTTAGTCTCCACTCCAAACAACTTAGCTAAATCACTATCTAATATTACATACTTGTCTCTTACTTCATATATCATACTACTTATATTTTCTTTAACTACTATGTCATTCATCTTATCCCTCCTTAAACAAAAAGGAAGTAGTTTTTATACTACTTCCTTCGACATATTTCTTACACATTAAATATATCATATATTATTAAAAATTGGAATACATTATTTCTTTCCTATTCGATAAGCTAAATAATATGTACCATAGAATAATGTTCCTGCTAGCGCTCCAGTAGTATCAATTATTACATCTTTAAATTGTCCAGTTCTACCTGATACAAAGGTTTGATGATACTCATCTCCTAACGCGAAGAAAAAACATAATATTATAGTTATAATTAATGAAATGATATATTTTTTATTTTTTAATAACATATTTATTACTATAATAATTAAGAACGCTAATACAAAATATACTGATGCATGCATAACTTTACGCATAGGAGAATTTAAAAGTGACGCAGCATGATCAATTTTAGTTTCCGATGGATGTGAATCAGTAATACCTAAATCATTAGTAAATTCTAATCCCTTTTCTAATAATATACTTATTATATCAGTTGAATGGCCATTAGAATTAGTAGTATTCATATCAGATAATTTATATATTATAGTTCCCCATAATATAATTAACATTAATATTATGAAAATAATTATTAATCTAGATTTTTTCATATCATCACCACATTTAAATTATATCACAATTGCAATACCTAAACAAAAAAGATGATTATTTATCATCCTTTTTTACTACTATTTCATCAGATTCAACTTCTTTATTTTTGTTTTCATCTATTCCTAATTTACTATTTATTTTTTTCTTAGCTTTTCTAAAATATATTCCAAATGCAGCTCCAATAGCAATTGCAATGCCGGCAATAGCTTGTACAGCATATGTCATAACTGAAGGATCAATGTACGCACGCACATTACGCATAGTAGCAATATTAATAGTAATTATAAAATAAGTTATAATAAATATTTTTTTTAAATTTCTTTTCATTTATTTTTTCTCTCCTTTATTTTTTGCTGTATACAATCAATTATATACTTAGCACCACACTCATCACTATTACCAAGATTATATACGTTGTCTTTAACTAATTTTGTAATAGTATCTTTATATTTTTTGTGAGATTTCAATAGTTCATTTACATTTTTATCTAATTCACCCAATTCATCCAGTTTAATAGACTTTCCAATAACATTACGACTCCATATATTTATAGGTTCAACATTTACTTCTTTATAATTTGGATTCATAATTTTCATTGGCGAATCTATAAATAAAACAGGTTTTTTTGTTGTATATGCATATTCTAATGATATTCCAGACCAATCTGTTATAAGTAAGTCTGCATTAAATACAGTATCGTTGGAAGAAAAATCTGTTTGTATTTCAATATCTTTATCATTTTTGTATTTTTCTTTTAATAAATCAAATTTATCTTTCATATGTTTTACATGCTGAGGATGAGGTCTAACAATAATATTATAATCATGACCTTTTAATTTATTTAACATTTCATCTAAACATAAATCAACAATATTATCTTTTTGCCATGATGGTGCAATTAAAACTGTCTTTTTAGTATTAACTTTCTTATTCTTTTCATAATTAGCAATCATATCATCTAATAATGTATAACCCCATTCAAAACATTTTCTATCTAAATTATATACCTTATTTGTTTCATCAAATTCCGCTTTTTGGAATTTATCTGTCACATATACAGTATCATAATGGTTCATAGAAGCATAACGCATAGTCATATTCAAACTATCCATCGCATGTGGAATATATATGTATTCAATATCTTTACGCAAATAACTTCTTTTTATATGAAAATTTTCTAAATCTGGCATAGTCATAACAACAACATCAGCATCTATTTTCATCATTAAAGTAGTTAATTTTACATCATCAATATAATATGCTTTTATTTGAGAATTCTTTTTTTCTTTTTCAAAAATTTCATCATTATAGTCACTTGTTATGTAATGAATTGTTATATTTGTATTTGCAAGTATATATTCGATAATTCCTTTATAATATTTATAAAATCCATTACTTTCCGAATAAAATACTAAATGTTTATTAACAACCTTAAAGAATCTTTTATAATCAGCTTTTTCTTTTCGTTTTTGTTCTTTAGTTCTCTTTTTATTTCCCATATTTTGAAGTTGTTTCAATTCGTCATTAGTTTTATTTAGTTCGGCGTAATCAACATATTTTTTAGGATTAATAAATATATTAAGTAACCATTGTTGGAGTATTGCAAATAAATTACTAAATGTCCAATATAAAGCAACACCTGCTGGTACAAATGTACCCAAATATAACGATAATCCTACTGAAAGTACAAGCATACCATATTTATTTAAATTAGATTGCTCAGCCTGTAATACATTCATTTTATTTTGCCCTATGCATAATAATAACGCACTTAAACCTGCAATTAAAGGTATTAAAAATGCAATGCCTTTTTCTTCTGATGCAACCCAACTTAAATCAAAACCCAAGAAATTTAAATTAACATTTTTAATTTTATTTGTAATTTCAGAATTAACTAAATTATACTTTTCTACATTTTCATTTTTAATGTCTTTTACTACTTCAATTTCTAATGATGAAGAATCTGACTCTAAGTTACTATTATTTTCTAGCACAATTTCAACAAATTTACTTGTTGTATCATTATCAATATCCAAAATATATGTCATAGGTTTATTGATAACTGCAACTAATCCTAATAACAATACTATTTGTACGACTAATGGTATTATTGATACAAACGGATTATAATTATATTTTTTATATAACTTAGACTCTTCATCAGCAATGCTATCTTTATCACCAAAATATTTTATCTTTATCTTGTTTATATCAGGTTGCATTTTCACCATTTTTATTGAATTTTTTTGTACCCATATTGATATTGGTAATAATATAATTTTACTAATCAAAGTAAATAAAATTATTGCAACACCATAATTCATAAATAAGTTATACAAAAATTTCATAATAACTCCTAATAAATTAGTAAACATAACATCCCACCTATCTTTTAAACTCTCTACCAGTTTTAATCATAGTACTTTCATCCCATGCTTTACCAGTTTGTTCATATTCAACCATATTATCTTCTTTGGAAAAGGCATAAAACATGAATCTACGTTTTCTATTATAATCAATATCTTTAAATAAATCAATGCTTGTTTTTCCATCTAGTAAATCTATATATGCATCATTCAAATCTGTAAATGAAACAGGAATTTTTGATGTAATCATAGAGTGTGATTCATTTATACCTTTAATAAATAATATAGGATTTTGTCGACCCATAACCTCATTATAATTGAAGCCATGATCCGCCAATATAATGATAACAGAATTATCATAAATACCTGCATCCTTAATTCTTTTCAAATATGTATCTATTATTTTAATACAACCAGCTAATTTTTGCTCATATGTACCATCATTTATAACTTCTGCATTTTCATTTAAATTAAATGGGACATGTCCACCTTCAATATGTAGAAAATGAAAATACTTATTATCCGTAAGTTCTAATGAATTATTAACCATATTTTTATAATTAGTTCCATCATACCAATTAAAATAACCACTTTTGCGTTTTTCTTTTGCTTCGTTAAAATCCAAAGTTTCTATCTCAGAATATTTTTTCAAATAAAAAGGTAAGTATTTAAAAAGAACATATTTTGCTTCCTGTTTAAAGAAAACAATATTATCAACCGTTTCCAATTTAATCATATTAGAAATTTTTAAAACATTATCACTATTCCATGTTAAGTCAGTATCATAAATATTTACATCATATTTATCTTCCATTAATTTATTTAATAAAATAGAATTATCCAAAGCATTAGTTGAATATTCATTAAAACTTGTTTTATTTTTATTCCATACTCCACTAAGTATAAATGGTATTGAATCACGAGTAAAAGGATATGTGCTCATAGTATCCTTATAATATGTAAAATCATCAAATACTGTTGAATAATTAGAATTACTATTTATAACCTCTTCGAATGTAACTGAATCAATAGCATCTAATAAAAATATAAAGAAATTTTTATCTTTTGATGCAACATTATAATTTTTTGTAGTTGCTGAATAAGTTGTCTTCTTCATAAATGTATCATGAGTTAATGTCGTAGTAACTAGTGATACAAATAACATAGCAAATATTGCTAATGAAATATATTTACTTATATTAATAACCTTCTCAATTTTAAATTTTATACAACTATAAATAGTACTAACAATAATTACCATCATAATAACAATAGAAATAACATTTTGAGTAGTATAACTATTCCAATTTATAGATGTACCATCTAAAGATGGTAAACTACTTGCTAGAAAATTACCTTGTATATATAAATATATAAATCCAACAAATAATATAATTTGATATATATCATAAATTATATCTTTTTTTAATAATTTTACACTAACATAATATATTATTATTGATATAGCAATTAATACCAAAAATGTTATTATAAAAATTAAAGTAATTGGTTTAATCATAGTATAAATATCAAACCAAAAATCATTTATATTAGTTGCATACATTATAATAGGCTCATAAATAAGTAGCATAAAACATAATACAAATAATAATATAATTGTAGGTATCATTTTTTTCATAATCACACTTCCTTTTTATATGTACTCTCTTTCCATTTTTTTAAATCATCTATTAATAATTTTGTTCTTTTTTTCACACCTTCATCTGTCAAATGATATTTTGTATCTAAAAAATAATCATAAGTCATAAAATAATCTTCAAAATTAGAAATAATATCAATATTTAATTTATCATTTAAACTTGATTCTAGTTTTTTCCACTCACTCCTATTTGGAGTATATTCACCATCAGGAATAGGTGGAGCTGCGATAACTAAATGTGCGCCCTTAGAAGTAATAAAATCATTATAACTATTTAATCTATCTATTGTATCATCACTAAGTGTTGATACCATTAAGCATCCTGAGTAAAAAATATCATTACTTTTCAAAAACAATGTTCGTTTTACTATATCCCCATACTCATTAAAGGCTGATCTACTATATTGGTCGTTAGAATCTTTATTTCCAGTATGTGTTATAAATTTTTTAAAAGAATTAACGTTATATTTAGTATAACTTTTTGCCATATTAATATAGTCGTTCTTATCAATAAATTTATAAAGATTTATATTTTTTTCAATAGTAATCCATGCTAAATCATAATCCCCTATTAGACCAGTACTATCATATTCAGTATGGACTAATACAACAATATCATTAGAGGAAATATTTTCTTTCGCCATATTTTCAAGAAATATATTACCTAATCCACCATGCAATCCTAAATTTACCACAGGCATATTTAACTCTTCTTCCATCAACTTTGAGTCAATTCCAAATGACAAATTAGAATTTCCTACTAATATAATCTTAGGTTCACTTATCGAATTTAACAAGTTAATTTTATCCAATATCGCGGCATTATAACTCTTTGTATATTGATTCCCAACTATATATATGTTAAATATAATTATTAAGCTATATAATGAAGCAAACAATAATATAAATATAATAAATTTGAATATAAACTTTTTCATTTAACCACCTCTTAAAATTGAAAATAAATAAATTCAGAAGTATTTGATGATGGAATTAAATATAAAATTAAAAATACAACAAACACATATATTAACCATCTAACAAAAGTTTTCCTTGTAGAAATCCAACTGATAATATCTATTTTTAAAGAGACATAGTCGTATATAAATAAAGAAATTATTGGCATAATAATTTTAATCAATTCATTACTAGAAATATTAAGATCACTAAAACCAGCTTTTATATAAGTAAAAGGATGAATTATATCAATAAACATATTTTTAATTACAATAATTGCATCAGATAAAGTTTCTACTCTAAAAAATATCCAAGCAAACGAGCAAAATGTAAATACAAAAATTATGTTTACCCATTTAATCTTTTTAATTTTTTGTAAAAAAATATTTTCAAATATTCTCGCAGTTCCATGTATAAATCCCCATATTATATATGTCCAAGATGCGCCATGCCACAATCCACTCAACAGAAATACAATCATTAAATTAACATTAGTTTTAAATTTGCCTTTACGACTTCCACCTAATGGGATATATACATAATCTTTAAACCAAGTAGATAAAGAAATATGCCAATTATTCCAAAATTCTTTCAAACTTGATGAAAAATAAGGTGATTTAAAATTTGTCATTAAATTTATTCCAAATAATTTTGCAGTACCAACTGCGATATCAGAATATCCAGAGAAATCACAATATATTTCAATAGTAAAGAATAAAACGGCAAGCACTAAAGAAAATCCTGAATAGTTGATTACATTACCAAAAGCTTGATTCACGTATATTGCAAGTGTGTCAGCAATTACTAATTTTTTAAAAAAACCTAAAAGCATTAACTTAATTCCATATGTTGCTTGATTGTAGTTGAAAATATGTTTTTGCTTTAGTTGTGGAAGTAAATTTTTCGTTCTTTCTATAGGCCCTGCCACTAACTGTGGGAAGAAAGAAACGAATGTTGCATAAGAAATAAAATCACGTTCCGCCGCTTCACCATAGTAAACATCAATTAAATAGCCAATTGTTTGAAATGTATAAAATGATATTCCTACAGGCAATAACACATTTATCATTACAGGGTCAATTTTTATTGTAAATAATTCTAATATTTTTGTAATATTAGAACTCAAAAAGTTAAAATATTTAAAATAAATTAGTATGCTTAAACTCATAAATATTCCAACAAATGCTATTATTTTTTTATTTCTACGACTTTCTAATAAAATACCTGATATATACGATATTAAAGTCGTGCTTAGTATTAATAGAATATATATAGGATTCCAACTCATGTAAAAATAATAACTAGAAATTAATAGTAAATATTTACGATACTTATGAGGCAATAACCAATATATAAAAAATACTATTGGTAAAAATATCATATATTTTATTGAATTAAAAAGCATACTAATCACATCCTAAATTTAAGCATTTTTTTCTTTATATTTTGTTTTAACTATTACTTTTTTTAATAGTTCTAAAATTATACTTATAACTAATGATATAATTAATAATACAGCAAATATTAATATCGGATATTTAAAACTATATATAAAATCAATAAATGAGTATCTATAAATAATACCATGAATTAAGAAAATATTTCCAGAATGTATTCCTATATATTTGAATATTTTATTTGTAATTGGCATTCTATCAATTAATGTAAGTAATAACATTATAATTGAAACGACTAAGAATCCATCAAATGTGAATGATTTTACAAATCTAATTAATAATAATAATAATAACGATAATGATGTAAATACTAAAATTCTCTTTTTAAATGACCATTCAAATAGTTTATTAAATATATTATTATTTGCAAAATAAATTCCTAACATTACTATAAATGTGTATCTTTGAATTTCTATAAATATAGGAATATCAGTAAAATTAACTATTCCTAAACAAAATGAAATTATTAAAATAGGAATTGGATATTTTTTCATAATTTTATATAAAATAGGAAATACTATATAAATCAAAATGGTTAAACTTATATACCACCATGCACCAACATAAGGTGTCACTCCATCAGTGATATAAGCAATACCAAATAAATCCCTAATAAATTGTCCTATAGAACTATAAATTTCTGTAGGTATTCTAGTTTTCGTAATCCATCCTATAGCAATACATACTGCTACACATGGCCAATATAATTCATATAGTTTAATAATTTTATTAAATATATATTTTAATATATATTTAGTATTTTTTGGATTACTCTTGGTGTAAGAAAAGGTAAGCCCATATGCAGACAAAAATACAAATATTGCCACACATATTTTCATATGATATGCCAAAATTTGAATAATAGGATGCCCAGATATTTGAAAATGCCACCAATACATATCTATAAATTCCATTCTATAGAATAGATGATGAAAGAGCATTATCATAAGACCTAGTCCTTTACAAATTAGTGTATCATCTTTTGTTAATCTTTTCATATTATCACTTTCTTAATGAATTTTTGATTTTCTTAGCTGCTGCAATACCCTTTTGTCCTAATACTTTCTTAGCCGCTTGTTTAATTGCACCTCTTGAATCAGTTTCAAGATTATCTATTACTTTTAATGAATTACTTTCATCAACATTATTTGTAAAAACTTCAACTATAATTGACTTATCAGATAACTTAGGATTTATTATTTTATCTAATACAGCCATATATTCTTCCTTCGTTGATGCTGCATAATATTCATATCCAAGGTCCTCTGCATAATGTTTTACTAATTTATTAGATTTATTACCATAATGACCACCAGCAGCTATTAATACATCAGCATCATCGCCAAAGCCAGCACCTAAATGATTATAATTTCTGAATTCAGTTCCTTTACCATTATTAATTAAAATTATTCTAACATTGTTTCCAACATGCCTATTGCCTAATACATTCATATCATAAAAGAATGCTAGATCTCCAAATACGCCAAAATATAATTTATTTTTATTAGCAAGTGAGGCTCCTATCAAGCTTGAAAGACCACCATCAATTCCAAATCCACCCACATTACTATAACAATGTACAGTTGGATCAGTTTCAAAAAAATTCCATGATCTTAAACTACTAAGTATTCCTAAATGTACTACTGCATCTTTTGGTATTTTAGGAGCTGTTACTTTTGCAACCCAAGGATTAGAAAATGGTAAATTTTCTGGAATCTTATTATAAATATTTTCAGTTTCCTTATTCCATTCATCGATAAACGATTTCTTAATACTACTATTATATTCTTTTAACAAATATGTTTTGAAGAAGTCTTCTTCATTCATTTCAAATACTTTTGTTAAACATTTATACGAATCTTTAACTTCACCATCTGGGCTTATTCTCCAAACTTCTTTTGTAGAAAGACTGTGATAAGATCCAGTTATTTCACCAATATTGATCATTAAGTCAAGATGTACACAATCAGGTCTATATTTTTTTTGAGCACATAATAAACTTACCATAGCATGATATTTGCCTTTGTATCCACTTGTTTGATCAACAAAAACAACTGAATTATATTTTTTACAAAATTTTTCAACAGTATCTATAAGTTCTTTGTTCCAAACACTATGTGAACCGACAAAAATTCCAATTCTACCCTTTGGCATTTCTGGTAATGTATCACCATAAGTATATCTATTTATAACCCTATATTTTGGTAGTTCTTTTGTTGTAAAATCCATACTATATGTAGTAGCTAAATTTATATGTACAGGGCCTCCGCCATCTTTAGTTAGTTCCAAAATAGCTTTATTAACATTTGTAACACAAGACCATTCATCATCTAAATCATGAATTGTCGGAACATCGATACTTAATTTTACTAAGTCTTTCATTTGAACAGATCTATCTATTACTTGTGCTACATGATGTCCTACGCGTCCTATATGTTGTGTAGATGTTACAGCAAGCACTGGCAACTTTCTATAAAATGCTTCTGTAAGACCAGGCACATAGTTTCTAGATGCAGTTGCTCCAGTACATGAAATTACTACAGGTTCATTAGTTTCTGCAGCCAAACCACATGCCATATACGCTGCACTTCTTTCATCTGGTGCTGAGTATACTTCAAAAAATTTATCATTTTGAACACTCATTGCAAATCTAATATTCGTACTACCAGGACTTACAATAATCCTTTTTATGTTATGTGATTTTAACAAAGATATTAAAATTAATGTATTTTTTTCATCAGTATAATGTATTTCCATTTTTTCAACTCCTTACATTCTAATATTCTATATCATCATAAGTTATAGTACCGGCACCACCAGTCATATAAACTATATCTCCAATAATAGATTTACCCATATCACTCATCATAAATACTGCCATATTAGCAATTTCTTCAGGTAACACATATCTTCCAATTGGATTATTATTATGATTTATATCATCAGTTTTATTTGACATATTTAACATCGGTGTTGCTGTAGGACCAGGTGCTATACCATTTACTGTAATTCCATATTTTACTAATTTTTTAGCCATACCAACTACTAGACCTTTAATTCCCCATTTTGATAAAGAATATGTATTGAAAACAGGTCTTATTGAACTAGAAGAAGCTATAAACAAAATATTTCCTTCAATTTTATTTTTTATCATATAATTTGCAATAGTTTGAGATAAAAAATATGTACCTTCTAAATTTGTATTGATAACATTATTGAAATCATCTATCGTGGTGTTTAAAAACTTTTCTTTGGTATTTACGCCCGCATTATTAACCAATATATCTATTTTTAAATTGCCTATCATGTTTACAATTTCGCTAACTTTAGATTCAATCATTTCTATATTACTTATATCAAAATCAATGCCATATATCTTAGCATCTTTAGTTGACTTTTTTAATGTCTTTAAAGCATTATCAAGCTTTTCCTTATTTCTTTCCGTAATAATAACATTAGCTCCATTTTTTAAAGATGCTTCAGCAATTGAATATCCAATTCCTGAAGTACCACCAGTTACTAAAATAGTCTTACCTTTTAAAATTTCACCTTCATATACAGGCACATATATAGGCACTTTTTTTATTGCAATTTTATTAATGATTTTTTTAATTGCTTTTTTCATCTTGAATTCTCCTTTTCAATATTGAATTAATCAAATCTTTTACATATGCATATTCTTTACTCTTATTAAATATTAAAATATATATTACATTTGGTATTATAAGACATATAATTCCACTCAAAATTATTGATAAATATATATTGATATTTGCAGTTGCATAATGACATACAGCAAATGAAATAGCGCATGAAATTATCGTTACAAGTACATATTTTAATATTATTAATAAATAATTATTAAGTTTTCTTTCTAAAACATATTTAAATAAGTTTATTAGTAACCATGGGCTTCCCATTAATAGCAAACTTATAACAGTAGATAAAATAATTCCATATATTCCAATATAATGTACTAATATTAGATTTAAAATAAGATTAAATATAGCAGTTAATAATGGTCGATATTTATCTTTATCCCATATTCCAGCAGCATCTTTATATGATACCCATAATTGATTCATTACTCGCATATAGAAAAATATAACAAAGCAAATAACACACTCAAGTGATAAAAGATTTCCCTCTCCTACCCAAGCAATCATAAATGGTTGAATTAAACATAATATAGCCGTTGAACAAAAACATGCAATCCAAGAAACCATAAAAGTAAATTTCAGTAAATCATTATAATTTTTTTCTTTGCCATCTACAATTAAACTATTACCGATACCTGCTATAGTTGAGGTAAATATTATATTTGTCAAACCCATTATAGCAGATATAATATAATAATAATTATTATATATCGCTAACATATTTAAACCTAAAAATATAGATATTACTATTGAGTCAGCTGAATTAATTGTAACTTCACCAATTTTCGATGTGACCAATCCTTTTATTCTTATATTTATCTTATTTTTTTCTTTAGATGATAATTCACCTTTCGCCTTATACTTTGGATAATACCTATTAACTACAATTGAAGTAAAAATATTTAGTAATATTTGGGCTACTAAAGCAATTAACAAAAATAAATAATAATTTTTAAATACAAACAATACTATAATTTGTAATATATATTGTATTGTTATACTAGCAATACTAATTTTATTAATTATATCTAACCTTTGATGAGCATTTAAAATACTATTTTTATAAGCAAATAACCAATATGATAAAACAATAGTAATTAAATTCAAAAAGTATAATACATATAAATTCATACTTTCTGGTATATCACCAGAAATTAATTTAGGTAAAAATGGCATAACAATTAAACCTAAGAATAAAATTACAAATCCTATTATTCTATAGTATTTCTTATAAAGATTTAATAGCGCACATATTGTTTTTGAATCATTATCAACAATAGGTTTATACATACTATAAACCATTGCAGAACCTACACCTAATTCAGCTAAATTCAAAACCTGCAATATTGACGTAAATAAACTGCTTAAGCCTAAATATTCCATACCAAGTGTATATATCATTACAGTTCTTAATATGAATTGTCCAAACATTTGATAAAATTTTAAAAACATTCCACTTTTAGCGTTTCGTACTGCATTTTTAGTTCTTTGCATATATACACCTTCTTCCTATTTTATTTTAATTTATTTATAAATTCAGGTAATTTATCATAATATTTTTCTTTAAAATACGGTTTATTTTTTTCTATTTTTTTTCTTTTTAATAATTCATTTACCTTGTTAGGTACATCATTTATATCATCAATATAAAAAATGTTATCATCATAAACACCTTCAAACCAATCCACGCCTGTCTTAACTTTATGATCAGTTGATTTTATTACAATAACAGGAGTATTAGCTATTAATGAAAAAATAGTTCCATGATATCTATCTGTAATAATAACTTTATATTTAGAAAAATCATTTATATAGTCTAATATATATTTTTCTAATCCATTATAATTTGCATCAATTTTTTTTGTAATAGTTGTATCTGTAACAGTAACAGATGTATTTCTTTCAATAATATTTTTCAAGTTTTCTATATCAGAATCCGTATAATATTTTTCTATATCATTCCTAACACATATTAAAACACCATTTCTATCATTATTAAAACTATAATTTCCTATCATAGTTGTAACTATATCAGGAAATGCTTTTATTTCAATATCAGGAAACATTTCTTTAGCAAGTTTATAAGAAACATTATCTCGTGCTAAAAACAAAATGTGTTTATGAGAATTATATACTTCACTTGCTTGTTTTTTACGACAATCAGATTTAAAAAATACAGTTTGTGGTAAAACAATAATTCTATTATTTGGATAATCTTTAATAACTGCTTGGTGCATCAAATCTTCTCTACCACCTAAATCGTGTGTACAATATCCACTTTGAAAAAATATTAAATCTGTATCTTTTATTTTTGATTTTAATTTTTTTCTTAAAGTAGTGAATCTAGACAAAAATGCATTAGTATCTATTTCAATAACATCATAATCACTATAATTTTCTTTTAAAAATTTTCTAATACACACACATTGTGCTAAGTCACCAAGATTAGGATGCATAGGAACACCAAAGTAAAAAATATATTTTTCATTTTTAATTGATTTTAATACATTCTTACTGTGTTTAATAATACTTGGATACCTAGCAATTCTTTTCCATATTTTTTTAATAATCATAATATTCACCTATCATTTATTTAAAATATCTTTGTATAAATTGTAATACTTTTCACTCATATTTTCTATATTATCTATCTTATTATTACTATTTATTTTAAGATTTACATACTTTTTATAATTTTTAACCATATCATCATAAGTTACAACTAAACCATTTCCAGTTAATATAGTTTCTGGTGATCCACCAGTATTATAAGTTATAACTGGGGTACCACAAGCTTGCGCTTCTAAATTAACAGTTGGATAGTTTTCCTCATGTGTTGGATTAAACAAAACATCAGCAGCAGAATATATTTCTACTAACTCATTTACACTTTTTGTTCGTGGTAACCCTAGAATATTATCAGGAATACTATCTATTTCCTTTTGGTTAAGGCCAACCAAAACAATTTTAGTATCATTATCAATTACCTTAGATAATTCAATAAAATCATTTAATCCTTTTCTTTTATCCCAAGTACTTGCCACACCTAAAATTATTTTCTTATTTTCTAAATCATGGTTTTTTCTAAAATTAGATATAGTAGGTTTAAATATATCAGTATTAATTCCATTATTAATTACGGTTAACTTTTTACCTTTTAAATAAGATTTTTTAACTAAATTAGCTAACCAAACAGATGGTGTAACTATATACATATCAGTATCACTAAATATTTGCTTTTTATGTTTAAAATTCCATTTAGAATTATCTACAAATGATTTTGGATAATCATGTATCAAAGGGCAATTATGACATCTACTTTTCCACTTATTACATCCTATATAATCAAAATAAGCACAATGACCTGTAAATGTCCAACAGTCATGCAATGTAAATACTGTTTTAATATTTTTATTTTTTAAATATTCAAACAATATTTCGATATTTATATAATATCCATGAATATTGTGCAAATGTACTATATCTGGTTTTATTTCTTCTAATTTTTTAATTAACTTTTTTGTTGCATTTTTTGATGCAAAACCAGTTTTATCAGTAAATCTAGTATATAAAATGTGACTATATACACCTATTTTATCATTCATATATATCTCAGACTCATCATTAGTATTTCTTCCTCTACCCCATACTACATATGAATCTACACCATTATCTTTTAGATAATTATGAATATTCATCATAATACTACCTGTAGATAGATTAGGAAATATGTTTATTTGCACCACTTTCATAGGATTCCTCCTTATTTATTTATTACTTTCCCTGGATTTCCAACTATTTTAGAATTAGGTGGAAATTTGCCTGATACTACTGCACCAGCGCCAACTATACAACCATCACCTAATTCAGTACCTTTTAGTATAATGCTATTAACGCCTATAAAACAATTTTCACCAATTTTAATAGGTTTGGATGCAATTTTAGATTTATCATCATTATTTCTATCTTCAATGTCCAAAGGATGAAAATCATTATCAATAATTTTTACATTACCACCTATTAATGTATTATCACCTATTTCAATGCCTTTTCTAGCATATATAGTTGCCCCACTCATACCAACATTATTACCTATTCTTATATAGGCACCTTCACATCTAGTGACAATTATAGTTTTTTGATATAATCCAACTAAGTTAGATAAAAAACTACTTTTTATAGTAACATTATTACCTATTTTAATAGATGAGTCCTTAACTTTATATATAAATGGTATTCCATTATATTTTACTTTTTTTCCAAATTTAACACCATTTATTTTATTTAGCATTCTAATAAAACCTATATCCATACTATCACCTTTATTTTTCTTTAACTTCTAACTTTTTTGTAATATTTAATATAGCAAAAACTAACCATATTGAATAAAATGCGTAAGAATCAAATTGTAAATATAAATAACCAACAATTAATAATAATGGTAGTTTATATGCAAATGTACTATTTTTATATATTTTATAAACTTGATAAATTAAGAAAGCAAAAATTAATATACCAAATTCAGAAATAATTCTTATATATAAACAGAAAGATGCATTATCGTTACTATGTTCATTATATGTTTGATATCCAATAATTTCGTATGTATATTCATTTTTATAATTTAAATATGCTTTATCAAAACCTTCAGCAATAGGAATAGTTGAATTCCCAAGCCCATATCCAGTTATAAAATTTATTGGCTTTTTGGCATAACCATAAATACTTGATTCAATTCTAAAGAATCTAGACGCTAAAGAAGCATCAGCATAAACACCATTGGTAACAATATTTTCAAAACGGTTATTGTTGCTAAACAACATAAAAATAAATAATGGTATTAATAATATAACTATTAATAAATACTTCCTATTTCTTTTGTTTGCAATAGCATGATAAATAATCATAATAATTATAACAATTAAAGTATCTAATATTACTCTTACACCACTATTAAACAAGAAAGATAGTAAGACAAACATAACTATAGTTATTAATACTTTCTTATTTTTAGTTGCATAATATAAAGGTAATAATACACCATATAAATGCATGCTAATAAATGATGGTTCTGTAAATGAAAATTGTACTCTTCCAACATTCAAATAATTACTACGTTTTAAAAGTATATGAAAAAGATTTATAATAAAAGATATATTAAATTTTATAGCTATCCACTGTACTATACCAATAGCAATAGATATAGCATATGCAACAAGTAAGATTTTTATTACTTTATCTAGCAATTTGTTTCTTTCATAATAGTATACAAAAGTATAATATTCCATTACACCTAATCCTAGAGTAATCAGTGTATTTCCTGTTCTATAAACACTAAAATCAGTTAATATAAAATTATATATATTAAGTGCAAACGCAATTAATATAGCAATCCATATGTTTTTTATTTTAACTAATTTAATAATTTTATTTATATTTAAAATAAAATATATACCAAATAATATTGGAGCAATTGTTGCCCATCCTGCAGTAGGAGCGAAGAATAAATTTTCAAAAGGAACTAGAAAAACAGCAATATAGAAAAAGATATTTGTATTAATTTTTAAACTTTTTTTCATAACTCACCTATTTATTAAATCTTTTAATGCCTTTCTATATTTATTTATTGATATTTCCTTTTTTAAATTATTTTCCAAAAATTTTCTACCATTAGAATATTTTTTTACAAATGCTTCCTTAGTATCAATAATTTTAGATAATTCTAATTCAATTTTATCATATATTGTAGGTTCGATAGCAACACCACATTTAGCATCCTTTATTATATTAGAAGCAGTAGAACCATCTTCCAATATTCCAAATACAGGTTTATTAGTAGCTAATACACCATAAATTTTACTTGGAACTGATATACCTTTTATTCCTTTTGCATTCGTAACAATATGTACATCAGCTGCATTTAAACTATAAATTAGATCTTCTTTCTTTTGATATGGTATAAATATAACATTTTTAGCTTCACTCAAATCAACCATATTAATTAGTTTTTGTTTTACGCTTCCCTCACCTATAAATACAAATCTAATATCATCATTATTTTTAAATTTTAGAATAATTTCCATTATTTTTTCTAAATCATAATATAATCCTATATTACCAGAATACATTATAATAAATTTGTTTTGCAAATTATATTTTTTTAAGAATTTAGTAACACCTTTATCACTTTTATCTAATGGATAAATCTCGTTTTCATCAATCCAATTATTTATTACTATATTATTAGGAACATTTTTGTTATTAAATCTTTTTTTCAAAGTTTCCTGCATATCTTCACCAACAGTAATTACTAAATCAGATTTTTTACAAGTGTTTATGTCTATTTTTTTCAAAATTCTTAATAAAACTTTGTTTTTAGAATATTTAACTGTTTCAGTTTGTTCAGGGTTAAAATCTTCCACTAAATAAACTAATTTACTTTTTGTTTTCTTCTTCGCATATTTTCCTAATAAACCGCCTAAAATTGGTGGTTGAGATATCGTCATAACAATATCATATTTTTTTAATTTTCGAATAACCTTTTTGGAATTCAAATAATACGATAATATATTTTTAATTCTACTAATTTTGTTTTGTTTATCAAATTCAGGAACCCAAACTTTTATTATATTTATGCCATTATATTCTTCATGATAAACTTTTTTATCCTTATATTTTTTATCAATCTTGCCAGTATAACATGGAACTGAGCAAATTACAGTTATATCAAAGTCGCTTATTAGTCCTTCGCAAGTTTCAGTTAATAATTGTCCTGTTGATGCTAATTCAGGATAAAAATAATTACAGCATACCAACAATTTTGGTTTTTCCTCTTCAAAAAACTTTTCAACTTCTTCTTGATTACACAAATCCAATTCAGCATGTGTTCTTGTAATAATATTCGAGTAACCTTGTTTTTTTAATTCTCTAACAATTGCAGAACCAACCATTCCTTTGTGACCCGCAACAAATATTTTGCTATTTTTATTCATATTATTTATTCACCTTTTCTTTTTTAGCTAAATTTCTATCATGTATTGCCATAATATGTATCAATTCTTCATAACTAGTTTTTTGAGGATTCCATCCTAATTCTTTTTTTGCTTTTGATGGATCACCTAATAAATTGACGACATCAGTAGGTCTAAACCATTTTGGATTTACACATACCAACATTTTTCCACTCTTGCTGTCATAACCTTTTTCTTCTATACCAGTTCCTTCCCACCTAATATCAATTCCATTTTCTTTAAATGTTTTTTCTACAAAATCTCTAACTGTATGTTGAATTCCTGTAGCAATTACAAAATCATCTGGTTTTTCATTTTGTAATATCAGCCACATGCATTCAACATAGTCTTTTGCATATCCCCAATCTCTTAATGAGTCTAGATTTCCTAATTCTAAATGGTCTTGTAATCCTTCTGCAATTCTGCCTGCTGCTAATGTTATTTTTCTAGTAACAAAATTTTCACCACGTCTTTCACTTTCGTGATTAAATAAAATTCCATTGCATGCAAACATATTATACGCTTCACGATATTCTTTTACAATCCAATAACCATATTGTTTAGCAACTGCATAAGGACTATACGGATGAAATGGTGTAGATTCATTTTGTGGACATTCTTCTACTTTACCATAAAGTTCTGAAGTTGAAGCTTGATATATGCGGCATTTGTTTTCCAATTTTAATATATGTACTGCTTCTAATATTCTAAGAACTCCTAATGCATCAACATCGCCTGTGTATTCAGCGGCATCAAAAGAAACACCAACATGACTTTGAGCAGCCAAATTATATATTTCATCAGGTTCTACATTCTTAATGATTTTAACAATACTTGATGAGTCAGACAAATCACCTTCATGTAATATAAGTTTGTCAATAATATGATCTATTCTTTGAGTATTAGAAATAGATATTCTCCTTACAATGCCATGAACTTCATACCCTTTATTTAATAGAAATTCTGCCAAATATGACCCATCTTGTCCAGTAATTCCAGTTATTAAGGCTTTTTTCATATTTTCCTCCTAAACATAATAAATGGACTACACCAAGGGTATAGTCCATTATAATATTTATTAATTCCCCTTTTATTTAGCTCCCTGTCTTTTCAAAACAGCTATTATAGTTCTATAAATACATTTAATATCTAATTTGATAGAACAATTTCTTACATAATAATATTCTAGTTTTAGTCTCTCATCATAATTAGTAGCACTTCTACCATTACATGCCCACCAACCAGTAATTCCTGGTCTTACAGATTCATATATTTCATGATTACCATTTTGTGCATCTAATTCACCTTCAACTAATGGTCTTGGACCAATTAATGACATATCACCTTTTAAAAGGTTTATAAATTGTGGTAATTCATCAATAGAAGTAGTTCTAATAATCTTGCCTATTTTAGTAATTCTAGGATCATTATCTAATTTATAATTTTTTTCAAATTCCTTTTTAAACTTTTTATCTTTTAACATAGTTTTTAATTTAGCTTCAGCATTAGGAACCATAGATCTATATTTATATATATAAATAGTTTCACCATGTTTACCAATTCTTTTATGCTTAAAGAATATTGAACTAAAATCTCCTGTTAACATATATGCCACTTTTATTATTACTGTTAACGGTATTAAAATAACTAGTCCAATTAACCCTACTAATATATCAAAAAATCTTTTAATAACAAAATATAAAGTTTTACTATTTGTTTTAACTACAGCATCCTTAGCGCTTTCAACTATAACAATACTTTCGTTCATTTTATCACCTCTCACCCCTGTTTAGCACACTATACTAACACAAAAGGCTAAATAATGCAAATTTACTTAATCTTTTATTAATACATTATAATTATACCAAATATACGACAATTTGTAAATTTATTATAACATTAATATGTAAAGAAAAAATAAAGTCATTTTGGCTTTATTTTACTTGTTTATTTCTAATTTATAGTTTCATTTTTTATATCATTAGCAAATAAAATATATTTACCCTTCTCTCTTGTATAATTAATTGTTAAATTATATTCTAAATAATGCCTATATTTTTTTAAATCAAGTATATCGGTATATTCAAATAACATTTTTACTTTAAATGTATCCGCAGGTGACTTAGATGTTTCTTTATAATTATGAATTAGTATATTTGTTTGATATGAAAATACATTATGTGCTTCTATCATTTCGGTAGTATCCATAAGCACTGTAAAAATAGAATAACGGGAATCTTTACTGTCATCTACTTTCTCATATTTATCATTTCCTACATAAATATAAACTTCATCACTTAACACTCTTAAATCTTTAACTAGATTATCAGATACATTCTTAACATTTAAATTATAAGTTCGAAACTCTTCTTCGTCTTTTGCACTATATAATACATCAGGTAAATCAGGTTTACACACAATAAATGGTCTTACATCCTTTAACTGATTAATCTTATTAACTCTCTTTTCATATTGTATTGTTAAAATAACACCTATCATAGTAATAAGTCCACCAATTATAGAACCTATAAAAGTTAGCCAAGCATCCTTACTTATATTTTCTAAAAAGGTACTTGTCATAATATATTCATCTATTATCTCCATAATAATGCATAAGAAAGGATATATGATGATTAATATTATTATAAGTAATAGAAATTGTAATATGGTTTTAATGATATTTTTCATCGTTTAATAGCCAATCTACTACATTAATCTTAGTTATACCATCATAATCGGATTCTAAATCCATATCTAGTGTTAATAAAAACTTTGGATAAAAATCTCCTGTTTTTTGTAATCCTCTTAATTCTCTTTCTAATACTTTTTCATCTCGAACAGTTAGTGCAACTTGATAATATTTCAATCCGTCTCTATTCTCTGCAACAAAATCGACCTCTAATTCATCAATTTTTCCAACATAAACCTTATACCCCCGTCTTAACAATTCTAAATAAACAATATTTTCTAGTATATGGCCCATGTCACTATCTGACTTTTTACCTAACAAATAACTCCTCAATCCTGTATCAACGGGGTAATATTTATAATCTCTTGCCAATATATTTTTACCTTTAATATCAAACCTTTCAGCTTTATATATTAAGAAACTTTCTATAAACGCATTAATATAGTTTTCTACAGTATGGTTACTTGTAGATACTCCCTTGCTCGTTAAAGTATCACTTATTTTCTTTATAGATACAGGACTACCAACACTATCAAATATAAACTTTAACACGCTTTCTAATAATAATTTATCTGTTATATTATTTCTCGCCATTATATCTTTATATACAATAGTAGAAAATATACCATCTAAATATTTGTCTAAATCATTCGGATTCGACTTTAATATTGTTATATTTCCAGGCATTCCACCATTTTTCATATATTCAAGAAATAATTGTTGGTAATTGTCAGTTTCAAATACTGATTTATATTCTTTAAATGATAATGGTAACATTTTTATTTCAATATATCTTCCTGATAGTAACGTAGCAAGTTCACCTGATAATAGATAAGCATTAGATCCCGTTATATATACATCTACATTTTTTTTAATATATAAGCTATCAACTGCTTTTTGAAATTCAACTACATTTTGAACTTCGTCTAGAAATACATAATATTGTTCCTTAACATTTATCTTAGAATTTATATAATCATATAATTGCTTATAATCAGTAAAATTATAATCAGCATCTTCCAAATTTATGTGTATGATTTGTTTTTCATCAACTCCACTATCTTTTAAATAATTTATAAATAATTCAAATAAAGTAGATTTACCGCATCGTCTTATTCCTGTAACTACTTTAATTAAGTCTTTATCTTTCCATCTTTTTAATTCTTCAAGATATTGAGTTCTTTCTATCATAGTTATCACCTCTATTTAAGTATATACCTTTTTTTATATTAAGTCAATTTTTGGAAATATTTTTCCAAAACTATCTAAAATACCATAGTTTTGGAAATCATTTATCCTCCATAACCTTTAACCATTTATCATATACTTTATCTTTTGTATAATTTAATGATGTATTATATGCATTCTTACCCATTTCTTTTATTCTTACTTTATCATCTAATAATTCTATTATTTCATTTGCCATTTCTTCTATATTTCTATTTTGAATTAATATACCATTTTTATTATCGATAAGTTCAGTTAATCCTTCTGCTGAATCAAAGGCAATAACAGGTACACCAGCTGACATAGCTTCTATAACCGCTAATCCAAACGACTCAGAATGGGATGTTGATATAAATAGTGATGATTTTGCTAATTTATCATTAATATATTTCTTATCTTTTAAACCGACTAATTTAATATTTTTATCAAGTTTTAAATCTTTCACTTTGTTTTTTAAATCATATTTTAAATCTCCATCACCTATTATTTCTAATGTAATTGATGGATCTTTTTCATTAATTATTTTCATTACATCAATCATATCATTATAGCCTTTAACTGTTACAAGTCTACCAACTGATACAAGACTTTTATTATCTAATTTAGATTTTTTATCAGGCAATTCATCTAATACATTAGGTATATAAGATATTTTTAAATCATTAGTTTCACTAGTATAAATATCATATAATCCTTTAGATACAACTACTAATCTATCTACACCATTGCAACTTTTTATGACTTCTCTTATATATTTAATATCTCCATGATTATGTTCCCAAGCCACCTTATAAGCCTTTGGCTGATACTCACTTAAATAATAGTTATATTCTAATCTAGTTGATAATACAATATCCGTATTCATATTTTTGATATAATTAATCATTAATCTCTTTTTATTTTTTACATTTATATAGCTATCAATAGTATCTTTAGCTAATCTAAATATATTAATCTTATAATCTCTAAGTAGTACTTTAAATAGTTTAAATATTTTATGTGATCTAAGTAATTTTTTATATGTATCCGTCCTTAAAGCAATATCAGTTTCCATAAGATATGTAACATTTATTTTTTTATCTAGCGTATATGCTTCTTTATCATATAATTTATATACCGATACTATTTCTATATCATATTTATTACATAAATTATTAGCTAAAGACGCGATTGCGTTTTCAGCTCCTCCATATCCCATATGTAAACAAAGTATAGTTAATTTCTTCATTATATCACCTACATTCATTATATAATAAATTATAAAATAAAACTAGAGTTATATCTAGTTTAACACTTTATTATATTCATCACATTTTTCTTCTAATAATTTGAAATCACAACATCTTTTTCTAATAGCTTCAGGCAGTTTGTTATTCATATATTTTGTATATAGTTTATATGCCCTACTAATTATTATATTTTTATTTCTATTTAGCCAAAGCAATTCCTTTTGTTGCATTCTATAGTAATTCATATCATGAAAGACATTAGAATCATACTCTTTATAATTAATAACTTTATAATTATTTTTAGTTACTGGAATCATATTATTCAAATTTATAATCCCTAAATTACCATCATCAATTTTAATAAAGTCTATAAATTCTTTCATTTTTAAATGCTTAGGCTTTGGACTAGATAACGGAGCAAAGTATTCAATATCATTTATTCTAAATAATACACCTACAAATGGTCTAAAATCTTTATTTTCTTTGTTATATGGTACTCTACAATCAAATTTTCTTAAATAATCACAATATTCAGTATCTATTATAACTAAATTCATATTCCCCGACATAATTCGCCTCCTTTCTACAAAAAAAGTTAGATGTAATTTACATCTAACTTCACTTTCTTAGATTCCTGTTATTGTTATGGCCGGAAACGCCAGCTTTCTTAGATTCCTGTTATTGTTATGGCCGGAAACGCCAGCTTTCTTAGATTCCTGTTATTGTTATGGCCGGAAACGCCAGCTTTCACACACAATTGCTTGTGCACTTATAATATACTATATTTTTATATTAAAGTCAATATTATAAGTATGATATTAAGAAGATAATACTTTATTATATTCAACACATTTTTCTTCTAATAATTTGAAATCGCAACATCTACCCATTATATTACCATTTAAATGATTATTATTATAATATTTATATAATTTAGTTGCCTTATTTCTAACTTCATTTTTATTTTCATTCAACCAATCTAATTGTTTTTGTAATAAAACACTATAATTATGTTCATTATAATTAATTAAAATAATTTTGTATACATTTTTTGTTACTGGTAACATATTATTAAAATTAACAATTTCTAAATTACCATTATCCAATTTAATATAATCTAGCGATGATCTCATATTCCTATGTTTTACCTTAGGACTAGATAACGGAGCAAAATAATCAAAATCATTAATTTTAAAAAGTATTCCTACAAATGGTCTCGTTTTCTTATCTTTATTATTAAATGGTACTCTATAATCATATTTTCTTAAATAATCGCAATAATCAGAATTAATTCTAACTAATTTAAAATTATCCGACATTTTTCGCCTCCTTTCTAAACAAAAAAAGTTAGATGTAATTTTATACATCTAACTTCTCTTTTTTAGTTCCCGATTTATGGCTGGGTTCACCGCTTTTTTAGTTCCCGATTTATGGCTGGGTTCACCACTTTTTTAGTTCCCGATTTATGGCTGGGTTCACCACTTTTTTAGTTCCCGATTTATGGCTGGGTTCACCACTTTTTTAAATTCCTGTTTCAGCCGGAAACGCCATCTTTATTACACAATCGCTTGTGCACTTATAATATACTATATTTTTATATTAAAGTCAATATTACAAATATGGTTTTAAAAGTTCAATACTATCACTTTCAAATTTTCTAAGTTCCTTTGCTAACTTCTTATTTTTAGAATCAGTATTTTCATCAAATGATTCTATTTTTTTATCTAGTTCTAAAAGGCCCATAGTAAGTCCTCTAATAATCATATCTGCTACACGTGAATCACTATTATCTTTAAGCATTTCAGTTTTAATTCCCATCCATGAACCCATTTTTGCCATCATACCTACTTCTTTTATTTCAGCATTGTTTTTCTTTAATATTGACTTAGTTTCTTTAACAAAATGTTCATGTCCTTTAATTATATCCTCACATGCTTTTTTAATTTTATTATCCTTATCTTTTAAAGTATTAAGTAGTGTTGTCATACTACTGACTCCCATACATGACACTTCATACACATAATTTATAAATTCCATATTTTGATCCATATTATTACCTCCAGTATTATTATTAATAATATAAAACAAAATATACTTATATTTTAGTAATATTTTTTAATCTATTAATAACCTTTTTTTCAATTCTAGAAATATATGATTGTGATATTCCAAGTAATGTCGCTACATCCTTTTGAGTCATTGCTTTTTTACCTAAAAGTCCATATCTTAAACATATTATTTCTTTATCTCTATCATTTAACTTAGATAATTCATCATATAGTAATTTTCTATCTGTTTCATCTTCAATACCTTTACTTACAATATCAGGTTCAGTACCTAGTACATCTTCTAAGTGTAGTTCATTCCCTTCTGCATCAAACGATAGGCTATCTTCAAAAGATACTTCACCTTTTCTTTTTTTATTTTTTCTTAAAAACATTAATATTTCATTATCAATACACCTAGATGCATAAGTAGCTAACTTAATGTTTTTATCATTCTTATATGTGTTAACTCCTTTTATAAGTCCAATGGTACCAATACTTACTAAATCTTCTAAATCTACACCTGTATTATCATATTTTTTAGCTAAGAAGACAACTAATCTTAAATTATGTTCAATAAGTTTATTTCGCGCTTCTTCATCGCCATTTAAAGATAATTCAATATATTTTGCTTCTTCTTCACTAGATAAAGGTCCTGGAAGTTTATCTACACTTCCTACATAAAAAATATCCTTAACAAAAATCCTTAATATTAATTTTAATAGTTTCATTTTCCCTCCAATAATTTAGTATTTAATATACAATCTACACCATCTATATTTATCTCATTTTCCATAATACCTACTATTACTTTATATCTATCACCCACCCCTTCTATATGTATTTTATCTACTTTATAACATTTTATAAGACCATTACTAGAAACTGTATTATATGGAATTAAAGTATATTTTAAATTATTAAATATTGGATCTTTATTATGTAATAATATTACTGGTGTATGAGTGTAAGGTGATTCTAATTTATTACCTGTATCTAAATATGAAGTTACATTTATAATTTTATCCTTTATATATAATGATATATTGTAATAATTATGATAATTATTTTTAATATGTTTGAAACCTTTTAAATAAACATAGACAAGTATTGGTGTCAATACAAGAATAATTATTATATTTATTGATAATCCATTATTATAAAAGACTAATCCATTATGATAATCAAAACTATCATTAATTAAATATAAAAATCCTCCTAAAAATATACTTACGAAATATAAATATATTATATTTTTAATCGTATATAAAATATCTTTATATCCAAATGTTGTTACAGTCATTAATATACTAATAATAAATTTAAAGATGAATAACTCTATATTATTCAAGTCGATAAATAATAGAAATATAGATAAACTACCTATTAATGAACCAAAAAGCACATTATATAGTTTTATATTTCTTTTAAGTAACAAAGATACACTTAAAAGTAGTATAAAATCAAAAAACAAATTTAAAAAAAATACTAGGTCTAAATATATCGTCATATTATCACCATTATCATTATAATAAAATGACATTACGAATAATGTCATTTACTGTATTTATTTTATAAAATAAAAGAAGTACTTTTGTACTTCTAATTAAAATCCTCTTCTTTTTAAAATGCTAGGAATAATTGTATCTCCATCATCATCGTCATCATCATCAGGAATAGTAAATTCGTCTTCATCTTCAATTGTAGATTCAGTTTTCTTATCATTGAATCCTGTTGCAATAACAGTAACAATTAACTCGTCATTTAAATTTTCATTAATAACAGCACCGAAGATAGTATTAATATCTGTATTAGCACTTGATCTAATAACTTCAACAGCTTCTTCAACTTCAAATAATGTTAAATTATTACCACCTGTAACATTAATAATGGCATCAGTAGCTCCATCAATTGATGTTTCTAATAACGGACTAGATACAGCTTGACGAGCAGCTTCAGTAGCTCTACCTTCACCTGTACCCATACCTATACCAATTAAGGCATCTCCTCTTTTTTCCATAACAGTTTTAACATCTGCAAAATCCAAGTTGATTAAACCTGCTACAGCAATTAAATCAGATATAGATTGAACACCTCTTCTTAATACATTATCTACTTCTTTGAATGATTCTAATAATGGTGTTGACTTATCAATTAATTCTCTTAATCTATCATTAGGTATAACGATTAAAGTATCTACATGACCTCTTAATTCAGCAATACCATCAAATGCTTGTTGCATTCTTCTTTTTCCTTCAAATGAGAATGGTTTAGTTACAATACCAACAGTTAAAGCCCCAATACTTTGTGCGATTTCTGCTATAACTGGAGCAGCACCTGTACCAGTTCCACCACCCATACCACATGTGATGAATACCATATCTGCACCTTCTAAAGCAGCTTGTATTTCATCTTTTGATTCTAATGCAGCTTCTTTACCAATTTGTGGGTTAGCACCAGCACCTAGTCCATTAGTTAAATCTGTACCAATTTGTATTTTTACAGGAGCTTTAGAATTATTTAAAACTTGTAAATCTGTATTGGCAACTATAAAGTCTACACCTTTTACACCTGATTCAATCATTCTATTAACGGCATTATTACCGCCACCACCAACTCCAATTACTTTTATTTTTGCTAATTGATCCATTTCTAATCCAAACATAAATTGCCTCCTCTATTCACCGAAAAAGTATTGAGCTACTTTCCCTAACATTGATTCGTTTGATATTAATACATTACCTTTCAATGATGACATTTTATCTATTTCTTCGTCATCTAGCATACCATTTATTTCACCTTTAAGTTTTTGCTTACTTATATAATAAACAACATTACCTAAACTTGATGAATACTTGTTATTTCTTACTCCTACTAAATTAGTTCTAGCTATTTTAGCATTTTTAAATACACTGTCTAAAAACACATCTAAATATGGCATATTACTTGCACCACCAGTAATTATTATATAATCTAATTCTTTACTGGTAATACCAAATAATTCTTTTTTTATCATAGCGAAGATTTCTTCTAATCTAGCAACTACTATTTCAGATATTTCATGTTGATTTACTTTAACTACTTTACCATCTTCTGCTATTAAATCATATATATCACTTACACTAGCATGTTTTACAGAAGCTATTGCAAATTTTTCTTTAAGTTTTTTAGCTTCTATCATACTAGTTTTATAAATATAGGCTATATCATTATCAATAGACTTACCACCTATTTCTAATAATTTATCTTTAATAATAATGCCCTTATTATATAAAGATATAGTTGTAGTATCACTACCCATATTTATAATTACGCCTACTTTATCATCAATTTCTCTATTTCTTAAAGTAAACATATCACAAATACCACCAATTGATATATCAATTGCCTCTAATCCACATTTATCTAAAAGTTTCATAATAGAATAAATATTTCTACTTGGTGTTGTTACTAAAATAGATCTTGATTCTAATGTTTTAGCAACTTTACCTTTAGGATCTTTAACATGTTCCCTACCATCAAGAATAAAACTAATAGGCATTATTGTTACCATTTCCATATTAACTTCTTCAATATTCATACCTTGTTGTAATACTCTTACAACATCATCACCAGTGATAATACCATCCTCATTTTCAATATTAACCTCGCCCTTTATTAGAGTAAACATCGAACTATAACTTGGTATTGTTGTGATTACATCATGAATGGTAATACCTAACTTTGTTTCAATCTCTTCAATAGCAAGTTTCAAAGACACTGCAGCTTCATCAACGTCTGAAACTAGCCCCTTTTTTATTCCTCTAGATTTAATAGAAGATGACGCTAATAAATTAATTTTCCCATGAAACAATTCACAAACAATAATTTTGATAGTATCTGTACCTATATCTATACTTGTATAAATATTTCTCAAATTATCATCCCCTATAATCTAAGTACAATTATACTATATTTTTAGATAAAAGTAAAATATATTTGGTCATTTTTAGTAAAAGAAAAAAGAATATTTTCTTTTTACAATTAATATAAAGATTATAATTAATTATATATTAGAAATTATTCTTTTATTTGACCATTTTCATCAAATTCAACATCACTATAAATACTTGTTTGATTTTGAGAAGTATTATTACCCTTTGAAACATTAGTATTTGTATTACCAGTACTTTTAGGTTCTATTTTAAAATCCGGTTTATACTCAGCAACAGCTGGTTCATATTCAAGTTCACTTAAATAACGATTACCAAGATCTAATTTAGGTGTATGGTCAAAATCATTACTAACTATGTTCCCTTTTGAATCACGATACACAGTAGCTGCAGTATGCGTTTTAGTAAGCGCTACATCTTGTTCTATATTTTTCTTTATTCCATTTGCTAAATTTGATATATAATTTTTTATTCCCATAAATTCCTCCTTAATTTTTTATTTCAAAATATTCACCAGAATCTAAATATAGTATACCTTTTTTATTTTGAAATTGTTTTATCATTTCTATGTAATTATTAATTCTTGTGAAATTATTTATTGTTAAATACACATAATTACCATCTGTCATTGTTAAATAAAATCTTTCTGTATCCACAGTATTTGGACTATATTCTATATCAGATATTCTAGTTAATATTTCAGGATTTACCTTACACATAGCATCAACAAATTTTGGATACACTGTATCAGGAACATAATTCAATAAATAAGGTGTAACAACATCTCCATCTCTTTCAGACTTATCAAGCATAACTACTTTTGATGTATTACTGTTATAAAATACAGGTCTGTTCTCAGTTACACTTATATATACTTTTCCAAAAACTTTAGTTACTTTAACAGAAGTGAAATTTCCACTATCTTTAAGTCTTTTTTTAACTATAAAACTATTATTTTTAATACTTGAAGGATAATCTTCTAACTTAGCTAATTCAATTATTTCTTGATCTTTATATATACTATTTCCTTCAATATATATATTAGTAATAGGCATATCAATTATTATTTTAAAAACTATAAATAAAATCGCAACAAAAAGAAAGAATTTAAATACATTTTTATATTTAATTTTTCTTTTTTTATGTTTATAATTTTTCTTTGACATAATATCACCTATTCTACAAATTCTTGCTCAACCTTTAATTCAATATTATATTTTTCCTTTACTTCTTTTTGGATTTTTGTTATTAATTCTTTTATATCCTCACCTTTGGCATTACCGCTATTTATAATAAAATTAGCGTGTTTATCAGATACAATAGCTCCACCAATTCCTTTTCCTTTATATCCTAAACTTTCAATAAGTCTACCTGCATAATCTCCAGTTGGGTTTCTAAATACAGATCCTGCAGATGGAAACTCTAATGGTTGACTTGCTATTCTTCTAGTTCTTCTTTCATTAATAAGTTCCATTATTACATTCTTGTTTCCTTTTTTTAAAGCTATTTTAGCCTCTAAACATATGTAATTAGGGTGTGTTTTTAAAAAACTAGTTCGATAATGAAATTCTAGTTCGTGGTTATACATTGTTTTAACTTTTAAATCAGGTGTTAATACTTTAATTGATTTTGTAATATAACCCATATCTGAATTATAAGCACCAGCATTCATATATATAGCTCCACCAATAGTACCAGGAATACCAGTCGCGAATTCAAAACCCGTATATCCTTCTTTAGATACCTTCATCGCAGCTTTAATAGTAGATACTCCAGCTCCGATATCAAACTCATTACCAAATTGTTCAAACTTATCAAATTTAGATAGTTTAATTAATACTCCTTCATATCCAGAATCATTAAATATTAAATTAGAACCATTACCTAATATCTTATATTTGAGTTTTTTTGTATATATGTAATTCATAAGTTTAATTAAATCGGGTACGCTATTAGGTATAACAATACATATTGCTTTACCACCAACTTTATAAGTTGTATAATTTCTCATAATTGGAGATTCTATTACCTTACCAACTTTTAAGCCTTTAATGTCTTTAATTATATCCATAATTATCCCTTCTTTATTAGTTTTTCTATTTCGTTATAAATAATTGTAGAACTATCTGTAATAGCAAGTTTATCTAGTTCTATTTTCATCATTTCTTGTCTTTTATCATCATTTATCAAATCATCTACTGTATTAATCAAAATATCAGGATTTAAAAATCTTTCTTCAATCATAACAGCTGCCATTTTATCCACTAACGCAACAGCATTCTTATATTGATGATCATTTGGAACGTAAGGACTTGGTATTAAAATACTTGGTATATTTAAAGCAAGTATTTCTGATAATGTAGATGCACCTGCTCTTGACACCATAACATCTATACTTTTCATAAGCCCAGCCAAATTATCTATATAAGGTACTGTTTTAACGTTCACTGGGAATAATTCTCTATTTACTTTATCAAAATAATCTTTACCAGTTACAAATAAAACTTCATAGTTTTTATTTGCAAATTTAGGCATTGCATCCATTAATATATCATTTACTTTAGATGCACCCAATGAACCCATAACAAATAATACTGTTTTTTTGTTTTCACTTAACCCATATGTACTTTTAGGTATTTTTTCCATTTTCAAAGCATTTTCAGAACATGGATTACCTGTAACAACCACTTTTTCAAAAGGAAAATATTCTTTTGCCTCATCAAAAGATATACCTATTTTATCTACATATTTGCTTAAAAATATATTAGCTTTCCCTGCAACACTATTTTGTTCATGTATAAATGTCTTATAACCTAATTTATGTGCGGCATAGATAACAGGTCCTGTTACATATCCACCTACACCTACTACTATATCAGGATTAAAATCTTTGATTATCTTTTTACATTTTCCATAACTTTTAATAAATGCATTAACTGTTCTTACATTTTTAAATATGTTCTTACTAAAACCATATATTTCTATAGTTTTAAAAGGAATATTATATTTAGGTACAATATCTTTTTCCATTCTATTGTGTGTTCCTATATATAAAAATTCACTATTAGGTTCCATTTCTTTTATTTTATTAATAATCGCTAAGGCAGGATATATATGTCCTCCTGTACCACCAGCACTGATAATCACTCTCATATTATCACCTATAATCATTATACCATAATTATATGATTGTTTAAATAACTTTATTATATAAGAAAAAAGAACTTTACAGTTCTTATTTAAATACACTTTTTGATACTTCAATTACTGGACGAATGCCAACATAATCATTCCAATAAACACTATATTGCGCTTCACTTTGGTAATATATAGTCCATATATTTGCATTATTAGGTGATACACCATTTTGAATATCACTCAACCAGTAATTATTATTTCCATTAGTACAACTACTACTGTATCCACCAAAAAGGTTACTCGAACATAACCACTCGTATAGCCAGTGGTATTCAACAATTTCGCCACTTGGAATTGTTTTTCTAGTTTTCCATTTAGGTTCAGTATCAGCACCATACAAGAAGAAATAGTCATCATACGATGTAGTATAATCAGGAAAATCATCATAACCTACTATATCAACAACTTCATGTATCGTCAAAAATCTTGCTTTATAATCACTATAATCTATAGTATAAGATCCAGTAGTTCCGTCCATTAAAGTATAATTACGAGTATAACTTCTTGGTGTTTTTGTTCCTAACCAACTATCTGTATCACTTTTAAGTTGTGCTGAAGCAGTAGTTGGTCCATTAGTATAGTCATCAGACCATGCAATTCCATTTGATGTATTATGATCTAGTAACAAATTATATGTATCACTATATTCATCATCTAAAAACACATAGAATCTCATGCAACCTGTTTTTATACCAACAGGATCTGTTCCATAATTTAAATCTGACTCACTACATTTTTGACCTGTTGTTACATTAAAATATAATGCTGTACCATCCGCTAGTGTATTACTTACATGACCACTTCCATTACAATAATTATTAGTACTTTTTGACACTTCATTATTATTATAATCAATACTATAATTGTTTATACAAAAATTACCATATGTAACATTATTTGAATCATCAAAATGCATAAATATATAGTCAAATTTAGTTCCACTATATTGTATCTTATTTAATTCTGTATCATTAACTCCTGATTCTAGTGAACCATCCACATTAAATTCTGTACCACTTACTCCTGTTAATGATAACATTCCATATTGATTTGCTGCATGT
>JAFUTO010000015.1 GCA_017484205.1 Bacilli bacterium | reverse complement strand
CATTGTTCTTTCGGCATAAGTTAAATGTTTATATTCTTTCTTTTTTATGTTACAATTTAAAAGACACATAGTTTTTTACCTCCAATATAAGTTTCGTCACTTACATTGTATCATAGGTAACTCTATGTGTCTTTTATTTTGTCCTTTTCGGACACTTAATTTTTCTAGTTGTAGTTAGATTTCTCTAACCTTTTTCTTAAAATTGAACTTTTGGTACTTCTCTTTCAGCTGCATCAATTTCAAAGAATGGTTTAGCTTTGAATTTAAAGATTGATGCAACGATATTTGAAGGGAACATTTCAACTAAATTTTTATATGATTTAGCTGTATCATTATAGAATTGTCTAGCATAAGCAATTTTATCTTCTGCTTCTTTAAGATTATCTTGTAAATCTTTAAAGTTAGCATCAGCTTTTAAATCAGGATACGCTTCTGATAAAGCAAATAATCTAGATAAAGCTTGAGTAACTTCACCACTAGCAGCAATAGCTTCTTCTGGTGTAGTGGCAGATACTGCTTTACTACGTGCATTAATAACTGCTTCTAATGTTTCCTTTTCATGTTTAGCATATCCTTTAACAGTTTCAACTAAATTAGGAATTAAATCAATTCTTCTTTTTAATTGAACGTCAATTTGTGCCCATTCTCCCTCTACCTTGTTTCTTGCTTTTACTAGTTTATTGTATGTTCCAATTACATATAGCACTAATAATACTAATACTACAATTAAAATTATCCACAACATATTCATTCCTCCTATATTAATTATATACTATTTTTTTATAAATTGAAATATTTTTTTATGTTTAATTGTGTCCTATCAATAATTTATGTTAAAATGATGTTAGAGGTGGTAACATGTATCCTTTTAAAGTATTAAATAAAAAGAAATATGCATTATGTTTTTTAAACGCGTTTATAGAAAATATGTGTCTATATATTATGCCCGTAGTATTGTCAATATATTTAACTATTTCATTTGATTTAGATAAGTTTAAAATGTTAATAATATTAACAATTATTATAAAAATAGTAGAAATATTTGCCAATGTATTATGGAACACTTTAGCTGAACCATTTCTTGATACAAGTAAAAAGGACTTACAAATATCTTATTTCAAAAGAATATGTAATATGAACATCTCTAAAATAAATAGTATCCATACAGGATATTTGAAAAAACAATTAGATATTATTTGTGATGAAACAACTAATTTATTAGATGGTTTAATGATGACAGTAAATGGGTTTGGTATAGCTATCACTATTTTCTTAATTCAAGTATATAAACAAAGTTCATCAATGTTTATAATTTGTTTGATATCAACTATTTTTATTGTCATATACAATGTCATAATAACTAAAACAAATGTTAAAATACAAGAAGAATATAATGATAAAAATGCAAAATACAATGCAACAGCAGTTGATTTTTTACAAAATGTTAAAATTGTTAAAAATTTTGAAGCTAAAGAATACGCGACTGATACAATGGAAAATAAATTTAAGATAGTAAAAAAGCCTATGATAAAGACTCATATATTTCGTTCTATGAGATCAGATGGCATCAATTTTATGGTATATTTCATGTACGTTATAGTATTGCTAAATTTATTTTTTAAGATGAAAAATGGTGACACTAATATATTCAGTTACTTAGTATTCTATACAAGTATGTTCAGTGGATTAAATACAGAATTAAGAGATGTTGCGAGATTATTTATAATATTCAATAAATTTAAATCTGCTAATAATCAAATCGAAAAAATGATTATTGATGAGGATCAAACTAACAAGATTAGAACTTGGAATAATATTACATTAAAAAATATTGAATTTAAATACAAAGGAGAAAGTAATATTATAAATATTCCATATTTTTCATTAGATAAAAATGATAAAATAAGTATTGTTGGTGAATCCGGTCAAGGCAAATCTACCTTCTTATCATTATTTTCTAGATTCTACGAAGTAAATGACAATAATTACTTAGTTGATTTTACCCCTACATCTAAAGCCCCTGACATTGCGTATATTTCACAAGAAACTGATTTATTTGATTTATCTATTAGAGATAATTTACTTCTAGGCAAAAAATTAAGCGATGACAAGCTTAATGAGTATCTAGAAGATGCAGGGCTATTAGAATGGATCAATGAATTACATAAAGGGCTTGATTCACAAGTTGGCGAAAAAGGGATAAAATTATCAGCTGGTCAAAAACAAAGATTAAATATTATAAGAGGTATACTATTAGATAAAGATATTTATATATTAGACGAACCAACATCTAATTTAGATATTGTATCTGAAAATAAAATATATGATATGATTGATAAATATTTAAAAGATAAAACTTGCATTATTGTTACACATAGACCTAAATTAACAGAAATGTGTAACAAGCATTATTACTTTAGAAATAAAACTTTAATTGAAAAGAAATAACACAGCATTATGCTGTGTTTTAATCTAATTCTCTTTTCATATCTTTAAATTCTTCTAATCTCTTATTGTATGCCTCTATTGTTTCATTTTCAAAAGCAAGTTTTGACTTAATTCCCATTTTTTTAAATAAGTATTTTGTAAAAAAGGGATTTATAACTAATATTGGACCTAATAATGTCGTAGCAATAAAGTTATTTTTCTTTATACCCTCTACTTTACTATCTTTACTATTTCCATATCCCCTAACTATGTCCAAAAACTTGGGGGCATTTCCATATATTTCTGTAAACGAACTTTTAAATCCTACGATTTCTAAATCTTCAAAAGTTCCTAATTCAATACTATTATATCTTTTCATCATTTTTCTCTTAGAATATATTTCAAATAAACCTAATCCCTTTATTTTAGTACCATCTTCATTTTCAATATATTTTCCAAATATCTCAATAGCATTACCAGTTATTAAAAAATTAACATTGTTTTTAATTGCGTCTTTTATTTCTTTTTTATAATTAGATAATGTTTTTATAACCAATTCTTGACTATTTTCACTCATTGGTCCCATATAAACTAAATTTATTTTTTCTTTGATAAATCTTGGTTTTTCATTTAAAGAAGTATATATAAATTTAGCTTTTGGTAAACATTTTTCAAGATATTTTATATTAGCCATATCGCCAAATAAATTAGCTACTTCACTATATAATATTTCAATCTTCATTTTGTTCACCTCCAAGAATGGATTTTACTTTATTTTTAATCGCGAATCCTAAATGTGTCGCGTGTAGGTCATGTAATATAAATATTTTATCAACATCTGCATCAATATAATTAGCTGTATCTAACTCACTAGGTACAAGAATCATCTTTTCTTCAGGTATACCTGCAAGTAATAATCTTAATTTATTATCTAAATATCTAGGTCCACCAATTATAATTTTTTTAATAGACGGATCATTTAAAAGTTCAAAATCAGTATCATATAACCATGTTATATTTTCACTAGTTCTTATATTGTCTTCAACATCATCTGGTAAAAATATCACTTCTTTTATTCCTGGTTCATTTTTAACATAATCAAACACTCTAGAACAAGCTACAGGATTTTGACCTTTAGCTAAATGTGTTATTACTTCTACACCATTTATATTTTCTTTAGTAAATCTTGTCTCAACAATGTTAATTTTATTTAAACTATTTTTAATATCCGTAGGATTTAGTTTTAGATTAGTTAATAATGTAATAGCAGCTATTTCATTATAAGTATTAAAAATACTATTAGATATTAAAGGATATGTACATATTTTATTATCATATCTATATTCCATTTTCATCTTATCAAAATCTACTGTCGCTAGGAAATCAGGATCTGGTGAAGCAAAATCACAATTAGGGCAATGAGCCTTCCCTATGTGATGATATCTAACATAATCATATACAAGTTCGCTATGACATTTAGGGCATATTCTCATATCTCTAACAATATTTATTGATTTTTCAAGATCAGTAGATAACCTACCAATACTATAATATATATGCTTATTGTTAGGTGCAACACCTGTACATATTAAATCATCACCATTCAATATCATAGTTGTAGTACTTGGAATAGCTTCATTAATAAAATTAACAATATATTCTGGATGAGCATTACGTCTAATCGAATCTCTAAAAAAATTAGTAACTATTACATAATTTGGTTTGATATAAGGATATATCAATTTAGAACTACGCTCATCTATTTCTAATACAGCTATTTCTTCATTACCTTTCGCTTCCAAAAAAGTAGACGCTATACCATAATTTATATTCGCACCTTTTTTATTAGATAACACATTATATCCATTGTCTTCTAGTATATCTATTATCATATTACATACTGTAGTTTTTCCATTTGTACCAGTGACTCCTATTATAACTTTAGGTTTTTTTATTCTACCTAAAAAATCAGGGCATATTTTAATAGCTAATTTACCAGGAAAATACGTACCATCTTTTCCTATTAACTTAATCATAAAATACGCAAGTCTTGATATTATTAATGCAATTATATATCTCATAAATTACCTCTCATTCTAATACTTTTATACTACTAACAATTATTTGATATTTATCAAATCTTTTTTCAACTTTACCATTTACTTCAATTACATCACCTTTATTAAGTAGTTTATTTTGTTCATAAGTTTTATTAAATAAAACCAAATCTATATTACTTACTTCATCACTTATAGTTATAAAGCAAGTTGGTTTTGATGATTTAGTAATATTTATTCTATCAATCAACCCTATTATGTTGATATATCTATCAAAATATTTAGATATATCAGACAAAGGTATTGTTTTATATTTATTCCTATATTCAGTAACAGGATGATCCGTTAAATATAGTCCTAATAATTCGTGTTCATCTGCCATTTTCTTTTTTCTAGGGTATTCATCCATTTCCACTATTTCTGGTTTTAACGCGTATTCACTATCTAGATATGTTGTTACTTCACCATAATTAAGTAAAACATCTAAATTTTGAATTAATGTTTTTCTAGTATATCCAAATTCATCTAAAGCACCTACTAGTATTAATGTCTCCATTACTTTTTTAGTTAAATGACATCTAGCAAAGAAATCATATATATCAGTATACTTAGATTCCCTTTGATTAACTATTTCTTCAGCAATTGCCCTACCAAATCCTTTAATATTAGTAAATGGATATACTATTTTATTATCTACTACTTCATAATATATGGAAGAATTATTAATAGATGGACCAACTACTAAAACTGCGTACTTTTTACACTCATAAATATAACTTTTAGTTTTAGTATCATCACCTATAACAGAATTTAGTAAATGTTTTAAGAATATATTAGGATAATGTGCCTTTAAATAAGCCATACGATATGATATCAAGGCATATACAACTGAATGTGATTTATTAAATCCATAAGATGCAAATTTTAAAATTAAGTCATATATTTTAGTTGCAACATCTTTAGTATAACCATTTTCAACACTTCTAGTTATAAATTTATCCTTCTCTTTAATCAATACTTCTTCTTTCTTTTTAGACATTGCCCTTCTTAATATATCTGCTTCACCTAGGGAATATCCCGCAATTACCCTAGCTACATTCATAACTTGTTCTTGATATACCATAATACCTGCAGTTTCTTTTAAAATTGGTTCTAAAGCAGGAACTATATATTCGATTTTTTCTTTGCCCTCTCTTCTCTTTAAATAAGTATCTATTGAATCCATAGGACCTGGTCTATAAAAGGCAATAGCATTATATATATCAGTAAAATTATTTACTTTTAATTTAGCTAAAAAGTTCATCATACCAGTCGATTCAAACTGAAATATGCCTAATGTATAAACATCATGAAATACTTTAATAGCCTTTGAATCATCCAATGGTATATCATCAAAATTTATATCTTTTATATCTTTTAATACATTATCTATTAAAGTAAGATTTCTAATAGCTAAAAAGTCCATTTTATATAAACCTATTTTTTCTAAATAATCATCCTCATATCCTGTTGTATAAAATTCATGACCTTTATCTAATGGTATAATCTCATCTAAATCTACTTTAGATATAACAATTCCTGATGCATGAATAGTTGCATGTCTTTTGATATTTTCAAATTTCATAGCTATTTTATACATTTGTTTAAGTTCAGATGTATATAATTCTTCTTTTACTTTAGTTAAATTTTCTTTTAATGATTTACGCGCATCCATCTTTTTGCAAATCATATCTACATCTTTAAGATTAATATCCATTACTCTAGCTACATCACGAACAGCTTGTTTAGATGCCATTGTTCCAAAAGCAATTATTGGTACTACCTTTTTCTCACCATATTTTTTTCTACAATATTCAACTACTTCTTCTCTTCTTGTTGCTTCAAAATCAACATCTATATCGGGCATAGTTACCCTTTCAGGATTTAAAAATCTTTCAAATAATAAATTATATTTTATAGGATCTACTGTTGTAATATTAAGTAGATATGCGACTAAGCTACCCGCCGCAGAACCTCTTCCTGGTCCTACTAAAATACCATTTTCCTTAGCAAACTTAACATAATCCCATACAACTAAAAAGTAATTACAAAAACCCATTTCTTTTATAATACCAAGTTCGTATTTTAATCTTTCTTGATAAACTCTATCCACAGTGTTACCAAATATATTTTTAAGTCCATCAATACATAGTTTTTTTAAATATGCATATGCATCTTCACATGGATATTTTGGTAATAAATCATTATTAAATTTTAATTCTATATTACACATTTCAGTAAATTTATAGTTATTTTCCATATCATTACCTGATAGTTTAATAACCTCATCTAAAGTATGGAGATAATTATTACTATATTCTTTATCAACACTTAATAATACCTTATTATTTTTAATTCCATATAAATATTTTAAATATTCTTCATCATCACTTGTTAAACATAATGTTTCATTTATATATATTTTATTATTACCCTTTATTTTGTTTTTTTCATCTAAATTACTATAACCTAAAAACATTGTATAGTTATCTTTTAATTCACTATATAGTTTTCTACTAGCGTAAGGTAAAATAACAACTAGATTATCATCCTTTTCAGGTATAAACTCATTACTAACTATTTTATTAAGTTTTAAATACCCATTATAATTTTTGGCATACAATAATATTACCTCATCTTTATAAGTAACTTCTAAACCAATAATAGGTTTTATATCATTATTAATACAGGCATGATAAAAATCCATAACACCATACATATTATTATCAGTTATGGTTAAACTTTTAATATTATTTTCTTTAGCAAAACTAATTAGGTCTTCTACTTTTATCATACTAGTTAGAAGACTATTATCTGTTTTTACATAAAGTGGTGTATACATATTATCACCTCGCTTGCATTTTAGTATAACTAAAAGTCTATTTTATGTATAAATATGCATTTTTTATATAAATCTTTATAATTCAATTATATATTTTTATTAAACCAATTACAATATTTTTTTAATTATTAAACATATTATTTTATTAAAATAATTGACTTATCTTAAATTATATAGTAAAATTATTAAGTCGGAGAAAACAAGGAGGAATTAATATGGCTAAAAAAGCAACAAGTAGAAAACCTTTATCTGGAAATCTTAGAACACATTCATGTCATGCAACTAAACATATGCAAAAATTAAATATGGTTACTGTAACTAAAGAAGATGGTTCTAAAGTTAAAATGAGTGCAAGAGAATATAGAACAATGAAAAAAGCAGCTTAACAAAGCTGTTTTTATTTTATAATCTTTCTAATACCATACATAATATGCCTAATGTTATAAGCATAATTGGATATCCTTTAAATGATACTAATACTTTCCTTTTAGATAATTCTTTATCCATATAATAAAACAAGAACATAACTAAAATATAACCTACACTACTACCTATTGTATATACTATTGTATTAATTAAATCATATCCTGAACTAGTTACAAATAAACTTACACCTAATATCAAACTATTACTCACTACTACAGGTAATATATCATCCTCATTATTAGTTATTAATTTATATATCATTAATACAATACTGCTTACAATAACAATATCCAATATAAATATTAAATTTCTTAAATAAATTGCATTTAATTTTAATAAAAGACTATATACAAAATAATTAACTATACTAGAAATTATTGTAATAATAGAAATCAATATAGTAACAGTTAGTGATTTATCTTTATCAATTCTTATTCCTAAATATTTAGTTAATAATACATTAGATAAAAATATACTTCCAATAAATAAATCAATCATTATTACCACCCTTTATCTTATTCATTACACCCAAGGCTAAACCTACAAGGATGAAGCTACCACCTGAACTAACTAATAATGGCATAGGTATAAGGTTATTATCTGGTAATATTCTATATATTGCCCTATAACCAGTAATATTACTTATGTTATCCATTAAAGTAACTGTATTAGTTCCTAGTATTTCTTTTACCAAAATAAGTCCTAATAATACCAGCACATATTGCATAGCCTTTTTAAATGTATTTATTAAACTTTTCTTTAACGAATCATTACTGTCATAATTATAGATAATTAGCATCATTAATGGTAAATATAACCCAATATCATTATAGAAACCTGGAATATATTTTTTTATTATTAATTCGATAATAGTTATTATTGTACCTGTTATCATTAGAGATACTGGTATTCTAATATTTGGATATACAAATCTTTTTATTGCTGTAATAATTATATCAGATAGAAGCATAGTTATGAGAAAACATATACTAAATAAATAAGCATTCTCAAATGTATTTATTAATAGCAAATATAATATTGCCATACTTATATATATATTCATAAATCACCCTATCAATCTAAGAGTTATATAGATAGATAAGATACATAGAATAACTACTATAACTAATACTAATATTGATTTCCATATATTCTTATCCATCTAATCCCTCCTCTTTCATATAAATTAATGCATCTTTAATTGCCTTACTAGATATCGTTGCACCTGACACAGTATCAACACTATCTAAACTATCTTGATTAATAATTAGTTTATTTATATATCCTTGTTCTAAATATTCAGGACACATATAATATTCACTCTTTTTAGATTCACTTATACAAGTATCGTTATAATTGATTGGTATTGCTGTCCTAATAGTATTACCTTTCATAACTACTTGTACATCGATTTTTCCTCCAAAACTATCTGTCCTAACAACATATATCCTAACATCTCTATCATAATTTTTACTAATAATTTCTGTATGTGGATTAGTAATTGTAACCCCAGTTTGTCCCACATAAGAATTTATAGTGCGACTAACCATTTTCTTTAATGCTGAACTAGTAATAGTCGCTGAACTTATTGTATCTACAGAATCAAGATCATGTTGATTTTCTAATAGTTTATTAATATAATCAGATTCTTCTATTAAAGCATATCTATCTTCTGATTCATATTGTTCTAATACTTCAATTGAAGTTATGTTTCTGCTATCAAAAATTATCCTAGCTTTAATGTTTCCTCCAAATCCTTTTTGTGTTACTTCGTATACAGTATTTCCATCATTTTTCTTCTTACTAAGTATTGCAAAATCACTTGACATTATCTTTTCATCATCTTTTACATTTATTTTACCTACATAAATACCAAATCCTATTATACAAATACTCAATATAGCAAAAGCTATGTAATACAATTTATTATATTCTATTCTAGATCCTATCTTATCAAAGAATAAAACTAAGGCATTCATAAATAAGATAGATGTCATTACTCCCTCAGGATAATTAGTTAAATATCTAAGTAAGAATGTCATAAATCCTAAAGACATTCCATATAGTATTTGCCCTTTATTAGTTACAGGAGAAGTTACGGGATCTGTTGCCATAAAGACGCTTCCAAATAATAATCCACCTGATAATATTTCATATTTGATATACCAATCTCCATAACCAACAATATAATCAAATATGATTGTCATTAGGAAAAATGTTCCAACATAACTTAATGGTATTCGCCACTTAATTGTTTTTGTCACAGTCAAGTAGATAAATGCGATGATAATTAGTAGACTAGAAGTCTCACCTATACTACCTGGAATATTTCCAATAAAGAAATCTTTCATACTACCATAAGGTTTTATAATAGAGTCGTAATTTATACTATCAACTAACTGCATATTAGTGCGTGGTGTAGCTGTAGCAATTGTATCTATCTCGTACCTATTTAAATATCCACCACGAGTACCTATCAAAGCACCATAACATGTTATTACAAATATCGCGCCTACTAAAGCAGGATTAAAAATGTTATATCCAAATCCACCATATATCATTTTACCTATCAATGACGCAACAACACTACCGATAAATACAATAGCTAATGGAGTATTGATTGGTAATACTAAGCTCAAAAATAGTCCTGGTATAAAACCATAACTAGATATTACACTTTTAATTAAATCATTACCTCTTTGTTTTTTAAATATAAATAAGAATGCTTCTTCTGTAACCATTGAGGTAAGACCACCTAGTATTATAAATATAAGAGGATAAAATATTCCAAAGAAATTAGTGTATCCCTTTATATATAATAAAACACCATTTTTATAAACTGAAAATAATATTATAGGTAGAAGTGCAATTAATAATCTTTTCATAATTTTAGATGTGCTGTCATCACTTTTCATGAAGGGCCCTAATTTAGTTTCTATTTCCATTATTCACCCCTCACATTCTTTTTTGCTCTTATAACATATTCTCTAAGTAATATCTTTGCTGGGCATATATAAGAACATAAACCACATTCTATACATTTTAATGTATTTAATTTTTCTAATTCTTCTACATTATTTATATTTTCTTTAATCATTATTGGGCTTAATTTAGCTGGGCATATATTAGTACATTTACCACATCTTAAACAAGTACTAGATAAATCTATATCATCATTTTTAATCAATAAAATTGCATTGACATTACCAGTTACTACAAAATTCTCATCTTCTATAGTTTTTCCCATCATAGGACCACCTGAGATAAATAATAAATCTCTTTTTTTATGTCCCAATATATCTAGCACTTCACTAATATCTTGTCCTATTTTTACATCAACATTAGTCCCTTTTTTAAGACCATCACCTACAATTGTAACTAGTCTAGATGTAATAGGCATTTTATATTTTAATGCATTGTATATAGCATATATAGTAGATACATTATTAACTACTGCATCTAACTCAATAGGTAGCATATTATAATCTTTATGAAGAATATAGTTAACCAGTTTTCTTTCCCATCCCATTGGATAAATATTTGGTACTAAAACTATTTTAATTCTAGGATATATACTTAAATAATTATCTAAAACTTTTATAATATCTTTATTATTTTTTTTAATAGCTATATAAGCATGTTCTATTTTATTAATCGTCATAATAGCATCTATCGTTTCAATTATCTCTTTAGCATGATCTATAACTATACGATAATCAGCTGTAATATAAGGTTCACACTCTACTGCATTTATAATCAAATGTTTAATACGTGTTTTAGTATCATATTTAATGTATGTAGGAAAATTAGCTCCTCCCATACCTTTAATACCGCATTCTTTTAATATATTTAAGAATTCTTTTTTAGTATATTTATCTATTTCTTTTAAATCTGTTACTTTTACTTTAGTATCTTTAAAATCATTCTCTATTTGAATTGTTTTAACAACATTACCCGTATAACAATATTTATCTACAAAATCAACTACTCTACCACTGATACTAGAATGTATTGGCATATTACTTTTTTTATCCATAGCAAGTATACTACCTACTGATACTATACTACCCTTTCTTATTCTAATATCAATATCTTCTTCATTATTGCATATTAAAGGAATATAAACATATTTAGGTTTATCAACTATTAATATTTTCTTATCTTTAGTTAAGTCTTTATGACCTTCTAGCTTAATACCCCTCATATTATCACCTATTATATTAATTATACAATATATAATTTAATAATAAAAGTTTATTTTTATTCTTTTACATTTATATGTAAAGTAAAAAGATAGTTTCAAACTATCTTTATGGTTGGTATATAACTTCAACCATACGACCACTTACCCAATTACTATCTAATTCAGTAAAATCAGCTTCACTAGATTTGCCTTGAATATATAACTTAGCTTTTGAGTCTACTGCATTTCCTCTAATACTTAAACCATTATTTCCTACTTTCATTACAGTAGATGGGACTGTTAATGAGGTACCGCTATTACCATTTTTAAAGTGTATGTTTTCAAAAGCATGTGCAGCTATCTCAGTTATTCCAGAAGGCATTGTCACATCTCTATTAGAAACACCCGCATAACTTACTATAGTTGTTGTAGGATTACCATTTGCATCTTGAGCCATTATAAATCCTTTTTCACCTTCTACTAAATTACCATTGAATGTCGCATTACCAAATGATGATATCACACCTTTAAATTCATAATCAGTTAAAGAGTTATCTTCAAATGCATTATTTTCAATAGTAGATACACTTTCTGGTAATGTTATTTTTCCAGTTAATGAAAGGCCACGAAAAGCATTTTTTCCTATCGCAATTACGCCATTAGGAATAGTCACATTATTTCTATTCGCCCCACCATAACTTACTATAGTAGTTGTGTTATTACCATTTTCATCTTTTCCATATATGAAACCTTGTGAATCAGAAAGTTGATTATCATTAAATGCTTCTTGACCAATTGCTGTGACTTTACCAAGTAATTTCAAATCTGATATTTTATTTCTATAAAAAACATAATCTTCAATAATATAACTATCCGCATTTATTCTTACTTTTTCTATTTGATTTTCATCAAATGCTGATGTTTTAACAATAGTTAAATTGGGGGAGTTTGTTATACTTACACTTTTAAGACTGTTATTAGTAAAAGAAGAAGAACCTATACTTATTAAATTAGTAGCTTTACTAAAATCTACTGATGTTAACTCTCTTTGATAATCGAAGGCAGCAAGACCTATTGTTTCAACACTTTCAGATATTTTTACACCAGTTAATGCATTATAATTCATTCCCATACCTGCTACAAAAGCATAATCACCTATTTTTGTTATAGTGTTTGGTAATATTAAATTACCTTTTAAACCATTATTTTTAAATACTAATGTTGGATTTGATGCATCAGTTCTCATTGTAGATGAAGTATAGTCTTTTTCTATATCCATACCTAACGCAACTAATTCATCCCATGTTTTTATTAATGTTCCATCTTCTGCGTATAATCCTGGATCTAAAGTCTCACAATAACCCATACCTTTTGTCACTTCATTATTGTTATAATCTAGACTATATCCATTGATGCAAAATTTTCCTGATGTTACATTATTTGATTCATCAAATTCCATATAGATATAGTCAAATTTAGTTCCACTATATTTTATCTTTTCTAATTCACTATCATTAACTCCTGATTCTAGTGTACCATTTATATTTAATCCATCATCACTTACTCCTGCTAGTGATAAAGCCCCATATTGATTTGCAGCATGTACATATTCTAATACACTATCTTTTGCTGCTCCAAATCTCGCACTTTCTATTATGTTTGCTACTACTGGTACTATTATTAATGCTATTATTGCTAATATTACTATTACAGCTAGTAACTCTATTAATGTAAATCCTTTTTTCTTCATATTACACTCCTCTATTCTATATATTTATTATATCTCTTCCAAAATATATTAATCAAGTAATTTTTTAAATTAGTTTACACAAAAAAGAAGGTATTTACCTTCTTTTTCCCGTTTTTTATTTTTTATATTCGTTAGATAGATAAAGTAAGGAGTGTTTGCTATCTAACTATTTTAAGATTTACATTATTTATAGGGTTTATTTTATATATATTATTTTATTTATTATTTTTAGTAATTTGTGTATGTTTTAATTTATCTTTCTATCTTATCACCTCCAACTATATACATTATATATTTGGTATGTGTTTTATATTTGTTATTATTGTGAAAAATATGTGAAATAATAATTATCCTTAATTTCCTTACCTAAAGTTGTTTTATTTCCATGCCCTGGGTATATAATTATGTCTTTATCATATTTTTTAATCTTATTAATACTTTCCTTCATTTCATTGATACTACCAGTTGGTAAATCCATTCTACCAATAGAACCTTCAAAAATAAAATCTCCTACAAACATAATATTTTCATCTTTAAAATAGTAAGTTACAGAGTCATTAGTATGACCTTTAGTATAAATTACTTCTATATTAAATCCGGATATATCGTGTATTCCTTCATTTAAATTGTATATATCATATACTTTTACTTTTTTATAATCAAGTAAAGAATTTAATGCACCTACATGATCATCATGATGATGTGTGATTAATATAGCATCCATTTCTAAATTGTTATTTCTAATATAATCTATAATCTTATTTCCTTCATCACCAGGATCTATAACAATAGCTTTATCTTTAGTTATGATATAACAATTTTCTTCTAAATAACCTACTTTAATTACTTTTAAATCCATTGTTATTTCCTGCATCACTATAATGTGATTCATTAGGCAAGTGATTACTATATGAATTATCTGGTCTTTTTATAACATCACCATAACTTTGCGGTCTTTTAATCATATCACCATAACTTTTTTCGTGATATCCAGCTTGATATTCATGATTCTTTCCATTAAGTTTATGCATTCTATCAGTTATATCATTTATTTTATTTTTTTCTAAATCTTGTTTATTATAATTATATAATTTTACTTCTTGTGGTTTAAATGGATTATTCATTTTAACATCTCCTTTACTGGTCCATATGTCTTTCTATATCCTTCTATAAGACCATACTCATGCATTGCTTCTATATGTTTTTTAGTTGGATATCCTTTATGTTTCGCATATCCATACATAGGATATTTTTTATCTAATTCTATCATCATTCTATCTCTTGTTACTTTAGCTATAACAGAAGCAGCTGCAATACTAATACTTTTAGCATCACCTTTAATTATAGAATTAGTAGGAATATCCAAATTAAGAGGCATCGCATCTATTAAAACATATTCTAAATTAACTTGTTTTCTAACTTCTTCTATAGCCTTATACATTGCTACCTTAGTTGCTTCATATATATTTATATCATCTATTATATCCGCATCTACTATTCCTATACCATAAATAGCATTTTTAACTAAATACTCATAATACTCTTCTCTTTTCTTTTCAGTAAGTTTTTTAGAGTCATTTAATCCTTCTAATTTAAAACCTTTAGGTAATACTGCACATGCGGCAACTACAGGTCCTATTAAAGGGCCTCTTCCTACTTCATCTACACCACCTATATATTCAATACCATCACTATATAATTCATTCTCATATTTATATAAATCTACCATATTCATCACAATATAATTATACCATTTATAAAACAAAAAAAGAAGATGAATTCTTCTTTTGTAATTAACTACCAACACTAGAGTATTTTTTAACTCCTTTATAAAATAATAATAAAGATACTATTAAATATAATATTGTTGTTATTGGGGAAAATATATATACTTTCTTTTCTACTCTACCTAAAATATATAATAATGGATAATAATTTACAAAACCAAATGGTACTATATATGTAAGCACTAATACAAATCCTTTTCTAAATATTCCTATTGGATACTGTGCCAAATGTTTTCCACCATCTGTCAACACATGTCTTATTTCTAATCCTTTGACAGTAATAAAGCAATATGTAGCTGCAATTGTAAATAGCGATAAGAATAAAGTAATTGAACCTAACATCATTAATAATAAAGTTAATACTTTATATATATTCCATTCTACATTTAAATTTAGTAAAGCTATTACTAATATAACTAAAGATTGAAGTACTCTTGATAGTTTTACATAATTAATTTCTTCTCCAAATACCTGTAATATTATATTTCTAGGTCTCAAAAGTAACCTATCAAAATTACCTTCAACTATTAATTTATCAAATTGATCCATCCCTCTAAAAAATACCTCACAAAATGAACAACCAAATGTTACTATAGAAAATGTTAATAAAACTTCATACACTGTAAATCCTTTAATATTTGAAAATTTATTAAATAAACATAATATCGTAAAATAGTAACCAAAGAAAGTGAAAAATTGAGATATAAAAGATAAGATAAAAGACATTTTATATTGTAATTCACTTTTTAGATGCATAGATAAATATTTTAAATATAAACTCATATTAACCTCCTTGTATAACAGCCTTTCTTAAAGCTCTCTTTGAAAGTATTCTTCCAATAATAACAAGAATTATTATCCATATTAATTGAATTATTATACCTATTATACCTTCCCTTATATTAATATCACCAACATACAATCTGAAAGGAAAATCTGATACATATCTAAATGGTAAAATGTTTGATATTTTTTGTAAAAATGATGGAAAAAATGGTATTGGAATTACCAATCCTGATAAAATATCAGCTGTAACCATAAATATATTTACAATACCTTTTTCATCTAAAGTAAACATACATATAATATGACATAATAAAATTAAAAACGTTGATAAAAATGTTGATAATACTAAAGCAATTATTGATAATAAGAAAAATGGTATAGATGTTTTTAATATCAATTTATACGGAAATGGCAATAAAAGAGCAAAGATTAATACAGGTAAAAATCTTAAAGTAACCATCGATAATCTTTCACCTAATATTTTAGATGCCCACATCAAATATAAATCTTGTGGTCTACAAAGTTCATAAGCAATATTACCATTTTTTATTATAGCTAATATGTCTTTATCTTTATGCCATAAATACATTAATGAAAAGAAAGCTTGATTTAGCCATAAAAAACTAATTAATTTATTTAATTCCATTGGGTAATTCGATGCATTCGATTCATAAAATGCAATATAAACAGATGTATATATAATACCAAAGAAAAGTTGAGTTGCTATTCCAGCATATGCAGCTGCTCTATACTGTAAGCCTGTTTTAAATTTTAAGTTAAAATATGACAAATATGATTTCATATTTTATATTCCTCATACAGTCTAACAATTAAATCATCTATATCATTACTTATAATTTCTATATCAATAATAGAAATTTTAGATGATATCGCTTTTATGAAATCACTTAATTCAACTTTTCTTATATCTATAACAAATTCAATTTCATCTTTTATTTTTACTTGGTTTATTATATAATCCCTTTTTATTTCTATATTATCCTTAGTAGTTATCTTCACTTTTCTCAAATAGTCATAATTCTTTTTAAGTTTACCTATTGTGCCATCATACAAAATACTACCTTTACCAATAAGTATTATGCGTTTAGCTAAAGCTTCTATATCCGACATATCATGTGTAGTTAATATAACTGTGACATTATTTGTCTTATTAATCCTTTTTATAAAATCTCTAACTGCTTTTTTAGATACGGCATCTAACCCTATAGTCGGTTCATCCAAAAATAAAATCTTAGGTTTATGTATAAGTGAAGCAGCAATTTCACATTTCATACGATTACCTAAACTGAGCTGTCGAACTGGAATATTCATAATATCCTTTAAATTCAATAGTTCAATTAATTCATTTAATGTTTTTTCATATTCCTCATCAGATATTTTATAGATATCCTTTAACAAGTTAAACGAGTCTATTGCTGGAATGTCCCACCATAACTGACTTCTTTGACCAAAAACTACGCCTATTTCTGATACATATTTTTTTCTATCAATCCATGGTGTCATCTTATCAATACAAACACTTCCACTATCTGGCGTTAATATCCCAGATAATATTTTTATAGTAGTACTTTTCCCTGCACCATTAGGACCAATATATCCTACTATCTCACCTTTTTTTATAGAAAATGATATATCTTGAATTGCATTGATATACCTATACTTTCTATTAAAGAAAGATTTCATCGCCCCAAATTTACCATCTTCTCTTATTGGAACTTTAAAAGTTTTATTTATGTGCTTAACTTCGATGAATGACATTTTATCAACTCCTCTCCACCAAAGAATCGACAATTTATCATAAATTTAGTTAAGATATAACGCAAAAAACTACATTTTCATGTAGGTACCAGGTGTAATAATAAATTGTAGATTCTTTGCAAAACGTCTTTTTAATTATACAATAACTTTTTTTAAAAAGCAATATATAAAAAAGAAGAATTACTTAGATAATTCCTCTATTCTTTCATTAACATATTCTAATAATAGTTTTTCAACATATTCAAGTATAGCAATACTATTACTATGACCCATAATAAGTCTTATCTTATCTTGGATTATATTATTATTCAATACAAATTCATAAGAATATTTAAAGTTCATATCATAAACAAATGCAAGTAATCTTAAAGTAACTTCATACTCACCAGTTACACCATGATTTTGATATAATCTTCTTTCTTTAAAAGGTTTAATATAATCTACATTCAATACGATAACACCATTAATAGTATTACCTTTTTCTTTCATTTTATCAAGTTTATCTGCATCTCTAAGTATTTTAGCAAATAATTCTTCCCTCTCAGATAAACCATTTTCTATTTTTAATTTATTATGATTTTTGATAGCTTTAAATATTATATTTTGACTCTCTTTATCAGTTGTATATTTATCAATATAATTATTTTTCTTTAATATATTAACTGCTTCATCACCATGATCAAAAGACCTAATATCAAGATATGTCTTATAATCAGTTTGTTGTTTATATCTAGCTATATCATGTAATAAAGCACATAATTTTGCTAAATCTACATCTTCATTGCTTAATCCTTCGCTTATAGCTATATCTTTAGCGTAATCTACAACTCTATGTGTATGATGAAACTCGGACATCAATTCTGGATTTGTTAAATCATATGTTTTTGCATAACTAATATATTCTTTAACAGCATTTTCAAAATTCATAATATCACTTTCCCTTTTTACATTACTTTTGGTTCTTCTTTTATTTCTTCAGTATTATCTTTCATCGCATGTATTATAGATGATGCATATAATATTTCTTCTGGTGTTTTATAATATCCACGATGTACTTGATCCATATTTACATCTATAATAATTTCTATTTGACCTACCGCATTATATTGTATAATTGACATAAATTCAGCAATATCATCTTTTCCATGATAGATCATAATTGAATTATCTACATAATTTTTTAATCCTTCAACATAACCAATTGCTTCCTCTTTAATACCTTCAACCAAATCAATTTGTACTGGTACGCCTTTACCTTCTTCATCTCTTTCATATTTTACCATATTAGTAGCATTCATTATTGCTTCTTTCATTTGCTCGCAAGCAGTTGCTTTATCTAATATCTCACCCATATCAATAACCTCCTACTATAAATATAGTAATATTTATTAAGTAAAAAGTCAAGTTATATAATTTTAATTATACACTATTTTTACTTCTATTTTATTAAAAAAAGTGATTACTCACTTATTTATTATTTTAACATATCTTTTAACTGCGTCTTCTACTTCAGGTAATAATTCAAATCCTGCTTCTACTAATGATGTTTTACTTAATTTAGAATTAAGTGGTCTTTTAGCTAAAGTCTTATAATCTTTAGTTAATATTGGATTTACTTTTACTTCTTTACCTGCTATTTTAAATGTCATTTTAGCAAGTTCATACCAAGTAATAAATCCTCTATTAGTTGCATGATAAGTTCCATATAATGAAGTATTTGCCATATTAACAAGTAAAGGCGCTAAATCAGCAGTATATGTAGGACTTCCCTCTTGATCACTTACAACATTTAATTCATCATGTGTTTCACTTAGCTTTAACATAGTCTTTATAAAATTTTTACCATTTTCACCAAATACCCATGATATTCTAACAATGAAGTGTTTATCATATCCTTTAACTATATTTTCACCATTTAGCTTGCTTAAACCATATACATTAACTGGATTAGATTCATCATATGTTTCATAAAGTCCTTCTTTTTTTCCATCAAATATATAGTCAGTACTTATATAAACTACTTTAGCATTAGTAATGGAAGCAGCATCAACAATATTTTCTGTACCTACAGCATTAATCGCGTTACATAAATCTTTTTCTTCCTCTGCTTTGTCTACAGCTGTATAGGCCGCGCAATGAAAAATTATATCTGGATTAAATGCTTTTACTTTAGTTAAAACATCTTCCTTATTAACTATATCTAAATCACTATGTGCAGGTGCATATATATCATTTTTATCATAACCTCTACTAATTAATTCTCTATAAATATCATAGCCTAATTGACCGGTAACACCTGTTATCATTATTTTCATAAAAACCCTCCATAATAAATGGCGTCCTCGATTGGAATCGAACCAACGACCTATCGCTTAGGAGGGGACTTGCTTCCCCTCACAAGAACACCATTATTATATCTTGAAACTCCTTTTTTTAAAAGGGTTTTTCTATCATTTTTCTTAAATTATTGAACTTTATTTTTTAACCGAGTGCCGAAAATTGGTGCCATTTCAATTTTTTTAGTGCCAATTTATGCTTTTTTTAATACTTCATCAAAAGCCATAGCACTTTCTTTTTTGGTTATATCAAAAGTATGTGAATATATTTCCATTGTGATACTTGTATCGGCATGACCTAATCTTTGACTTACTGCTTTAGGGTTTATACCTTTATGTATTAAGATACTAGCCGAAGTATGTCTTAATTCGTGAAAGCATATAGGGGCTAACTCATATTTTTTAACTATTTTTCTCATTATATGGTCGCAAGTGCTAGGGTGCATATAATCTCCATATTGAGATATAAATACTCTATTAGTACCTTTCCATTTCTTGCCAACCCATTTAATATAATTATCTTGCCACTCTTTATACTCCTTTAATAAGTCAATGGTTGAATTACTTAACATTATTTCTCTTTTAGAACTTTCAGTTTTAGTTGTTGCCTCATCAACAACACCTCTAATAACCTTTAAAGATTTATCAATTCTCATTAAGTTAGTATCAAAATCAATATCACTCCACCTTAAAGCACATATTTCACTTCTTCTTGCTCCACTATCTAATGCAAGAGTTATAAGAGTTCTATATTTAATATTTTCATACTCTAAACAAGATAATAACTTTTGTACTTGTTCTAAATCATAATACTTTCTTTCGGCTTTTTCTCTTTTAGGTTTATTGGCTTTTAAATTAGGGTTTTTATCTAATACTTCCCATTTAATGGCTTGATTAAACATTACATTAATAAGTTTATAATAACCATACATAGAGTGATAACCTAACACTTGACTATTTTTTCCTATCTTTAATTTTTGATACATATTATCTAATACAAGTGGAGTTATCTTATTAAGTTTAATCTTTCCTATTATCGGCAATATTCTTTTAAGTGATTTTTCGTAGCCATCTTTTGTAACTAAACTGATTTTATCACAATATTTTGATAGGAATATTTGGCTATATTCTTCAAATGTTAAATCACTTATATTGTTTGCTTTTCCTATATGATAATATTTGCTTTTTAAATCGGCTTCAATTTTAATTGCCTCATTTTTAGTGCCATTGACAGTCTTTGTTAATCTTTTTCTATTACCTAAAATGTCATAACCTAGTTCAATAATTATTTTATATTTATTATTTGATAATCTTGTTATACTCATAAGATTTTTAACTCCTTTCAATAATCTTACGAGCAAAATACTTCAATAATTATCTAATATAATTATACCATATTTTGCCCTTTTTTCCTAGAAAAATAATAGATTTTTTCCCTCTTGTGCCTCTAAATCTTCAACCCAAGAATTAATTTTTACTAAATCAAATTTTAATCTATTACCAATTCTAAAATGTGGTATTCTTTTACTTCTTACTAATTTTCTAATCTCTGATACTGATATTTTTAAATAACTTGATAATTCTTGAATATCACATATTTTCTTTGTCATAAAAGTTGCTCCTTTCAAAATATTTCTTGTTCGAACAACTACACTATACCTAAAAAGAGGTACCAAAACGAGCAACCAAAAAAGCCCCATTTTTAAAATATGGGGTATTGAAAATAAAGAAAAAAAGAGCAAAAAAATTAATTATTTCGGACAAAAATAAGTAAAATATAACCCAAAAAAGTTGATGAAAAACTATTTTTTTTTACTCAAAAACCTAGTATGATGAAATCACAAAGCAAGTCGACGAGTTTTGTAAAATCACGAAAGGAGTTGTTAAAATGATAGATATTTTAGACATAAGACAAGAAATGATAAAACTTATGGTTAATAAGTATGCTGGTAAAGAGTTAAGCACTAAAGAATTAAATAAGTTTTATAAATATCTTAATCTTGAGTTTAAAAACAATAATTCAAAAAATAATCTTGATAATAGATTAAATAGTTTTTATAAGATTATTCAAAAACAATATGATGATTTTATAAAACTAAACGATATTATAACTCAATTAGACTAATCTAAAAGTTAGTTAAAACGATTTAAAACCCTATACAAGCAATTTTAGACTTATAAAGTTTAATCTTGCTTGTAAAGGTAATTAAAAATATATAGAAAGAAAGGATTTGATATTATGAAAAATAGAATTGAAGAATTAAAAAAGAAAGGTATTAAAAATATGACTGATGAGGAATTAAAGTTCATTATTGAAAATGATAAATCTTTAATTGCTTATGAAAGAATTGATTATAAAGGAGAATTGTTAAAAAGAGCCATTAAAAATAACGATTTTAGCAATTTTACATTATATAGAATAAATTAAGAAAGGAATTGATAATATGAAAGATTATAAAATGTATGATGAAAATTATGTTTGTGAAATAATAGAAAATGGTTTAAAAAATACACCTTATGAAAATGATATGAATACTTTTAATGAGATATTTAACAATGTATTTACTGATTATTTAGAATTAATGATAAATAATGTTAAAACAACTTATGATGAATTAATAAAAAAAGAATTATTAAGACTTGGAATAGCATAAACTATTCTTTTTTTGTGTTATAATTTATATATGGAGTTGGTACTATGGGAAAATATCATAATAAACTTGATAAGAAATATTTTAATAAATCTATTTATATTAAAAAGTTTGAAAGTGCTTTTAATATAAAAATTAAAGACTACCCCTTACAATATGAATTGATATTTGAAACATATAACACTTATATTAGTTTAAATAATATCTTATTTTCTTTAAACTATATACCTATTAATCAAAAAGTAGATAATATAATGCACTTAATAAATGCTTATTTAAACAAATATAAAAACAAGATTAAAAAGTGTTATGATAGTGAGTGTATCTTGATATATGATAGTTTAGAAAATACACTTGATGAATTAAATGAGATGAAAGAATTATATACAACTAAAAAGACTAAATATAATCTTAAAAATCTTGAAAAAGATACCGAGTATTTTATGAATATACTTGATAGTCTTAATTTTGATAAATTAATTGATAGTAAAGATATGCCATATATCAAAAAGCCAAATGATAAACTACCCAAAAAAGTTAATTTAAAAATAATAAATGATTTAGATATAAAATCATCAACTCTATTTGATAGTGATAAGCAAAAAAAATTAAACAATGATTTTATAATATCTTATGAAAAAAGAACAGGTATTAATCTTAATGAAGATACAGAGCAAAGATATTTCATATTTGATATTTTAAATAAAATTAAAGACTTAAATAATTCAATGGTAGATTATTACATATACAATGATAAATGCCTTGTAAACTTATTTAATTATTTCTTAAAAGAGTTTTTAAATCAAGATATTTCCTTTGTAAAAGATATAACTTATATAAATGTATTTAATAAATTAAAAGATATTAGTAATTTAATTGATAATGATAATATTGATTTAGCATTTTCAAATATTAAAGAACTTATAGAACAATTTAAAGACTTATACGAAAGGAATAGTTAATATGAGAAAACAAAATATATTAGATTTATTATGTGATGATTTTATTAAACAACATAATTTAGAACAAGACTATTTAACAAATAGTATTAATATTGAGAATACTGATAAAAATGTTAAGTTATATATAATACCTTATTTAGAAAATACATATAAATTATTTGATTTAGATTTTAATTTTAATATTAATTCTAATGATGAAATAGAAAAATATAAAAGTTTATTATTACTATTACTTATTACTAATGGAACAATAGACTTAATATCTACTAACTCTAATTTATTTAATGCTTATAAAAATAAATATGATATTAAAACAGCTTATGAAGAAATAACATTAAGGGTACTAATAGGAAATATACTAGATATAAAGAAATCATTAAATAAATTAAATACTATACCTAATGAAATGAAAGATATGTTAGATAAGTTTTATAATATATTAAATAATATATAATCTCTATGGAGTGGACTTATATTAAGTCTATTCCTTTTTATTTGATTAATTATATTTATACATATAATTATATATAGAGTAATTAATTTTTATATTTTTATATTAAGTTAGATACTATTAAGTAAATTAATAAAAATAATATATATAAATATATTTACTAAAATAATATATATTAAGTTAAATATATAATAATATAAATTATCTTCCATAAGATATAATTATTATAAAATATATTAAATACCTTTTGTAAAGATAAATATAAATAAAAAAATACCACCCTATAAGGTGTTTATATATATTAAAAGAGTGATAAAGATTTTTTAGTCTTCATCACTCTTATTTTTTTGTTCTTCTTCATCAAATAAATCTTTAATACTTATATCAAGGACAAGTGCTAATCTCCATATTGTACCAAGTGAAAATGTTTGATGATTTTTACTTTCAATATTAGATATAAATTGTGTTGAATAATTCATTTTATCTGCTAATTGTTCTTGTGTTAGCCCTTTTAATTGTCTTTGTTTTTTAATATTTTTAGATACTAACTCATAAACATAATTCTCATTATTTCTATCAAACATAATTCACCACCTAACTCTATATACTAACTCTATATATAATTTTCTCACTAATAGCCCTAAATATACTTACTCTATTCGAGTAAGTTATGCTATAATAGAATAGAAAGGAGTGATTAAATGAAGAAGATTTTAAAACCTAAAACACTAGCAATAATTACAATAGCAACAATTATTATTGGTTTTGCTATTTCAACTATTTCTAATATTGTTTTTGTTAGTGATATGCCTAATTCAATTAAAACAACTAGAACACTTACAACTATTGTCGGTTTTTTCACAAATGTTAATTTATATATAATTATTTATTTACTAATAATTTTAAAGAAAAAAGAAAAGAATATGAGAACATTAAATCTTATCTTATTTATTTGGTTAATAGTATCATTAATAATTTATATTGTCGGGCAAGTAAATTACATCAATCAAATACATTCTATTTCAATAAGTGTAAGTAGTTTAGGCAAGTTTCAAATGTGGTTTAATTTAATATCAAATGCTTTATTTATGGTTTTAGAAATAATAATGGTTTATGGAATATTAAACAAAAAGAAAATGCCTTATAAGTTCTTAATGATATTGTTAATCATTTTAACCTTAATAAGTTTGATACCTTTTGTTATATCTTCATATTCATATCTAAAATATAATGAATACATAACTTATAACCCTTATGTACTAATTACATTTAATTTTTTAGGCACAATTAACGGAATAATTAAATCTTGTTCTTTTGTTCTATTCTTATACTTGTATGGAAAAAGTATAAATGAAAGGAGTTTAAAAAATGAAAGATAATTTTTTTGATGAATTAGATAAAAACGATACAAGCAACTTGTTTAACGAAACATACGATAATATATTAAATGGTACAGAGAAAAATATTAATTACTTTTTAAAACTTTCAAAGGTTATTAGAATAATATCTTTTATTGTTGCAATTATATTATTCTTTGTTGGTCTAGGCAATTTAAGTGAAAATACAGGAGTTTTTATTACTTGCTTAATATCTAGTGCTTTATTTGTAATTGGTGCTATATTAAGCACACCATTTTTAGAGTGGAAAGCATATACACTTAAAAATCTATATGAAATAAATAAAAATAAAAGGAGTAAATAAAATGGCTTTAATTAAATGTAGTGAATGTGGAAAAGAAATAAGTGATAAAGCAACAACTTGTATTCATTGTGGCAACCCAATTTTTCAAGAAAAAATTAAAACAATGAATAAGAAAAAATGGGAAGAATTAACACAAGAAGAAAGATATAAGATAGTAGCATATAGAAAATTAAACAAAGAATGGTGGAATGTCCCAAGTAGATTTTTTGGTATATTTATTCTTATCTTTGGTATGCTTTTTCTATTTTTTAGTTGTATACTAGGATTTAATGTAACTATTATGTTTATAGGAATTGCTATTATATTAGTTGGTGGGATTTTTTCAGCAAGTTCTCATAATGAGTCAAAAATATGGTATGAAAAAAATATTGATAGATTATACGAAAACGAAATATTAAAGTAATGTAAATAAGTATATAGTAATTGCTATATGCTTTTTTTATTTAACTAGATTTAATTTAGGGCAAATACCCCATTTTGAGATTATAATACCTTTTCTAACTTAACCCCACCCGTACCCTTAAATTAAAACACCACCATTTTAAGCCGATTTAAGACACTTTTTAGCCCCTAGTAATATAATTGCACTATAAAGATATTTTCAACGATTTTAGATAGCGGAATTTGGTATTTTTTGAGGTGTTTAATTTTGAATTAATCTTTGATTTTATAGGGTATTTCACTATTTATATACTATATATATACTATTAATAACTTTTTGATTTTAAGTATCATCTTACTACTAAATAGTAAGGAGATGATAAAAAGATGAGTAATCAATATTACACATTAAAAGAGATAAGTTGTCTATTAAAGACACCAATACCATATTTAAGAAAAATGATTAAAGAACATACTTTAAAAGCACATTTTATAGGAAGACAATATATTGTTAGTCAAGAAGATTTAAAAAAGTGTTTAGATAATTTAGGGGTTAAAAATGAAAGATAAAGATATATTAAATATGTTAGGTTTAACTGATAGAACAATTACACTAGGTCTTGATGATGAATACTTACAAATAACACTTGAAAAGAAAATTGATGACTACCTAAAAAAACTTGATGAAAAAAGAGAAAAGCAAAAAAGAATTGATACCTATAAACAAGAATACGAGAACTTTAAAGAAAAGAAAAAATATATTGATATGTTTAAAGATACTTTTGTATATGGTAAAATTAAAGACACTTTAATAAGAGATGGTTTTATATATCGTTGTCCTTTTTGTTTAGATGTATCTAATCAATATGGGCGACCAATAGAAACATACAAAAATCATAATCATTGTAAGTAAAAGAGAGATAAGTTTTAAATTGCTTATCTCTCTTATTTTTTTTACTTATTCATTAAATCATTATACAATTTTCTTTCTTCAACATTATTTTTTCTAAACTCTAATACAAATAAATCGGTTAATTCTTTCAACTCTTTTTCAACAAGTTTTCTATCTTTCTTACTAACCTTATTTTCTTTTAATAATTGTCTTATAACTATTATTTCAATAATCATATTATTCATATCTTGAGTTATGTTAAATCTTAAATCTTTAAATTGCTTATCTTTCATTTTTCCACCTTTACTATTAATAATTTTAATACATTTTTATCTTTTTTTAGTAAAAAAGTGCCATTTCAAACAACTTTTAAAACACTCATAAGTATTTTGCCCTTTATTTATAATACTTTGATAGATAATTATTGAATATTCAACGAGTGCCATTAAAAGTGCCAAACTAGAAGGTACCTTGTATCAAGTTGTGATAGTTTATAACACTTTTTTAAATATGTAAAAAAGTCTTGAAACCCCTTAATTTCAAGACTTTTATAATCAAAAATGGTGTCCTTGAGAGGATTTGAACCTCCGACTTTCCCTTTAGGAGAGGGATACTCTATCCAACTGAGTTACAAGGACAGGTATTTCCTTGCTTTGCAAGGAATTATTTTTATGTTTTCCTCATAGCCACTTACTTAGGAGGCGATCGCTCTATCCTACTGAGCTACGAGGACACAACAATATTATATAATATTTTAATAAAAATAAAAAGACTATTATTAAAAAAAGGAAGTATCAAATACTTCCCTTAATTGAATAGACTTATAAATTCCTCAGGTTGCCCTTTCTCTATGCTATTCCACGTACATGATGAATTTATTCACCACAAATCAAGTTTAACATAACACTTTTATAACGTCAATATTGTATACCCCAATATACTAAGTCTTTAGCATCACGACCACACACAATACATTTATCATCAATTTTACCATCATTAACAATACATCTAGATTTAAGACCTTTTATTTCTTTCATCTTATCTTCACATTCTCTAGAACCACACCACATACCTTTAATAAATCCTGGATGAACATCCATAATTTTTTTAACTTCATCTAAATTATGTGCTTCAAAAGTATATGCATTATTTCTTGCTAAAGCTCTATTATACATATCTTTTTGGATAGTATTTAGTAAATTAGTTACTTCAGCTACTATATCACAATTTTTAGATACTGTTATTCTTTCTCTAGTATCTCTTCTAACTAATGTAATATGATCATTTTCTAAATCTCTTTCCCCTATTTCAATACGAACTGGTATACCATTTACCTCAGCTTCAGCAAACTTAAATCCTGGAGATTTATCAGAATCATCAATTGTAATAGAATATTTACCCTTTAATTCTTCTGAATATTTTTCTACTAAATAATTAACTTTTGAACTATTACCTATTGGAATAATTACAACTTGTGTAGGTGCTATTTTAGGTGGTAATACTAATCCAGCATCATCACTATGAACCATAATTAATCCACCAATCATTCTTGTACTAACGCCCCAACTTGTTTGATATACATGTTCTAATTTATTATCTTTATTCGCGAATGTTATATCATATGCTTTAGAAAATTTTTGACCAAAATAATGTGAAGTTCCTGATTGCAAACATACACCATTATACATTAATGCTTCTACTGTTAAAGTATATTCAGCACCAGCAAATTTCTCTTTATCTGTTTTCTTACCCGTAATAACTGGTATAGCCAAATATTCTTCAAAGAACCATTTATATACTTCTAGCATTTGATTTACTTCCTCTATAGCTTCTGCTTCAGTTGCATGAATTGTATGACCTTCTTGCCATAAAAATTCTCTACTTCTTAAAAATGGTCTAGTTTCCTTTTCCCATCTCATTACATTACACCATTGATTATATTTCATAGGTAGATCCTTATATGATCTAACAACACTGCTATAATAATCACTAAATAATGTTTCACTTGTAGGTCTGATGCACATACGTTCTTCTAATTCTTTTTCTCCACCTTGTGTAACCCATGCTACTTCAGGTGCAAAACCATTTATTAATTCACCTTCTTTTTTCATTAAATTTTCTGGAATTAATACTGGCATATATACATTTTTGTGACCTAATTCTTTAAATTTAGCATCTAAAACACTTTGAATACGTTCCCAAATCGCATATCCATTAGGTTCTATTGTAATACATCCTTTAACATTTGAATAATTAGCTAGTTTAGCTGCTCTTACAACATCAGTATACCATTTACCAAAATCAACATCTCTACTTGTAATTGCTTTATTTTGCATAATAATCCTCCTTTTAAACAAAAAAAGATGGTTCCAAGGAGTCCTAAGACTGTACCATCCTTTGTTTCACTTAATTGCATAACGGCTTTTACCGGGAGTGATTAGCTCCTCTAATAGGTAGGAATTATTAAACTTATAATTAGTTTCCATCAACCACTAACTTTCTATATATAAGTATTTAATAATTATGTCCTATATCACTGATTTATAAATATAATTTATCATAAATATTTATATAAGTCAATTAATCTCCTAAATTAACATAACATTTATTATCTACTTTAATTATATACCCTTCATTTGGATATTCTTCGGTAAAATCTAAATCAATAAAATCATCATCAATTTTATAGTTAATATTGTGAATTTGTAGAAAAAGATATACTCTATCATACGCTACAGTATTCAAACCATTATCCCATTCATAATAAGAATAACCCATTACCTCACCTTTAACTACATCAATATTTTCTTCTGTCTTTTCTATGCCATATAAATATATATAATTATCTTGATTATTTCCACAATCTTTATATATTTTATAACCAATTTCAATATCATTTTTATATCTTTGATAATCACTTATCAATAGTAAATAACAATTTATTATTTGAGATGATACTAATATTATCAATAAATATTTTATATATTTATTAATATCATAAAATTCAAAGAAAATAAAACTATATAAGAATGGTATCACAAACATACTTCTCAAAACCATTCTAGATCCTGTAATAACATTTAGAAAAAATGGACTTATAATAAGAAGTATTAAATATCCACTTTTATAGTTTATTTTTCCTTCTTTAATCAAATATAATATAGCTATAAATAGACATAATATATATCCTAAATTTAATACATGTCCATAACCTACTAATACTTTAATTATATCTTTAATAATGCCATATAGAGTAACTTTTATATTAAAAAACCATCCTATTTTATCTGCAATATAATTACTACTATCAATATTCATTATATTAATACATAATTTACTTATCACATAATATAAAATAAAACTAACTATAAACATAACAATACATTTTATTATGTTCTTTTTATTATCTTTATTAGATAATTTATATAATGATATAAGTGCACCTACAATATATAAATTAACAAATGATTGATATGTACCAAAACATATTACTAGTAGTGGTATTGTTATAATACCATAAACGATCATATCATCTTTCAAATACTTATATGTAGTAATAAAGCTTATAACCATTAATATCATAGCAAAAGAAACTTCCACTGATTGTAATGTAAAATTATATTGTTCTAATAAAATTGGAGAAGTTATTATCAGTACTATAGATAATATATTTCTCAATAGATTATTATCTTTTCTATCTGCTTTCATGAATTTTAAAAACAATGAACTATATATAAATATATTTATATAAGTTAATATATTTAATGTTCTAATATTTATATCACCATATAAATGGAATATATATTTTAAAAATACTAATCCAAATCTAGATATACCTATCCAACTATTCATCATAATTTTATGATTTAATATAAATATATCAGTATCATAACTAAAACTTATATTTATAATTTTATACAAACTAAATACTAATACTATAACAAATAAAATAACATACTCTTTACTTACTTTTTTCATTTTTCCCATCCCTAAATATAAATAGTTTACTAAGTATATAATTAACTACTATAACAATTACTTGGGATATAATAGTCCATATGATAACCCATAAATCACTATCAAGTTTTAATAATGTAACAAAGAACCACATAATAAACATTTCCATAAGTAATGTTGATATTCTAGCTATTACAAAACTAGTAAATTCCTTTAATATATCAGTATTTTTACTTTTAAATACCCACTTTTTATTAGTAAAATAAGCAAATATGACTGCGATTATCCAAGATATGATCACAGCAACTTGTAGTTGGAAACCATTAGTTGCATCAAGTATAGTAAATAATAATGCATATTTTGATACTAAATTTACTAAAGTAGTAAATACACCCATTATTAAATATACTATTATCTCTTCATACTTTTTATAAATATCTAAAAACCTTTTTCTCATAATTAATTCATTCCTTTGATATCTTATATAAATTATACTAAAAAAAAGACTTTATTAAAAGTCTTTAGTACTAATTATTTTTAAACTTTTCTATAATAGCATTTACAATATATTCACTAGCATGACCATCGCCATATGGATTAGAGGCCTTACTCATTTTCTCATATTCACTTTGATTTACTAAAAGTTCCTTTGTTAATCTATATATATTTTCTTCATCAGTACCAGCTAGTTTTAATGTACCTGCATCTATGCCCTCAGGTCTTTCTGTTGTATCTCTTAAAACTAATACTGGTTTACCTAATGATGGAGCTTCTTCTTGAATTCCGCCACTATCAGATAAAATTATATATGATTTATTTTGAAAATTGTGAAAATCAAATACTTCTAATGGTTCAATTAATTTTACCTTATCACATCCATCTAATACTTCATTAGCTATTTGTCTAACTTTTGGATTTAAATGAATCGGATATACTACTTTAACATCATCAAACTCTTCAACAATTCTTCTTACAGCTCTAAAGATGTTATACATAGGATCACCTAAATTTTCTCTTCTGTGTGCGGTTAATAAAATCATTCTATTATTTCCTACCCAATCAAATATCTCATTAGAATAATTTTCATCTACAGTTGTACTCATAGCATCTATCGCAGTATTACCAGTAACATATATTTTATTTTCTTCTACACCTTCATCAAGTAAGTTCTTTTTACTAAGTTCCGTAGGTGCGAAAAACATATCAGTCATTCTATCAACCATTTGTCTATTCATTTCTTCTGGAAATGGTGAATATTTATTCCATGTTCTAAGTCCAGCTTCAACATGACCAATTGAAACTTGGGAATAAAATGCTGCTAAAGCTCCTGCAAATGTCGTTGTTGTATCACCATGTACTAAAACTATATCTGGTTTAACTTCATTTATTACTTTTTCCAAACCTAATAGTGCATTACATGTAATTTCACTCAATGTTTGACCAGGTTTCATTATATTCAAATCATAATCTGGTTTTATAGCAAATGTTTCTAAAACTTGATCTAGCATTTCCCTATGTTGAGCAGTCACGCATACAATTGACTCTATTTCCTTTCTTCTTTCTAATTCTTTTACAAGTGGTGCCATTTTTATAGCTTCCGGTCTTGTTCCAAACACAGTCATTACCTTTATCTTTTTCATTATATCATCTCCTATTTTTGTAATAATTTATCATATAATTTGCTTAACTTTTGTTCCATTATATTCCAACTATATTTTTGCTTATATAATTTTATACCATTATCATGAATTTGCTTTTGAATTTTCGTATTTGAATTAATTTCATCTAATTTTGCAACAAAATCTTTAGCATCATATTTAACAGCAAAACCAATTTTATTTTTCACTACAAAATCATCAATACCAGTATCTTTACATACAACAATTGGTTTTCCTAAGGCCATAGCTTCATACACTTTATTTGGGGCTGAATATTTATGGTTTCTGATAATTGGATTATATATAGCAAATAAATAATCACAATCTTTTTCTAATGCCAAAACATCCTCATAATTCATAGAACCATAATAATATATATTATTACTATTTTCTGCTATCTTATTTATTTCAGCCTCTAAAGGTCCAAATCCCCCAATATGAAGTTCATAGTTTTTATTATTTGCTAATTCTTTTACAATTTCTAATATAAGTCTATTTTCTTGTAATATTCCAACATATACAATTTTTTTCTTTTTAGAATTTGATTTTAATAATTTATTTTTTCTAACATTATCAATGCTAGGTGAGTTATGAATAACTACAAGTTCTTTTGGTTTTGTTAAAGAAATTTGTTTTTCTCTCCACTCTCCACATATAATAGATACATCTGCAAAATTAATTACCCTATTTTCTGCTTTCATTACACAGTCACTCATCATCTTAGGCATTTCTCTTGAATCCGAATAATAATCATACATATCATAAACTAATTTAGCTTTAGAAGATTTTGCATATAAGTAAGAAACATATCCACAATCAAAATCACATGCATGAATTATTTTAAAATTATATTGATTTAATTTTTTTAATAACCAAATTTGAAAAAACAATAAACCAAATATAGTTTTAATTGATCCACCATAAGGAGTTTTGTACTTGAAGAAATCACAATTTATATTGTTACCATTTATACTAACATTATTATAATCTGTTATTCTAGAGTCTCTATCCCATCCTAAAACTAAAACTTTATAACCTTCATTACATAATGTTGTTATTTCTTTTGAAGCTCTAGAATCATTTATTATAGATGTACTTCGAATATAAACAACATCGTATTCTGTTCTTTTCATTTTACGAATACCTATAAATATTCCTAATAAATAAATAAAAGTAATTATTAAATAAGTGATTATCAAAATATAGTTAATACCACTTAAACTATATGTATTAATAAAATTAGGGGTAATTATAATAGCAACAATAAGAGCAACTACACCACCCAATATAATTGAAAAATATTTTCGCATTATTGTTAATAACATATTTAAAAACCAAACTAAAGCAGTCAATGTTGATACTATAATAACATTAGTAAATAAATAAGAATAGTTCAATATTCCTTCACCATATATTAATTTTAAACCAAAATCACCAAAGAAATACCCTAATATATATACCATTATTCCAAACACAAAAATATAACCTAACACTTTAAAAACAGAGGTACTAAATTTTTTATAATCTCTATTATTATAATATTCTGTAAGTAATGGTAATAAAGGTGTAAATATAAATGATGATGCAACCTGGATCATTAAAGCTGGTGTTGCGACAGAAGAATAATATCCTAATAATTCATTGCCCAAATTAGTTTCAACATAAACTTTTGGAATCATCGCAATATAATTAATGCATAATCCATAAATAACAAGTGGTAAACAATTTATTAATAATGCAAACATTTTCTTTATATAGAATTTACCATCTAAATTAACAATACTTTTATATTTTCTAATATCGTATAAAAATATAAATATATACATAGCTGCTGCCATTATAATAATTGTAAATAATAAATCCTTAGTAATTAATAACCCAATAGAAAAAATACCAATAGTTAATAATCCTCTTACAATAAATGATATACCAATTACATCAAATCTCCATTTTTTTTGAATTGAGCCTTGAATCATATCAACGAAAGACTCACTTATTTTATATATCATATAAAAAACTATACATAATAATTCATAAATAGAAATATCTTTAGTTAAAGAATATATTATAGTCAAAATAAGAGCAATTATACAAGTAAATATTCTTGTATATAAATATGTTTTTTCACTATATTCTCCCGTTATATCTGAGGATTGGAAATTTCTCATATTGAAAGTAGCAATAACATTAAAAGTATTTGAAATTGACATTGCAAGTGATAAAATACCCGCAATACCATAACCAGAAATCCATACAACTACAAAAGTCATCAACCACTGGCAAAACAAAAAGATTCCAGCGCCTATTGTGTTATATATAATACTTTTAGCTACTTTACCATTTGTCTTAACATCTTGATCCTTCATATTTGAAATTTTCCTCTCTACATATTAATTATCTTTATATTTTTTTATTTCTTTTATAACTGTTTTGGCAGTTTCACTCCATACAAAATTATTCATTATTCTAGCATTGATATTTTCTTTCATTGCATCCATTATAGATGGATGGTCAATTAAATAGTCAAGTTGCTTTACTAAATCTTCCACATTTTCTTCAATTATAATTCCATATTTTTCATCATTAATTACTTCCTTCGTTCCACCTCTATCAGTAGCAAGAATAGCGCATTTCATAATCCCCGCCTCTAATATAGATGTTGGAAGACCTTCTGGATACATTGAAGGATAAACAAATATATCTGTCTTAGCACATAACTTAATAACATTTTCATGATCTAATTTACCTAAGAATTGAATATTTTTATATTGATATTTTTCTTTTAAATTTTCTAAAATCGGGCCATCTCCTGCTATATTTAAAATACACTTTTTATTATTTTTTATTTTTAAGAAAGCTTCTAATAAATTAACAACACCTTTTTCAACTAAAATCCTTCCAGCATATGTTATTACAATTTTATCACTTTTCTTAATGTACTTTTTATTTTTTTCATATATGCTTTCATCTATAGCGTTATAAAAAACACCATTAGCTTGAATATTTAGTTCTTTCAACCATTGATTACTTCTAGCAGATACACCATAAAATCCATTAACCATTTTCTTAATCTTTCTAGTTAAAAATCTTTCATAAATATTAGCAAAAAAGTCAATAAATTTACTATTTAATGTAATATATGAAGAACTATGGTCAATCAAAAATACTGGTATATTATGTTTTTTCCCATATCTTGCACCTATAAATGAAGTTAAATGAAACCTAGTATTAACAATAATCGCATCTATTGTTTCGTTATCTAAGCATTTGATTATTTCCTTATATTCCCTATTCTTTTTGGGTATTGGATAACGCCCTATAAATATTTTTTTCACTGGAAGAAGTAAATACAGAATATTATCTTTTTCTATTTTATATTGTTTTTTAAATTGATAATTAGAACTTACATTAATTATCCTATATCCATTTTTACTTAATTCTTTTGCTAAATTATCTGTATACTTTTCTATACCTCCTAAATGAGGTAAAAAATAACCACTGAATATCGCTACTGTTTTCATAAAATTACTAATCTCTTTTCTTTAAAATTGAAACTTCTTGAATAAGTAAAGTTATCTTTTTTCTTTGACCTGACACAATTACTGTTAATACTATAGTAATCATTAAAAGAATAAATATAAATATTCCAATAACCATATTAGACATAGTCATAAAACCAAGTATTGTGGAAAGCCATGAAAATACATTAGGTATAAGTGCAATTAACAATATTAACAAACTAGAGAAAATCCATACTAATGAATATTTTACTGGCATGTTACCTTTTTTTAATATCAAAAGAGTAATAACTAGAAGAATAAGAGAAACTGCTACTAACCCTAATCTTAAATTAATTGACATTATTTATACCTCCTGTTTCCAACAATTATAATAGATACGATAACATTTATCATATAATATAAGTTTTTCCATGAATGGATTGATGATTTACCACCAACTCTTTCATTCATTTTAACTGATACTTCAGAAACTTCATATCCTTTTTTTATTACTTCTACCGTAGTTATTGGTTCCGGATATTCTAAAGGATAATCTTGTTGGAATTCTTCTATTATTTTTCTATCACAAGCCCTAAATCCTGAAGTTGTATCATATATTTTTTTCTTTGATACTAATCTTATAAAAAATGAAATTATATTTATACCTATTCTTCTTGCAAGTGTTGAATTAAAATTATTTTTATCTTTTTCAATAAATCTAGATCCAATAACAAAATTCACTTTTCCTTCTATAATTGGATTTACTATTTTTTTAACATACTCAACATTGTGTTGGCCATCACCATCAAATTGGACAGCTATATCATAATTATTTTTATAAGCATATTTATACCCTGTTTGCACAGCCCCACCTATGCCTAGATTATTTATAAGTTTAATATGATTAATCTTATTTTCAATAAGTATTTCTTCTGTTCTATCTGTCGATCCATCATTGATTACTACAACATCATAATTAGCCTTATTTTTCTTATTATAATTAATTATTGAATTATATGTTTTCAATATGTTTTGTTCCTCATTATAAGCAGGAATAATTAATAATATTTTCATACCCATCACCATTCTTTATAATTATAACATTTTTAACTACGTAAGTAAATTAATTAGTAATTAAAAATACTAATTAAAATTAGTATTTTTTTCTTACACTATATAATGATAATATCATAATAGGAAAAATGATATATAAATAATAACAATATCTTAGCAAGGCGACTGGTCCTAATATATAGGTAATCATTATACCTACTAATAACATATAAGGTACCATTTCTTTATATTGTTTTCTTAATAAAAGTAAGCAAATAACGAATATCATTAATATATTATAAAAAGCATTAGACATCAAAAGATGTAATATTGGATAATACTGATACTCTCCTTCTTCTAGCATATTATAATATTTGGTGTATATACTAGGTAGTTTGCTTTCAAACTTAATTTCATCATTTGTATTATTATAATCATCTCTACTTCTTATTTCTATATAAGTCCTATAAGTAGTATTATCGGGCAATATATCATCTATATAGAAAAATCCTAAAATATTTTGTAAAAAAGCATCTATATATAATTTAGGGTATTTTCCTAAATATTTGAAATATGTTTTAACAAATAAAATCTTATTTTCGTTAACTTTGCGCATATTAAAATTAAATAATGCTCCATCTGACTTTCTAACTTCATAGATACTTAGACCATTTTCTCTACCAAAATACGCTAGTTCTTCTTGTTCATCTACAGTTAAAGGAGCATAATTATATACCCTTGATAATTGTTGTACCGGAACAAATAATGTCGCGCTAGCAGTTGATGTACTAATTGAATCGCTACTTGATAACACATAATTATTTATTCCCTTTATGTAACCTAAATAGATAATAATTGGAACTACGAAACAAATAAGTACTAAAAGCAATCTTTTTCTTAACAAAACAATTAAAAAGATTCCCATAAACACATACCCATATAATCCATTATGTTTAAACATCATCATTAAAGTAGCGCAAATAATATATAAAACTATATTCCTTATTTTATATTTTCCGAAAAATTCATTTTGGTAAATAATCATATCATAAACCATAACTGAAGTTAATACAACTAAACAAGAAAAAATAATATCTTTTGTAGCAACCAATGACATTACGCTATGTGTTGGTAGAAACATAAATATAAGTAGACATATCATCTTATATATAAAAGGTAATTTTCGTTTATTTATATATGTAATAACATATGACAATGTTGATGATAATACTAGCATTTGAAATATACTATATATTAATACACCTATATTATATGATTTAAATATATCATGCCCTATAAATAAAAATTTGCCTATAATTAAAGTGTGAATTAATGGATTAGCGTTGCTTAAATTATTAGTAAAATATTCTTTTATTTGGGCAGATGAATCATAACTAAATATACCTGGATAAAATGCTAATAAAATCGGTATCCATGCTACTAAAATTAAAATCATAACTTTGATAAAAGTGTGTTTTTCAAATAAAATTTTATTTATCCATTCTACATTTTTATTTTCTAATATGTTTAAATATTTCTTTTTTTCATAAATTAAGTTCAATAATGCATAAGCTAAATTACTTATATTAAAGATATGGTAATACGTAATAAATCTATTTATATATGAGTCATCATATTTTGTTAAATTATACCCTATCACAAATGTAATTGCTACAAATATACTAAATAGCATAAATAATATAAATAGATTTTTATCTTTTTTCAAAATATTCAAATTTAAAAACTTTCTAAATAAGAATATAAACAATATAAATATTATAAATAGAATTATATATGCAAATTTATTGTTTTCTAAATCACCAATATATATAACACTAGTCAAAGTAAAATAACTTAATATAAATAGTAATATATTTTTTATAATTTTATTCATTTTTGTCGCCTGTACTCTCACTTATTATATATATAGGTCTTTTCTTTACTTCTAAATAAGTTTTAGACAAATACATACCTATTATACCCATACAGAATAATTGAACGCCACTTACAAATAATATTATACAAGCTATACTTGGCCAACCACTAACAGGATCACCATATATTAATGTTTTTACAATTATAAACACAATAGCTACAAATGCAATCATACACATTATAAGTCCAAATACAGTTGCAATTGATAAAGGTGCTGTTGAAAAGGCAACAATTCCTTCTATAGCATATTTAAATAATTTCCAAAAACTCCATTTTGTTTCTCCTGCTACTCTTTCAACATTCTCATATTCTAACCATTTTGTTTTAAAACCAACAAAACTAAATAATCCCTTAGAATATCTATTATATTCAGATAATGATATTATAGCATCCACTACTTTTCTCTTCATTAGTCTATAGTCTCTAGCACCATCAACCATCTCTATCTTAGACATTTTATTAATTATCTTGTAAAATTTTCTAGCAAAAAAACTTCTAATTAATGGTTCTCCTCTTCTAGACACTCTTCTAGTACCTACTTGATCATAATTATCTTCTTTAATAATACGATACATTTCAGGCAATAATTCAGGGGGATCTTGTAGATCTGCATCCATAAGTGTTATATAATCACCTGTAGCATGTTCTAAACCTGCAAGCATTGCTGCTTCTTTACCAAAATTTCTAGAAAATGATATATATTTAACTCTTTTATCTTTTTGAGATAGTTCTTTTACAAGTTTTAAAGTATTATCTATACTTCCATCATTTATAAATAGAAACTCAAAATCTACTTTACTCATTTCTTTGGATATTTTATCTATTTCACCATAAAATAGTGGAATAGAATCTTGTTCATTATAGCATGAAACAATTACACTAATCTTATCTTTAGCCATTTTTTCACTTCCATATCTATATCCATTATAACAAATTACACTAATTAAAAAAAGGTATAAAATACCTTTTAACTAACAATTATCCAATAAAATAATATATAATACGACCAATTGTTAATAAATTTATTAATAACATTAATAATGATATAATCAAAGTATTATTTTTGAAACTTAATATACTTTTCTTATTATAAATAATCAATAAAATTAATAAATTAATCGGAATAAAATATCTTCCTTGTACTCCTTCAACTATTATATCCCTTGCATATCCCCAACTTATATATAGTCCTCCAAAGATTACTGCTACATTAAGCAACCATATTAATAAAATAATTATTTTATCTTTTAATTGAATCTCATACTTTTCTTTATCCATAAATATAGATAAAAATAATAGAACATAATAAGCTATAGTAACATATATTGGAACACCTATGCTGAACCAACCTAAACTATTACCAGCAAATGTAGTTACATAAAATGGTAAATGAACATATAAAGTAGTTAATACCAAATAAATTACATTTAAAGGATTAGAAAGTAAATAGCTAATTTTTGAAATATTCGATTGAGGCAATGTCATACCATTTATAAGTTCGTCTACAACAAGTTCATCACTACCGGATGCAAAGAATCTTATAAAAGTTGAAATACAAATAGCTAATAAAATGCATCCTAGTATCGGCATTAATGTCTTTTTATTTATCTTATTATTTATTTTGAATTTATCTTTAATTAATATCAGCATTAATATTAATGGAAAATATGCATTTTTACTAACTATTACAAATATTGATAACACAGATAGAATTATAGTATCCTTGATATCAACTTTATCTTTGTCATATTTAATATGTAAAACATATGCTATAAACAATAAACATGTAGTTATAATCACTGCATCACATGATAAAGATGTAACCTGATGAAGATTCATTGGATTCAATAAATATACAATTGCTAATTTTTTACAAAATGGCATATATTTAACTGTAAAGTAACCCGTTACTAAGAATAAAACAAGATTAAAGTAACAACCAAAATACAAAGTAGTTAATGTTGTTAAATTAAATATTCTACCTACAAATACACCAATAGTAGCTGGAAGATATAGTAAATATGAATATCCACCTACCCTATATTCAACAAATCTAAGTGGCAAAAAGTTTTCACTTAAAATTGCTTGTTTAGCTACATTGTAACTACTTATAATTGGTATATCATACACTTCAAATTTAGTTTTCAAGAAATTACCATTTAAAAATTGAAAAATTTCATTATAGTGATATGGTTCATCAGGAATTATTCCTGGAACTAATGTAATACAATACAACGTTCCTAATGGAATGGCCAACGCTAAAAATACATCTTCTGGTTTACCATAGCAAACATTAATAGCAAAATTTCTAACAATCAATACAAATAATGGAAAACATAAAATAGCGCTTATATAAGATATTCTACCTGCATAATAGTAATTAGTAATAGTATTTAAAAATAATAAACTAAATAATAAAGATGAAATTGCAATTATTACATTGTTTAGTTTTTTATTTTTTATAACATATTTTTTATTTTTATACCACATAAATATAAATGCACATATCTCAAGCATAAATATCATGGCAAATATTATAGTATAAAAATATCCTTTCTTTTGGCCATACTGACCTATAGCAATTGACCCAGATATATCATTTTCTCCAGTTGATGAAAACTTTTCTCCCTCTTCATCCCCATAAAAAGTAATATTTTTTTCTGCATCCAAATCTTTTAATTCTAAATCTAATGTATATGTTTTACCAGCAGCATTTTTTTGAATATCAAAATTAAAACGTACTGTTTCATTATCTAATATCTTTGACAAATCAAATTGATTTAAATATATAAGTTTATTAGTATCATCATATATATGAACTAACATAGTACCTGAAGTTATTTCTTCAGTATAATTGGCATACTTTATAGAAATACCATCTAAATAATCTAATTTTGATTCAAATTTTTGTGTAAAAGTACTATCTTCATTTATATATCCTATAACTTTACCAAATTGATTATAAATATATTTTTTAGGATAAGGAAACTTTTTTAATGCACTGACACCTATTATTAGAATTGTTATTAACATTAATATAACAAAAATAGTTATGTGTTTTTTCTTCATAAATTACTCCTTAATATTATTAAACATCTTAATCATCAATATATAAATTTAATATATCTTTCTCAATATTACTCCAATCTCTACTTTTTGCAGTTTCTAAACCATTCTTAATTAGAGTTTCTCTTAATTCTTTATTCTTTACTATTTCATTTATCTTTTCTACTGCTTCTTCAATATTACCTTGTTCATAGAATACGCAATTATAATTATCTTTTAAATATTCTATATTACCACCATTTGGTACTACTAAAGATATTCCTCCAGTCGCCATCATCTCAAGAGGAGGATATGAAAAACTTTCTAAAATACTCGTTTTAATTAATATATCACACTCTTGATAAAGTTTTCCAACCTCATCATGAGGAAGTTTATGATAAAATTTATCTACATAATACCATTTCTTTGGCTCTTTCTCATATGATAAATAACTTATCTCATATTTGGATTTATCAAGTTTTTCAACTATTTTAAATGATTCATCCACATTTTTATAATAATCTTTACTATTTCCTTCAATTAATATTTTAATCTTTCCCTTAAAGTTACGCTTTTTATATGGAAATAAACTCAAATCAATGCCATTAGGAGCATATTTTGATTCTGTTTTAAAATTAGTTTTCAACCATTCTTGGCACCATTTAGATATAGTTATATATTCTATACCTAATACATTATTATAAGTAGCATTAGCAGACTTTCTCTCATAAACACTTGGTTTGTAAAACTGAGTTTCCATATTTTGAACTAGATACTTAATTTTCTTAGCATTATAGTATTTACGCGCAAATTTTAAAGTTAACCACATCGTCGCAACTATTGTATCCACTTCTTGTAAAAATTCTGTCTTCTTTTTTGGCACAACATATAAATAGTCATTACCTTCTTTTATAGTATCTACTTTTCTAGTTTCTTTATTAATATTTATAGCAGTTACATCATAGCCATACTTTTTCAATATCATGCCATGTTTAATTGCAACCGTAACTCCACCACTTATATTAGTTGATGGCAATACAAATACAACATTTTTTCTAAGTTTACTTTTTATAAAATCTGCTATACCTTTTCCACTATTGATAGTTAATTTACTATTAATAACATCTTCATAAGCATTATTAGCTATTTCTTCGCGAAGTTTCTTATTATCAATTAACTTTTTTAAATTTTTATACCATTCATTGTCATTACATAAAATACCTGTTTCTCCATTTTTGATTATTTCTTTAAAGGCACCTGTATTGGAAGCTATTGTAGGAATCTTTACCAAAGCTGCTTCTGTCCATTTGTTTTCTGATTTAGCTTCATTAAACACACTAGTTTCTAATGGAGCTAGATTAATATCAATTGACCTTATAAGTCTTGGCAATTCTCTATAATCTATAAATGGAGATGTAAGTACCTTATCTTTTACTTCTTCCATTTCTTTTGGTAAATCTAAAAGACCAACTATTTGTAAATACACATTATTATATTCCTTTAATATTTTTACTATATCAGGCATTATTAATTTGAAATCATCATTATGCGTTATACTTCCTGATAAATAGCCCATAACTATTTTATTTTCATCTTTTTGAACATTTTTTAATGCCATCATAGAATACTTAAGCATTTCATCTGACATTACATTTCTATTAATATAAACTTCTTTTAGTCTTTTACTCATTTCATTTTGTAATCTTTTAGTAGTTGTAATTCCATATTCACATAAATCAAGAGTACGGCCCATTCTTCTTACTCCATCGTCATATAGTTCTCTTTCTTCTTTACTCATCTCATCTAAATATTTTATAGTGTCTGTATATTTTGTATCATAAACAAGGTCATCTATATCATAAAAACATGTCTTATTATTTTCTTTTGCTAGTTTTATAAACTCTTCTATTATTGGCAAAACAGGGCATCTATAAAACACAAACCCTCTATATCTTTTTAAATAATCTAATGTCAATTTATCATAATCTACTTTATCACAGCTTACACCATAAGCTTCTAATTGTTCCATTTGATGAGTTACTCTATATCTTTGAGGATGAGGCAAACTACACCCATTTATAAACAATATATCTTTAAATCCTCTATCATATTTACTATTCATAGAAGCTACTTTGTAACCAGTAAACTTCAATGTTTTCTTCGTAAGACTTACTACGCCCTCATTTTTTAATGTTGATTTTGTCTTTCCCATTAATTCTCTGATTCTTGCTTTATTCATATTTTGCCTCCACATATCTATATACTATGCATAAATAAAGGGAAAAATAATTATTTTTTAATAAGGATATTTCCCTTTGATTCCTTTTTTATAATCTTTCATACCCCTCATATACATATTAAATTTTTTAATTTTTTCTTTTTCATATAGTATTACACCAATAATATTATGTCTTTGTCTTACTAAACTATAACAATATCCTGGATCATAGTCTACATACATATCTTTTATATAATGATAATTTCTCATTATATAATATCTTCTTATTGGCGCGTGATTAGTACATAAAAATAGTCGACCTGCTAATTTTCTATATAAAATATCGCCAAGATTATGATCTATTTCTATAGTATTAATTCTTAAAATATGATATCCATTTTTATGTAAATTCATACAGTATTCTATATCAATACCATCAATAAAAAACCAATCTTTAAATCCTCCTAATTTTTTCCAAATACTTAAATTAAGTAAATTACCTGAAGTCATTACATCATGAGGATCGTCAAACTCTGTTTCTGGTTTTTTATCAAGTAATTTTGTATGATGCCATGGTGTAACTATGCCTATTTTTTTCATATCTTTTGATAAAACTACTTCTTTCATTTTATCCAAGACACCCTTTTTAAAAGTTGTATCTTGATCCATAGTTAAAAGCCATTCGTAATGGTCTTCTATAGCCATTTGAGCACCCATATTCAAAGCTGTTGCTACACCTACATTTTCATTTTTAAAGATATATTTTATTTTTTTATTTTTTGGAAGTCTACTTTTATTATCTTTACCTTCAGTGTTATCAATTACATATAATTTATCAATATCATCTATATATGTATCAATATTTTTGATATCTTCATTTGTCGGATTATATAAAGTTACAATACCAGCTATTTTAAGTTCTTTTTTTGACTTTTTTTCCATGTTACACTTCCTCTGCAAATCCTTTTTCTAATTTTTTAAATATTGCATACCCCAATACAAGTACTAATAAACTTACTATGAAAACAATAGCTAATGAAGTAAAATTTGGACTAGTTTGATAATAAAATATATTTCTATATGAATCTATGATTGTTGTCATTGGATTTAATTTCAATATATTTGCAAATCTACCAAACATACTAGATGCATATAATATTGGTGTTGCATAAAATAACATATTAACAAAAAAATTAACAATATACTCTGCATCTCTTATGTAGGCATTTACTGATGATGTCATAAATAATATGCCTAATTGTAATACATATTGAACAATCATAATTAAAGGTAAATATAACATATTTAGACTATATCCAATACCTGTTACGGCTAAAAATATTAAAATAATTAAACATGATATCAAATAATTTATCATACCAGATGTAACTATTGATATAGGTAATATTTCTCTAGGAAAATATACTTTTTTAATAATTCCCCCATTTACAATAATACAATTAGTTCCACCTGATATTGATGTTGTAAACCAAGTCCATGATAAAACACCAATAACTATAAATGTAGTATAATGTTCCATATCATTTTTTAATAAGATTGAAAAAACTATTGAATAAATAATTGTTTGTAATAATGGATTTACAAATGACCATAATACACCTAAAAATGATCCTTTATACTTTCCCCTTATTTCTTTACTTACACTCGTTTTTAATAGTTCCCTATATGTAAATAATTCCTTAAACATTTTAATCACACACCTTCAAATACTCTTCAATAACTTCTTTTGGATTACCATCCATTCTTACTTCACCTTGATTTATCCAAACAGCCCTTGTACATAATTTTTTTACTGCATTTAAATCATGTGTTACTATTACAATAGTCTTGTCACTATTTTTAAGTTCTTCTAATTTTTCAAAACACTTATCTTGAAAGTGTTGATCACCAACCGCTAATATTTCATCAATTAACAAAATTTCAGCATCTACATTAATTGCTACCGAAAAAGCAAGTCTCATATACATACCTGATGAATATGTTCTAACAGGACTATCAATTAATTCGCCTAACTCAGAGAACTCAATAATATCATTTAATCTATTATTTATTTCTTTTTTTGTTAATCCAAAGATAGACGCGTTAAAATATATATTTTCTCTACCTGTGAAATCAGGATGAAAACCTGCACCAAGTTCCAGTAATGATGTAAGTTTTCCTTTAATAGTAATTTTACCTTTAGTAGGATATATAATTTTTGTCATTAGCTTAAGTAAAGTAGATTTACCACTACCATTTACACCTATTAAAGCAACAGTTTCACCTTTTTTTATATCTAGATTTATGTTTTTTAAAACCGTTCTTTCTTCACTCTTTTTATTCCAAAATACTAATCTTTCTTTTAAAGTGTTAGGTTTATCATAATACAATTTGAAATTTTTTGTCATATTTCTTACTCTTATAATCACATCATTATTATTCATATCACACCTCTAACTCTTTAATTGTACCATATTTTAAACGCATTTTAAACAATTTTATATAATAAAAGAAAATCCTTTACAGAGATTTTCTATTTACTAAATGTTTCTTCCATATATGTATCCATATATTTTAATCTTTCTAGAACATAATTCTTGAATCTATTTAACTTTTCTTCTGATTTATTATAATTACCATCAGGCCATCTAATTTCATCTCTTAAAAATGCCCCTGAATTATATATTTGATTTTCATATTCATTAATTATTTTAGTTAAAGATTCTGAAGACCAATATGTATTTCTTAATTCCATATAACGTTTTAAAACCATATCACTTATATTAGTATCACCTAAATTATAAATAATATACATTGGATTAATTTCCATAACTATATTTGAATCAACAGTATTTTTATATTGACTTATTAAGTTCTTTTTTGATTCATCCCATACATTGCCAAATGTTTGATCTAAATCCCATGGAGTATATATTGTTTTATACCCATTATTATATTTTTTGAATGTAATATACATATTGCTTATTGAAGTATTACCTACATTATCTACACCCTGAACAAAATTAAAAAATAAATATGTATCTATTGAATTCTTTATATCATTTTGATCTTTTATAAGATTAATATCATTGCGATACAATAAATCAATATAATATTGTTTAAGCTTTTCATATGCTTCTTTTTCATTTAAGACATTATTCTTAAGTTCGTATGAATCAATATTATTAGATTTAATTACATCAGTTTCATCATAACTCCATCCTTGTTTTTTAAAAAGATATTCGTCATAATAACCATTCGCGTCTTTAAGTAAACCCAACTGCTTTTCATCAACATGATAACCTAATGCATACAACCCATAATATTCATCATTAACTATTAATTCAATATATCTATATTCATATCCATTATTTACATTAAATTCATTACTTTTAGAACAACATTCATACCATAAATTAGACGCAAAAACATTTCTAATTTTTTCACTATCATTATAAGGAGAATATAAAATCCAATCATCATCTTCTCGCATACCTAATAATGATATATTGTCATCCATATACATCCTATAAGATTTTTTAGGATAAGTTAAAGATGTCGCACCTCTATATCTTATCTTACCATTTATACTTATATTTTTTTCTTTAATATCTTCCCTATTATCAAACAAATTAAGCTTCATATCTATAGCTTCTGAATTATCTATACCTGCAGCATTATAATTTATACTCATTATTGGTAATGATGTACAAACGACATTCACTATTTGATACTTTGTATCTGTATAAATAATTAGTTGTAATTCTTCATTATTAGCTACTGCCATATCTGTAATTTCACTTATACTGGCTATGCTTAAACCATTAATAGAAGAAATATAACGTATCATTGGATTATATGTGTTTCTATCATTTTTAACTAATGAATAATAATATTTATTATTTACTTTATCTTTAAACAAATCATATCCATTGAATTTTAAACCATCAATTAGATCATATTCAGATTCTTCCCTACTTGATATAATATCATTCCACTTTGTGTTTGAAATTTGAATACTACTTAACCTATTTTCAAGTTTATGACCAAATACAATAGCAATAGATAAAAGTAAAAGTGTAAATATAAAGATTGTTATTGTAATTATTTTTCTATCCATTTATAACACCTTATATAATATCTTCTGCATCATATTTAATGATAGAAAACTTCTCAACATCTTTAGATTGTTTTAATTCATTCTTTAGTTTTTTAATATCTTTAGTTGATAATTCAATAGCAAAGTCTACACCATTAGATGTATAACTTCTACTTTTAATACGATAATCTTTGCTATTCTTTTGAATAATACTTTCAATTTTATCTTCTCCACTATCTTTTGTGTGTATTATCAAAATAAAAGGTGCTTTTCCAAATGATATATTTTGTAAAATTATTAATAATACTGTGACAATTAAAGATGTTAATACTGCAACTTCATACAATTGACATCCACATATTATTCCGATATAAATTGACCATAGTATATATAGCATATCAACAGGATCTTTAACTGCAGTTCTAAATCTAATAATCGCTAAAGCACCAATTGTTCCTAGTGTGATTACAATATTAGATTGCAAACATAATATTATTGTCGATATAAAAAACGGCAATATTGTTATAGTTATATTAAATGATCTATTATAAAACGATCTATGTGACACATATCTATACACTATAAACTCATAAATTGATAACAATAAAACTACTAACAACACTGATAATATTGTTGTTGTATCAACTGATACATTTTGATAATTATCTCCTATACTTTGAAATATTTCTACTACTTTCATCTTACTACCTCTTCTATTTTCTTTCTACCATTATAATACTTAGAAAATGATATTCTATTTCCACATTCAACATTTAAAATATTTTTTAAATAACCAGGGAGAATATCATCAAACTTAACTTCCACAATATGCATACCACTTTCTTGTAAAGGATAGTTTGTATAATCTCTAGTTAAAAATTTATCTATTTCATAAGAAGAACTTATATTTTTATCAAACGTCACTCTTATATTAGTAATCGTTTCAACATAAGCAATTCTTTCATAATCAATGATTACTTTTGGTGTAAAGTATCTCGTCATTATGTCTGAACAAAATCTCTTAAGTAAATTATTTTTTGTCTTCCATATTAGTGTCTCTACATTACCACTTATTATATCATCATATTCATCTTTAGTTAAAGGACATATTTTCTTAGCCCCCCTACCACTTTGTTTTTCTTTATACTCTAATCTAAGTGTTTCTATATCATCATTATAATATCTGATTCTCCATTTAAATCTATGCGAATCACCGGATTCTGTAGTTTTCGCACATATATCCTTATAGTCATCAAAGTATAAACTATGAACAACATACATGTCTTTACTATTAGAATGTATATCATTTTCTAAAACAACCTTGAGTTTACTATTTAGTAAAGCAAGTTGCATATCATTACATTCATACTTCCATTCATTTCTGTATTTTTTCACGATACTTCACCATAAAAATTATAACATAATATTTTCATATTATAAAGAAAAAAACGACTAAAGTCGTTTCACATAACAAAATTTCCATTTTCAAATATAATAACATTCCCATTATTAGTTTCTGCTTCTATTTTCAAATCCTTAGTCCCTATCATAAAATCAACATGGTTGAAAGACTGATTAATACCTTTTTCTAACAACTCTTCTTTTTTCATCTTTTCTCCATTAGGTATTGTTGTACTAAATCCATCTCCTAAAGCAAGATGACAAGCAGCATTTTCATCTATTAATGTTGTTTTAAATACTTTACCGGTATTTGATATAGGAGAATCATAATCAACTAAGGCACATTCACCTAAATAGCAAGAATTACTATCACTTTCAATAATACCTTTCAATATATCTTTTCCTCTTTTTGCATCATAATCTATTACTTTACCATCTTTAAATTTAAGATAGAATTCATCTACAATGCCACCACCATACATTAATGGTTTAGAACTATATACAATTCCTTCACTATATCTATAATCAGGAGATGTAAATACCTCATAACTAGGCATATTAACTAACATATTGTGATCTATATCATCAGCTACACTAGTCCATATATTATCTTTTGGCATAGTTAATGTTAAATCAGTTCCTAAATCGTTTGTATAATGTATTTTTTGAATATTCAAACCATTTAAATAATCAGACTTTTTCTTTAATTCTTTAACATAATTATTCCATGATTCAATAGGATTATTTGTATCTACCATACACATTTTATATATAGCAGATTCTAACTTTTCATACGAATCTTTCCCATATATATCCTCTGCCCATTTTTCATTTGGTAAAGCAGCTATTACCCAGGGAATTTCATAAGTTGTTTCCATTCTTCTAAATACAGGTCTTGATTCTCTTCTAATTTTAGAGGCCAAAGCTATTTTATCAGAATCTATATCATCTAACGCGTTTGGAAATTCTGTATCTAACATCATGAAAGATGCATGTTTCTTTGCATAAACATCCCAGTTACTTTTATCAAAATATGGATCATTTTTAATTTTTTCGTCACTCTCATTTAATAATTTATCACGCGTTACATTAATGTCACTTTCATCAAGGACTATTTCCTCAACTCCAAGTTCTTTAGCTCTTTTAATGACTTTGTCTACAAAACCTTTATTCACTACATCATAATTAATAAATAATATCTTACTATTATCAAAATTAAGACATCTTTGAAGTAATAAATCTATATATTTTTCTTCCATATAATCACCATTATTATTATACTATATTTTTTTAAAATTATATAAAAAAAGAAATGAATAATCATTTCTTAAAAGTTAGCTTTACTTTTTGATAAAACAGGTTGTAATTTATCTTTATGAGATAAAATAGGATCTTCCACGCCCCAATCAACACCTATTTCAGGATCACTCCATAGTATACCACCATCAGATTCTTTATTATAATAGTTGTCTACTTCATAACAAAATCTAACATTATCAGTTAAAGTTAAAAATCCATGTGCAAATCCTCTTGGTAAATATAACTGTCTTTTATTATCTTTTGATAACTCAACTTTAATCCATTCTTTATATGTTGGTGAAGATTTTCTTAAATCTACTGCAACATCATATATCGCACCTTCAGGACATCTTACTAATTTAGCTTGTGTATGAGGCATAGCTTGAAAGTGTAAACCTCTAATAGTATTTTTTCTTTCAGTAAATGATTCATTCGCTTGAACAAAATTAACATTTATACCTACATCTTTAAGCCTTTGAAGATTATGTGTTTCCATAAAATAACCCCTATTATCACCAAATACATCTGGTTCAATTATATAACAATCTCTTAATTTTGTTTCTATTACTTTCATAAAACCCTCCTAAACATAAGTATATACTTATTATTTAGAATTTTCAATGTTTTTTAAATTTATCATTTAAAACTTCTTTCTCTGTTTTATTTCCTATAATATGAAGGCAATCTTTATACATATTATTTACATTATTTATTCTTTTTCTTTTCCTAAAATGGAAACTAAAAAGATGTCTTTCTAATAAAAAACGATTATAAATATTATCTATATTTTTAAATTCACTAATAATACCATTAAATAGTAATAATAGTATCACTAAATATATAACATCTTTTTTTATGAATATTGTTAAAGATAACATTGATATAATAAGCATTATTCTCATTGTCTTTTTGAAAGGAATAAATTTATTTAAAAAAATACTCCATAGTTTATAACCATCTAAAGGATATATAGGTAAAAAATTAAATATAAATAATCCATAATTATAATAATTAAAATATGGTGTCATATCTTTAAATATTAAATAGTTTATAAATTGAAATAGTGGACCCATTATAAGTATCATAAACTCTTCTTTCATTGGTCTATTGATTAATTCATGAAATATTGTTATACCTCCAAAAGGCATGATTACAACTTTTTCTATCTTCCATTTATATATAATTCCACCTATGATATGCCCTAATTCATGAACAATTATAATAAATAGAAAAACACATAATTCTTTAAATAAACCTGTTATTAAAGCTAAAAATAAAACTATATATGTAAATGGATGTATATATATTTTAGCTAATATATTCTTCATAATTTAATATATTCCCATCCTGTTTAAAAGTTAAATACAATTTATCTCCTATGGTATCTCCTATATAAGTACCTGATGTAATATAATCATATAATGTAACAGTATTATTAATATTGCTATACCATACTTCAACGCCATCTTCACCAAGTACAACAATAGTATTTCCATATCCTTCCTTTTCTCCTACAAATATTACTAATCCACTATTTATAGCTGGTACTAGATAATTAGAATCTACTTCTAACATCACACCATCTAAATATGTAGCTTTATTCTTATATTTTAATGTTTCACTAAAAACAGGAGTTACTCCAATATCTAATTTAAAAGGTAAAATACTGCCTAGATATTTATTATAAAGTGTATTTAAATATGCGAATGATATGGTATTATCATATACGTTTTTATATATAAATTGCTTAAAACTTGTACTTTTCTTACTACCAATTAAAATGACTAATACTATAATCAACGATATTAATATTTTACTAATAAAACTTTTTAATTTCATATCATCACCAATTAAGTATATGAAAGAAAAGAAGAATTATACTTTTAGATAATTCTTCTTTATTAGATTATACCAAATATATCCATATATAATATTAATAAATGCACTATTTATAATACTCATATATAAGTCAAGCAAATTGAAACTGCTACCTAAAAAGATTGCCAATATATAAGATAATAACCTGTACAATAATGTTATTATCGAAACCCTATATATTAAAGATAAAGTATTATCTAATATATCTATATATAAATATTCAATTATATAATATAACAATATAAATATAAGTAAATTTAAGAATAAAATATCACTATACAATAAGTCATATATAATTCCTGTTATAAATATATATTTAAAAAAATTATTTTTACATTTAGGATACATAAGTAAAAGTGTTATTACTGTTAATGTTGGTGAAAGTATATTTACTGGTATTATTTTCGATAATAATCCATCTAACATAATACTTATTATTATATATATCATTTTTTACCTACTAATGTTACATATCTAATATTATCTAAATTAGTTAGAGGTTTAACATACAATTTATTAGTTAAGGCATAATTATCTTTTTCAATGTCCTCTACTTCACCTATAACAATACCAGAAGGAATATTATCGCTTAAACCTGAAGTCATTACCATATCACCCACTTTTATTTCACCTGATACATATTCTACAATATAATGACTGTCACTATATCCCGTAAGTAAACCATATGAATCATTGACTTTAACTGACAACTTAGTTTTGTTATCAGTAAGTAATTTAATTTTAGAACTATAAAAGTTTACTTCTGTAACTAAACCTACTAAATATCCATTAGATAAAGCACCCATATTTTCTTCTACAGATGCAATTGAACCTTTATCTACTACAAATGTATCATAAAAATATGTTACATTTCTGCTCATAATAGTCGCATTTACTATTTTTTTATCTACTAATGTATTATTTAAATCAAGTGTATTTTTTAATTCCTCAATTTCATTTTTTAACTCAACATTTTCATCTTTAATTAATTCATAATCACTATAATCTTTATCATCAATTATAAAAATATCCTGAAGAAATACCAAAAGATCACTACTCGCCTTAACTAAAAACATTCTATAGCTAAATGCAAAGTTAAAAAGAATAAAAAGAACAAACACAATAAATAATACTTTTTTTCTCATGAAATCATCCCCTAAATATCACCATTTTTTAAAAAACTATAATACGAGTTACTACCTATTATCAAATGATCTATTACCTTTATACCCATCAAATCTCCTACTGATATTAGTCTTTTTGTTAAATTTATATCATCTTTACTAGGTTCAACTTTACCACTTGGATGATTATGTATACAAATAATAGATACTGCTCCTAATATATACGCTTCTTTAAATACTTCCCTTGGATGAACCATACTATAATTTAAAGTACCTCTAAATAATTCCTTCTCTTTAATAATCATATTTTTAGCATCCAAATAAACACAACAAAATATTTCCTGTTTACTATATCCTATTTTATTTTTAAAATATTCATATACGACATCTGTATCTGTAAATCTAACGCTGTTTAAAGTTAATACTTTGGCATTAACACGATTTCCTAATTCTATTGCAGCAAGTAAAGTACATGCTTTAGATGACCCTATACCATTTATCTTAGTTAAATCTTCATATGTTATATATCTTAATTCTTGAATACTATCAATACTATTTAAAATTAAATTAGATATTTCTTTAACATTAATGCCTTTTGTACCATCTTTTAATATACATGCGAGTAGTTCTTCATTACTTAAACTATTAACACCATTACTTATAAGCCTTTCCCTAGGTCTCTCACTTACCTTAATATCTTTTATTTTTATATTATCCCTCCTTATATTTTGATAAACTTTGCTTGCATAATTCTTTCATTCCTTCATTAGTATTACTCATTACAGTATCCACTGCATCAATACTACTACTTAATTCATCGTCTGTTAATGTAAATTCTTTTATATAAGTTTCATATCCTAAACTTTGAAAATAACTTTCAATTTTATTTGTATTATTCACATCTTTAGTAATACAAGTAAACACATAATAATTTTCGTCTTCCTTCATATAAATATAATTACCTAATTTAGTAGTATTATCTAACATATTATCATAACTACTATATACTCCCAATTGCAGAAAATAGTACTTATCACCATAATCAGCTAAAGCTATTACCTTATCACTCTTGTACTCTATAAATATTAATCTTGCCATTAGAAAGCCTAACACCAATGATAAAACTGTTAAAATAAAATACTTTTTCATATAATCACCAACTATAGTGTACTATATATACATGTCATAATTTGTCGAATTATGAAGGTATTATAAATTAATTATGACAACTTGTAGGCGCCAACAAAATGTTCATATTGATTATAATTACTAGCTAAACAGTCTTTTCTCAATTTTACCTTTACCACGATTTATTGAGGTAGTGACTTCAACAGCCCAAAGATTTTGATTATGATTACTTGTATTAGCAGCTATCACCACTTTTTGAATTACATTATTAAAATTTTGCCATTTACTATACTCAAGTATTGACATCAACTCTCTTGCATACCAAAATTCATTACCATTTTCATCTACATGTTTTATGTTTTGATAATTTAGTTATATACTCATAACAAAAAAGAAGTAGACATCTATATCTATACTACTTCCTTCAATATATTCTTTACTAATATAAATATATCATATTTTATTTATATTGTAAATTATTTAAAAACCACTTCTTTTAAATTGTCTTTCTAAATCCTCTTTAGTATAACATATTATTGTTGGCCTACCATGAGGACAATGAAATGGATTTTTGCATTTTCTTAAATCACTAATTAAGTGTTCCATCTCTTCTATTGTTATATTAGTATTTGCTCTTATAGAAGCTTTACATGCTGTAGTGGCACATACATGTTCATTGAACTTTTCAATATCAAAGTGTTTTTCTTCTTCAATCAAAATATCAATAATACTTCTAATTATAGTTTCTTCATCACCTGTTTTAATCCACGCTGGGGTAGCTTTAATTATAACTGTATTACCACCAAATTCTTCTATTTCATATCCTAAATTTCTTATAATATCAAAATGTTCTTTCAATATTATAAATTCATTATTTGTATATTCAATTGTTATTGGTATTAATAAAGATGTCATCTTATGATCTGGATGATTTATTTTTTCTTTAAATATTTCATAATTAACTCTTTCTTTAGCTGCATGTTCGTCTATCAAATACATTCCTAACTCATTTTGACATATTATAAATGTGCCCCATACTAATCCTATAGGATATAACTCAGGTATTTTTTCTTCTTCTAGTTTATCTTCTATCTCAGTAATTTCTTCATCTACTACTAAATCATCATTTATAACATATTCAGTATCCTCACTAACAATAGATTCTTCTCTTTCTAAATCTAGGCTTTGTTGTTCTTTTTTAGTATATAGTGATGGATATATAGGTTGAGTTTTTACCTTAACAACTTCTCTTTCAGGTATTAATGTTTTATTTTTAATTGAGTCTATAATTATTTTTGATAATAATTCTTCTAATTCTTCCATTTTTGAAAATTTAACATCCATTTTAGTTGGATGAATATTTACATCTACTAATGATGGATCCACATTAATATTGATCACAGTTATCGGAAACCTAGTATCAGGTTTATAATTACTATAACTATCATTTATAATTCTATTTATGGAAGCATTCCTTATAACCCTACCATTTACTAATGTACTCATATTATTTTTATTACTTCTATGAATTTCTGGCATACTTATATAACCATCTATTTCATAGTCGTCATTACTACCATTAATATGAATCATTTTTTTAGCAACTTCTATACCATAGATTTCTTTAATTGTTTTAAGTAAGTCACCTGAACCGTCTGTTTTTAAAATAGTATTGCCATCATTTATTAAAGTTATTCTAATACCAGGATATGATAAAGCTATCTTATCTAAATATTCAGTTATACTTGCAAGTTCTGTATACATACTTTTCATATATTTAAGTCTAGCTGGTGTATTATAAAATAAATCTTTTACTGTAATAATAGTACCGCGTCTTGCATCTCCATTTGAAACATCAATTACTTTGCCACCTTCAATTTGAACGATTGTACCTACATCACCCTGACTAGTTTTTAAATTAACTTTAGCTACAGACGCAATAGAGGCTAAAGCTTCACCTCTAAAACCTAATGTATTAATATGATACAGATCTTCCTCATCTATTAATTTAGATGTGGCATGCCTATTAAATGCCATCAAAGCGTCATCTTTTACCATACCTATACCATTATCAGTTACTTTGATTTCACTAGTACCTGCATTACTAACTTCAACGATAATTTCAGTTGCCTTAGCATCTATAGCATTTTCAACTAATTCTTTTACTACTGAAGCACATCTTTCAACTACTTCGCCTGCTGCTATTTTATTAGCAAGTATTTCATCCATTTGCTTTATAACAGTCATAAACTCACTTCCTTAATTTATTATATATAAATATTCCCATTAAACTACCAAATGTATCTATACACACATCCAATACTTTTCCACTTCTTCCAGAAACAAATAATTGATGTATTTCATCACTACATGCATATAACATACATATTAGAATTGATAATTTTAATATATCTTTTACTCCATTGTATTTACAAGCGTTCAACACAAATATTCCTAGTATCAAATACTCTACAAAATGAGCAATTTTTCTTATAATTGTATGTAACAAATCTACATTACCAGTATAATGAAATACTTTTATAAATATTGACAAAACCAAATGACTCTCGTTACTTGATATAGATGATGGAGTATTTGAAAATAAAAATATAATTATCATCCAAATTATAACAAATATTATACTTAGTTTTTTCATAAATATCACATATTAATTATATCAAAAAGACTAGTATAAAACTAGTCTTTATTGCATATAATATTATTGATATATCACAATTGACAATATAGTTAATTAGTGGTATATTATATCCAATGGTTGTAGTTTTGACAGGCGATTTTAAAATTTCCTGGTGACTACAACCTTTAAAAATGGAATTATTTGTAATAATTCCATTTTTTTGTACTTATTGAATGAATATAAAATCTTCCATTAGTATTTGGAACTCTTCTTATATCTATATTTACCATATATTTTATTCCATCTACAATTATTGGATGTTCTAAATAATAATATTGTATAGTACTTTTAGGATTATGATCATTAGGTCTAGTTTTAGACCTAATCTTACCATATTTAATCATTTTGGCTAGATTATCCATTGTAGCTAACTTCAATTTCTTTTCTTTTAATGATAAGTTTTTATAATATTTTGCATTACCAAAAGTTTCATTTACACCACTTTTCCATATTTCTATGTTTATTCCCGTATCAACATTTGTAATTGGTTTAGTAATATTTTCATTGGATATATATTTATCATCAAAATAATCGTAGATTTTAGACTTAACTTCTTTTATATTATTAATATTATTTATACCAAATTTTGAAATATTTGATGTATTCACAATAATCTCTGGATAATATTCTTCTAACTTCATAAATCCTCCTTTATAGTTAAAACATATAACATACATCTTACAACTATTAGGAAGATTTATAATCTTCTTAAATTTATTATATCAAAAAGACTAGTATAAAACTAGTCTATATAATTTCATTTTTTATATTAGGATTATTTAATGCATCTACTAATGCATCTATATCTTCCTTATTATTATAGAAATATAATGATACTCTTACAGTATTATTGACATCAATAATATCATGTACCATCTTAGCGCAATGATTACCTGCTCTAACACATATATTATATTTATTTAAATATACAGCTAAATCTTGAGCAAAAATATCATCTAAATTAAATACAATAATTCCACTATCTGTATTTTCATTATATATTTTAATATTTTTTATTCCTTTTAATTTCTTTAAAGCATAATCCTTTAATTCTAACTCATATTTATGAATATTATCCATACCTATTTTATTAAGATATTCTATAATATATCCAAAACCTATTATACCTTCTACATTTGGTGTACCTGGTTCAAATCTTGTTGGTACATTACTATATTTTCTTGTTCCATCACTTTCAAAATATGAATTCATACCACCACCAAATACAGTAGGATACATATTATTCATATACTGATATTTAGCATATAATACACCTACACCAGTAGGTCCACACATTTTATGTGCGGAGAAAACTAAAAAGTCAGCATCTAAATCTTGTACATCAACTTTCATATGTGGTACTGCTTGGGCACCATCAATAATAACAATAATACCTCTTTCATGAGCAAATTCTATTATTTCCTTTATAGGTCTTATATCACCTAATACATTAGTAACCATCGCAAGAGAAATTACTTTAGTCTTTTCATTAACCATTCTTTTAACATTCTCTAATGTTACTTTATTATTTTCTAAAGGAATAGATTTTACAATTATATGCTTAGTACTTTGCAATTCAAACCATGGAAGTGCATTAGATGCATGTTCTGCCTCTGTAATCAAAACTTCATCATTTAATTCTAAAAAGTAGTTACAATAACCAAATACAATTTGATTCATAGAAGCTGTAGTTCCACTTGTAAAAACTATCTCTTTTATAGAATCAGCATTTATAAGTTCTTTGACTAACTCTCTTGTATGTTCTATAGCTGCATCTACTTTTAAACTAAGGTCATAATCTCCACGATGTGCATTAACCGAATAATTATTATAATAATCAGATGTAACCTCTGATAATAATTTAGGTTTCAAAGTAGTGGCACCATTATCTAAATATATAATATTATTACTAAGCATATTAAAATCTTCTCTATTCATAAATTCACCTCCAAATATATCTAATATATTTTATTCTTAAACTTTTTTTTACCATAATCTACTAGTACTAGAGATTAAAACTTTTTTAACTATCTTTAATTATACATTATTTTTGTATATTTTAAAAGAAAATATACCATTATATAAATGAATATTTCCGCAAAGTATTCATAGAAAAAAAAGAGAACATAGTTCTCTTTTTAATTGCATTCAGCATATTCCCCATACTTATATTCAAAAGAATTATAAATATTATCATAAGATATTTTTACACAACCTGTCATTGGTTCATTAGTTATAGGATTAATTAGTTCATCTTGATCTATATATCCATTTTCTATAAGTTCAGCAATAGATACATAGTAATCCTCATTATATGATATTTTATAATCATTGTTAGCGCTCCATTGTTTTGCAGCTGATTCGGCAAAATCAACTTGCTTATTATAAGCTTTTTCACGATTAAGTTTTACTGTATCTGCAAGTAATGGGAATGCAATTACAATAATAATACCTAATACTATAATAATAGTAAGTAATTCTATCAATGTAAATCCTTTGTTATTTTTCATTTTATCACCTATATTAATTATACAATATTTTTTTACATAAATCTACATTCAAAAAAATCCTCCTTAATGGAGGATTTAATTACATCATTTGATCAATTTTGTTATTAATTGTCTTCATCTTTTTGTTCATAGCTTTTTTAGCTTTTCGCATCATTGGAACGCCGTATTTTTCAAATGCCAAAGTACTAAGCATTCCCATACCTAATAAAGCCATATTCTTCATTTTCATAATATCACCTCACAAATGATGGTAGCACTACATTATTATTGTGGACTATCTAAATATATTTTATACATATTTTCTAGTTTATTTTTTAAATCAGTTTTTCTAAGATCTTCCTTATTATTTGAAACGCCATATAAGAAAGCACTTGCTTCACCTATAAATATCAATTTCCTTTTGGCCCTAGTAACACCTGTATATATAAGTTTTCTATATAACATTCTATTATAACTATGTGACATAGGAAGTATTATAGTATCAAATTCACTACCTTGTGATTTATGAATACTTATAATATACCCATGTGTTATTTTACTAAAATCTTTAGGAGTATATTTAACAATATTTCCATCAAAAGATATATATATTTCATCCTTGCCTTTATTTTTTTCTATTCTAGTAATTATACCAATATCACCATTATATACATTATCATCAGGCATATTAACAAGTTGTAATATTTTGTCACCCTCACGATATGTTATATCACCTGTTACAAGTTCCCTTTTATCATTGCTTGATGGATTAATAACACTCTGTAAAGTTTTATTTAAACTATCTATACCATTCTCACCTTTATACATAGGTGCCATTATTTGTACATTTTTCATATTAATATCTTTTTCAATCATTCTATTAATAATATTTTTCAAACTTTCTTTTATCATAAAGCTGTTACATTCTAAAAATATATAATCACTTCTTGGTTCTAGAAAGTTTTCACTTATATTATTATCTTTTATTTCACTAGCTAAAGATACAATATATGAATTTTCATCTTGTCTATATAGCTTATCCAAATATATGGTATTTATCATATTACTATCTATTAAATCCTTTAATAATTCTCCAGGTCCTACACTTGGTAATTGATTATAATCTCCAACTAATATTAATTTAATATTATCTTTAAGACCTTTTAACAATGATGCGAATAAAGGTATATCTATCATACTAACTTCATCTACGATAATTAAATCATGATCATCTTTATTAAATTCATTAATCGCGAATGATTCAGATTCTTTATTCCATTTTAAAAATCTATGTATTGTAGATGCACCTAATAAACAAGATTCACTCATTCTTTTAGCCGCTCTTCCTGTAGGTGCGAGTAAAGCTACACGAGATAATAAATCTTTTGTTTTATAACTATTTATCTCACTATATAAATCTACAATAGCTTTAATAATAGTTGTTTTACCTGTACCTGGTCCTCCTGTAATAAGTAATATATTATTTGTTAAAGCATCAGTAATTGCCTTCTTTTGATTATCATTATATATAATACCTGATACTTTTTCTAATTCATCTATGTATTTATCTAACTTATAATTAGATTTATCTATATTGGATAACTTTTTAATTTTATCTATAATATAGTCTTCATCATCCCACATACTTTTTAAATAATATTTACCATTATCTATAACTATTTTATTTGATTTTTCTAATTCACTTAAATAAGTATCAAAATCATATACATAATTATCTATATTTAGATAACGCATCGTATCACTATATATATCTTTTTTATCTAAATAAGTATCTCCTTTAGTATATATAGTATTTATCATACTATATATAATACATGCTTTTATTCTATTAGTATCGTCTTCACTATAACCCATATTTAAAGCTATTCTATCTACCTTAGTAAATGGTATATCTATATTTTCTATAATATCATATATATCTTCACCTATTTTATCCATAGTATATTCTTTATATAAGTTATATATACTTAATGCTTCTTTCATGCTAAAACCTAATTCAGATAAGTATACTATTATCTTATGAGATTCATCATATTTTTCCAAATTAGTAATAATAGTATTCTTTTTCTTATCATTTAGTTTAGGTACAGTGTTTAGTATATTAGGATTTTCAAGTATTAAATCAAGGGCATTTTCACCAATTGTATCAACTATAGATGTAGCTATAGCTTCACCTATACCAGGAAATAAATCACTTGATAAAAATGATATAACACCTAATTTATCAGTTGGTTTTACTTTTTCATAAGATGATACTGCAAATTGTAAACCAAATCTTGGATGTTCTACTTCTTCACCATAAAATATATATGTATCACTTGTATTTAAACTATCAAAATATCCAGTAAATGTAATAGTTTTATTTAAATAATCTTCAAATACTTCTATATTTGTTTCTTTAAGTTTCATTATACCTATTAAATATCCATTATTTCCTTCAAAAAAACTTCTTGAAAAACTCCCCTTTATATATTTATGATCCACTATTCACCTATAACATATGGATATTTAACTTCTTTAATTACTACATTAATATCTTTATGCAATAACTCTTCACAACCTTTATATTTAACTAATAAGTAATTACCTGTATGGCCTATTAGATATCCTTCTTTATAGACTTCAGGTATAAATGTAACTTCACTACCTACAAATTTGCACATATATTCTGTTTCTAACTCTTTAGATAATTCAATTAATCTATGGCATCTTTCTTTTTTAGTTACTTCATCTATATGATTTTCAAGTTCCTCTGCCTTAGTTCCTTTCCTTAGTGAAAAAGGAAATACATGAAGCTTACTAAATTTAACTTTTTTAATTGTATCAATAGTCTCTTCAAATAATTCTTCTGTCTCACCAGGAAATCCTACAATTACATCTGTTGTGATAGAAATATTAGGTCTAATGTTTCTTATTTCATTTACTTTATTAATAAAATACTCTTTATCATATTTTCTATTCATAGATTTTAATATAGTATCACTTCCAGATTGAAGTGGAATATGTAAGTGATCTACTATTATTTTGCTTTTCTTTAATACATTCATAAATGATTCAGTTAACTCCGTAATTTCAATAGATGATATTCTAAGTCTTTCTAAACCATCTATTTTAATTAAATCATTTAATAAGTCACTAAAACTATAGTCTATATCCGCACCATAATGGCCTGTATGAATACCAGTTAATACTACTTCTTTGTGACCAGTGTTTACTAATAATTTTACTTCATCTATAACATCTTTAGGATTTCTACTCCTAACATTACCTCTAGAATATGGGATAATACAAAAAGTACAAAAATTATTACAACCATCTTCTATTTTTACAAAAGCTCTTGTTCTATCAAAATTATTTAATTTCATTTCTTCAAATGTAGTATTGGAAATATCTTCTACTTTTATTATTGGTGTTTTTGTCATTCTATATTCTTCAATTAATTCAGGAATATTGGCTTTGTATTTATTACCTATAATAATACTTACACCATCTATACCTTTTAATATATCAGGATTAGCTTGAACCATACAACCCATTACTATTACAATAGCATCAGGATTATTTCTAATACATCTTCTAACTATCTTTAATGATTTACTATCTGATGTATTAGTAACAGTACAAGTATTTATAATATATATATCAGCATCTTCATCTTCCACATAATTATTATTAATTAACATATCATGTACTACTTGTGATTCATAAGTATTAACCTTACATCCTAAAGTATATATATAAAATTTCATAATATCACCACCTAAACATAAAGATTATACCATTATTTACATAAATATAAAAGCGAACATACGAAAAAAAGTACGATATTTCGTACTTATAAATTTTTTCTAAATTCTTTTAATGTGTCTAGAAAATCATCAACATCATCAAACTTTTCATCAATAATTTCATCCATATTAACAACCTTAGTATCACCAAGTTCTTCATCAGATACTTCTTTTTTCTCTTTTACTTTCATTTCACTTTGTGGGCCTGTGCCAAATATAGGCGATATAAACTCACTAGATTGAAAATTCTTTTCCTCATATACTTTTGGTTCTGAAGCATGTTTTTCTATAACAGGAATCTTTATAGTCCTATCTAACTCTTCATCATCCTCTTGGGCAGGGTTTTCTATCATTTTTTCAAGATCATCTAAATTATCAGATATAATGTGTTTATCTTCCATTGTATCTTTTATTTCATCTTCAGTAGTTTCTTCTATTTTAATTTCCTCTTCAGCATTCGTAATATCTTCTTCTTCATTTTTGTTGATTTCCTCAACTAGTTTATCAACAGCTGTTTTAAATTCCTCTGGTTCTTCTATAAATGTAGTGTCAGCAACTTCCATACCTACTTCACCACGAGGTTTACTATCTCCACCATTATTTTTAACAGCTTCAACTAAATCTTGATAACTGATAATTGCATCCTCTTCTTGTTCTTGTTCATATTTAGTTATTTTATCTTTAATAGTTTCTTTCTTATCAATATTTTTTTGCATTTCGTCAACTATCTTTTCAAGTTCTAATTTAGCCTTTTCTTTTTCTTCTTCATTTTTTGGTGGTTCAAAATTCATTTTTGCCATATTCAACATTTTATCTCTATCTTTTTTAATAGATAGTATAGTTAAAATAATTACTATAACTAAAATAATAATTATAGCCAAATATACAAAATTATTATTAAGTGCCATCTCTAATAAATTAAACATGTAATCACTCCTTATTACAATTTATGTATTCAAATACATATTATTCCATTCAAGTTAATTGTAGCAAATTTAATTATAGAAGTCTATTAAATATTATACAATTGAATAACTTTACACTTAAAAAATGTAAATATTTGTCAATTTAGTTTACATTCCATTGAAAAAGAGAAGAAAATTAATTTTCTTCCCTATATTTATCTAATACACTTTCAATATTCTTAATTGTTTTAAATTTTCCCTTTTCATATAATTTGTTTGCTGATTCAGCATCTATAATATGATATTTTAGTAATAAATCTAATGAATCTAGGTTAAATTGATTAACGTCACCCTTTTCAGCATATTTATTTTTTAACTCCTCAAATTCTTTAAATACGGTCATTGTTTCATTAATTTGTTTGCTAAAGTATGGTGTCATAGCATACATCTTATCATATATAAATGAATTATATACATATTTATTATTAAATATAGGCAATGATAAAACAAATAACACTATAAATGAAATTATTAACCATTCTATACCACCTACAATCGCGCCTAATATCTTAGATGGAACTCCTAAAATTATTGTCGCGTTTAATATTTTTTCAAATAACCCAGTAGCAACTTTTACTAACCTTAGGATAACTAATAATATAGATAATGTAAGTAAAAATGCAATAACTTCATATACTAATATATTTAAAGCTGTAACACCTTTAAGTATTCCACCAAAGCTAAAGAATGGTAATGTATCATACATTACTGACGCGATTGGATTTTTTAAGAAAAAAGCAAATATAACACATACAATAAATCCTACTGCATTCACAAGTTCTTTTATGAATCCTCTTTTCATACCTATAAAGGCACCTAGAATAATTAAAATAATGATTCCTAAATCTACCATAATTATTATCACCACTATAATTATATTATAAATTTTACAAAAAATAAAGAAAGTATGATAAAATGGTACTAGAGGTGGTTTTATGAATAAACCAAGTGTTATATCTTTTAAAGTATCAGAAAATACTGCTAAAATGATGGAAGAAGAACTTAGCTGGTGTATGCGTCCAACTACTCCTCAATATGCGAGGTTTCAAGCTAAAGATGGAGATACCGTTATTACTTTATATGAATCTGGTAAAGTAGTATTTCAAGGTAAAGATGCTGATATAGCAAGTGACTTTTGGATAGCGACTGAAAAACTAAACAATAAGAATTTGGAAGTTAAGGATAGTTCTACCAATACTAAAAAATCAGATATTTATGTAGATCCTAAAATATACAATAGTTCATCAATAGGATCTGATGAAGTTGGTACTGGTGATTTCTTTGGACCAATGGTTGTTACAGCTAGTTATGTAGATAAGTCTAATATATCTAAATTAGAGAAATTAGGTGTCAAAGACTCTAAAAAAATGACTGATGAAAAAATATTAGAAGTTATTCCAGAGCTTATCAAATTCATTCCATATAGTAGTGTTGTTCTATCCAATAAAGAATATAACGAAAGGTATCAAAGTGGAAATAATATGAATGCCTTAAAAGCAATACTACATAATAAAGTATTAATGGATATGAAAAATAAAACTGAAAAATATGACTATATCGTTGTTGATGAATTTGCTAAACCTAAAACATATTTTGGATACTTAGCTAAAAGTAATAATGTTTGCAAAGATATCACTTTTATGACTAAGGGTGAAGATAAATGTTTATCTGTTGCTTGTTCTTCTTTAATAAGTAGATACCTATTTATTAAAGAGATGGATAAATTAAGTAGCGAACTAGGTATGGTATTACCTAAAGGAGCATCAGATGCTGTTGATAAAGTAGGAATACAAATTGTAAATAAATATGGGTTTGATAAATTGAATGAAATAGCTAAAATGAATTTTAAAAATGTAGACAAAATAAAGGATTCTATCTAAAGAATCCTTTTTCTTTCATATCAGATTATTTGATGCTTTCATATTTTTCTTTAAATTCTTTATAGTATTCATCATATCTATCTTCTTTAATAGCTTCTCTTATCTCTTCTGTCATTTTTATCAAAAATCTCAAATTATGAATTGATAATAGTCTACCAGCATTGGCCTCATTACATACAATTAAATGTCTTATATATGCTTTAGTAAAATTTTTACAAGTATAACAATCACATGTATCTTCTAATGGTGTAAAATCTTCTTTATATTTAGCATTATGTAAATTAATTTTCCCAGTTCTTGTAAAAGCATTTCCATGACGAGCAAGACGTGTTGGATGGACACAATCAAACATATCTATGCCTTGTCTTACACCTTCTAAAATATCAATAGGTTCTCCTACTCCCATTAAATATCTTGGTTTATCTTTAGGTAAATAAGGTATTGCATATGATATCATTTTATACATTACATCTTTAGGTTCACCTATAGATGTACCACCTATACTATAACCATCAAAATCTAATTTAACAGTTTCTTCTGCACTCCATCTTCTTAAATCTTCAAATTCTCCTCCTTGAACAATTCCAAATAAAGATTGATTAGGATTTTTATGTACATCTTTACCTCTTTTTGCCCATCTTAAAGTTCTTTCAGTTGATGCTTTCGCGTATTCATAACTAACTGGATAATCGATACATTCATCAAATGACATTGCAATATCACTATCTAATTTATTTTGAATTTCAATACTTTTTTCAGGTGTCAATAATAACTCTTTACCATCTATGTGACTTTTGAATTTAACACCATCTTCTGTTATATCATTTTTTTTAGCTAAACTAAATACTTGAAAGCCACCTGAATCTGTTAGAATTGGACCATCATAATTCATAAACTTATGTAATCCTCCTGCATGATCTATAACATCTTCACCTGGTCTTAACCATAAATGATATGTATTAGATAATATTATACCTGCATGAACCGCTTTTAACTCTTCTGGCATCAATGTTTTTACATTAGCTAAAGTTCCTACAGGCATAAACATAGGAGTTTCAAATACTCCATAATTTGTTTCTAATGTCCCGTATCTTGCTTCTTTATCATTATGTATTAAATTATATTTTATATGCATAATATCACCTTATTCATTATATCATACTATAGATATTTATCTATAATATTCATTATATTCCTTTACATATTTTATCTTTTTTCTAATCGTTTTAACTGTTGGATCTGCATCATTACACTTATCGGATATCATTTTTATTAAAGCATCCACTTCATCTAAGTTTTGCCAATCAGTATTATAATAAATATATTGTAAATCCCTATCATATATATTTATCGTTTGCCACGGTTCTGTCTTAAAAATATAACCTAAAATTGTTTCAGATATAGTTCTTAAATTAATACGCAGAGTATGTTCAAATTTATCATTTTCAAAATAACATCTATCTAAATCTATAATATTAAAATAGTCATTGAATATTATATTTCTATCATGTAAGTCATATAAAGTAAATCCTTTTTTACTTACCTCTATAGTATCAGTAAGTAACTTTTCATAATTTCTAAATAACTCAGATAACGTTATATCTTTCCTAGTACTTTTCAATGTTTTGCCTTCAACATATGGATAAAAATAACCTTTCAATTCACCTTTTATAAAAAGTAATTCTTGAGGTCCTACGTAACTATCATTTGTTATAGTACTTATTCTTTCTAATTTTGCTTTAAAATGAGGGTTCGCAAACATTAACATTGTTTGTCTTGTATTAATATAATATTTAAATACTCTCCCATCAAGCAAACAAAAACAAATAGCAGTAGTACCTACTCCTATAGGAAGTGAATTTAATATATATGGTGTAACTGTATCTGCTTCAATTATTTTCATAAAATTCCCTCGATAAAGTATTATAGCATAATAAAAACTCTTATTACAAGAGTTATATTTATATGGTAGCCTGTATGGGATTCGGACCCATGTATGTAGCCTTGAGAGGGCTATGTGTTAAACCACTTCACCAACAGGCCATTTGAAATGACAAAATAATTTTATCATAGTATTTAGATTTTGACAATAGAAAAAAGTATTAGAATAACTAATTATAATTGGAAATAATAAGTGTCCACACATTTTGTTACCCGAAATGTAAGTTTTATATATCTAATAATACATCATTTGAACTCTTATAGTCAAACATTGCTCTTGGATAATTGTTTATCCAATCTTCTACTTCTTGTAT
>JAFUTO010000014.1 GCA_017484205.1 Bacilli bacterium | reverse complement strand
TTCTATATATTTATTATAAATCTATATATTAAATTAATCAATAACTAGCAGTTTAAAGTTTACAATATATGACATTCTCTAAATTGATCCATATTTACCTTTCAATTTTAAAAATTGGATTATTTTTTTAATCATTTTTTTAAAATATCAATAGGAATTAAAAAAATGAATATATTTTTATATTCAATTTTCTAAATTCGTCATTTGTATTATTACATATATACCTATATAATGTCATAGAGGGAAAAACAGTTGGGACTTGCCTACTTCTACAGTTAGGAAGGGGCTGATATTATGAAGAAAGATACAAAAATGTCTATTCTAATATTAATTATCCTTTTCTTATCAATATCCTTAGTGTTATTGTTATTAAAAGAAATAGTACCTAACTTCTGTTAGGTACCAAACTCAAAATTGAGGTAAGTACCCAACAAGCAAAAGTTGAGTACCTCCCTTTTTTATTTTATGCAAATTAATGCATCTACATACATTATATAATAAATTTTGAATAAGTCAACTATACTTCTTGAATAACTAACAGTATCATTGGCTTACATTCAGTTTCTTGATATAAATATGAACCTAAGGCTTCTCTTATATCATTTCTTACTTTTGTATAATCAACATAATTATGTGTAATATTGTTTTCTAATACTTCAAGTGAAATATTTGTAGCTTCTTTAATTATATCTGTTGATTCTTTAACATAGATAAATCCTCTTGTAAGTATCTCAGGTCCAGCAAGTATTTCTTTAGTAGCTTTGTCTAAAGTAGCTGTAACTATTACAATACCATTATCAGATAACAATTCTCTATCTTTTAACACTAATTCACCAATATCACCAACAGTTTTTCCATCTATTAAAATTTCACCTGTAGGAATAACTTCACCAGTATCTACATAATTACCATTTTCAAATGTAACTACTTTTCCATTAGTACATAGTAATATATGTTCATCATCCATACCTATCATTTTTGCTATATCTTTATTAGCAACTTGATGACGATATTCTCCACATATTGGGAAATAATATTTTGGTTGCATTAAATCTAACATTAACATCAAATCTTCTCTTGATGCGTGGAATGATCTAAAGTTTCTATTTGATATAACTTTTAATGCACATCCAATTCTAGATATATCATCAAATAACCTTGTTGATGCTTTTTCTAACTCATCTGATATAGGAGTCGCGAATATAATCACATCATCAGGTGATAATTTAACAAATTTATCATAACCTTTTACGATTCTATTCAAATTACTAAATGGTTTTTCTCTTTCATCAGATACAATTACAACAATATTATGATTATCTATATCTTTTAAAGTTTTAATTCTTTTTTTATCAAATTTTATATATCCACTATCTATAGAATCTAATATTAGCTTTTCTAAGCCTTTACCCATTATAACAACATCTCTATGCATATTTTCGATAGCTGTTAATAATTCTTGAATACGATATAATTGAGTTTTCAAAACATTGAATAATACTCTTTTACCATCATTTAAAGTAAGTGTTTCCTTTAGTACTCCACCAATTCTATGTGATGGTGCGGTGAAACCTGGTTTATCTGCATAAATAGATTCAGAAAGTAAACATAGAACACCTTTTTTACCTACATAAGCAAGACTACCAATATCTGTTTTATATGGTCCTAACATTGAAGAATCAAAAACAAAGTTTCCTGTATATACAATCGCACCATCTTTAGTATTTAAAACATATCCTACCGTATCTGGTACATCATGTGTTAGACTGATAGGAAATATACTATTATCTTTAAATTTAATATTAACATATGGTTCTATTTCTACTAAGTTCTTAGTTGATATCTTATCTTCTAATAATTCATTTTTAATTATTTCTAGTGTAAAATGAGTACCATATACTTTAACATCTTTTAGATCTAATAATATGTCACACAAAGCACCCATTTGTTTTTCGTGACCGTGACTAATAAATATACCTTTTATTCTTTTTCTATTTTGTTTTAAATAATCATAATTAGGTATCACATAATCAACACCTAGCATTGAATCATCCGCATATTTTAATCCTGCATCAAATACAAATATATCGTCATTTACTTCAACAACATACATATTTTTACCAAGTTCATTAAGTCCACCAAGGCTAAATATCTTAATTTTACTCATAGTATCCTCCTTTCTAATAACTTATCTTATTATATCATAATTATTATTCTAATCCAATTAATTCTTCATGGATTACCTCTTCAACATTTCCTACTTCAACATCTTCAATTCTATCTACTCTACACTTTTCAGCTTCTATAATAGCACTTATCTTTTTCAAAGCATTGGAAACTTCATCATTTACAATAACATAATTATATCTTGTAACTTCGTTAACTTCCTGATATGCTTTTTTAAATCTTTCTAATACTTTATCCTTTGTTTCAGTACCCCTACCTTCAAGCCTTTTTTTAAGCTCTTGCATACTTGGTGGCATAATAAAGATACATATTGCAGCTGGCATTAATTCTCTTACATTCTTAGCGCCTTCAATATCAATTTCTAGGATAACATCTGTACCATTATCTAATCTTTTAAACACTTCTTCTTTTGGTGTACCATAATATAATCCTTTATATACATTAGCATATTCTAAGAATTCATCATCATCTATACGTTTTTTAAACTCATCTTCTGTTACATAGAAATAATCAATACCATCTACTTCACCTTCACGTGGAAGCCTTGTTGTCATTGATACTGATTTCCATATATTATTATTTTCTTTAAGCAATTCATTACAAATAGTTCCTTTACCAGCACCAGAAGGTCCTGATAGGACAATTAATAATCCATCTTTCTTGCTTTTTATCATAGATTACTAATTCTTTCTTTCACTATTCTACTTATACTAGATAAATCTGCTTTACCCTTTACTTTTGGAGTAATATATCCCATTACTTTACCCATATCAGAAGCAGTTGGTTTTAATGCATCAAATGCTTCATCAATAATTTTACTAACTTCTTCTTCACTTAATTGTTCAGGCATATATTTATCTAATATATCTATTTCAGCTTCAGTTTTTTCAATTAAATCTTTTCTATTACCTTTTTCAAATTCAACAATTGATTCTTTTCTTGTTTTAATTTCTTTAGCAATAACACCAATTACTTCATCATCAGTCAATTCACTTTTCTTATCTAATTCTTGCATTTGAATTGCACCTTTAACCATTCTTATTACAGCTAATTTTTCTTTATCTTGAGCTTTCATTGCTTCCTTTAAATCATTTAATATTCTTTCTCTCATATTATCACCTTTCTAGAATTTAAAAAACCGTAAAGGTTATGAAATTAGTTATAATTTCTTTCTCTACGGCGACTATTCTTAATACCTTCCTTTTTAGCTAATCTTCTTCTAACTCCAGGTTTTTGGTATCCTTCTTGTCTTTCACGCGCTGCTTTTAGGAGGCCATCTCTAGCATTCTTTTGTTTCATAGTTCTTAATGCACTTTCAACATTACCATTACGAACAACAACTTTTGTCATATACTATCCCTCCTTCCATAACTGTATTCAATTATACCACTAAAATCTTTATATTTCAACTTAAAACTACATTTTATGTAATAATTTATCTTTTTTCTCTAAGACTTTTCTTTGGTGTCCTTGTAGGATTTGCACCTACTAAATCTATTAGGACATAATAAAAGCACTCTATTTTTGAGTGCTTATAAGTTTAATGCTATTTCTATAATCTTTTCATCATTTATTTCTTGTGGTTTCAATTTCTTTAAGGATTCTATCAATGTACTCGCTCCAACTTCCTTCTTTCGCAAAAGAAGATTTAATGATACTATTGTTTCTGGAGTTATATTTAACTCGACCATTATTGATATTAACTTTTTTTCTTCTTTTGTTAAATGCATTATTTATCTCCCTCTCTATATCTTTAATAAAATCTTCGTTCCCTTCAATTGGAAATACTTGTAGTATATTATACTCTCCAAAATCTTTATTTTCAATTATATAAAAATTATTAGCATCAAATACTGACATTTTGCCTTGCTTTATTCTCGAATATTTCTCCATTACAATACTATCCAATTTCTTTGTTCTATAATTATTGTAATTAGTTTTTATGACTAAAACATCGTCTTTTTTCTTTTCATAAGCATACATTTTATCTTTATATTCTTTTCTATTAGTATTAGCTATACTTCCCCTATATAATCTATTAAATCTTTTTTCTTGTCTGTCATAATAGTTATATTGTTCTTTAATATCATCTGGCATAACTTCTTCATCAGTATCATAACTTATTCCT
>JAFUTO010000013.1 GCA_017484205.1 Bacilli bacterium | reverse complement strand
TTATATCATTTTTTCATAATAAAAGCGAGATTTGTTGATTATTTCATTCCGCTAAGATAGAAATATTTCTCTCGCATTTAAATTATACAACATTTTTTTCAAAAAGAAAAGAGGTTGACTTTGTCAACACTCTGAAAAGAAGATTTATAAATCTTCTTTTTTATATTTGAAAAAGAAATGCTACTGTGCATTTCTTCTAACAAACCATTTTTCTTCTATATTGGCACTATTACTTGCAGGTGATGGATTTGGCATATCAAACTTAATAATAGTTGGAACCTTAAATGCTAGTCCGAATGCCATACATGTTCCTGGTTGTAATATTTTGATTTTTTTAATTATTTCTTCTGTAATATTAGGTACCATTTCTCTAATATACTGAACATCTTTAGGGTGCAACATCTTAAATACTAAGAAATTGTTACATTGTGACAATGCTGTCTCAGAAAGTTCTGAAGGTCTTTGAGTTATTAAACCTAATAAAACTCCATACTTTCTACCTTCCTTAGTTATACGATCAAATATATTATAGCCTAATAAGTAGATATCATTATCATTTTGAACATATCTATGTGCTTCTTCAAGTACAATATGGAAAGGAAGAGAACCTCTATCTTCCATCTCCTTAGCATAATCAAAAAACATTTTAGAATATATTTTTGTTATTGTCTTAGCTAGTCTATCGTCTACATAGTTAATGTTAAAGTTTATTATTTGAGCTTTTCTACCATTAGTGGCAGTAAGTAAGTTCCTTATATATTGATCTCTAGTTACATATTCTTTAACATCAAAATATTTGGCAGAAGGACTATTAAGCAATGAATGCAATCTTACCTTTAAAACATTAGATTCGTCATATATTTTATCACTTTTTAAAACGCCTTCTGATATTAAAGCAAAATCCATCGCATCACATAAATTTTTCAAAGTATATGGGAATGTTCCATCAGGTAAAGCTAATTCTATTGAATCATCTAAAAATGAATTCATGAAATTCATAAGTAATTCCATTTCTCTTATTTTACCAGTTGCATCTATTAACAAACATTGTTTTAATGGTCTTGTATAACCTGGTTGAAATATCTGCGTCTCTAAGTTAAGTTCTTTAGTATTATAATAAGATAATATTGATATAACTTGATCTCTAATTTGAGATGCCGCCTTACCACTTGTTAAAATATCTAATATAGCACGCGCGATAATATCATTTTTACTTTTTATAACTTGATCCTCTTCCCTACCAAAAATATTAACTATTTTCAATGCTTTTTCAATAATAGGAAGTTGACCATGTGATTCAACACCTAATAGTAAAGCTAAATCATCGGTACTTAATAACCATAAAGGTATTTTAACAATTTCTGTGTCACTGAAATTAGTATTTGTCGTATATGACTTAAATGTAATCTCAGGTACTACCTCATTTAATCTTTCAAATGCAGGATGATATTCTCCATAAGCATCAAACATTAATATAGTTGATTTATAAGGAATCGCATTTTGTTTCGTAAATAAGTTTTGAAATAAACGTGATACAGAACATGACTTACCTGATCCAGTAGAACCAAATACCGCGAAATGATTACTAAAAAATGCATTTACTGGGACATTTATATCTACACCATCATATACTGGACTTTTACCTAAATATAAATACTTAGATTCATCACTATTATCACAACTAATAATCATTGGTATCTTATCAGTTGGTACTAATCTTATATTCGCATTTATCGAAGGTTTTTTTATAACACCAAATACAAATCTACCTTCTATAAGTTCCCCTAATAAATTAATATATGCATCTCTATCTTTAACCTCTTCAATTTCACCAATACATACACTATTGGGGCTTTCAATACTAACATACATGTTAGATAAATTACCAGCTGCTAAAGCTTCATCTGAAAGTTCTAAAAATAAACGATTTTCCTCAATCCCTCTTATCTTTCCTAACATATAATCCTCCTAAATTAAACTCTTTCTTATTTTTACATCTAATCCTTTGATAACATATAAAGTTATATGTTCATCTTTCATAAATTTTATAAAGCCTAAACCAGATAATACAATATCATAATTAGCGCTAATATCTATTTCATATTTATCCATATTATTTGTATTTATGTTTTTATAAAATCTCTTAATGTCTAATCTATTTGACATATACAAAACAATATCGTTTTTTTCTAAATCTATCCTAAATAAATCTTCTACAACAATACTTTGTTTTTTATTTATTTGATAACTTATTGGTTTTATTTCTTTTTTAGGTATAATTCTTTTTAATTCTTTGATATCTTTTTGATAATAAATACTACCACTATCTAATACACCTGGTGTATCTATTAAAGTTAAATCATCATCAATTTTAATACTTATATTGTCAATCGTAGTATTTGGCAATAGCGATGTAGTTATAACATCATTGCTATCCGCATAATTATAAAGTATCTTATTAATCATTGTAGATTTACCTACATTAGTATAACCTATAACATAAACATCGTTGCTTTTTTTATGATTCTTTATAGTTTCTATTAATTCATCAAAATGATAATTATTATTACTACTAATTATTATTCTATCAACAATATGTAAATTTACATCGTCTATATAATTAAGTAATTTTTCTTCATATAAAGATTTAGGTAATAAGTCTCTTTTAGTTAAAACTAGTATTACATCATTAGTGATATACTTATTTATAAGTTCCATATTAGGATTAAAATTAAATAAATCACATACTAACACCACTAAATCTCTCGTATTATTTATGTCTTTCAATAATTGTATAAACTCAGATTCATCTTTTATAGCCGGTATATAATCACCATAATTTTGAATTTTAAAACATCTTTCACATAACCTTGAATTTATATTCTTTACGTAGCCCTCTTTTAAAGGTTCTTCATCTTGAAGTATCGCTCCACAACCTACACATCTATTCATAATATCTACCTTTTACAAATAAATTATTATTTCTTAATTTAGTCATAATATGTTTTTCTTTTTTTCTATTAAATTTAGTTAACAATTTATCATTTTTACTAATTGGATTTACTAGTATAGTTGTAATGCCTATTTTATTACCAAGAGCTACATCAGTTATCATTTGATCACCAATTATAGCTATTTCATCCTCTTTATATATCTTTAATATATCATTTATTTTTTTTGCAAATGGTTTGAAAGTATATGAGTAACCTTCTATTTCTAATGCTTGCTTAAATTGTTCTACACGTTTAGATGAACTATTAGAAAAAATTATTGTTTTCATGCCCATATCTTTTAATTTATATATCAAATTTTTTAACTCATCATCTACATCTTTTACTGTTATGGGTACAAGAGTATTGTCTAGATCAAACAAGATACATTTAATACCACGTTTGCGTAATTTATCATAGTTGATTGAATATATACTCTTTTGGTATATATCTGGTATATATTTTTCCATTATCCCATCTCCCATACTATATACATTTTATCATAATTAATATTGATTTACAATAAAAATAAACTATGATATAATTATATCGGTAAGGATGATTGTATGAAAAAAAATAAATATGTGTTTTATATAATATTTGCTGCTATCATACTATTAAGTTTTGGAACTTATGTGTATGCAGCAGATGATACTATTACTTTAACTTTCGGTTGTAGTGATCAAGATATTAAAGAAGTAATGACTTTAATAAAGAGAGTATATAATATTATTAGATATGCAACACCACTAATTTTAGTTATTGCTGGTAGTATAGATTTCTTTAAAGCTACTATGGCAGGCAAAGTTGATGATATGGAAAAGTATAAGAAAAAGTTTATGAATAGACTTATGTTGGGAATTGGAGTATTCTTATTATTATCTTTATTTGAAATTATAACTAGTATTTTAGTAAGTTCTGGAATAACAGACAGTGATTCATGGATGGCTTGTTGGAATAGTTTATGGATAAGATAACTAAATTAAAAGAAATTATTGATAATAATAGTAACATCGTTCTTTTTACAGGAGCTGGTGTATCTACAGAAAGTGGGATTAAAGATTTTAGAAGCAAAGATGGACTTTATAATACTAAATATAAATTCCCACCTGAAGAAATCTTAAGTCACACTTTTTTCTTAAATAATACTAGCGAATTTTATAGATTCTATAAAGATAAATTAGATTCTAGAAATATTAATCCCAATAGTTTTCACAAATATCTCAAAGAATTAGAAGATGATCATAAACTCAAAGCTATTATAACTCAAAATATAGACGGCCTACATACAAAAGTAGGCAACACTAATGTATATGAAATACATGGATCTATTTATAGAAATAGATGTATGAAATGTGGTAAATCTTATGATGTAGATAAAGTTTTTAATTCTAAAGATGTGCCTAAATGTAATTGTGGTGGTATTATAAAACCTGATGTAGTTTTATATGAAGAAGAACTTGATAGCGAGTTAATATACAAAAGTATTGACGCGATTAGTAATGCTGATGTTTTAATTGTCGCTGGGACATCATTAACCGTATATCCAGCAAGTAGTTTTATTAGATATTTTAAAGGCAAGAATATGATACTCATAAATAGAGATAGTACACCTTATGATAATATTGCTACTTTAGTTATTAATGATGAACTTAAAAATGTGGTAAAAAAACTAAAAGAGACTAAATAGTCTTTTTTAATTACAAAAAAACTATATTGTAATAGTCTCTTTTAAATATCTAAAATACAATTCAATTATATTAGCTTTTTTAATATCTTCTTTAACAGTCATATCAACTGTTTTAATTAATAACCCATCTTCTAAAACTTGAATTTCACCTACTTTATCACCTGCTTTTATTGGAGCCTTTAACTTATCTACTATCATAGTATATACATAGTCTTTATCTTTATCCAACTTTTTATTTAATATTGTTATATTCTCTTTTGGAACTAGTTCAGTATATTTTGTTTTAGCTCTTTCTACTTCTTCCCTACCTAACACTTCATTTTTAGTCAAAATAGTATCTAATCTATATTGTGCATAAGCATAATCTAGCATAGAACTTACTTCTTTGTTTCTAAGTTCTGAAGTAGGTTCCCCCATAGTAACAGCAATGACTCTAAATCCTTTGTTTGCTGTAGCAGTTAGACAGTACCCAGCTTCTTTAGTATAACCTGTTTTTAAGCCATCTACTCCTTTATAAAATCGCACTAGTTTATTAGTATTTAAGTTTTACAATAAAATCAAATATCAATCATCTATGTACTTTCATTATAACATTAAAGGGAAATTAATGATAGTTATTCCTTAAATATTTTTTTACTTTTTTAAATAATCTATCTCTTATTCTCGAAATTTTATATTGTGGGATATTAAGTTTTTTAGCTACTTCAGTTTGCTTATATTGTTCACATCCTAAACCATATAATTTTTTTACAATAATTTTTTCGTCATCGGTTAATTCATCATTAAGAACTCTATACAATTCTTTATTACTTTCTTCAATAATTATAGTATCTATAGCATTTTCAATACTATTATCAGCAATAGTTTCTTCTAGAATCAAGTTATCATATATTTGCTCATCTAAAGATATATCATATTTTTTATTTTGATTACTTTTTATATATTTTAATATTTCATTTTTTATACATGTATAGGCATAGGTAGAAAAACTGATTTTTAAATTAGAATTATAGTTTTTAGAAGCGTATATTAATCCAATAGTACCTACTTGATAATAATCATCAAAATCTATACTACTATTTAAATTCATCTTTTTCATTACAAAATTTATTAACTTCAAATTATTTACAATTAAATCTTCAATAAGTATTCCTCCTTCCAAAATTAAAAGAGCCTTTATTATGACTCCTTTATCCAGCTTTTATATTTTTGTATTCTACTTGCTATATCATATCCATTTGAAAATGGATTAATAAGTACTATATTGACTTCTTCGTCAAAATAATTTTCACTTTCATATCTTATAAGTAATTCACTTACTACATCTAATTTATCTAAAAAGTCTAAAGTTTCAAAATTAGATTGTATTTTCTCATCTTCTTCACTATTTTCAATTCCTATAACAGTATTTTCATTTACATAAGTTTTATAATTATCAATAATTCGATTGTAACACATAACATTATATTCTAAAAACAATCTTATATAATCTCCTGAATATCCAATACTATCAATATTAAATATTTCTAACTCTGGATCTTCCCTAGTATTTGGATTCGCCTCATTTGTACTATTAATTTGGTCATTAGCTAGTTGATTCATAACATATAATAAAAATCTCATTTTTACGATATTGTCTTTTGAAGATAATTCTTCAAATAAATATCTAACTTGGTCATTTGCTTCAGTTACATACATATAAAATTCCTCCTTCTATTTTTTAATATTTCAAATTTTTCATCTGTTATCTTTTCTTTTAAATCTTCATCCATAAGTTCAGGATTAATTTAATATTTCATCTCGCATCAAATATCTCCTTTCTAAAACACTATTTTTAGCCATTCTGAGAGCTTTTATATTTTTAGTCTTATAGTTGTCTAAACTCGCATATTAAATTTAATCACTCGCAAATTAGATATGTTTAATAGTGTTTTTTTGTCATTTAATTAATCACTTAAAACAAGAAATTTTGCAAGACTTTTTTTCATTTTTTATATTCTTTATCTTTCCATATTATCTTCAATATCATTTGATGAAAAAAGATTGGTTTCTACCTTATCTAAATCCAATTTACTATCAATTTTTGCTTTTTCTTTTTGAAGTTCTCTTATTCTTTCAGTATATTGAAAAGGTTTATCTAATTCATCTTTAGCATCATTTATTTGCTTTTTTGTATATTCAATTTGTTCTATGACTGTATCAATTTTGCTTTCAAAACTTTTCAACATATTTTCCATTTTTATAATATTTCCTATTTCATCAGTTTTACTTACTTCTACTTTATATTTTCCTGTCCCTTTCAAATACACAATTGGTGAATATAATAATTCATCTTTAATACCAATAATATCAAATCCACTTATTTCACCCATTTTTGTTTCTTCACTCGTTTTTAATATAGACATCATTTCATATAATTTTGTACTTGCTTCTTTCCTAGAATCAAATTTAATATTTCCAACTACCATCTTAAAATTATCAGCAGATAAATCTTCCACTTTTGTAATATCATTTTTTAATGCCTCTAAATAATTCTCTTGATTATTTAATTGTGTTGGTAATTCTCTATTATATTTAATATCCATTTCAATATGCGTTTTATCATATCTACTTTTTGATAAATATAATTGTTTTAATTCATTTTCAATTTTATATTTATCTAAAATTAAAGGATTACCACTAGCTAAAGCTTTTACTTCGGCATAAGTAAGAGTATCCCTATCTAAATCTTCAGCAGTTCTTCCACCACTATTGCTATTAGACATAATTTGATTTATAAAAGTTGATTTAGTTTGAATTAATTGGTATGAATATGCATCAAAACTGCCTTCAGTAACATACCTATATATTTCAACTTCTTCATTTTGGTTTCCCTGTCTTAATATTCTACCTTCTCTTTGTTCTATATCAGATGGTCGCCAAGGACAATCTAAATGATGTAAAGCAACTAACTTGTCTTGAACATTCATACCTGCTCCCATTTTAGCTGTTGAACCAATTAAGATTCTTTTAGTACCATTTCTCATATCCTCAAATAATTTTAATTTTTGTGGATTAGTTTTAGCATTATGTATGAATTCTATTTCTTCCTCTGGTATTCCTTTTTCAACTAATTTATTTTTTATATCATCATATACATTAAATTCTCCATCTACTTTTGGAGTAGATAAATCACAAAAGACAAGTTGCGTTAACTTGTCCTCTTTATTTTCTAACCATATTTTATATATATTTTCAACTGCTATATTTACTTTAGAATCTTTCAAATCTGGCATAGTAGGATCTATAAGTCTTAAATCGAGTGCTGCTTTTCTACCATCATTGGTAACAAGTAGCATATTATCCTCTCTTGGATCACAGCCATTTCTAATAATTTCACTTCGTTCTGCTAAACTTTCTACATATTTAGCAAGTTCATCACTTTTTGGTGCAACAATAGTTTTATACTCACCATCTTTTAATTTAGGAACTGGTAAGTCTAACATCTTAGATGTTTTTATATCAGCGACTTCTTTGAATAATCCCATAAGTTCTGGAATATTAAAAAATTGAGCAAATCTTGTTTTTGTTCTAAAACCACTTCCATCGGGAGCAATCTCAAAACTATTAACGATTTCTCCAAATGTAGATGCCCACTCATCAAAATGTTCTAATCCCATTTCTTTTAATCTATTTGGTTGCAAATATTTTTGCATAGCATATAATTCTCCCATTGAATTAGATATTGGAGTTCCTGTTGCAAATATGGCACCTTTACCATTATTATTCTCTAATATATAACTAATTTTCATATATAAATCAGTTGCTTTTTTAGATTCAGTATTATTGATACCAGATACATTTCTTATTTTTGAAAACATAGGTAAATTTTTAAACATGTGTGCCTCATCTACTATCAATTCATCTACACCTAATTCTTCAAATGTTACTACATCATCTTTTTTAGAATCATCTAATAGTAATCTTAATCTTGCCTGCATACTTATTTTCATTTGTTCTAATTTCTTTACACTTAATGTTTCATTTGTTTCAGCTTTTATTCTTTCAATAGCTTCAGTAACTTCTTCAATTTGTTTTTCTATATGCTTTTTTTCATATTCTTTACTCATTGGAACTAAACCAAAACTAGAATGAGCAACTAATACTGCATCCCATTCGCCTGTTGCAATTCTTGCCATAAGTTTTTTTCTTTTAGTTTTTTCAAAATCTTTTTGAGTTGCAACTAATACATTAGCAGTAGGATATAACTTTAATATTTCACTAGCCCATTGACCTAATAAATGATTTGGTACAACAAACATTGGTTTATTAACAATACCTAATCTTTTTAATTCCATAGCACTAGCAATACATTCATAAGTTTTTCCAGCACCTACTGCATGTGCAAGTAAAGTATTACCTCCATATAATACACGAGCAATAGCATTTCTTTGATGCTCACGAAGTTCTATACTTGGATTCATGCCATCAAAAGTTAAATGACTTCCATCATATTCTCTTTCTCTCATACAATTAAATCGTTCATTATATATTTTTACAAGTCTATTTCTTCTTTCCTCATCTTTCCATAACCATTCTTTAAATTCTTGTTTAATTGCTTCTTGCTTTTCTCTTGCAATTGCAGTTTCAACCGGATTAACTACCTTTCTATCATCATCTAAAGTATCATATATAGTTATGCTTTGTAAGTTAAGAGTATTTTTTATTATAGATAAAGCATCAACTCTACTTGTTCCCCAAGTCTTTGTATTTTTTATTCCCCAACTATATAATCCACTTGCTTGAAAAAGCCACACATTACCAGATGGTACATATTTAATTTTTAATTTACTAGAATTATAAGCACTTATATCTAATAAATCACAACAAAAATCATGATATACATCTTCTGGTATCCATGTACTGCCTAACTTAACACTTATCTCATCATATTCAAGTGGTGCTGGTTGTACTTTTTCTAATGCTTCTATATTTTTATCAAACTTACCATCACTATTTATAGACTTTACATAATTTAGTTTATGCTTTACATTTCCACTTAAATACTCACTAGAAATAACCCAACCTTTATTAGAATCATTTAGTTTTTCTGGGTCTTGATATATTAATCCTTCAAGTTCATTTTTAATTTCTTCTTCGGTATGAACATAAAGAGTTTTCATATATTCAAAATCAACACAACCGCGATTATTTAAAGAATATCTTAATGCTTCTTCTGCTGTATTCGCTGAACTAGTATCTTTGCTTTTTCTAATAGTTCTTTTTGTGAATACATCGCCTTTTTCATATTGTGGTTTATCATCTTCTTCATCCCTACTTATTTTATTTTCAATAGATGTAAGTAAATAATAGTCTGGATCATCACTAAATGCTCTTACATTAGCAGAGTCATTTATATATCCATATTTCTTCTTGAATGTATCATATTCATCACTCAATTCTTTTTGTGCCAATAAAAGTTCTTCATCACTACCATCTTTTAATTGCACATCAAATACTTTATGTAATGCTTTTTTAATATTACACATTCCAATTATTCTTTTAGCTGTCATTCCATCTTGTATAGTATAGGGAACTAAATTAGAATCTTGCCTTTTATATATAATATCTTTACCATCTTTACTGATAATAACAAAAGCATCATTTTTTATGTTATCATCTGCTTCTAAAATATCATATTCACTATTTTGTTCTGATACTTCATATATTGCCTTTTCGTATATATTAGATGGTAAATTAGATATTGCCTTTTCTATTAATACATTAAAATCTTCTTCTGATGGATTTAAAGTATTTTCATATCCCCATGCCGAAGTTCTTAATTCCATTTTTCCTAACATCATATTAGGATTATCAATATAATAATTATTTATAGTTATACCATCAGCATATTCATCAGTATAAATCCATCTTTCATCACTAACATCTAGTTTTAATTCTTCACGCTTTTTAAAAAAAATAATATCAGTAGTTACTTTTGTATTTGCATTACCTGTAAATGTATTATTAGGTAATCTGATTGCTCCGATAAGTTCAGCTCGTTTTGCAATATATTCTCTTACTTTAGTATCTTTTTTATCCATTGTCCCATCAGTAGTAATAAATGCAATAATTCCACCACTTCTTACTTTATCTAATGTTTTTTGAAAAAAATAATCGTGAATCATAAAATTATCTTTATATCTTTTGTCCACTACTTTATAATTACCAAAAGGTACATTACCAATTGCTATATCAAAAAAATTATCAGCTACTTTAGAATTCTCATATCCATTTATTTCTATTTTAGCATTTGGGTATAATTTTTTTGCTATTCTACCACTTATACTATCTATTTCAACACCATATAATTTTGAACTACTAAAATCATTAGGCAATCTACCAAAGAAATTACCAACACCCATCGATGGTTCTAAAATATTTCCCTTTTCAAATCCAAATTTTTCTAAAGTTTTATATATTGCATCAATTGCTATATTAGGTGTGTAAAAAGAAGTAAGAGTTGATGTTCTCGCCTCATTATATTCTTCATTGCTTAGTAAATTTTTTAACTTATCTCTTTCATTTTTCCAATTGTCTTTATTTTCATCAAAAGCATCAGCAATTCCACCCCATCCAACATATTTTGATAAAATGTCTTGTTCTTCTTTTGTAGCAAATCTATTTTCACTTTCTAATATCTTTAATAGTTCTATTGCTTTTATATTATCTTCAAATCTTGATTTAGCCCCAAAACTTCCATCAACTCTACTATCATCTATATGATAATTAATTGCAGGATATAAATTATTATCTTTTTTTATTTCACTACCAGATTTATCATAACTAGCTTTACTTATTTCTTTAGTTACAATTCCGTTTTCAGTTGGAATAAATTCTGATTCTTTCACAATATAATCAATTTCATTATTTTTTTCTTCTACTTTTCTTGTACTAGAGACTTCTAAATTAAATTCTTTTTCATCAAAATTATGCCAATATATATGTATTAATTCTGGCGATAAAATTATATCAAAATCAGAATCCTTATTTAAACCATTTAAAAAATAATTATTACTTATTTCTTCATTTAACCTTTTTTCGTTTTCTTTATTAAAATATGAGAAAGCATTATCAGACATATCAGCAAGAGGACTTGACAATAAAATAGTTAGATTTCTTTTATTGCTAGATATATGTTCCCATTTTTGTAACTCAATTTGTTTAATCTCAAAAGTGTTTTTAAAATCAGTATCAAACGAATTAAATATATCACATATCTTTTTTGCTAATAATTCTTCTCTAGATTCAAATAAAGATAATTGTTCAATTTCAAAGTTACTATCTCTTCTACTGTGTTCTTTCTCATTAGATATATTGTTATTACTTTTAATAACTTCTGTTTTTTTTATTATATCTTTAAATTCTTCACTTATATCACTTTCTATTGTATCATTATCTTGATAGTCTTCTTTAGCAATAGATTGTTTATATTCATTGAAATATCTATTATATATTTTATCTAATAGATCATAATGATATTCATATTCCATTTCCATAGACTCTAAATAACTTTGTCTATCATCATCACTCATAAAATCATTAGAAGTAAATTGACCAGATATAGTATTTTTTATCTCATTTACTACTTTATTTATTGAATTAGCATTAAACATAAAATCTTCATATATAACTTCAGTTTCTTTATTAGCTATTTCCATACATTTTAAAATAATTTCATTATCTAAACCTGCAATATCATCATAACAATTTGGCAAATCTGCAATATTGAACCTAGTTTTAGAAAGGAAAAGTGAAGTCATCATATTTTTGATTAACTTCACTTCTTTTTCATCCATATCTATATAATTGTTATCGATTAGTTTTTCTGCTATCAAATTAAATACATTATAATACCTCATATTACCTGATAAATCATTATCAAGATTAATATTATATTTTACTCTATAAAAATATAATAAATCAAAATCTATTTTGTGATTATAATTCCAATCATTATAATCTTTACCATAAGTTTGTTTTATATCAAATACATAATTTTTTCTACCATTTATCAAAATTGGTATCCCTTTGCTTTTAGGTTTAATTCTTCTATCTATATCATTATTCCATTCATCAAAAGTCATAAAAACTTTACCATCAGGATTATAAAAATATAAATTAAAAACATTATCTACACTATATTTATCTAATATCTTTGACCAATATACAATAAACTTATTCCACTCATCACTACTATCTCTTATTAAAGATAATGTATCATCTCTTATCTTTAAAAAATCATATTCAAATTTTTCATTCAATCTTAACCCTCCTTACATTTTCATTTTGTTAATTCTTCGGTATTTTCATATTCTTCAAAATATATTTCTATTTTAGAATTTCTATTTTTTCTATCTATCTTTTCTCTACTTGATATTATTGTATATATGAATTTATATTTAGTTGACAATTCCTCTAACATTGTTATATCTGGTAATGATAGTGGTGGTGCTAAATAAAGTTCAGCAATTATAATTTCATCTCTATTTACATATTCAACATCAAAATCAATCTTACCAAAATTCTTAATTATTTCTTCTATTATTTTTAATAATAATTTTCTTTGGTGTTCCTCTTTGGCACTAATTTTTTTAGGAATAACTTTATTATTTTGATTATCAACATGTAGTTGTTCAACTGTATAATATGTTTCTACTAATCTTCTTAATGGTCTTACTTCTCTATTTATACATCCTTTTGAATAACAACTAAATTTTTGATAAACTACTGTATCACGAAATATAGGATAACCTATTGTGGAAAAAATTATGGTTTTAAATTTCAATTGTTTTATTTCATCAGCAGTCATAAGATTCCTCCCCATAAGACTTGCTCCTCTACTAGCATTATAATTCATAAAACTTAATGAATAATTAAGTGATTTAGATTCAATAGTTGTATTTCCTAATCTACGACTTATTGCTTCTGCTGTTTCTTGAGTATTAGTTTTAAGATAAGCCAAACCACAGTTATCTTGAATTATTTGACTAACTTCTTTACCATATAGATTATCTAATTGGGCAAAGCTTTGTAAAAAAAATTGGAATTGCATTCCTCTACTTCTAGCGACAGATACTATCGTTTCAATATCTTGTAATGGTGGTGTGTTAGCAAATTCATCTAGTAGAAAAACCAAATCATAAGGCAACCTTTTATTTTCTTGTTCATTACATAAAAGCACTAAAGTTTTATATATTAAAGATACAACAATAGATACTAATGTATAATACACTTTTGTTTCATCTGGAATACAACAATATAACACAGTTGGCTGTTTACCCAATATATCAAAGTCAAAATCAGAATTTGCTGTAATATTTTCTACATTAATATCATCAAATAAAGTCATTCTCTCATTAAAAACACTTGTAATAGATTTATAAGTATTATCACTCGTAGAAATTATAGGTAATAACTTATCCTTACTCTTAAGACCATATTCCTTGTTTGCAATGTAATTCTTTAATTTTTTTTGATTTTGATCAGCCATTGAACTATTTTGAAACTTTTTTATGGATGTAAGTGTAATTTGTTCTCTACTAATTTTTCCATCTATATAATCTTCCAAAAATAAAGCAATTAACCCATATAATAAATCACTAGCACTATTATTCCAAAATGCCTCTTTAGCAGACTTATCTTGCATTATCAAAGTAGATATAGAACTAATCAACTGATTACATTCTGCTAAATGTTCAATTGCCATATTTTTGTATCTCATTTTGTCAATTTCATTAATTGCTTTTTCTGATAAGTTTTCATTTTCGTTATATAGTTCATATTCCTTTATAATAGGCTCTAGTATATTTAAATGATTTGATAAACTTGGATTTCTAAAATCCAGTGTCAAAATATTATAACCATTATCTTTAAACATTTTACTTGTAGCATTAAATATTTCTCCCTTTGGATCAGTTATAAAAACACTCTTTTTAGTTTTTGCTGTTGCAATAAAACTACACTCTGGAATTACAGCTGTAACACTTTTTCCACTTCCTGTTGAACCTAAAAATATCCAATGAGGAGTATTCATGTCAAACCATACTTTTCTATTATTTTTAGAATAATATATAGGAAAACCACTCTTATTAATACTATTTACTTTTTCTTTATGAAAAGTTTGTTTAATTTCACTCTTCGTTGCATATCTGGCAGAACCATATTCATTATTACTTACTAATTTTTGTTTAGTCATAAGTGGCTCTATAAAATATATAAATATAATTATTAAACCTATTATAACTAAAATAATTGTATAAAGTATTGGCATAATTATTTTTCCATTTCTTCTTGTTCCATAGCAACTCTAATATCATCTAGCATATCTTCATTAATTACTTTATAGTCTCTAACCTCTATTTCTCCCATCTGTAATTGTATTAATTTATCAATAATATCTTTTCTAACATCTGGATCGCAATTATCTAAAAAATACCCTGTTGTTGTTAAAAGCGGTTTATCAAAATTAGGATTTTCAAAATCATATACTTTTAAATATTGATTATGACCTAGTTTTTCATTTACATCAACAATGATATCTGGTAAATCTTCATACCTTGCAACGACTTCTTCTACACCATTATCAATATAAACCATTTTAACTTTATCATTTAATAGTTGCCTTGTTTCTTCTTCATTATACTGATTTAATATTCCCTTTTTCTCGTTCATCCATTTGAGCCTCCTTGATTAAACTATCTAAAAATTCATTTTCTTTTTTCATAGATGCAACATAGATATGTACTAACTCCTTTTCTAGTTTATCCTTTGTATTTTTTATTTTTGTTTCATACTTATTAATATTTTTTATATTTTCCTTTATTTTAATATTAATTGAACTAATTATTTTATTATATTTTGAAATAGTAGTTTGCATATTAGCAAATTCTAGATTTAATTTTGAAAAATCCATATTTATTTACCTCCTCTTTCTAAATTATCTTTATAAAAATCATAATTGTCATTTTCTATTGCAGATAAAATATCATCATAAGATATTTCATCTATTTTTTCTAAAAATTGATTATCTTTTACATAACATTCTGTAATAAAATAACCTATACTTGATGCTGAAACATTAGAAAAAGTATCTTCGATATAAATATCGTATGCCAATTCTTGAATATCTAATATTATCTCGTCAGAAATCTCTGCATCATTTTCTTTAATAACATCATGAATACTATTATATATAGTATATATTGTAAGATTTCCTTTATCTTCATTAGACAAATTTCTATATCTTTCTAAAGTATTCATAAATCATTTCTCCTTTCTCATTTCTTCAATTCTAGAACATCTACTTGAAACAACACAAGCAGAGTATGAAAAAAGAACTAATAGTAATCCTATTAGTCCTATAATAATTATAATCATTTTAAAACCTCCTATCAAAAAAAGTAGATATTAAAATCTACTCATTAAATTGTAAATTAGCTATATTTAGTTTGCTAATATTGCATTCAGCGAATCTTTATCAATATTTGTCAATTCATAATCTTTATCATTTATTTCAATATCAAAATAATGATTAGGATTATATACTATTTTTGCAATGCTATTATAATTAGCATCAAATAATTCCATTTCATATAAAGGAGATGGAAGTGTAACTGGTCCAGTCCATACTTTTGAGCTATTTATTACTAACAATAACATATTTATTTCCTTTTCCTCTGTAATTATTTTATTTTTATAATCAGATTGATTTCCTTTAATAACAATTGTTTTAGTATTAGATATAGTATCTTTTATTATACTTGGTAATTCAAGTGTTCCTTCTTTTTGTAATGTAAATGTACCAAAATCATTATCACAATACAAAATTGCAATTAGATCTTTTTCTTCGCCTATTTTACAAGTTATTTTCTCATTATTATTGTCATTTGGTATTAATGTAATTTCATCTTGTTTATTAATAACTAATTCTCCTCTTATTTCAGAAATGGTGTTACCATTCTCATCATTTTTGTAAAAAGCAAATTTATTTTTTCCAGTACCATGAAAATTAATGAAAGAATACCTATCATACACATATTCACCTTTACTATTTATTTCAGTCAAAGTCCATGCTGTTTCAGTGTTTTTTAATAATTCCATAGTATCACCACACATACAGCCATTACAACATTCACTATTATTTTCTAATTTTGGCAAGTCTTTGTTCTTACTTTTTCCGCAGCCTGTTATAGAAAATATCCCTACAATAACCATTAAAACTAATAATATTCTTTGTTTCATCTTTTCCTCCTCAACAAATTACATTTTTTGTCAATTACATTACAACGTACTTTTTTGATATACTAAAATCTTTTATATCATCTTCAGTAACTGTAACACAATTACTAGTTCCATTTCCAAAAGAATCAGGTTCAAATATATAATATATTTTATTATCATCTTTACTTACTATTTTACTTACTAGTACACCCTGTTCTCCTGATTTCTTTAATTCATATTTCTTTTTAAATAATATTATCTCCATATTATGCACTCCTACTACCATTACAAATTATATCACATACCAATATTAGTTTCTAGTCTTTTGATTATCATAATTAAATAATCTACTGAATTCACTTGATGCTTTATCCATTTCATAATTAATATTTCTTATTGCTTTTTCCATTTTACTTTTACTTGGAAACATCAACAAATTATTTTTACCTTTAAAATAATTATCTAATATACTTTTTCTAATATCTTTATCATCAGTATATTTTCTATATAGACTATTTTGATAAGCTATTTCCTGTATTAAATCTTCAACAGTAATTTTATCACTCATTGTTTTATCCTTCACAAATTGAGATATAGTTTCATATCTATACAAAGAATGATTAACAATAGAGTTATATATATAATTATTAATATACTCTCCTTTTTCTTCTACAATACTATTTTTATCTATTGTAGCTTTAACATTATTTTTCAAATTAAGTTCATTAAAATAATCATTTAGCCTATTTAAATCTTTATCAACATCTTTTTTACAGTTATATAATATAGATGTTTCGTCATTAAATAAATATTTTTTAATATCTTTAGTTAAAGATTTAATCTCTTTTCCTAATTTGTTATTCTTAATAGAATTATATTTAATCCTACCAAAATATTGCTTATTATTGTTCCTGTATTCCTTTAAAAGTTCACCTAACCTTAATATTTTTTCCTCTATATATATTTCATCAACATTTCGTAAAGCAAAATTTCTTTCTTTAGGATTAAAATATGTTTTTAAATAATCAATATCTTCATTAGTTTTCTTGAGTAATGGAGTATAATATTTTTCTCTTTCAATAGTTAATTCTACTAATCTCTTTAAATATCTTTGCTCATCCAAAGTGATTTTACCTTTTCTTCTATAATCAACTTTATTATTACTATATATATAATTAGGCTTTTTTTCAATAAAAGCAAAATGTATATGAGGCTGATGTTTTCTATTTGTATGAACTGAAAATACATAACTCATATTTTTAATATCTTTAAAACCACAATATTTTAAAAATTGTGGCATAACTTCTTTAGCAATTTTTTGTTCTAAAGTTTTTATATCAATATTTTCATCAAGATATTCTCTTTTAAAACTTAATATACCTTTCCATAGATTTGATTTTTCTATATATTTTTTATAATCAGTTTTTATTTTTTTAACATCTTCTTTAGTAGCATAATTGCCATTTTCTAAAACTAAATTAATATGCTCATTCCTTGTATGCCCCATATAATATTCAAACATACCAACTAAACTTTTTTTCTCATTAGAAAAATAATTAACCATATCATTAATATCTTTTTCTCTTTCACTTCTATAATTACTAGATTGGAACTTATTATCAACACTATTAAGCGCTAGTAAATATTTTGATTTAAAAATTACATTAGGGCTTTTCTTATTCATTAAAATTATCTTTCCTACTTAATAGTTCTTTCAAACATTTATCTTCACTAATATCAGCATTGGATAAGTAACCATGATTGGCAAAATGTTGTGAAGATATTTTATAATGTATAGTTTGTTTTTTAGATATATGTTCTAACTTATAAATAATATCATTTAACTTTTTATCTATTTCATTAAGATAATTTATTTCTTTAGGTTGGTCAATAAATTTTTTTAATATAGATGCAACAATTTTATTAACTGATATTTTCTCTTCATTAGATACTAGATTTAATCTATCATATACATAATCATCAAGTCGTACAGTCAACTTCTTCATTCATCTTCAGATATAACTTCAAAACTTATAACTAATGAATTATCTTTACAAATACTTGATGACTTATTTTTCATTTTCTTTAACAAATTTGTATCATTTGAAAAACTTTTTTTAGTAGAATAAGTATAATTATTATCATTAAAATATTCATTGCCAAATTGTCTATATTTTTTTAACCAAGCATTTAATCTTTTTTGTGGTGTTTGCTCATTTAATATTTTCATATCAAAACCTGCCTCTTCAAAAATTTGTCTAGCTGTTTTTTCAGAATTAACAATTTTTTCGTGAACTGCCCAAAGTTTAAACTTATTTTTATAAATTATTTGAATATCATTTTTTACTCTTTCTACATTTGGATTACTTAAAAGTTTTTTTATTTCTTCATCAGTATATACTCTAACCTTGTACATCTTCTTCCACCTCTCTTTTAACTTTTTCATTTTCTTCTTCATAATATTTATCAAATCTATCCATATAAGAATTATAACCAAGTTCAATAATATATATTAACATTGTATTAAAACTTATATTATTTTTTATTGCTAATAATTCAATTCTAGTTTTTAAATTATCATCAATTCTTAATGTTGTTCTAATAGTTTTTTTTATCATAAAACCTCCAATCTTAAATATAAGGGTAGCCACTTCCAATCAATTAAAGGTCTTTTTCATAATAAAAATATTGCATATTTTTAATGGGCATAAGGAAAATGACACCAAAATCATATTTTTTCCTTATTTTTCAACGAATAATAATGGTGTCTTACTATTTTCGCACTTGCGAAAATGACTATTTTTTTTAATCGAAGTGGCTACCCTTATATATGTAAACCTTTATTTATAATAATTTTTATGACCACCTTTTTGATTGGAAGTGGCTATTTCATTAATTTTATCTATTTTAAAGTGCTTCCTACTCTTTTTAAAAATATTATTTATATATTAAAATCTATAAATTGCATTCCATCTAATAAATTCCATTTTTCATCTTGCACTTGATAATGTAAATGATTACCTGTTGAATACCCCGTTGTTCCTACACTAGCTAGTTCTGTCCAATGTTCTACTCTATCCCCAACTTTAACTTTTGAACTATTTGGATAAAGATGTAGAAAAGTTACATAAAAAATATTTTCATAATCTTCATCACATTTGATAATAATGCTATTACCTTGATAGTTATTACTTTCATCATAAGGTATATTTTCTTCTTGAGTAAAACTAATTTTGTAAACTGTGCCACTGCAAACTGAATATATAGGAGTCTTTGCTGAAGTTGCAAAATCCCAACCACTATGAACATTTTCTTCATCATAAACAATTCTTTGTTCATTAAAAAAACCTGTAACTGAATATTTATCTTTTAATGGAAAATTAAAATGTTTTGAACTAACTATTAAATAATTTTTATTAATACTTATACTATTTTCACTACAAGCTTTTAAATTTTTTATGCGATTATCGTCACACACAATAGATATTTCTTTTGTATTTTTAGAATTACTATTTTGATTAATTTTATATAATGTGTCGATAGTTAATGAATTATCTTCTAAATAAAAATATAAAATTCTTTGTAACGGAACATAACCATCACTTAATCTTTTGTTGAGAACTTTTTTATACTCTACTGCATAATTGGCATTATCAATTACCTTTTCTTTTGTAATATCATTACCAAAAAAATCAAATACCATTAAAGCACAAATTATAATAATCATAAAAAATATTGTGGTTAATATAGAACTACTAAATATAATTTTTAATATAAAACTTTTATTTTTTTTCATTTATACTTATTAAAATTTGAGTAATAAAAACTTCTACCTTTCTTTAATATTAATGCTAATATTTTCGTAGGAATTAAATCTAACAAAAAATCTATGAACGATTCATTCGGATCATTGAACTCATCATAGAATAATTTTTTGAATTCTTTTTTTATGTTGTCTGATGATTTATTATTCATAGTTAATTATCTTCTCCCATTAATTCAACTTCTAGTGGTGTTGCCATTATCTTAACTCTTAATCTTTTTTTTGAATTAATAGTAAGTAAAAATTCCCCTACTTCTGCTTGGGATAAAAATTCCTTTTGAGTATCAGTTAATGGATTTTGATAAAATAATTTTAAATATGTTGTTAAATCATCTTCTTTTAACATCCCAACTAATTGATATTGACAATTATTAAATATAGCTGTCGCACTTCTAACTGAATCATCGTCACCAATAAAATCGTGAATACTTTGCGTTGCTGGAATGAATGATCCATGATATTTTCTAATTCTTCTAGCAATTTGTTCAAATGTTAATAAAACTTCACTATCAGTATCTTTAATATATAAATGGAATTCATCAACAACAACAGCCATATTTTTAAGCTCATGTCCACTATTATTTTCATTAGTAATTTTATTATTAACTATGATGTTATTAAGATATGTAAGTAGATTAACTAATTGAGTTGTAATAATCCGTTTATTCTTACTCGATAATAAATCTCTTACATTAAATCCTATTAAATTAGAATCAAGATTTACAGATGTATAACCATTAAATAATGTTGCATCAATTCCTACTTTAAATCTATCTAGCAGAATTTGTAATTTATCAATTATTTTTAATTGTTCCGCATTAGTAATCATCTTTCTATACTCTGGTAAAAAATTTATCAAATCACTAAATATAGGATAATCAGTATTTTCTAATTCCTTTAATCTAGAAATTTTAGTATTTTTAGTTATACCAAATCTCTTATATAGATTTTCAATCATATCTAATAAAACTACTACTTCACTTTCCTTAATTTCTTCAAAGGCACATTTTATAAATGTTTCTAATGAGCCTAAATGTTTTGCTAAAGGGCATTCATCATAATCAACATTATTTACAGCATTATCATCTTTTTCCTCCCTATCACTTGCTAGAAATCTAACTTGCAAAGGATTAATAATACCACCACTAGATGAATACATATCTATATATTCGCCCTTATTTCTATCAACTAATTTTTTATATTCACCCTCTGCATCAAAAATAAACACCTTGTTTCCACGATTAATTTCATTGATAATCATTTTCTTTAATGTAAAACTTTTGCCACCGCCAGTCGAAGATATAATTGCTAAATTACTTGATGGTCTTGTTGTATCTTTATGATATAAATCAAAAATTGTAGGCAATGCAGTATGTATATCAACACCTAGCATATAACCTGTTTCATCATTAAAATTAGTTATAGTAAGCGGAAATGAAGATGCTAATGTCAAACTTGGTAAATAATTATGATAGTCATCAAATCCATCTATGGATATATCAAACGATTGCCAACCTTCCATTTGTCTCATTCGTGGTACATCTAATTTGATTTGATATATATCAGCTATTTTCTTTAATTCTTTTACCTTTTCTTCTCTTTCTTTTTTAGATCCTTTTATTACGATAATAAAATCAACTTCTTTAATTTTTTCATTACCATTTTTTAATTGTGTCATTAAGGCTTGAAAGTTTTCTTTTTCAGTATCCATTTGTGTCGCATCACTCAATTTTCTTGTTGTACTTCTTTCCGAAATTAAAAACTCATAATTACTATCTAATCTTCTTATTAACTCATCAGTAGGGATTGTATCTTTTATATGTATGCAACATCTAGTATCTGGGACATTAAATAATTCTTCAAAGAACAATTCATCTATAAAAGGCGGAAGATTTTTTATACTAACTACTTGTATTTCTTCTTCATCAACCTTTATTTGACTAATTTGTTCATTAATATAAAAAGGAGCAACTAATTCTACTAAATTGCTCCACATTAATTGTTCAATATTGGCATTTGCTAAATATAAATTTACTAAAAATTGATAAATCTCTAATTTATTAGTTATTTTTTCTATATTTAATTTTGGTGTCATATTATAACATTGCATTTCTACTTCTTCAGATATATGTTCTAATGCTTTTTCATTTTCATTTATTATAACAAAATAATACCTACTTGTTGTTGTAAGATTTTCTCTTTCTAGATTTTCTAAACCATTATATCTTTCTTTTAAAAATGCTACTTTATTCTCATCATCACTATATTCATCTATTAACTTACTATAATAATCTTTATTCGCATTTAAATCAATTTTATCATCTAATTTATATATTCGTAAGTTCAAATCTCTCAATTGGTATAAATATTTTAATTGATTAAAAAAATTATTCTTTTGTATATTTGAAGTCAATGATAAATCTATTGCATCAACTGAATATACAATTGCATACTCATTTGTACGAAGTTTAATCATACCATCATTATTTACTGATTCCGCATTAGTAAATATTTGAGCATTTTTATATTTTCTATTTAAAATGTCCTTAGTTATATAACTTGTTTTCTTTTCACTTATTCTTTTTCGAAACTTTAAAATAGTTTGCTTTTCCTTTTCTTCTCTTTTTTTGACTTTATCAACTTTTGTTTTCTTCATTTATGTATTCCTCCTTATCATTGATATAGACAAAATACTTTGTTCTAAAAATAAAACTAAATATAAGTCCTATAATTTTATACATTCTATTTTTTTTACTAATGTTAATAGGAAGTAAACAAAATGCACCTAACATTAAAAATGTTAATGATGGGATTTTTAAAGATGTAAGACAAAATAACAATATAAATAATACTATTATTGGAAAAGATATAGCAATATCTAATATTTCTATACCCTTAAAACCTAAACTTCTCTTAATTGTTTTAACTGTTATATACATACATTACCTCCTTTACAAGCTTTTCCTTCTTCTATAATAAGCAGTATTATATGATGCTCTAGGAACAACTGTCCTTATAGCACTATTAAGACTACTTGCACCTGCATTAATGAATGCATTACTTGGACTGAACTTTGATTTTCCTGAATCTCTTTTAAGTCCATTTTGTCCAGCCATATACATCTTTGTTCCCAATGTACTTGCTATTTTTTGCATTCTTGTAGGTCTTGCACCACTTGAAGTATCCACAGCACCAAAAGCTCCTAATGTTGCTCCAACCTTTGATAAAGCATTAGAGCCAATTAAACCGCCTGCTTTCATAACACCACCTGTTGCAAGTAATCCACCACCTAAAGCAGTAGCACCTGCAATAGCACCTGCAGTTCCTGCAACTTTACCATATCCCATTAATGACATTAATTGTTCTCTACCACTTGCTGCACTTACATTTGCACCAATAAATCTATTTATAACTTGACTACCTGTAAGTATAAAAGTTCCACAACCTAAATATAGTAAAACTTTAGCAACTACATTCATTGATGAATCGCTGAAGAAAGTTGTATTATTAACTTCTTGCATAACCATAACACTTAGGCTAACTATTAACATTACTACTGAGCTTTGTAATGTAAGTGATACTAATTGTTCTATTACAGCACCTCTTCTTTGTTTATTACATATAGATGTGGCAAATACTATTGGTGAAATTAAAAACAGAAATAAAAACTCTATTTGCCTTCGCCCCAACATGATGGATGCAAAGAATAAACTATATAAGAAAAAACCACCACATAGTATTGCTAAAATCCAGTTTATATCATACTTATAATCTTTTTCATCAGATAGTATTACACGAGATTTTGTAACATATTTTGATATATATAATTCATCACTATTAAAACTTCCATCTGATACACTATCTGAAATACTTTTTGATTCATTAAACTTATCGCTATTTTTATAATCATCATTATAAGATATAAACATTGTAAGCATTGAATCACTCATTGTTTGATTAGTGCTACTTTCAAATATATTGCCTGTATAATTTGATAGTTTAATGGAAAAATTAGAAACTTGAACAAATAAAAAAGTGGACATCATAATAAGTGCCCCACATTTCATTATTTCAATCATTATATTTCTAAATGAGTTTTCTTCATCTTGATCTAATAGTTTATTTATAAATCGCCATACAATAAATAATGCAAATAAAGTTACAGCTATTGCCATAATACCTTTATATAAGCCTACAAACACTTGATTATTTGATAATGAGCCAATTATATCAAACACATTTAATTTTTTTACAATTAAAAATACTGTGTCAATTAGTTTATATATAAAATTAACTATATACCAGCCTAAACTTCTTAACAAATCAAATACTTTAGTCATTTAACACCTATATAAATAGTCTTATTATGACATTTACTAATGATACTGAAATAATTATACCTGCTAGACCTAAAAGTGTTTGTACTATTCTAGGTTTGACTCTTTGCTTTTGGTCAATGTCACCAATAGTATATATAATAAAACTAATTACAACTGCTACACCTGCAAGTGATATGCCTATTACTATTGCCCAATCAGTAATTTGCTTAATTACTGTTAATATAGTATCAACTGTATATGTTCCACCCTCTAATTGTTGGATTTCTAATATATTAAATAAATTCATTACATCACCCTTTCCTTTTATTTAGTCATATCATTATATATTTCTTCTTTTAATCTACTTTTGCTATTTTCATCTAATCCAGCATTAACTGAATCTTTAGATAAAATAAAATCATTAATATCTACTATATCATCATTGCCTGCAACAAAATGTTTACAATCAAATGAATTATCATTCTCATCAAGACTTCTCTCAAAAATTAATGGAACACTATTTTCACAATTAGAATGATAAATTGCAAAAAAACCTTTTTGATTTGCTTTCAAATCACCTTTGAAATATATATTATTTTCAACAATGAAACCAATTACTTCATAATATTGATTAACCTCTTTGCTATATGCTTGACCACGAACTAAACCACCTATCTTTAATGGTTGTAACTTTAATTCATCAGTATTTGAGTTATCTATAATATCTAAACATCGTTTTACTTTTTCATTTATTGTTGAATTTGAAAACTCTTTCATTGATTGATAATACCAAGCAGTATTTTCAATTAATTCAGATTTCTCATCTAATACTTCTTTAATAAATAAATTACTTTTTTCCATATAACTTTGCTCTTTATCAGTCCATAAATCTAAAGTAGTGAAAAGGACTTGATCGTCATAATCAAGTCCTAAAAAGTAATACTTTTCACCGTCTTGCCCAATAAATGCTTGTCCTTTTTTCAAATTATCTCTCATAGTTATCACCCCTAGCTAAATCATCATTAAAACAGCATTGTAAACCGCCATAAACAGTTAATGTTTTACCTGTTTGTTCAAAATAATCATTAAGATGGTATTTATTAATATCTTCATATAATAATTTATAAGTATTATCATTAAGATTTAACCTTTCAAAGTCATCATATTCTTCTACCCACAACATATTGTTATCCGAATCGCACAATTCTTTAAATATATCATAAGTAATTTTATGTAATTCACTCGTTTTAGGAAGATTAAACTCATTACCATCACTTTTACTAATAATACTAATTAATTCATCATCTATGTTACTTTTAGATATATAATCTTCTATCATATCAGTATTTAACAAAGTACAAGCGTGTGCTTGTTCGTCTGTTTCTTTATTGGTAACTACATAATCTACATACAAATCATCATTATCATTCCAATAATTTAATATTTCATAATCATATTTTTGCATAATACTATTCTCTTTCCATATCAGTATTTTTCTTTTCTAATTCTTCAACTTTGCCATCAGAAGTATATAATTTATCATTAGTTCTATCAGCGATTTCAAAACCAATAATTTCAATCACTTTTTCTTTAGTAGTTTTTCCATTTCTCTCAACTTCCTTTTGATAAGTAGATATTCTACCTTTTATAGAAAGCCAATCGCCTTTTTGGATTTCACTACCATAAGTATTAACTAATTCTCCCTTTAAAACAATCGGTACAAATTGAGTATTTCCATTGTTATTTTGCCCTAAATCAAATCTTAATGTTTTCTTTCCATTTTGATTTGTATAGATATCACTTATATTTCCTACATTCCCTTCTAATTCAAATTTATTTGTTGAATTTCTTGTTTCTTTTTCATTATTCATTTATATCTTTCCTCCATTTCTCTTTATCATTTTTTATTATTATAATTACTAAAGTCATACTGTTACCATAGACATTAAGATTTTGAACAATAATATTTTTTGTATTATTTTAATATATAATTACAAACCGATATAATAATTATTAGTATTAGTTGTACAATTACCTGCTTTATCGCAAGTTTTTAATTGTACACTTCTTGTTATATCACCAACCCAGCAAGTATCTTCTGCTCTTACCGTTATAGTACCATCGGAATTATTAGTTGTTATTGCACCTGCTGATACATCAAAACCCGTACCATGTGCATCTCCAACTGCTGTTAAAGACACATTATAATGGTCAAAGCCAGTTCCTTGTTCTAACATTTTAACTTCAATAGCAACTCGATATGTAGAAGTATTTTGACACTCTTCAGAAGTAGATCTTCTTAAAGTTGAAATAGAAATATTTTTTACATTTGGTGCAATGTCATCCACAAAATTAGCTGTATAACTTCTATTTCCATTTGAATTCTTTGGTATTGTTACTGATGTAGATTTATCTGCAATACCTGTTCCAGACCAACCTTTGAATGTATATCCTGTTCTACTAGGATTATTTAATGTAAATGTATTGGTTTCTATTGTATATGTTGTAGGGTTACTTCTACTTACAGTACCACCATTTAATATATACCCTATTGTATAATTAGTTAAACTATACTTTGCTTCTAAAGATTTATTATTAATTTCACTTATAGAAACATATCTTCCACCATAGTATGTTACATTTTTATTAATTTCACCATAACCAAGAAAACTATATCCTGCTCTATTAATATTAGGTAAATATATATTATTTCCTGATATATGCGAATTAGTTCCATAAACTAAATCACTGCTACTAGTTTTAAAATCAATAGACACATTATTTACCTTACTATTAAATTTATTAGTAAAGTTTGTACTAGTTGTATAGTATGTAGATGTAGTAGCTAAAGATGATATAAGAAATGCTATTATTACTAGAAATAATAATTTAACTTTTTTCATTACTTATCACCTTCTTTTTGCTTTGATATTTTTCTACTATAACATCAGTTATAATTAATAATATAGTAATTATTAATAAATATTTATGCGTGTAAATAAAATGTGCGTAATAGCCAATATATGCAATCGACCAATTATTTGCTAAACCTAAAATAATATCCTCTGTTATGAGAATATTATCATAAGTATTATTCATATCGCCTTTAGTAATTAATCCATTGTCCGTAATATTTACTAATCTATGTGAGATGATATCACTAGGAATTTTATATACAACAATATCACCCTCTTTGAAATCATTAATAGCATAATCTTTATAATAGACTATTCCACCAACTTTTAAAACTGGTTCCATAGACCCTGATACAATTACTAATGGCTTTTTGCCCCACAAAGTAGGCACAAATATTAACAAATATATTATAAGTAAAATATATATTATTCTTAATAATATATTTTTTATTTTTCTAAACATGTTAACTCCTAATTCCAAACATTAATTGCTTGATTGTATTGGACAGTATCAATTGTGATAGTTAAAGTGTATGTAGCATTGTCATAACCTTTTCCGGTTGATGTATATGTAACAGTTTTACCATCAGCACTTTTAGTTTCTTTTATATCGGCAACAATATTACTATTAAATGTAACACCACTTATAAATGATGTTGAAGTTTGATTAGGCTCTAATTTAGTTAAACTAGATTTAGAACCGTAATAGTAATACCCGTCACTATCTTTTGTCCATCCTGTATTAAAATTAATAATAGATGCTACATTGTTATTTGAATCTTTTAAAGATAGATTAGTTCCATCTTTACTAGTCCATTTTTCAGTATATTTAGCACGAACTGCCATTGTGATACTGCCATTATTAGTTACTTTAATTTCCTTTGCTGTTGTATCTCCAGGTGTCCAATTAGTTGGTGCAACAAAAGTTTCAACTACATTTGCTTGATATAATCCTGATTTAAAATCATTTTTAAAATTTGTACTAGTTGTAAAATATGCAAGTGTTCCACTTAATATAGTTAATACACTTATTCCTGCTACAATAAATGTTTTCTTCTTATTTTTCTTTTCTTTATCTTTTTCTTCTTTATTATTCAATTTTTTCATATTTATTCCTCCTTCATCATTAATTCAGAAATTATAATAATTTGTTTATTTGTTCTGAATCTACATGATATTAATGTTAATGTATTAATATCTTTATTTCGTTTTATATAAGCTTTACCAGTTTTCTCAATATCATAAATATCAGTAATCTTATATGTATATGTTTTATTTTTATAATCTAAAATTATTTCATCACCTATTACAAGTCTATCTATGTGTCTAAAAAAAGCCACTTTAGAAGTGCCCGTATGTGAAGCTAATATAATATTACCATTTTCTTTGTCTGGCATATCAGATGAATCTAATATTTGAATATTATAATTCACATTATTAAAATAACTATTTCTATCTACTAGACCTTTAACTAAATCAATTTTAGGGATTTTAAGTACAGCAATATAATTTATTTGCTCTTTAACTTCTTCTACTATTTCAGTTGCATCAGTAGATGGAATAGTTTCATCTATAACTTCTCTTTCGTAATATTCTTCAATTAATTCTTGCTCATTTTGTTGCTCTTGTTGATGTTTTAATTCATTATCTAATAAAATATAACCACTAATCAAAATTAATAATATGCTAAATATTATTTTTATCTTTTTTAATTGATTCATAAAATATCAAACCTACTCCAGCTAATATAAAAGTTATTGCTATATAACTCTTATAGTCGAATTCATTAAGAAGAGTATCTGGTACTTCAATTATTACTCTATCATTAAACATAGTAGCTTTTATTACCTCGCCATCTTCTAATATTTCAAAGTACATCTTTTCTTCATTTAAAATATAGTCAGATGATGCTGTGGCTTTTTCTAAAATATAATACTTTCCATATTCTAATTCTTCTATAATTATTTGTCCTTTATCATCTGTTAATCCTTCAAAGACTAATTCATCTTTATCTTCAACAATTTTATATATTTCTATTCTTGTATTTGGAATTGGTTCATTAGTAGAAAAATCTAATTTACTAAATTCTAAAGATCCTTCTATTTTTTTATTTAACATAGTTGATTTAATAACTTCATTGTTATCTTTAATTTCAAAACACATCTTTTCTTCATTTAAAATATATCCTTCAGGTGCCTCTTTTTCCAATATGCAATATTTACCTTTTGGAATATCATTTATAACAATTTTTCCAAATTCATCAGTTATACCTGACCAAATTAATAAATTGGTATCAGTATATACCTCAATTTTTGTATTTGGTAAAGGATTACTATCAGAAAAGTCTAATTTGCTAAAATTTAATGTACCCTTTTTGATTTTATTTAACTTACTATAACTTTCATATACAATGCTTGTTTTATTATCAATAGCAGTTAAAGTAAAATAATAAGGCTCACTATCTAAAACATAATCATAGTTTGTTGAAACCTCAACAATATAATAAGATCCTAAATACAATTCTTTACTAATAGCATATCCATTGCCATCAGTTGTAATAGTATCTACTAACTGATCCTTACTATAATATAAATAATTACCATCAGCTGATAGAATATCTTCACTAGCATAGACATTAAATTTAGTATCTTTTAATGGGATTTCTTCATATCCAATAGTTCCATTATTAATAATTACTGACTCACCTGTTTTATGAACTTCTATTTTTCCTTTAATAGCTTTATCACTAAATCTTAATGTCACAACAGCTCCATAAGTTGTATAAGCAAAATGAGTATCCTCACCTATACTAAAATCTAAACCATTATCATTTAACAAATAATTTGTTGGACTTGAAACTTCTATTAACTTATAGTTACCACTTTCTAACTTAAGATAAGTCATAAACTTTCCATCTTCATCAGTAACGAAAGTATCATATACATGACCTGATACATATTGACTAACATATTGATTAGTATCAGTATTTAATATTTTAAATTCAGTACCTGCCAAAGCTATAACATTGCCTGTCTCTTGATCTATTTTATATACTTGAAGATATGCAGATATTTTATTATTTAAGATATTATAATATTGTTCCTTTTCAGAATTTTCATCTACTGTCACATAAAAATCATAAATCTTTTCAAAACCAGTATGACTATTTACTTGATGAAATCTATAAACACCATAGGGCAAAGCAGTAGTTGCATAACCATTTTTATCAGTTACTATCTCTTTATACTTTTGATTACTTGAATCATATATTTCAAAAGTAATGCCTTCCTCTGCATTTAAGAATGTTGTATTGCCATCAACAAAATCATATTGTTTTAAAATACTTATATAATTTTCGATAACTTTCTCTGGAACATTTACATCATAAGTTCCTGATGAATCAACATCTACATAGTAAACATTATCATCCAAATTATAACCTTTACTTGAACTAATTTCTTTTACTTTATATGTGTCTAATTTTGGTAAATAGTCACTTATAGCATAACCATTTCCATCAGTAGTTAATGTATAAATTAGATTATCATTGCTATCATAAATACCATATTTAGCATCCTTTAAAGTTGCAGATCCCTGTGCTACATTTGTATTAGTTTTACTATCTACTTTATGGATTGCTATTTTTCCACCATTTACATTTATAGTTAATTCCAAATCTACTGGATCTAAATAGCCAACTTTAAATACATCTTGTGAATCATTTCTATGATATATAATTGATGGGGCTTCAAAATATTTATATTCCTTTTCTAAACTTAAAGTAAAATATTTTCCAACTTTACTTGGATTAATTATTATGCTATTACCATCTATTCTCGCATTTAATCCATCACTTTGAGAAGAAATTTTAAAACCTGCCAAATTATTATGTATTTCAGTTATTGTTAATGTTTCACCTAAATCAATTTCATATTCATCTTTACCAAATGATACATTAAATGAATTATTATATTCATTAATTAAACTTTCAATTTCAGCTTCTTCAGCAGTGTATTTTGTAATATAACTTGTTGAATCATATACATCATATAACCATCTTATTTCATATCCTGCAGTTTCCCATATCATTTTCTGGGCAACAGAGTACCATATTCTAGCCATGTGATTATGATTTGAATCTTGATAACCAAAACCAAAATATGCTATTAAATGTATTCTTGTTCTTTGTTCTTCTGTTAATCCTGTATATGTTAGTGCTTCCTCACCACTATAACCTTGATATAAATATCCATCTTTAAGTTCAGTTGATGGTTGTAAACAGTAAACCCATTCACCTGTATCCATATCATAAAGAATACTAATCATTGCAGTGGATGTTAAAACACCATTTTTTATTTTAGCTACTGAATCTCCATTTGCAATTGTATCGTCAATTTGATTTTTACTTTGGTATGTATATTTTCCAGCATATTGTTGTAATTTAAAATTGCTTGGTAATTTTTCATAAGAATCTGAACCACTTATATGTGCAGTGCTTTCAGCTGATGCCACAAGTGGTGTAATAAAAATTCCTAAAATAAATAACATAACCATCTCAATTATTTTCTTCTTCATTATTTTCCTCCATTCATTTTTGAATAAAAAAAGTGAACATGTATGTTCACTATTGTAATAAATCTTTTATATTTTTATAGCATTGTGGCTGAGATTCGGCTGTGAAAAATCCACTTTGATAATATTCTAATACTTTATTATCTCTTGCAGCTGCCTTATATGACATTGATACATCTATACTACAATTATTGTTAATATAATTTTTTAATGTATCTTCATCATATTTTGCCCAATCAAATGCTATGGCTTGATTTTCATCTAATGTTTTGGTATATCCAGGTGTTACCACTCGAAAAGTGATTTTTAAAGCATAATACATTTTACCACAATCATCCATATAGTCTATTACACTATAACCTGTACCATATTTTCTTTTATCTTCACCAAAAGATACAGCTTCTTCTTTTGATTTGAAAACACTTTCTTTACATGTTTTTGGTTGTTCAACTGGAGTTGGTGTACTAGGCTGTGTTTGACTTGATGTTGATGTATTTGTATTAGTTGAAGAATTAGAATTCTGTGTAGATGAAGTTTGAGTATTATTAGAAGTTGCACTCGTAGTATTTTGCTTTGGTGTTTCTTTAATTTCAACTATTGATTCTGTTTCTTTTAATTCTTCTTTTTTTTCTTCATTATTTTCTAATTCTTTTTCTAATTCTTTTTTTTCTTCTTCGTCTTCAATGATATCGTTACTATCATCAATTTTGTTTTCACTTATATCATTGTTATCTTCTATAATAGGATTAGAATTATTACTAAAATTAATCATCTTTGGCATATAAATAATTGCTAATATAACAACTATAACTAACATAGTCCCTATAATAACTATTTTTTTCTTTCCTTGCATAATATATCAACCTCCTAGTTAAAATTGTTCTATGAACATTTAAATGATTAAATATTACATATATTTCCTATAATATTAATCACTCTAAATTGAAAATTTTGCAAGTGTTTTTTATCATTTTTATTAATTTATATGATTTATCACCTCCATTTTATCATTTTTGGCAACAAAAAGATACCAATTTTATTGTAAATTATAGATATTTTTCTCAATACCCTCTATAAAGGATTTTATCAAATGACTAATTGAATTAGTTCCACGAGCATCTTGCTCTTGCAGGGATTTCCTGCAACTGCTTTCGTATGTTGCGACGGCTCATATTAAATGATTAATACTTCAACGCTCGACTTTCGACCAAACAGGAGTATCATTATTTGTATTTGATAAATGTATATTCAGTTGTCAATGAGCAAACCTGTAACAAAAAAGAAACAGGTGAAAGAGTAAAATACCCTCTCACTTGTTTCTCCATTTAAAAGCATTTTTTTACCCCTAAAAAATTATTTTTTTAAACTTTTTTGTAAATTTGCAAGTGCAATATTTATTGATTTCCAAATATTTTTTACACTTACGCCCTCTACTTTAGATATTTCTTCGAGTTTCATATTATCAAAAAAATACATTTGTATTCTGCGTTTTTGAACTTCTGACAATTCATCAATCGCTTTTTTTAGTTCATCAAAGGTGTTTTTCTTGATAATTTCTTCTTCAATAGATAAACTTTTATTAAATGCCCTACGATTTATAGACTCATCAGTTAATTCAGAGTGTTCTATATGTCTATCAAATTTATGCATTTGAGATATATCATCCAATTCAAAACTATCGAACAAATCAAAAATTTCCTTTGTAACTTCTATTTTTTGTTCTTTTAATTGGCTATCTTTAAAAATAACAGCATATATATTATTACTAACTATTAAAGTATAAGGGTTATCATTACTTTTTCTTCTTTTTGGTCTTGTATTCACCTGTATAACTCCTTTCAATTTGTTTTAATTGAAAGGATGGTGGATCCTTATTTTTAAAAATTAGGGTATAAAAAAAAATGTGCCTTAACCCATAATAGATTAAAGACACATTAAAAATAGAAAAGAGTTCTAATTTATTATAATATTCAGTTGCAAATTCACAATTAACTCGCCAAATTTCCCCCATAAACCCCCACTAGACAGCAATTATTTATTACGAATTGCAATAGCAGAATTAAAACAACAACTTATAACAACATAAAAAATAATTTAATGCAAATTGGTAATTGCTGTTGAATTTTTATTATATTTACTTTCAAAATTTTTTAAAGCAAATTTGCACGAAATGGCGTTTTCTTTGCATGAAAACAAGTATTTTTATTATATTTTAAAAAAATAGAGTATATATTTATTTTATTTTTAATTTTTTCTATAAAATATAATTTTAAAAAATTTATTTTGAGTATATAATATTTATAAATAATAACCCGTCTTATCGTTTAACCACACTATCGATTTAGATTACAAAAAATCAGATTCTATTATGAATCTGATTTTTTACTGTATATAAGTGTGTGATAAATATTTATTTATTCGTTTCTAATGATATCATTGTCCGAAACATTTTCATTAGTTAAATCACCTATATTTTCTCTTACCTTTAACAATACTTGATAATAATCAATTTCTTTAAGTCTTAAATTAGTAAATGTTAAAAATTGAGATATAATATCAACTGCTTCATTTATATATAACCTTATATCTATTTCAATATTTTCATTTACATTTCGAGGTACGCTATATTTTAATAATTTTTCTTTAGTCAATAATGCAATATTTTTTATTATTTCATCATTTTGACTATTACTATTTTCCGTTAAAACTCCTATCAATGTATTATATTCCTTAATTGTTAACACTATTTTTATAGGTGGTATCCTTTTTGAATATGCCATATTATCTTCCTTTCTCGTTACTTATCCTAAACAATTATTCACAATTACTTATACTACAGATGAAAGAAATTAAATTATTTCTCTCACTTGTTTCCTAACTAAAAAGTGTTTTGTGTAGTCTAATTATAAAAATTTTTTGAAATTTTTTTTACAGCTATATCTACACTAAATTTTATTGCTCTTTTTGTACAGTTTTCCTCATTTGCAATTTGCTCAAATGTTTTGCTTTCAAAAAAGTATTTTTTTAATCTCCTTTTTTGGATTTCCGGTAATAATTCTATACATTCATTTAATTTTTCATAATTTATTTTATTCTCTACTACCTCATCTATTAAAGCAGGTTTATCAATTACCCTTTTATTTAATGTCGATTCATATAATTCAGAATGTTCTATATGATTATCATATTCATTCATAATAGATAAATCATCCAATTCAAATTGATTAAATTGCTGATAAAGTTTCTCATTAATTTTAATTATATGACATATATTAATTGCATCTTTAAAAGACACATAAAATTCCTTTTTTTCGTCATTTACGATTAATGAATATGGATTGTCTTTACTCTTTCGCCTTTTGGGTTGATTATTCATACTTTCCTCCTATCTTACCGCTAAATAAGATAGGAGGAGATTTGTTTTTTATTTTCATAACACAAAAAAACTGTGTATAAATTCTACGAAAGAATATAAGACACAGGTAGTATTATAAATATTAAAAATTCAATATGTTTTCTGTATTTGTACAAAATAATTAACCACCACACACCACAACCACACTAAACATAATTGTTAATGGTAATTATTATAGAAATTAATAAAATAAAATAAAGATAATTTGCACGAAATGGCGTTTTCCTTGCACGAAATGTACTAAAAAAAGATTCATAATGAATCTTTTTGGTTATTTGAATCTATTTTTTCGAGTGATTTGTATATTATTTTAGGTATTTTTATACCCATTTGACTACTATTTTCTAAAATAGAAAGCATCTCATTAAGTATAAACGTCGTAATAACTAAAGTTCTAATAGCACCGTTAGATTCTAGCATTTGGTCTAATATTACTGATACAGCAATTACGCATAAGTATCCAACCTTCTTAACAATTCCTTGCCCACCAATACTACTATTAATCTTTTTATTAACAAACGAACTACAAACTCCAGTTATATAATCTATAAACATTAAAGCAAGTATCGCTTTTAATAAAAAATCAAACTCACCTAACAAGAATATTAATATAGCTCCAGCTAATCCAAATATCTTTTCAATGATATTTTTCATTCTAAAATCCTTAAAAATTATAAAATATAAAATCAATAATCATATCAATCAATTTTTTCAAATATTATGTCATTGCCTCTAATTATTTCATTAATATAAACATACTGTCTCTCTATATATCCAGGGAAACGAGAAGTAGTACACAACACATATCTTTTATCATCAATAACTCTTTCACTTTTAATATTTACTGTAAACCATATAATAAGACTAAATATCAATATATATAAAGGTATTATTAGAATTAATAAAATAATTTTACTTATCCTATCTTCATTTGATTTTATAACAAGTTGTATAATACCGCACAATATTAAAAAATTAATAAATGAACTAATATATATATATATAGCTAATCTAAATTCGTAATGTAATATATTTAAAATAAATTTTGTAAAAAATAAAATTAAGATAAGCAATATTGGATAACTTAAAATATATGTATACCATTTCTTTATATAGTTCTTCATGTAAACTCACCAATGACATTATACCATATAAATTTTTTTAATACAATTATTGCTTATTGTTACCTACCATTACCATATTCTGTATAAAGATATGTTTGAAATGCATTTAGAGCTATTGCAAAATAAGTTGAATTATATGGAAGCCTTCTTTGTAGAACGGCAGCATAAATTGTAAAATCAGTTGAATTTAACAAAGCAATTCTATCCTCCAAGAAACCTGTAGAGTGATTATTTACCCATGTACTCGTTCTTGTATATACATCAGCATCTTGATTTAAAATAGTTGCAAAATAAGTAAGAAATGCAATTGGTAAACTAATGCCGCTATTTATTTTAAAATAAATATTTTCTGCATCAATATCAGCAGCATAATCACTAAAATCAAATGATGTATCATTTAATTGGCAAATATTATCATTAGCCCAATCTTGTAAATTAGTTTCACCATTATCACTAGCAGTATAAATATCGCCAGAGAAAGAGGCACAATCACCAACCCAACTTGCAAAATTATCAGTTATAAAATCTAACCCAGGTATTTCTCCCTCACCAACTTCATAAAGTAAAGCATTTAATGTAGCACACATATGATCCAATTCGTATTCAACAAAGATACCATCTTTTTCTTTAACCGGTTCAAAAAATGTTAATGGTAAAGTTGGATAATTAGTATTCACATAATTGCAAAAATTATCACTAATTTCACCAGCAGTTATACCCCAAAATGAATTTGAATATCGTCCTTTATAAGAACGTAAATATTGTAAAGTTAGCAATGTGCTTTTTGATACATTATTACCGGTATAATTCATAGCTAAATCGTAGATTTTTTGTATCGAATCTGCCGTTTTTGCAATTAAAGGAGCTGTAGTAATAGAATTAAAAGAGTTATGACTATTAGCATTATTTGATGAATATCCATCTTTATCAATTTCTATTTGTCCATCGCCACTACCAACAGTTATTGTAGTAAATTGGTCATAAATCCAATTGCTAGGAATATTGAAACCTAAATTGCCACTAAATCCTGTTGACATATCGCTTACAAAGCTGTTACTTGCATACCCTAAATTACTTATTCTAGAACAAGCATTTCTTGTACCATATATACCTACACCATAACCTGCAATCACACTATTAATTCCATTAAAATATGGAATGATATTTTGTGTAATTTGATAATCTAATGGATCACAATCTACAGCAAAGAATATTATAGTATCACTTGGTATTCCTAACTTATCAGCATATTTCATTGCTTCTTTTGCATCATACTTACCTTGTTCGTATGTAAAATAATTTATATCTGTTCCGCTACTTTGATAAATAGGGAATACATTAAGACCATTATTAAATGCTATTTGTAATTCCTCTCTTGATAATGCTTTACTTACACCACCGGCTGCAGTACCAGATAAATATCTTCCAACATATCTATAACCATTATTAAATAAAGTCGCTGCCTTAGCTTGAGTTAATATTGTAGCACAATCACAAGCAAGTGCAGAACGTTCAATATCTCCACAACTAACTAATAATGACAACCAAGTTGTATAATCTACATTTCCAGTATTTGAGATAGAATAATCACTCTGGAATAAACTTACAATATTTGTATCAATAATAGAAGATATTGTACCGTCGCCATATCCATTAAAATATAACGCCATATTTAATAATATTTTAAACTTATCTATACTGCCACTATTATATACTTGTCCATAATAATTAACACCATAAGTTTGACCATTTTTTGTGTAGCCTCCAGAATATGGTATTAATGGTAAACATCTTTTAGTAGATGGCCCACAGTTTCCATTTGCGACTGATGTTGGCATCCCTTCTTCTGCTTGTATTGCATATAAAAGAGCAGCATTTGTACCTCTTCCATATACTCCATCACAAGGTCTAATTCCTATATAGTTTTCATAGTTTCTATTTAAATATCTCTGCATTGCGATAATATTTTGAGTTCTTTCCGATGTGTCATATGAATAAAAATAATCCATAGACATTAATGCTTTCATTATATTTAATGTGACTGTTGATGTAGTATCAGTTAAACCCGCATCAGATTTTAAATTTCTTATAGCAGTTCCTGTACCATTATAAAAATGACATGTCGGTGTATTAGCACCTATATCATATCCCTTACAAATCAAAGCTCCTTGTATAATACCATAAATGTTATCTGAACTAGTATCACCATCAGTTTGTTGTTGCACACCATTTGGAAATCTAGAATTAAATAATGAAATAGTAGATGGTCCAAAATTATTTGCAGTATTAGTTATGCCTAATTCAATTTGTAGTGCATGCAATAATGCATAAATTGTTGTCCAACCGACTTGACCGTTTACAGTTATTTCTGTATATCCTGTCCTCCCACTATATGTGTCATTGACCCATTCTTGAACATTAGCAACGTATGGATCACCCGTTGTTGTAGCGTTTAACGCCATATTTTCATCTCCTTTTATATTAATTATTTAATATATCGAAAGATCAAAATACCGTTATAAAATCCGTTCTCTATTCATAAATATTAAATATTATTGACAAATTGAATATAAATATTTATAACATAATATTTCATAGTCCGGACATATGAAGTATTATAAAGAAAAAACAGCATAAATTATTAAGTATTAACTAAACTTTATAATCTATACCGTTCAATATCTATAATCACTTGTCAAGTAAATTATAGCATTTATAATTTTAATAGTCAAGCACATTTATAAATTTGTGTAATAAAATAAATTTTATAGAAATTATTACTTATTTTCACGCAAGGAAAACGCCATTTCGTGCAAATGCTATTGAATTAATTAATTAAATATATATAATTAATAGTGAGAAAGAGATTTCTTTCTTATTTATTCGAAACCATACGAATAAATTACTGCTTAATAACCACCCTAATATAGGGTGGTTATTTTTATCCCCAAAATGAATCGCCTGAATTCGAACGCTTATACATATGTAAAGGACGAATACCATAATAGTCAGTACCATTTATTTCGGTGCTATAAGAATAATATCTATTTCCAGATGACAAATATCCCCAACGAATCGCAAAGACTGGGGCGCTAGTTGAGACAGAGGCATCTTGATATCCAATTAATGTAGAATAAGTACCAGAAGATTCTATATAAGTTGTTCTTACTTTACTAACAGTTACATTATTTAGAGCACCCGTAGAACTTAACAAATATTGTACTTCCATTCTAAAATAATTATATCCAGCACTAAAGTATCTAATATGATCCATATCAATTACTGTAGAACCATATGGAATATCAATTGGGTCATCATAATTATTTATGATTGATGCAGATACATTTGTCATACAAAATACCGATAATAGTACAGCTATTACTATGAATTTTGCGTTTTTCATAAAATCTCCTTTCTAGCAACTATAATCAGGCACTGCTTAAACGAGATTTAATTACAATTCTATTCTATCAGATTTATAAAAAAAATTCAATAAATAACTCTATGCATTATCACATAGAGCTATTTTTAGATTAATAAAATCTATAATTAGAATTAACTTGTATTTTTACAGGTGATGCATATTGACCAAGATAACTTGTACCATTTATTTTAGTAGAAAAAGAATAATATCTTGTGCCAGCCGCTAAATATCCCCAATCCAATAAAAATGAATCTAAATGAGATACGTCTTTATCAGCATAACCTATCAATGTTGAATATGTTGCATGATCTTCTATATATGATGTACGTATTTTTGAATATCCACTATATGTAACATTACCACTTTGATCATAGAAATAATAATTTTTTAAATAGAAAAAGTTATATCCAGCAGGCAAGTTACGACTACCACCAGTAAGAGATGAACCATATCCAATTTGTACATATGTAAGGTCGGAATATAATTGTGAAGCAGATACCATGGAAATAGGTAGCATCATTATCAATGCAAATAGAAACAACCTTATTTTCTTCATAAAATCTCCTTTCTAGCAACTATAATCAGGCACTGCTTAAACGAGATTTAATTACAATTCTATTCTATCAGATTTGTTATTTTTTATCAATATTTTAAAGCGATTTTAATAATTTAAGTCTTTTATATTCTTAATCATCGCTATCACCGAATAATGATATTACATAATATAATTCATTATTTCTAAATTGTTTAGCAATTTTAAGTTTTCCATATACTACGGAAAATAAATTGTAAGGATCAAATACTTCGCCCATAGGATAATATTCATATTTTTCATTTTTTATATTAATATTATAATAAATAGTATCAGCAATAAAGTCGCCGTCTTTTAGAATTGATGACAATTCAACGTATTGATTTTCATATGCAATTTTAACGCTAGAAATTCCATCCAAATAAATGCTTGTGTTATATTTATCTGTATAATATAATTTGTTTTTTATACTCTCATCTTTAATATAAACATATTCATCTATAATGTAAGAAACATCATTTGACTCTTTATAAATTTCAACATAAGGTGATATATCAGATATTTTTACATCTTCCATATATAAACTTTTTATAATATTATTCATATATAAACTATTTTTATTATTATCAACACAAATTTTATATTTATTATTTTTTAAATTATCCAATGCAATTTTATATATTTTATCATTTATAATACCTACTTCACTTAATAATACGTACATATTTTTAGGATTTTGATTTATAAAATATTTATAATCATGGTCTGAATACAATAAATACGCGGTTTCAGCATTCGTTTTCTTATTATTTAAATTGATAACACGATTTTCCACTTTAAAGGGATTATTATCAACTATATTATCATAATCAACAGAATCTTTTTTAAAGAAAAATATTAAGGAAATAAGCACTAATAATAATATTAAAACTATCGCCAAAATTTTATTTTTGGACATTAAACATCAACTCCTTTTAAATAATAAATTAATACAAATATAAATTATAAGAGACGAAACCACTATCTCAAAAGATACAGGTAATAAGATTGTACTTAAGTTAAATAAATATGAAATTCCATTTATAAAGTTTTTTATTACAAATTGGCTAATTAATATAACAATACTTGTAAAAATAATAATATATAAATTAGATATAAATATAAAACTAAAAATTTTATTATTAGAATATCCTAGTTTATAGAGAATTTGTAATTCTTTTAATTGTTCTACAACCATCTGAATTGAAATAAAAATAATTATAATAAATACAAATACAAATTCTAATTTAACAATCACATCTACTTGTAATTTTAATTTATAATACGCATTATACTCATATTCGTTGATATTAATTTGATAAACATCATACGCTCCATCTTTTAGTTCACTTTTAATAATTTCAGTTTTTAAATTATCTTCTAAAACTATTTTTATAGTAAAATCTTCAACAATTCTTTTTTTTATGAACATTTTTGCTGTAGCATAGTTAGTAAATGAAAGTTCATAATCTGACTCAATTGGAACAATAGTAATTATGACATCATCAATAACAATTTTTCCTTTTTTACACAATTCAGCATTATTACTAAAAATGACATAGTTATCATATGAATTATCAATATTAATTGATTCTGCAGGAATATTTAAGTTAAAAGCTAATTGATCATTAGCATAATAATTTCCGACAGCATATATTTCTATGCTATCATAACTATTAAAATCATATTTTTCTTGAAAAATATCATATTGCTCAGCAGTAATATTAACATATAATGTTCTATACTGAGATGAACCAGTAATATTATTAATATTATTATCAATATAATTATAATACAATAAAGAACATACTAATGATAAATTAATTATAAAAAATATTAATAAATATTTCCTAAAATTAATATTATGTATACAATAATTTAAATTAGTTTTAAGCATTTTTAGCCTCTTAATACATCAATAATATTCATTTCTTCTATTTTCTTTGAATTCCTATAACTAAAAATATATACAATTATTAATAAAACAATTGTGCTAAATAGTAACGCGATTAGTGATATACCTATATTAATTTTTGATAATTGCATTTGATTAGATAAAAATATTTTTGTAAAGTTCTTCAAAACAACTACATTTAGAATACTAGCTATTATAAAAAATGTAACAATTATAAATAAATTTTCTAAATATGAAATTAGTTTAATAGTTTTCTTTTCATATCCTAAAGCTAATAGCAATCCGTAATTTCTATACTCATTTCTAAACTTTTTATTAAACATAATCAGCAATAATACACCAGTTAAAATATATGATACAATTGTAAAAATACTAGTTACTTTAAATACATTATCAGCTACATCAGTCCTTATTTGCTTCATAGCAAACATTTCATAAACACCATCCACTTCATATATATTATCGATATTATTAGTATTGTCTATTAAAATGTATATTCCTCTACCTTCATCAACCACATTCGACTGATATTTTCTATTAATTTGACTAATAGTTTCATGATTTGTATAGCATATATTTATATCAGAATAATCATAATCTTCATCGTACACACCAACTAATGTCATATTAACCATTGGACTGTTTTTTGTATTAGGAAAAAGCTCAAAACGTATAACATCTCCAATATTCGCAGATATATCGACCTCCAAATTTTTATCATATTGACCATTTTGAATATTAGATTTCGGTAAAAAATGTGATGGACAGATTATTTCATATTTTTTTTCTCCTAAATCATTACCTTTTAATATTTTTTTGGTACTAGCAACAGTACCTAAAATTTTAGTCTCACCATCGACATCAACAGTTATGAAATCAACAGCATTACCAACAACCATGAGTTCAGTGTACTTAAATACATCAACAATATGTTCATTATTCAATAAATTTTCTTTTATTTCATCATAAGTATAATGATCATAGTCATATGAAATTAAATATAGTCTAAAATCATATGAATTTTTCAACCAGTCATCCCAAAATTTATGAATAGAATTATAATAAGAAAATCCAACTATTGTGATTACAGATGAAATAGTTAACATTAATATTATAAGCCAATTACTTAAATGTTTCCTAAAATTGAAAAACGATAAATGTATAATATCACTTATTGACATATAGTTCACCTTTTCTAATGTTTATTATTATATCAGCATATTTCTTTATGATATTACTATGGCTTACCACAATTACACATTTACCATCTTCCGCAAATTTTCTAAGTAATTTAAATATATATGTTTCATTCTCTTCATCCAAATTTCCAGTTGGTTCATCTGCTAATATTATTTTTGGATCATTAGCTAATGCACGAGCTATAGCAATTCTTTGCTTTTCACCGCCAGAAAGTTCAGATGGATATCTTTTTAACTTGTCGGGTAATCCTACCATATTAATTAGTTTAGTAACATTTTCTTTTCGATTACGTCTATCCACATTTTTATTAATCAACATTGGCAACACAATATTTTCATAAGAATTCATATATTCATTTAACATATAATTTTGAAAAATCATTCCAATATCATTATTTCTCTTTAATGCTTTCTCACTAATTTTCAATTTATCCACACTAATATTATCTATTAAAATTTTTCCGTCACTTATATCATCAATCATTGAAATTAAATTGAGTAATGTTGTTTTACCAGCACCACTTTTTCCCATAATTCCATAAATCTTTCCATATTCAAAAATATAACTAAATTTATTAAGTGCAACAACATCATCTAACTTCTTGCTTTTATAAATTTTACTGCATTCTCTTAGTTCAATTGCCACCTTTGTCAAAACTATACCTCCTCACTAAAATATTCGACACCATACATTTTAATTATAACACTAATAAATTAATTAGTAAATTCCATTTTATAATTTTTTCCACAACATATCATCATCAAAAAAATATTATCAATTATATGATAATATTAATAAACAATTAATATGTTTTGAGTATTATTAATTAAACATTACAATTAACTAGGTGCATTACATTTAATATATTTACTTAATTACATTATTTTTCAATATACATTTTCCAACTATATAAATTAAGTTTTTACTGATTAATTATAATGCAATTATATCTGTAATACTTTATATTCTTTTATATTTATAATTTTTTAAAATCTATACATTTTATCTTTACTTTATTTTTAACTTTATAAACTTTTATATTATCCACAAATCTTTCAAGAAACTGCTGTCTTTCCTTATTTGTTAGATGTTTCCAATTTAATTTTATATTTGTAACAATCTCTTTAACATCTTCATATGTATATGACTCTACAATATTGGTGGTATCTTCAATCAGTGTTGCTACTTTATTTTTCCACATATTTTCTTGTTTTTCTATTTCATCTATAATACTTTTATATTCATCAATACTAATTAAATCATTAATAAATTGACTTCTTACTGATTTCTTTTTTTCTTCTAATTTAGTAATTTTTTTTTCTATTTCTTCTTTTTCTTTTTCATAAGAATTAACAATTTTTTTATTTTCTAAAATACTTTTATCTGGTTTTAATGTTTCTAACGTATCTAAATATTCTAAAAAAGCATTTTCCATTAAATTATGTGAGAAACATTTTGCATCGCAAAATCCTCTAGCAGAATTATTGCATCTATATGAAATATATAATTTGCCTTTATGAGTTTGCTGTCTAGCAGAAATATGTCCATCACACTTATCACATTTTATAATATGAAAATAGTATGAATTTTCAGAAGGATATCTCCTTGAACAATAATGTTTTCTAGTATCAACTATATTATTTGCTAAATTCCATTTATCCTCATCAACAATTGGTTCAATATTTTTGCCATCAACTGTAAATGCTTTATCCTTATTTTTTTCTTGTAATCCATATCTAACTTTGCCGATATATAAAGGATTATTTATAATTGATTTTATTGTAGTAGCAGACCAATGCCCACCTCTTTTTGTAGGAACATTTTCAGCGTTAAAAGCTCTTGCTATTTTAAAATAAGATTCTCCATCTATATATAAATCAAATATTTTATTTACTAGCTCTCTTTCAAATTCATTTACTTCTATCCTATTTTCACCAATTATATAATCATATCCATAGACACCATTAGTATTTGTATAATTACCTTCTCTAGTTTTTTGCTCATATCCAAAAGATACTCTTTCTGCTAAATTTTCTCTTTCAAATTCAGCAAATATTCCAATAATCTTAACAAACATTCTACCAACCGCATTTGATGTATCAATCTTTTCTGTTTGGGAATTGAATGTACAACTATGCTTTTCAAATAGTTCAATCAAATATATCAAATCTCTAACACTTCTTGTTAATCTATCAAGTTTATAGATTAACACATTATTTACTTTTCCTTCTTTTACATCATTAAGCAATCTTGTTACTTCAGGTCTTCCATCTAAATTCTTACCACTTATTCCATCATCAACATAATAATCATATATATGCCAATCGTTCGCCTCTGCATACTTTGTTAATTTTTCTCTTTGTGCATGAATTGAAAAACCATCCTTTGCTTGATCTTCTGTTGATACACGAATGTAAATACCTGTAACAATCTTTTCTTCCATTTTATATCTCCTCTATTCTAACTAAATAGATTTGATATTTGATTCTAAAATTCTAGGTATGCTTGTTTTTAAGAAAAATTTCATCATTTCTATTTGAATATTTTTAGGTATAATAATTTTGTTCATTGTTACCCTCACTTTCTAATAAAGTATAGATAACAACTTTCAAAAATATGCACTTTTATCAAAACAGTATAATCTCCAAAAATCATTTAGCCATTGAAATATAAGCCAAAACTACCTTTATGGTAAAACTTACATACGACTTTATTTGTATTAACTAACCATAATTTTCTATTTGTACCTTGTCTCAAATAATCTTCATATATAGAAGTATATTCAAATACTTTTTCATGTTTAACAAGTTCCTTTGCTATCATAGCCATATCATGAGCGCTAGAATAGTGATTTGTATCATTTAGTCCATGTGGATTTTTAAAATATGTATCTTGTAATCCTAACTCACTTGCTCTTTCATTCATCATATTTACAAATTCTGATGTTGTTCCTGCAATGGCTTCTGCTAAAGCAACTACTGCATCATTTCCTGAAGCAACAGCTATACCTTTGAACAAATCAGAAACACTCATTTCCTCTCCTGTCTCTAAAAGTATTTGACTTCCTCCCATGCTAGATGCATTAGCTGATGCAGTTACTATATCATCCCAATTTATGATACCTTTATCAATACTTTCTAATATAATTAACATACTCATCATCTTAGTCATAGAAGCTGGCGGCAATTTTTCATGGCTATTTTTTTCATACAATATATTACCAGTACTTGCTTCTATTAAAATGGCACTCTTAGCATTAGGAGCAAGGTCTAGTTCCTCCGCTTTAACTGGAATTATAAGCAATAGATTTAAGGCTAATAAAAATATAAATATTTTTTTCATGTTATCACCTAATTAAATTTATGATAATTTACAAGTTTTATGATTGTATAAAACATAAAATCAAGATATAATAATTATAAGGTGATTATATGGAAACTAAAAGAGTTTTAAAAAAAGGCGTTATTAAATATGGGGTAATTACAATCATAGCTATTTTATTTATCATTTTTGTAATAGCTTTAATTATGTATTATACAAGTGATAAATATAAACTAACTAAATTAGGATATTCTAAAGAAGAAGCTATTGAAATTGTAACTATAGGGAAAAGTAATAGAGTCTTAAATATTCGATATAGTGAAGTTATGCTAGACATATTAAAAGGAAAATATTACATTGATAATAACTTAGAAAAATATTTAGATTATTATGACGCAAATAAAGATAAAAGCATAGATGATATTATCGCGATTATCAATGTTCATGCCGAAGAAGAATTTTATAATATAGAATTAGAAACTGATACTAGTAAAGGAATCGAAATGATTGTAAATAAAGTATATGGTTTAGACAAAGAATATGTACCAGAAGATATTGTCAATGTTAGTAATTGGTATGCTTATGGTGAACAAAAGGTAAGTGAAGAAGTATATGAACAATATAAATTAATGTTTAATGCAGCTAAAAAAGAAAATCTAACACTTATTATAAACGATTCTTATAGAAGTTATGAAGAACAAGAAAAAACACATAAAAGATATGGTGACGATTATGCTGCGCGTCCTGGACATTCTGAACATAATACTGGATTAGCAGTTGATATTATAGGACCTACATCAACAGGTGATACATTTGAAGATTCATCAGAATATCAATGGTTACAAGAACATGCACACGAATATGGATTTATATTAAGATATCCTAAAGATAAAGAATATTTAACAGGCTATGAATATGAATCATGGCATTATAGATATTTAGGTGTAGAGTTAGCTACAAAAGTTCATGATAGTGGAATAACTTATGATGAATATTATGCATATTATTTAGATAACAAGTAATTTTACTTGTTTTTTTCATATAATTTATTAGGTGATATGATGGAGTCTGATTTAAATAAAGATATAGCTATATTAGTAAATAAAGAATATAAATTAAAAAAAGATTATGAACCGGATGACCTAGTAGAAATTGATAAAACATATTCTATTAAAGGCATGGCAAGATATGAAGCATGTAATAGTTTTATTATAATGGCCAAAGATGCAGAGAAGAAAAATTTACATATTATAAATGAATCGGCATATAGATCTTATAATAGACAAAAATACTTGTTTGATAAAGAATATAAAGAAAAAGGTGATAAGACTTTAAATAGTATAGCTTTACCAGGTCATTCTGAACATCAAACAGGTTTAGCCTTTGATTTATGCACGAATATATTTAGTATGTATGATTTTGATAAAAGCGATGAATTTGTATGGCTGAGTAAAAATGCACATAAATATGGATTTATATTAAGATATCCTAAAGGAAAGGAAAACATAACTGGTTATAAATACGAACCATGGCATTATAGATACTTAGGTACTAACTTAGCTACTAAAGTATATAAAAGTAATTTAACTTATGATGAATATTATAAAAAATATTTAATTTGATTTTATTTCAATTTACATATATAATATATCCTCGTGTTGAGGTGTTTTATGAATAAGATAATAAAGAAAACAATTAGTCAATTAGAACATTTAAATTTAAGAATGGATTTATATCATTTGTTTGAAGAAAAGCCCGAAGAAAAAGATCTTTTCTATTCTTCAAAAATGCTTACAAATAATATCATTAAAGTTTTATCACTTGATTATAGCAATAATGATGTAGGACAATTAGTCGATTCATATACAATCATAGAACCAATATTATTTGAACTATGTGAATTAACAATGGAAGAAGCAGGTTTTGTAATCAATAGACTTATGAATTACAATTATACTTTATGTAAAAATGATTTTCATCTAATTGTTACATATAATCCATTTGAAGAAGCGGGTTATGAAAGAATGGATATCCAAGAATTATTAACTAAATTGGTCAATGGAGAAGAAATGGATCCTATTGAAAAAGAAAAAGTTAATAAAATACTCGAAAAGGAACATGAACAAAACAAAGAATATAAAGAATACTATATTAAACTAGAAGAATTTATAAATAGTAAAGATACTAATAAAGATTATAGTTATTTTACAAAACTTCTTAAAGGTCTTAAATGGTCTGATAAACTTATAGAGGCATATATAACTTATCTTAAATCAAAGGAAAAGGAAGAAGTTATTCCTACTATAAAAAAACAAAAAAAGGTAGAAATCACACTACCTCCTAGAGGTAAACTTAAAAAAGATTTATATACATTATATAAACCTGATATTTTAGATAAATACTTTGATTATCAAAACATAAATGAAGTATTAAGATTAATTAATCAATTAGGTTTAAGTGATGAGAGAATAAAAATTATACTTAATGATTTATTTAGATGTGCGATTAAAAATGAAGCATACTATAATTATTTAGTTGAAAAAGCACTATTTGAAGGAAAAGAAAAAGATATAGTTAATGATATTATTGAATTAAGAGATATGTATGGTAGTGTAGATTTTAAAAATAAACAAGAAATAGATAGATGGTTGCTTAATCTATATAAAAGAATTGAATATTTAATGATAGAATCATTTAACTATGAAAATAAATTAATAGAAGATATTAATAAGCAAGATAAAGAAAAAAATATTACTTATAAAAAGTAATATTTTTTTATCTTGATTTATCTACTTTATACTTAAAATTGGGATCATTAGTGGATATATTAAGAATACGATAATATAATGTTTCAACTATATCTTGATATTCATCCATAGTTTTTCCATCCCATGCATCTGATGAACCATCACCACTATATGTATTAATTTTATCAATATATTCTAATGTTTTTTCATATTCAAATGGTAGTGAATTTATAACATAATTATTATCACCATCACTTATAAATATGCTATGACTTGGACCATCTGCTTTGTTACCTACATCTATTATTTCAATATGTGCGTCATCACTTAAATCCATCGATGACATTACTTGCAATTTTATAATCTTATTAGCTGCTGATTTTAATGATTTTACACTTTTAATTAATTCCATTCTCTTAGATACTAAATCATCATGTGAAACACCATCTAATTTAGATATTTCTTCATATTGATCATTCAACTCTTCATATGTAGATAATGTATCTAATACTTTTTTTACATCTTTATCTATTTCTGCATCAGCATATTCTTCATAAGCTTCTGATAAAGTCTCATTACTATTATTATCATATTCAAAGTTATCATCTACTTTGGCATATGCAACAATAGCAGAAAAAGCACCTGCAGCAAATAAGCCTAATGTTGCAGCTTTTATCAATTTAAATTTTCTTTCATCTTTTGCAAGTTTTTTATTAAACTCAAGATAATCTGATTTTATTCTTACGTATTCCATATCTAACCTTCTAACTATATAAAATATACATTATATTATAAATATTGTCAATCATTATACCCTAATATTTTGATAAGTCTTTTATTTTGATATGTATATCCGAGCACTGGATAATTTTCTAATCCTACAGTATTAGAATTAACAATAATATCTAATATTTTATTATCTTTTTTTGCAACTCCAACAACTATAGTTGTATGAGTATAGCCACTATAACCTACTTGAATTATATCTCCACCTTCAGCATAAAAAATATTTACATCTACATCAGCACACATCCCATAACCTGTATTATTCTTTGCATAGTTATAAAAATAATTTGTTGATGTCCATGAATTAGATCTACCGGTTGCCGTATTGGAATCATTTAATCCTGTTCCATAATATTTCCATTGGTAAGTACCGCTATAATCCATTGGAATACCACCTGCATAGACAGATTGCGAACCATAATTAGCACAATTACCACCGAGATCTGAATAATCATAATAATCACTATTTCTACCATCTGCATACTTATTAGCATAACTTATTGCTGCGTCCCTATTATATCCATTATCACAAGTTTTTTTCGCAACATATTCATTACTATTCGCTTCCTCAAGAAGTTTCTTATTATTAGCTACTTCTTCTTTAGCCCATCCAATATATTTTGCCTTTAAATTATCAATTGTCGCCTTAGCGTTACTACTACCTATCTCAACCGCATTAGTAAACATAACATAATTATCTCTAACTACTCTTAATGAATCAATACTATATGTTTCATCCTCATTTTTGTTTATAACAATCGTATTTTCAACATCAATAACTCTAGATGTTATATCATTCATAAAATTAAATTTATAAAAATCATCTTCCAAGAAAACAATTGTCACTTTGTTGCCACTTATATTTACACTTTTATACTCAATATTATAACTAGCGTAACTTAATTTCATATCATTAGGTTGTAACTTATGATGTTCTACTTGAAAATCAATTGTTGCTTCGGTTAAATATGCTTCATTCCCTGATGGATCAGTAAACAGATTTGTAACATCTTCTGTATTCAAGTTTACTAGTGATTTAGTATATGCATCTAAAAACTTTACAATTACATCTTGCCAACCTTCTTTGATAGTGGTATTACTACTATTAGAAACTTCACCTAAATATGTAGTTTGTTCCCCTACTTTATTTTCAGGTTTTGGATCTTCTATAGTATCTTTCCCACCATCTTTGGTATTATTAATGTTATTATCATTAGTTTTAGGAATTTCAATTACATTATTTTTATATAATGCATATATTGTTAAACTCAACAATATCATTAACGCAATTAATATTAGTTTATTACCCATACTTCTTTTCATTCATATCACCCTACCATATATATCTATTATACCACAGAAAGAAAAAACTTCACATAAGTGAAGTTATTATTCTTCAATACAAGCATTCATTAGCATAATTATACTTAATAAATCTTCATCATTTAATTTTTCAACAAATTTTATGTTTCTTACTTCGTAATCAATGCTTCTTATATGTTCACATAAAACTGCACCATGTATTTTTTTAGTGTTCTTAAGGATATAATGTGTTGGAAATGCTTTATCATTTGAAGTAATGGGCAATACAATAACCATTTTAGTATTTTCATTAAATACATTATTACTAATAACTATAGCTGGTCTTTTTCCTGCTTGTTCGTGACCTTTAGTAGGATCTGAATTTAAAAATATTACATCACCTTGTTTTGGTATATATTTTTTTACCATATCTCTTTACCTACTTGTTCATCCCATTCAAATTCCTTAGCTAAATTAGGACCATCATAATTTTTAAATTCTTCTTTAAGTGATATTTTTCTTTTTTTTGGAATTGTTATAATTATTTTGTCATCTACTTGTTCTAATAATAATTTATCGTTAGTTTTTAAATTTAATGTTTTTAAAATACTGCTTGGTATTCTTATACCATCAGAATTACCCCATTTTTGTAATCTTACCTCCATACTATTCACCTCTCTATATAGTATATACATTGTTTATACATCTGTCAATAGAAAAACTTCACATAAGTGAAGTTATTATCTACCCATAAATTTACAGCATCCACCACAATCATTATTAATAACAACATTTTCTTCAGTACATGTATACATTGGAGTATATGTATGATTATAAATGTGTTTATTAATATAATGAGTGTTAATAGGACAACAGTGTTTTACTTCGTGAACAAATTCTCTTTCAACACAATTATTTATTACAGGTTCCATAATTGGATCTTGTCTTTTACATTCATCATTACATGGCATTCTATTCATGCAACATTTTTTATTGAACATATAAATTAATCCCCCTTACCTAGTTTATCTTATGTAAGGAGGATTTATTTGCATAATATAAATGCCTTATTTACCATTTTTTTTCATCGTCTTAACTAAAAAACTACAACTTTCACTTAACATATTAGATTGAATAGCTTCTTCATATGTAAAAAACTTATACCCCATACATTTATCTGGTTCCATTATTTTAATGTTACCACTCAAATAAGTTCCTTTAAATACGACAAATAACCAATTAGTATCTTTTTTAGGAACATACCATACTCCTATAGGGTTACTAAGTTCTATAACTACATCTTCTCCCATTTCTTCTTTTATTTCTCTTTCAATGGCAGATCTAAAATCAGCATCATCTTTATCTACTTTACCACCAACATCTTCATATAAACCATTTTCATCTCTAGATTTTAATCCTCTTTGTTGCAATAGTATATTGTCATTACTATCTTTTATATGAACGATAACACCAACTTTATAATTGGAATAGTTATACTTATCTAAATCCACTATTCCATCTACTTCATAAAATTTCATATATACTCCTAGAATGGCATTTTAAAATTACCATTTTTCATTTGTTTCATTAATTTTTGCATTTCTTCAAATCTTTTAAGTAAAGTGTTTACTTCTGTTACAGTTCTACCAGATCCTTTAGCTATTCTTTGCTTTTGAGAAGCCTTTAATATTTCAGGATGTCTTCTTTCTTTAGGTGTCATAGATAAAATTATAGCTTCAATATGTGCCATTTCTTTAGGATCTACTTTAATATCTTTTAAATTATACTTATTCGCGCCTGGTAACATTTTTATTAAGTTTTCGATTGGGCCTAATTTTTTCATTTGTTTCATTGTGCTTAAAAAATCTTCTAAATCAAATTTACCATTTTGCATTCTCTTCGCTGTTTTTTCCATTTCAGCTTGGTCTATGACATCTTCTGCTTTTTCAATCATAGACATAAGATCACCCATATCTAAAATACGATTAGCCATTCTTTCAGGATAAAATTCTTCTAATCCATCCATTTTTTCAGAAACACCAATATATTTAATTGGTATATTTGTTAAATGTCTTATTGATAAAGCTGCACCACCCTTAGTATCACCATCTAATTTAGTTAAGATAGCTCCTGTTAAAGGTAACTTTTCGTTGAATCCTTTAATTACATCAACGGCACTTTGTCCTGTCATACTATCAACTACAAGTAATATTTCATTAGGATGTACTTCTTCATTAATATTTGATAGTTCTTGCATTAATTCTTCATCTATTTGTAGACGTCCAGCTGTATCTATTAAAACATAATCATAATGATTTTCTTTAGCATAATTAATCGCATTTTTACTTATTTCTACAGGATTATTATCTTCACTGTATACTTCGATATTTAATTCACGACCTATTTGTTTTAATTGGTCTATAGCTGCTGGTCTATATATATCACAAGCTACTAATAATGGTTTTTTATTATATTTTTTTCTTAATAGTAAAGCTAATTTACCTATAGATGTTGTTTTACCTGTACCTTGTAAACCTACCATCATCAAGATTGATGGTTTTCCATCTATATATAAATCTTCCTTATCTCCACCTAATAATTCTACTAACTCATCTTTTACGATTTTGACAAATAATTCACTAGGTTTTAATGAATTAGCCACTTCTTCACCTAATGCCTTTTCTTTAACATTATTGGTAAATTCTTTTACTACTTCATAATTAACATCTGCTTCTAATAGGGCAAGACGGATTTCTCTCATAATGTCACTTATATTTTCTTCTGTAATTTTACCATATCCTTTTATCTTATTTATGGCATTTGTAAGTCTTTCTCCTAAGTTTTCAAACATGTTATCACCACATTAATTATACCATATTTATAAAGAAAAAACAGTACTATTGTTGTACTGTCCATGTATTCATAATATCACAGTTAGAAGATTGAGGTGCGGGATCTGGCATTTTCATTTTAATAATCATTGGTATTTTAAATGCAGGCCCAAACGCAACACAAGTTCCTGGTTGTAGACTTTTTTGTTTTTCAATTATATCAGCTGAAACATTTGGTAACATCTTTTTAACATAATCTAAGTCTCTTGGATGTGTTAGTTTAAATATCATAAAATTAGATATTTGTGATATAACTGTTTCTGATAGTTCAACTGGTCTTTGAGATATTAAGTCTAATATAACACCATATTTACGTCCTTCTTTAGCAACACGTTCAAAAATATTATAACCAAATAAATAATTATCATTATCATTTTGAACATATCTATGCGCTTCTTCTAAGAAGATATGGAATGGTATAGTAGCTCTGTTATTCAAATTCTTTGCAAAGTTAAATAATAATTTAGCAAATGTTTTTGTAACAAACTTAGCAAACCAGTCATCTACATCTTCTAAGTTAAAGTTAACTATTTGAGCTTTATGAGCATTTTTAGTAACTAAACTTGCTATATATTTTTCTCTTGTAATAAACTCAGGCATTTCAAAGTATTGACTCAATTCACTTATAATTAATGAATGTAATCTAACTTTTAATGTAATAGCTGAAGCATAAGCAATATCATTTCTTAAATATCCTTCAGATATCAAAGTAAAGTTCATTGCCTTTTCTAAATCATCTAATGTATAGAAATTGATTTCAGTAGGTTCATATTTATCTAATGCTTCGTCTATAAAACTTGATATATATTCTGTAACTAAAATACTTTCTGTAAAGTTTCCTGATGTGTCTATCAAAAAGCAATCTCTAAATTTACGTACATAACCTAATCCTTGTACAGGTGCTTCTAAGTTAAACTGTTCTGTTGAACAAGTCTCTAAAATAGCAAAAATATCATTTCTTTTAGCTGAACTTGTTTGATTAGTAAATAATATAGCCATAATAGCTTTAGCAATTAAATGGTTTTTATATTTTATAGCCATATCACCACTCATTGCGAATATTTGAACTAATTTTAACACTCTTTCAATAATAGGAATTTGTGAGTGTTCTGTAACATTTAAAAGTAATGACAAGTCTTCTGAATCCAATAACCATAATGGTATCCTTAACCTCTCGCCTTCAGTGTCCATCTTATTAGTTGTATAATATTTAAAATTATAGTTTGGATTTATAGTATTTATATTTTTAAATGCATTATGATATTCTCCATAAGCATCAAAAATGAAAAAATTAGCTTTATATGGTTTCAAGGCCTCATCTACAAAGACATTTTGCATTAATCTAGCAACACCACATGATTTACCCGAACCAGAGTTACCAAATATAGCCATATGATTACTAAACATATCATTAACAGAAGCCATAATTGGATAATCATCATATAATGGGCTGACACCTACACTAAACTTTCCTGGCCCTGGTGTACCCACTATCATTGATAATTCTTCTTGATTTATAATTCTAAGTGATGCTTCTAATGTAGGTTTTCTAATAACACCACCAATAAATCCATGATCTGTTATTTCACCTAAAAAAGTTATTTTTATTTCATCTTTTGATACATCATTTACTTCACCTAGTATTTTTTTATTCTCATCTTCAAATACAACATGCATATTCATAAGATTAGTAGCTACTGGTGTTCCTTCTGGTATTGCTATATGTGCATTATTATCACTAATATAAACTATTTTCCCAAACATAACCTCACCCTTATTCTCTATATAATATTGTACCAAATTTAATAAAATATGTCTACATGAAAAAAAGGATATATATCCTTTTATCTTTCACTAATTGTTTTTGTGTTAGTGAACTTTAATATCTTAACATCATATTTGTGTTCAATAAAGGTAATAATACCTTTTACAAATAAGATTAAAGCTATTAAATTTATAATCGCAAATAAGGTAGATTCACCTATAATTAATTCTAATACTTTTGAAACGATTGCTAAAAGTATAGAACCAACTATTTGAATTATATCCATTTGCAGCTCTGCTTTCATCTTGTAATCTCCTCCCGAGCAATATCTATTATAGCACACTGGGATATTTTGTCAAATTTCACTTTAAAATATCATTAATTATATAGCTAGTAATATATAATCCTGCTGTAGCTGGGACATAAGATATAGAACCTACTTTACCCTTTATTTTAGGTTCTTCTTTTGAAGACACAACCATTATTTTTTCTTTTATTTTTTCATCCTTTACCATTTTTCTAAGTATCTTTGCGATAGGGTCATAACTAGTCTTTCTAATATCTTCTATAGTTATTTTAGATGGATCTAATTTATTGCCTGTACCCATACTAGTTATAAATTTTATTTTATTTTTTAAACAGATTCTTATTATAGCCTTTTTAGTATTAATAGTATCACATGCATCTACTACATAGTCTATTTTGTCTTTAAATAACATATCTATATTATCTTCTGTTATAAACAGATCATATTTAACTACTTCTACATTTGGATTAATATCTTTAATTCTTTTTTCCCATTCATCTACTTTTTTTAAACCTATATTAGATTTTGTAGATATTATTTGCCTATTTAAATTTGTTATATCAATAGTATCGTTATCTACAATGATAACTTTACCAATACCTGCTCTTACTAAAGTTTCTAATGCATAACCTCCTACGCCACCTAATCCAATTATTAATACACTTTTTTCTTTAATTAGATTTATTTTATCTCCTATAACCCACTCTTCTCTAGTAAACATAAAATCACCATTTAAATTATATCAAAAAACTACTTTATATTAAAGTAGTTATCTTTGTATTTGTTTTCCTTTACTTTTATTATCAAAAATTATGTTGTAGAATTCAGGATAACTATTTAGTAAAAACTCCACAATAGCTTTTATTTCATTTAATGAGTCCATAGAAAAAACTTTATTTTGTTTACATAAATCACTAAATTTAACCCAATATAAATCCTTATTTTCGGCATATAATTCATCATAAGAAATTGTTTTATGATCAATAGTATTAAACACTTTTCTATTATCTGATATTTCACCATCAAATCCTATATAAAAGGTATTATTAGGCATAAATACAATATAGATTCTTTCTGCTAAATAGCTAAAATAATCACAATTACGATTAACTGTAGGTTCCAATTCATCTACATGTCTTACATATCCATCTTCACCATCAATTATTCTTTTTATAGCTTTTAAATTCAATGTTTCTAATTCATCTTGATGACTTTCACTATTTTTTTCAATTCTTTTATCAATATAATATCTAGTTACTACATCACTACGTGATAAAAAGAATTTTTTAAGTTTTTTATCAATTTCTTGTCTTTGTTTTTCATCAATTAATTCATATATTTCTTTTGTTTCGTTTGTCATAAAAACCCTCCTATATAATTATAACATATTTAAATAAAGAAAAAAAGCATTTAGCTTCTTATCTATTTTACTGCATATAATTTTATATTTCCAATTTCAATCACATCATCATTATAACTTGTAGAATATAATCTCCAATCATTCGTATCAGTATATTCTATATCTACTCCTAATTCATTTTTAAATGTGTGGTTAACATCATCGCTTGTTCTAAATGTTAATATTAACTTACCGTCCTTAATATCATAATTACCATTAGTTACACCATTAAATTCATTTCCATATGCAATATCAAGTGAGAAAAAACCATAATCTAAACCTGATGAATTAGGTTCAGAATATAAAGCTAAAGAAACACGTCCATCATGATAGTTAGTTTTTCCAAAGTCACTCACATAATACATAACTTTTATTTTTTGGTTAGCATTTATGTCTTTAGCATCATTACAAATACAATCTGGGCATTTATTACATACAGTTGGTTCTTCTTTATTTATCACTTTATCATATATAATATAACCACATAATCCGATTATTATTACTGAAAATATAATTATCATACTATTCTTTTTCATATTATCACCTATATTGATTATATCAAAAAGAATAAAAAAAGAAAAGAGTTTAAAACTCTTATACATTAGCAGCTTTTGCTACTTCTTCAGCAAAATTCTCTTCTCTTTTTTCCATTCCTTCGCCTACTTCATAGCGAATCATATCAACAATTGATCCACCATTATTTGAAACATATTTTGCAACTGTTTCTTTATTTTCAGCTTTAATAAATATTTGATTTTCTAAACATACTTCTTCATAATATTTATTAACTTTTCCTACTAAGATATTTTCAATTTTATCTGCTGGTTTACCTTCATTAGCAAGTTCAGCTCTCATAATATCTTTTTCTTTTTCTAATACTTCTGTAGGAATGTCAGTTGGTTTTACATATGTAGGTCTCATAGCTGCTGATTGCATAGCTACTTCTTTAGCTACTTCTTCACTAGCTTTGTTTAATACTGTTAATACAGCAATTTTACCACCCATATGAATATATGAACCAAAATTATCATCATCATTTTTAGTTACTTTAGTGAATCTTCTTAAAGATAATTTTTCACCAATAGTAGCTGTTTTTTCAGTAATAATTGATTCAATAGTATTTCCTTCTACTTCTACTTTTAATGCATCTTCTACTGTTTTTGCATCAGAATTGATTAATGCTTTTGCAATTGTATCAACTAAGTTAACAAATTCAGGATTTTTAGCAACGAAATCAGTTTCAGAGTTAACTTCAACAATAATAGCATCATTTTCATCTATTAAAACTTGGGCAAGTCCTTCAGCAGCAATTCTATCAGCTTTTTTAGCTGCTTTAGAAATACCTTTTTCTCTTAACCAATCGATAGCTGCATCTAGATTACCATTAGTTTCTTCTAATGCTTTTTTGCAATCTAACATACCAGCGCCTGTTTTTTCTCTTAGTTCTTTTACCATACTAGCACTTATCATAATAATCCTCCTTATATAATTAAAGATGATTTATGAATCATCTTAATAATCTTATTTTAAAGCTTCTAATAATTCAGCTTTCTTCATTGTAGAATAGCCTTTAATATCTTTAGCTTTTGCTAAATCTCTAAGTTCAGCAACTGTTTTAGTAGATAAATCTACTGTGGCTTTTTTAGCAGTTTCTTTAACTTCTTTTGTTTCTTTAGCTTTTTCTACTTTTTTAGTTTCTACTTTTTCTTTTTTATCTGATTTAACTTCTTCTTTTGTTTCTTTTTTATCTTTATTAAATGGTTTTTTCTTATCAAATCTTTCTCTTGGAACACGATCTTCTTTTCTCTTAACTGATTCTACAGCTTTTTGCATAATGTCAGATGCACTTTGTGAATCACCTGTAGTATAATCAACCATCTTTCCACCATTAGCTTCAACTATAGCATTTGCCATTACACCTGTAATTAATTTAACAGCTCTAATAGCATCATCATTACCAGGGATAACATAGTCAACCATATCTGGATCACAGTTTGTATCAACAATACCAAATACTGGAATATGTAATCTTCTAGCTTCTTTAATAGCGATATCTTCTTTTGAAGGATCTACGATAAATAAAGCATCTGGTAATTTAGTCATTTCTCTAATACCACATAATAATTTATTTAATTTTTCATATTCCTTCTTAAGTAAAGCTACTTCTTTCTTAGGTAACTTATCAAAAGTACCATCTTTTTCCATATTTTCAATTTCTTCTAATCTCTTAACTCTTCTTCTGATTGTTCTGAAATTAGTTAATGTTCCACCTAACCATCTTTGGTTAACATAATAAGAACCACTTCTTAAAGCTTCTTCTCTAACAGCTTCTTCAGCTTGTTTTCTAGTACCAACAAATAATGTTTTACCACCATTCTTGCTTATTTCATTTAAAGCTTTATAAGCTTCTTCTAGTCTGTTAGCTGTTTTTTGTAAATCAATAATATAGATGTCATCTCTAGATCCATAAATATATTCTTTCATCTTAGGATTCCATCTTTTTGTTTGGTGACCAAAGTGTACTCCAGCCTCCAATAATAAATTCATAGACACTACTGCCATATCGATTCTCCTTTCGTTATTGCTTCTGATGTTTCAAAACTATACCACCCTAAGGCACTAGGCATAGAAATTCGCATCATGTTTATTTAAAAAAGCCAATAATATTATAGCACATTATCACAATAATACAATGATTTTTTATCATTTTATTTCCTTTTTTATATCTTTTGTGGAATCTATAAATTTGTCGAATAATATTTTTGCATCCACACTATCATACATATTCTCAGGATGCCACTCTACACCTACAAAGAACTTCTTAAATTTATCTTCTACCATTTCAATAATACCATCTTCACTTCTACCTACGACTTCCAAATCAGTTTGTGCTATATAACTTTTATGTCTACTATTTACATCCATTACTTTATCACCATATATATTACTATTGCTTATAATAACTTTATGATTTTTATTATAATGATTATCTATATCTTTCATAACTCCACCAAATAAATATGCCATTTCTTGCATCCCCATACATATTCCTAAACATGGTATATTATTATCATAAATATATTTAATAATAGCGAAATCATTTTTACTTATATTACTTCCTCCACTTAATATCACACCATCACACATATTAATTAATTCCTTTGTTTTTTCTATTTCATTAGGCATTATTCCTATAACATTCATATCATATTTTAATACTATATCATTTAAATCTTTATATACTATATAAGCCTCTTTGCCTGATGGAGTATAATCTAATCTTCCTAAAATACCTATCATACAATCACCAATTAATTATATGTTTATTAAAGAAAAAAACGACTAAGTCGTCTTCTTATATTCTTTGTCATTAATTATTAATGCTTGTTTTACATAATCTATTACATCTACACTTATATCTTCTCTAGTTCTTATTTCTTCATTAGCACATTCAATTGTTTTAAAGCCATATTTATCTGCAATCTCTAAATATGATTTTTCGGCATTTTTTAAATGTCTTTCACTTGACTCATGTTGATCTAATCCTTCTTTTCTTCTTTTGCCTATTTCCATTGAAAATTTATATGGCATATGTAAAAATATCTTGATATCTGCATGAGGTAATTCTAATAAATCAAATTCTAATGTTTCTATAAAATTATACATCTTATTTCTCTCTTCTACATCTTCTATCTTACCACCTTGATGTGCCATATTAGAATATATATATCTATCTAAAATAACATTAACACCACTATTTAGATACTCATCTATAATATGCATATTATATTTTCTATCTGCTGCATAGTATAATGAAGCTACTTTAGGGTCTACATTAGAAGCTCCTTCAGGAAACCAACCATCACATATATAGTCTTTTCCTAAATATGGTCCTCCTACTATTTTACCAGTCGGAGTATCATACGCGGGGAAAGAAAAACATACTACTTTTATACCCTCATTTTTTAAACACTCATATAATCTTTTTGTCTGCGTTTCTTTTCCTGAACAATCTGTTCCTTCAATAACTATTAATTTACCTTTCATAAAACACCTACTCTACTATTTCATTATCTTCATTAAATCTTATATCTAAAAATTTTTTACTAGCTAATAAATCACACATATGAACAAATTTCTCATATTTATTCTTTGGTAAAGGCATTAAAACATTACCTTTAAAATCTTTATTAAATGGTCCCATATGGGCTTCTATCATACCTGTAAGTAAATTTAATTCATCCTCTGTTAATGTAAGTGAATCTTTATTATCCCTTATTAATTTAGCCGCGATCATAGGATGATTTACAACTGTATATTTTCCTTTTTCCAAACCATATTTACAACTGTCATGCATTATTAAACCAATAATAACTAAATCACGATCTATATCACTATAATCATTACATAAACAAGCTGATGATAATATTTCATATGCTATTCTAACTGCTGCTTTAGTATGTCTTATTAAGCCTCCATCTCCCTGAGCAAAAGGAGGATGATATTTACCTGTAGAAGATGCTGGTACTTCAAAAAAATAATCAGGTATCATATTAATCATCTTCTTACTATTTTCTAATATCCTACTATCTTTTATATAGCTCAACTCTTTTGTAAAAACTGCTACTTTATCTAATGTACTTACCATAATTCCTCCCTATAAATTCTACTAATATACTATTAGATGTATATATTAAATCATATCTTATTTTAATATTATTTTTATCATCTACTAATTTATTTTCTTTTATTAATTTATCTACTATATCTATATCATTTATATCAATATTATACTTTTCTTTAAAACTACCTTTATTTATACCATCTATTTTTCTAAGACCTAATATAAATTCATTTTCTATAATAGTATTTATATCTAGTTTATCTTCTTCTAATAAATAATTACCTTTTATATAATCATTTATATTTCTAGTATTTAGATACCTTATATTATCTATGTATCCTCCAGATCCTAATCCAAATCCATAATAGTGTTCATTATTCCAATAAGTCATATTATGAATAGACTCATAACCTACTTTACTAAAATTACTAACCTCATAATGTTTATAACCATCAAGTCTTTTTATGATTAAATCATACATACTTCTATCTAATTCTTCATCTATATAATCTATCTTTTTATAAATAGCTGTATGTGGTTCTATGATAAGTGAATATGTTGATATATGTGGCACATCTATTTTTAAAAATTCATCTATATCATTATCCAATTCTTCTAATGTTTGACTTGGTATTGCATACATCAAATCAATACTTATATTATCAAAATATTTCTTAGATAACTCTATATTATTTATTATATCATCTTTTTTTATATTTCTACCTAAGAATTTAAGATGTTTCTCATTAAATGTTTCTACTCCTATACTAAATCTATTAACTTTATTATTCTTTAGTAAAATTAATAATTCATCATTTATATCTTCAATATTACATTCAAATGTAAATTCAATATCTTTATATTTAAATATTTTAATAATATCAAATAGTTTATTTAAATATTTGATAGGTAAACTACTAGGAGTTCCTCCTCCTATATATATAGTTTTAACCTCTTCACCTTTATATTTGTCTTTTATTTCATTATATAAACTATCTAAATACTTGGAAATCCATTCTTCATTATGATATAGCTTTGCAAAATCACAATAAGTACATATTGATCTACAAAAAGGAATATGAATATATATAGACATAATACCACCAATTAAATTATATCATAATTTGCATTTATTTTGTTTTAGTATATAATATTACAAGGAAAAAGGGGTGAATTCTATGAATAGGCTTGATTTAAACGAATCCTTATTGGGTGAATCTATCGCGGGTGGTAAAGAAAGTAAAGTATATTTATATGGTAATAAAATCATTAAGATATTTCAAACTAAAAAGAAACCTATATTAGAAAATAAATATAACAAATTACTTTTATTAAATAAAATTGATTTAAAGACAAGACCTCTTGATTTAATATATATAAATGATGAATTTAAAGGTTATTCTATGTTTAAATTAAAAGACTATAAAGAATTTAAGCCTAAAGAATATACGATAAGAGAAAGAATTGATATATTAAAACTATTATATAAAAAGTTAGAATATATGCATAAAAAAGGAATTGTATATGGAGATATTAGAAGTAGTAATATATTAATAAATAGTAAAAAAGATATTGCTTTATGTGATTTAGATAATGTTAAAATTAATGATTATGATTTTGATATTTTAAATAGAAATCAAAAAAGATATCTTGATTTGACTGGTGAAAAAGATATATATATGGATGATTATGTATTTAATTTATATACTGTTGCTTGCTTATATGGAATACTTGAGTGTTATTCATATGAATGTTTTGTTCATAATGCCAAAGATTTTAAAGGAAAAGGTTTTGATGAAACTGTTGAATACTTATTAAATTTAGATCATGATAATAGAGACTCTGGAGGAAAACTAATAAAGATGCCTAAATAATAAAATAGGCAATAAAAGTAGACGCGAAATTAAGTGTTTACTTTTATTTTAAAATTTTATCTATATTGTCTATTAAATTATTTTTAGTAACATCATCACCTATTTTAGTTATACCAAATGTTTTATAACCTATTCTATTTATTGACGCCCCACAGTGATATATTATATCCTTATCTATAATAAAGAATCTATCATGAAATGTATTATCATATATAACTTTCAAATTA
>JAFUTO010000012.1 GCA_017484205.1 Bacilli bacterium | reverse complement strand
GCACTTTCTATTATGTTTGCTACTACTGGTACTATTATTAATGCTATTATTGCTAATATTACTATTACCGCTAGTAACTCTATTAATGTAAATCCTTTTTTCTTCATATTACACTCCTCTATTCTATATATTTATTATACCCCCCCGACTATATTAATCAAGAGTTTTTAACTATATATTTACAATTTGATAATCTTGATATATTTTATTTTTTTAAATATAATATAGGTAAAAATCGATATCATTATCAAATATTGACATAATAAACGAAATATGATAAATTGATATTGGCTATTAATAGCTATTGGAGCAAATATGCTTTATATAACAATTAAGTTTGATTGTTATATCTAGATTTTTTCTAGGATTGTGTCAGTAATGACTTAATAAAACACCATTTGGTGTTTTATTTTTTTATATAAAAAGATTTACATATTAATCACATGTAAATCCTAAACTTTGTAATGTTTTACTTTGTTCACTATATGTATCTTTTAAGTTAAAAGTAGTTTTAACTTCATCACTTACTTTACTTATATCAAATATATAAGTAATTGTATTTCCAGATACTTGAACATTCACACCTTTTTCAGTAGCATAGGCCTTTTGATATGTTTCCAAAGCACTTTTCATATCAATACCACTATACTCTTTAACTAATGTTATTTTGTTTATATCACCTTGGTAATATTCTAAAGTATATGTATCTATTTCTTTAGAATAATTAGTTTCCTCTTTTTTAATACAAGTGTTTTTTAAATTACCACTTCCACTTAATCCAAAACAACCGGTTAAAACTAATGGAAGTAATATAACTATATATTTTACTTTATTCATATTATCCCTCTATTAATGATAAAGATACTTTACCATTATCCTTAATATCTATAACATAACAATCCACTATATCACCTACTGATAGTACATCACTAGGATGTTTTATATATTCATTTGTTATCTTGGATATATGTACAAGTCCATCATTATGTAATCCAATATCTATGAATGCACCAAAATCAACTACATTTCTAACAGTTCCTTGTAATTTCATACCTACTTTTAAGTCTTTAATATCTAGTACATCGCTTTTTAATATAGGTTGTGGCATCTCATCTCTTGGATCTCTATTTGGTTTTTTAAGTGATAAAATAACATCTTCTAAAGTGTATTTATCTGTATTTAATTTAGTTACATATTCATCTATATTAACTTTATTCAACGCATCTACTAATCTATCAGTTCCAATATCTTCTATCCCAAATCCCAATGTTTTAATTAAGTTTAAAGCTATATCATAACTTTCTGGATGGATAGATGTAGAATCTAATATATTAGATCCATCTAATATTCTTAGAAATCCTATAGCTTGTTCATATGCTTTTGGAGTTAACAATTTAGATTTTTTAACATCCTCTCTAGAATTAAACTTACCTTTACTATTTCTATACTCTATTATTTTTTCAATATTTTTCTTAGTTATTCCTGATACATATTGTAATAATGAAGGAGAAGCTGTATTTATATTAACACCAACATTATTAACTGCTTTAGTAACTACGAAATCTAATCTATCTTTTAATTTATTATCGGCTACATCATGTTGATATAATCCTACACCAATACCATCTGGTGGAATCTTAACAAGTTCTGATAAAGGATCTTGTACTCTTCTACCAATTGATACTGCACTTCTTTCATTCGGAGATAAATCAGGGAACTCTTCTTGGGCAACTTTTTCAGTACTATAAATAGACGCCCCTGCTTCTGATACTATAATATATTTACAGTTCAATTTATTTTCTTTAATGATATTTGCACATAAACTCTCTGATTCACGTGAAGCTGTTCCATTACCTATAGCAATAATATCTACATTATATTTAGTAATTAGATTAACTAATACTCTTTTACTATCTTCTAGATATTTATCATTATTTGTAAATGGTTTAATTACTGTAGAATATAAATACTTACCTGTTTTATCAATAACCGCTAATTTACAACCATTAACATATCCTGGATCGAAAGCTAATACTATTTTTTCTTTCATAGGAGGTTGTAATAATAATGCCTCTAGATTTTTACCAAAGTTTTCAATTGCTGTATCATCTGCTTTTTCTTTTAAATCAGATCTTATCTCTCTTTCAATAGATGGACCTATTAATCTTTTATATGAATCATTAATAGCATCCTTTACTATTTCTACTACACTAGAATTACTATCTTTAATTACTATTTTTTCTAAATACTCTATAATTATATTTGTATCAACATCTATACTTACATTTAAAATATCTTCTTTTTCGCCACGGTTTAGCGCAAGTACTCTATGTGGTTTAATTGTTCTAATAGATTCACTATAATCATAATACATTTCATATGTTTTATTTTCATCATTCGCATTTTTCTTTAATTTAGATTGCATAACACCATTTTGGTATGTTTTTCTTCTTATATCTTTTCTTATCTTCGCATTATCACTAATCCACTCTGCAATTATATATTTAGCGCCAGTAATTGCATCATCTACTGTTTTTACATTTTCATTTAAATAATTTTTGGCTATAGATTCAATATTATTAGCTTTAAATGACATAATTATTTTAGCTAAAGGTTCTAAACCATTTTTAATAGCTTCAGTAGCCTTAGTTTTCTTTTTCTCTTTAAATGGTCTATATAAATCTTCTACTTCAACTAGTTTAGTAGCTTTTAATATACTTTCTCTAAGTTCATCTGTCATTAAATCTTTTTCTTCAATTAATCTAATAACATCTTCTTTTCTTTTAGCTAAATTGCATTGATAAACATATACTTCACTTATACTTTTTATAATTTCTTCGTCTAACCCACCTGTAACTTCTTTTCTATAACGAGAAATGAAGGGAATAGTATTCCCTTCTTCTAATAGTTTTAATGTTACCTCTACTTGAGATACTTTAATATCTAAATCATTACTTATATTTTCAATTATACTATTATTCATTGTTCTCACTACTATCTGTATTTGTATCTGTATTTATTTTTTTAACTAACTCGTTATTTTGTAGGTATTCAATTATTAAATCTTCATCAAAAGGTCCATAGAAACTACTTACTAATTCATTATCTTTTACCATAAGTAGACTAGGCGCTGTGATACCTTCTCTTGTTTCTTCAAATTTAGCCATAAATTTATCTTTTTCATTATCAGATAAATTATCAATATTTAATTCATAAGTCTTAATATTACTTCCTTGTAACATCTTTTCTAGTAATTCTTTAGTATTATCACATTCATTACAATCATTTGATGTAACAAATATCATACTCTTTTTACTACCTTCTACTAATGATAAATACTTATCTAAATCAATTTCTTGTGTTCTATATGTACCTGTAATTAATTTAAAACATAAGAATATTAATAAAGCAACTACTATAGGTACAATATACTTAATCGCTAATATAACTCCATTTCCTTTATTTTGTTTTTTTTCTTTTTCCATATTTACTCTCCTATTCTTATATTGATTATATCACATTTTTTTATTTTTTGGTAATAAACTTGCTTTATTTATAATTTTACTACCATATTTACCTTTTAACTTATCCATAACACTATCAAGTTCAGTATCTTTCTCTTTTGTTTTTACATCTTCAAACAAAGAATATTGGTACATTCCAACACTTGTTAGACCATCTAATCTAATACCGATTAATCTTATTGCTTCACCCTGCCAAGTTTCATCTAATAGTTTTTTTGAAGTATCAAATATTACTGATGTGATATTAGTAGGATTTGATAATTTTATTTGATGAGTTTTTGTCTTAAAATATTGATCTTTTAAAATAACCGCTACTGTAGATGCATATTTATTTATGCTTCTTAAACTAACACCTAAATCATTAGATATAGAATTTAGATAATCATATAATTCAGATCTATTATTAACATCACGATCTAAAGTAGTTGTTTTAGACATTCCTTTTGCTTCTTCTCTTTGTACTACTACTGGTTCATTATCTATTCCTTTAGCGTGTTCAATCATTATTTTAGTTTGATTTTTAAAATAGTAATATAAATTAGTATAATCAGACTCTGCTAAATCTTTTATTGTTCTTATACCTAATTCATTTAATTTTTCTTTACTTTTCTTTCCTATCCAAAGAAGATCTCCTACGTCTAAAGGGTACATTTTTTCTTCTATTTCATTACTAAATAAAGTGTGAACCTTATCTGGTTTTTCAAAATCAGATGCCATTTTAGCGCATAACTTATTATTCGCGATACCTATATTCACCGTAAAACCTAAGGTGTTTTTTATTTCTTCTTTTATTTTATACGCGAATTTAATAGGATCTCCATATAAATTATATACATATGTATATTCTATAAAACATTCATCTATAGAAAATTGTTCTATATCAGGTGTATATTTACTTATAAGTTCAAATAATTCTTTACTTTTCTTTTGATAATATGGATAATTTGATGGATATATTTCTAAATTAGGACATTTCTTTCTTGCTTGATATAATGTTTCTGCTGTTACAATACCATATTTTTTAGCTGGTGTGGATTTAGCTAAAACAATACCGTGGCGACTTTTTTCATCCCCACCTATAACCGCACATACATTTCTTATATCTTTTTTATAACCTTTTTCTAATAAATCCAAAGCCGTCCAAGAAAGAAAAGCATTATTTACGTCTATATGCATAACGATTCTATCCATATTATCACCTATTAATATTATAACACGAACAGATGTTTATGCAAAGAAAAAAGTAGATATACTACTTTCTATATTTTTTAATATAATTTTTATATGCTTCAGTCATATCATCACTACTAATTTTTAGACTATATAAAATACTATTCTCATCTATATTAGTCTTAACTAAATCATTGAATTTTTTATATTTCTTTTCAAATAATATCCTATTATTTTTATACAGATCAAAGAAGTAATGCGCGACTAAATATGAATATTGGTATGATGTAAGTGTATCATTAGCTGTATCTATTGTTTTAATATAATTTAATAAAAAATAATATTTTTCTCTTTTCACTTCTTCTTTTGGTAAAAGCATAGATATTTCATCTAAAAATATCATCTCATTTAAAATAGAATCTACTTCATTAAAATAACTTGTATATAACCATAAAAATTCATCTCTATCATATAAATCCAAATATTGTTTAGCATGTCCTAATTCATGCATTAATACTAATGGTGTTCTAATAGGTCCTGCATAATTAACATTAATATATACATTACCTTCACCTATTATATATCCAGTATAATCCATCATTGAATCATTATGCGAGATATTAATTTGTTCATTATCAATTAATCTTTCTAATAAATATTTATCATCTTCATTTAATGTAAATTTAACTAAATCTATCATATCCTTATTACCTACATCTTTTAATTTAGATTTATATAAATATGTAGGTATTTTAACATTTTTGATATCAATTTGAGAGGCAAGTATTTTATAACAAGTCATGTTATTTTTAAATTTCTTTACATCAATTAATGGCATACTAAGCATATATCTTAAAGTTTGAATATCATATTCTATTTGATCTATACTAGAAAAAGTTTTGGTATTAATTCTATTACTTTCTTTTTCAAGTTCTAATTCAGTTTCTTTTTCACTTAATAATTCTCTTAATTTAACTATATTCCATTTTAATTTCATCATATCAGCCCTCTTTATAGGTATATATTCTATCAAAAATATATATTTTGTCAAATTAAAAAGGATATATAATATATCCTTTTATTCAGGAAGCCACTCAACATTGATGTAGTCATCGCCATCGCAATATGCTGGGACATCACCTTTTTTATCTACGTATCTTCTACAATTCCAAAAAGGGCTAACTGATCTATTCTCATTATTATTACCATCTGCATATAACTCACCATCGCTGTTATATATTTGATTTCTTTTAACTTTTATGGTTTCAATCCTTGAATTATTAAAAATCCCTTCTCCTATTTTTTTTACACTTTCCGGAATAGTAATTGATGTCATAACTTGGTTATTAGTGAAAGCATATTTTTTTATATATGTGAAATTAGACGTAGTCGCGCTAAAATCAATAGTTGCATAGGCTAAACCATAAAAACTTTTTTCCCAAAGACCTTTTAATTGAGGAGGCAATTTAACTTCAACAACACTAGCATTATCTTGGAATACTGCTGTATACATATTTAGAAATGAATTTTGAGCATAATTTGGCTCAAATATTATAGTTTTTAGTGTCGCCTTGTTACTACTATTGCCATTTTGCGCAAAAGCATTATTATATATCCATGAAACTGAAGCTGGAATTGTCAGTTCTTTTAATTTATGATTAGTGAAAGCATAAGCACCTATATATTCAAGTTTACTTCCTTCTTCAAACGTTAATTTTTCTATACTACTATCACTACATGCTCCAGTTTCTTCACTAGTATGAGGCGAAAATGCGTAGCCACCAATAAACTTTACACTAGCTGGAATTGTTAATTCTTTTAAATATTTATTGCATCTAAAAGCATTTGCCTCTATTGTTTCCAAAACACTTTCTTTTTCAAAAGTCAATTTTTCAATATTCATATAATACGGATAATCATTACCTTCACTGTTAGCACCAAAAGCAAAAGTACCAATATACTTAACACTTTTTGGAATTTCTAATTCTGTTATTTTAGTATTTAAACGGAAAGCAGAATAATCTATTTTTTCCAATGCGTTATTTCCATATTCATCTTTGGCAAATGTAATTTTTCCTATATTATAATCATATGCAAAGGCTATATCTTGTATTTCAACAACAGATGAAGGAATAACGATTTCCTTTATCTGTTGATCCTGTTCGAAAGAATTATATCCTATAATTTTTAATCCCTCATTAAAAGTAACATTGGTTAATGATGAATTTTCAGAAAAAGCTTGATTTTTTATATTTTTTAAAGAACTTGGAAATTCTATATCAGTAAGGGAATTATTATTATAAAATGCACGAGGACCTATATCTTGTAATTTACTATCAGGTGCAAAAGTTATGGTACTAATTCGCATTGGTTTTGTCGAATCAAGGTAACATCTTAGACCAGTACTATTTGCTAAACAATTATGGTCATACTCTCCACTAAACGCAGATTCATTTATCCTTTCAACATTTTTAGGAATATATAAACTTGTCATAGAACGATTATTATAAAAAGCGTAATCTCCTATAACTTTAACAGATTCAGGTATATCTATTTTTTCTAAATATTGATTATTATCGAATCCAGATAAATATTCTAATTGTGAACCTGCTTCAAATGTTATATTCGTAATATTCATAGGTATAAGATCATTACTAGAAGCAAAGGCATGATTCTTTATATATTTAACACTTGCTGGTATAGTAAGTTCTTCAATAGAATAATTATTTTCAAATGCGCCTTGATTTATAAGTTCTAATTCACCGTCTTCAGCAAAAACAATATTTTTTAATTTACTATTATTAGAAAAAGCATAAGAATTTATAGTTTGTAATGATTTAGGAAAAACAACAGTTTCTAGTAAATCTTCATTACACATTGCATTTCCACCAATCTTTTTTACAATAGCGGGTATTACTAATTTAACACCTGTTGCTAAAGCAGGATCTTTTAATACATTATAACCTGAATGTGGATTTTTAGAACAACTATTATCGTAAGTAGATTCATAAGAAGCATAGTCATCTTCAATAAGCAAACCATAATCATCTACTAATTCTTCCCAAGACGCAACTAGTTCATCATTTTCATCAAATAAACCACTACCACTTAAATCAACCCAATCACCATTACAGTAATCATTATATGACTTACTAGTACCTTCATTATAATTATAATCTATATTAAAACCATTAATACAAAAGTGTCCTATTTTTACTTCCTTAGTGGCCCTATCAAATATCATATAAGCATATGTAGGTCCTACACCAGTAAAATCTACTTTAGCTAATTCATCATCATTAACACCAGTTTCTAGTATATGTTTTTTACCTACATCAAGTGAATAATCACTACTAACTATTGATGATTTAGATACTGTGCTTAATGAATTAACACCATTTATATACTCATTAATACTTGCATCAGCTGCATCATATTTTGCTTCATCAGTTATTGTATTAACTATTGGTACTGCTATTAAAGCTACTATAGCTAATATTATTACTACCGCTAACAATTCAATTAAAGTAAATCCTTTTCTATTCATATGTATTCCTACTTTCTACTATATTTATATTAACATAATTTAAAAATTTAAACAAGATAAAAGACACTAAATGTGTCTTTTATATCGCAAATCCTAAACCTGTAATAATTAAATATAAAGATAACATTGTACCTATCAAAGCAAATATTCTACCAATAAGTCCTCTATCACTGAATCCAGTAACGCATAATAACAATGCTATACATGCAACTACTCTTAATAAACCAAATAAGAAATAATCATATACAAAATAAGATACTAATGATAATAGAAATCCTATAAATGCAGGAGAAAATATCATTTTAAAAAATCTAAGTACTACAAATAATACTAATATTATAAATCCTATTGAAATAACTGCTCCTAAACCACCAAATTCATCTACTAAAATTCCATTCATACTACACACCTCTATAACTTTCTAAAAATTCTTTTAAATTAACTGATACTTTATGTGGAAGTATCTCATCTAACTCTTCAATACTTGCCTCACTCATTTTCTTAATAGATCTAAATTTTTTTAATAATTCATTTCTCCTATTAGGTCCTATACCTTCTATATTATCTAAAATAGATGTAATAGCCCCTTTACTTCTTAGTTTTCTATGATAATTTATAGTAAAATTATGTACTTCATCCTGCATTCTTTCCAGATAATGAAATAGATTACTACTTTTATCTATTTCTATTTCCTTGTCATATATCAAAGCATTAGTACTATGTTTATCATCTTTTTTTAACCCCACTATTGGTATATTCATATGCAGTCCATCAATTACTTCATGCGCTACTGTCATTTGACCTTTACCACCATCTACAATAATTAAATCAGGTCTAGTTAAATTATCTTTTAATACTCTAAAATATCTCCGATACATAGCCTCACGCATCGTACCATAATCATCATTTTTATCATTTGTTATTTTAAATTTACGATATTCATTTTTTGCAGGTAATCCTTCTATAAATACAACCATACCTGACACATTAAAACTTCCAAACAAATGACTATTATCAAATAATTCTATTCTATCTAATTTTTCTAAACCTAATATATTTTTTAGTTCTTCGTTCGCTTCATAAGTCCTTGCTTCATCTTTTTTAATTAAATCAAATTTTTCTTCTAATGATATTTTAGCATTATCACATGCCATATCTATTATATTTTTCTTAACGCCTCTACTAGGACTTGATATATTGACATTTAAATACTCTTTTATAAGTTCCATATCAACTATATTAGGTACTAATATTTCTTTTGGAAGCAACACATCTTTATTATAAAAATAACTTATATATTTAGTTAATTCTTCATCTACTTCATCTATTATTGGCCATATCTTACTATGTCTTTCTACCAATTTAGACCCTCTTATAAAAAATACTTGTACACTTAAATATCCTTTATCAATATAATAACCAAATACATCTATATCCTTAGTATCATTTATCTCAACCTTTTGTTTTACTAAAGTAATATTAACATAATCAAGTAATTCTTTTAACTCTTTAGCTTTTTCATAATGCATTAAACTACTTTCTTTTTCCATCTCATCTTCTAGTTTTTTTATAACTATAGATGCATCACCTTTAAGAAATTTAATTATCTCGTCTTCCATTTGTTTTATAGTACTATTATCTATATCTTTAAAACAATATCCTAAACATTCACCTATATGATAATATAAACAAGGTCTTTTAGGCATTGTATTACATTTTCTTAAAGGATATAATCTATTAAGTAAATTAACCGTTTCTCTAGCCGCACCTACATTAGGATATGGCCCATACATTCTATTTCTATTGTTTTTCTTTAAATTAATATTTCTAACTACTAACAATCTAGGATATTTTTCATTCGTAAGTTCTATATATGGATAACTTTTATCATCTCTAAGTAAAATATTATATTTAGGATCATATTTTTTTATTAAATTTATTTCAAGTACTAATGATTCTGTATTACTACCAACAACGATATATTCAAAATCTACTATATCTTTTACAAGTCTAGCTGTTTTACCAGTATGTGTTCTATTAAAATATGAACTAACTCTTCTTTTTAAATTTTTTGCTTTACCTACATATATAATAGTACCTGTTTTATCTTTCATTAAGTAACATCCAGGACTTGTTGGTAATAAAGTGAGTTTATCTCTAATATTTTTAAGCATAATATCACCTTCTTGTTAGTAATTTATTAAGTTAATTATACAATAATATTATGTTTTAAACAATAACAATTATATTAGGAATATACAAAAAAAAGAAGTGACACCCACTGCACAAGCAACAAGTTCACTTCTCATGACTACAATTATAGCATAAAAACTATGATGAGTCAATTTGATCATACAATGATCACTAATATTATATTTAAAATTATTATAATTATACAAAATATTTCTATTATATTAGAATTGCATATATTTCAATAGTAATATACATTAAAATATACAAAAGAAAATAAAAAAGAAATGTCCTTGATGATTCCATCTCAGGCATTCCTTTAATGACTAAATTATAGCATAGCTTAGTATAATTTGTCAAATCTCAGCATAGCACAACTAGGTAGTGCACTAGTTTTGGGAACTAGATGTTGTAGGTTCAAATCCTACTGCTGAGACCATTAATATTATATGTAAGTAATTAATTATAATACTCACTTTTATTATGTTACCTACCAGAATATTATTAATTGTATTTAAAATAAATTTACTATCTTTTTTATATCTATATTATTTTCTTTAAGATAATTATAACTTGATATTATTATGACTAATATAGGAAATGACGATATTGCGCCTACAAATCCAAAAATACTTCCTATTGAAAGAGCAAAAAGTCCAAGTATTGGATTTATTTTATTATATTTACCATATACAAAAGGTGATATAACATATCCATCAACTAAACCTAGTATTATGTATAAAATACTTATTTTAATAATCATTGAAGGGCATAATAAGATTGTAATAAATACAGTTAACATACCACCTATATATGGAATCATATTTAAAACACCAGCTAATATACCAACAAGCAAGAAATTAGGATGCCCTATAATTATAAAAGCTATAGTATATTCAAAAAAAGATATAATGCTTATTTTAACTAAACTTCCTATATATTTGCTAAAATCTTTATTAACATATACTAAATAATCAGCCAAATTACTATTAATACTTTTAATTTTATCCCTAATATTGTCCATATCTATAAGAATATATATAAAACTAATGAAACATATTACTATATTTGTTATGACATTAATAGATAAAGATATGCCATTTATAATATGATTATAATTTATAAATTCATTTATTTTAGATAATATTATATCTATATTAATATTATATTGAATAGATATATTATTCATAAAAGTAGTTAATATATTAATTAAATTATATCCTTCTTTTAATGATATAGGTACTATTATATATATAATTAAAAATATAAACAATAATAACATTATTATAATGATTAAAACACTTAAATACTTAGGTATTTTTTTATTTAAATTTTCTTCTAAAGGATACATTATATAAGCTAGTACAAACCCCATAATAAAAGGTAAACTAGCATTTACTAATTTACCTAAAAAGCCTACTTTATATAAGAAATATATTAAAATCATAATAATTATCTTATTCATGTTTCCTACTCTCTAATAGAATTGTAATTGGTCCATCATTAGTTAATGATACTTTCATATCTGCACCAAATATACCAGTACTAACATTTATATACTTGCTTAATCTTTTATTAAACTCATCGTATAAACTAATAGCAGCATCACCATTTAAAGCATTAATATATGAAGGTCGTCTACCTTTGCTAGCATCTGCGTATAAAGTAAATTGTGAGACACTAAGTATTTCACCACCTACATCTAATATAGACTTATTCATTACACCATTTTCATCGTCATATATTCTTAGGTTAACCACTTTATTGATTAAATAGTCTATGTCTTCTATAGTATCATTATATGTAAAACCAACTAGTATTACCATACCTTTTTCAATACTACCAACAATTTTATCATCTACTTCTACTTTTGCTTCTAAACTTCTTTGTACTAATATTCTCATTTTACTGCCCTTTCAATATCCTTAACTTCTGGAATAGATTTAACATCATTCATAAATTTAAGTAATTCCTCTTTATTATCAACAAGTAAAGTTATATCGTAAGTATTATTGTCAGATGATCCAATATTATTAATACTCTCTATAAATAGACCATTATTAGAAGTTTTAGATACTATATCAAATAAAATATCTTTTTTAGTTAAAGTATGAACAAGCACAGTCGTAGGATATCTTTTATTAATTTCTTTATTCCAATGTACATCAATAAATCTTTCTTCTAATTCTTTGACATTAGGACACATCATCCTATGAATAGTAATGCCATTACCTCTCGTAATATATCCTACAATTCTATCTCCAGGTACTGGTTTACAGCATGAAGCAATATTAACTTTTATTTCATCTATGCCATCTACTAAGACATCATTTTTAATATTAGGTAACACTACTTCTTTATGATTAGTTGCTTTTCTAAGAATGACTTCTTCTTTAGATTCAACTACATTTTCAATATCATTAATAACAGCTATTGGAGTTATCTTATTACTACCAATATTTATATATATTTCATTTAAGTCTCCCAATTTAAAATCTGTAGTTAATTTATCAATATGCTCATCTGTTAGAAAGTCAGATGCACTTATTTTTTTCTTTCTTAATTCCTTAGCTAGTAACTCTTCTCCTTTTTTAGCATATTCATCTTTATCAATCTTATTGAAAAATGATTTTATTTTATTTTTTGCTGCTGGTGTTTTAGCCATATTAAGCCATTCTCTATTAGGACCTAATGAATTTTTATTAGTATTTATTTTAATAATGTCATTATCTTTAAGTTCATAATCAAGTGGTACAATCTGATTATTTACAATAGCACCTACCATTTTTTCACCAACATTAGTATGAACACGATACGCAAAATCTATAGGAGTTGACCCTGCTGGTAATTCTATAACATCACCTTTAGGTGTAAAAACATATATTGTATCTTTAAATTCTTCTTTAACTGAATTAACAAAACTTGCATCATCATCTTCTTCATTTTTTAAATCAATTATTGATCTAAAGAATTGTAGTTTATGTTCCATCTCATTTTGCATAGCAGCTGAATTCATAGATTTATGTTCCTTGTAAGACCAATGTGACGCGATACCATGTTCTGCTACTTCATCCATCTCATATGTTCTTATTTGAATTTCAAATAAATGATCTTCAATACCAAAGACTGTTGTATGTAATGATTGATACATGTTTGTTTTAGGCATCGCGATATAATCTTTAAACCTTTTTGGTATTGGTTTAAATTTAGAATGAATTATACCTAATGCTTGATAACAATCAGCTTCTGTATCTACAAATACCCTTAATGCGAGTAAATCATATATATCACTAAAACGTTTACCTGTATCTAACTTTTTATAAATGCTATATATACTCTTAGCTCTACCCTTTATTTCATGTTTAATACCATGTTCATTAAGTAATTCACTAACATCATTTTGCATTTTTAAAACCAAATCATCTCTTTCAGCTTTACTTTGGTTTAATTTTTCAACTACATCAAAATAAACATCTGGTTTTAAGTATCTTAAACATAATTCTTCTAATTCACTTTTAATACTACTCATACCAAGTCTATGAGCTATTGGTACTAGTATATCCAAAGTTTCTCTTGCCTTTTTCTTTTGCTTTTCTTCTGGATGAACCCATAAAGTTCTCATATTGTCTAATCTATCCGCAAGTTTAACTATTATAACTCGAACGTCTTCTGTTAAACCAACTAATATTTTTCTTTGATTAGCTATACTTGCCTCAGTCTCGCCACCTTTAAAAGATATACTATTTATTTTAGTAACACCTGATACAATTGTAGTTATTGTGTCACCAAATATTTTTTTCATTTCTTCTTCTGTTGTATTAGTATCTTCTAAAACATCATGAAGCAGCCCTGCACATATAGTTTCCTTATCCGCTTTTATATTTGATAAAATATATGCAACTGATAAAGGATGTACTATATAATCTTCTCCAGTTAATCTTTTTTGTCCAAAATGTTTTTCTAAAGCATATTCGTATGCTTTTTTTATTATATCTAAATCTTCTATAGACATATAAGTTTTTAATTTTTCTTCCAATATATCATATGAAGGCATATTAGTCACCATCTTTCTCTTTATATTTATAGAAATCTGCAATAACAATATTTTCTACATTTATAATATCATCTACCATTTCATATAGTGATAAATTATGAGAATTAGTCCATTTCTTGTCTTTTAAATAATTCCAAATATCAATTTCAGTAATATATTTATACCCTAATAAATGTAGTTCATCTTTCTTATTTGTTAAAGCTGGTTTTAATCTATCATAAAGTTCTTTTAAACTATCAAATTTTATATCATCCATAAAATCACCTAATTCATTATAGAAAAAAGACATATAGTCTTTTAACATTCTCCTTCTAATTCATAAGTATATTTATTATTTGTATTATTGATACAAAAATATAAATCTGTAGAAAATACTTCTTTAGTTAATGGATTTTTTACTCCCCTTTTAGCATAGTTACCTTCTATTAATTCACCTAAAGTAATTTTCAAACTTTCACCTTCATCAGGAAGCTCTGATATATGATCATATCCCCACATTCTAATAGAATCTATATATGAATTAATTTGTTCATCATATAGTTTTTGTCTATTTTCTTTTGTTATTTTTATAACTGTACCCGTTCCCAATATAAGTATAATTGCCAATACTGTTAATACTGCTAATAATTCAATTAATGTAAATCCTTTATTATTTCTCATCGTTCTCACCTATTAAAATTATAACAATTTTTATTTAATATTACAAGAAAAAAGAGATTATAAACCTCTTTTGTGATATTCTTTTATCTTAGAAGCAACACTTTGTGGTATTTCGTCATACAAATTATGTAATTCCTCTTCGCCACCATGAAGATATATATCTAACATTTCTTGTTCATCATTAGTTAATACAATTTCACTCTTAGTATCTGTATTTGAAACATTATTTATTACTTTATTAAAATTTGAATTACTATTTTGTGTATTTAAAGATACATATTTATTTTGAGCAAGATAAATATCTCTAATAACTTTATATGCTGATAAAGATTTTGCTATTTTATTTGATAAAAATTTTATATCTACAGACGAATTTGACCCTTCACTATATTGTACTAAATATTTATATAAGTGATCAGGGATATATCCCTCTTGGTTTAAAAAATTCATAAATTTTTCATTTCTTGTAGTTTTAAGTAATTTAATCAATAAATCATTAAAATGAGATGTAGTTGTACTTACCTCTGATGATAATTCATTAACAAATGGTAACATTTTATCATCACCACTATATAATATATCAGTTTTTTTAGGACCATTCCACATATATCTAACATATAATGATGCATTACTATCAATTGCACCAATTAAGCATAATTCTTCTTTCAGCTCTTCTTCATTTTTAAATTGCATTGTATATTTATCAATAGCAGATAGTAAACCTCTTTGTCCTGATATAACAGGTATACCTTTATCATTGATATCTATACCAATTAATACCTCTTTTTGATTCTTTGAATTAGCTGCTAAGCTATATCTTTTAACACAACTCATCAAACCACCCCTTTGATTGATGATTATTATAACATATTTTTTAAAAAGGTCAAATTAAGAAAAAAAAGATAGATAACTATCTTTCATAATCACAACTACTACATTTAACCTTTTTACCTTTTTGTACTAGCATACTATTACAGTTAGGGCAATTCTCTCCTATAGGCATATCCCAATATGCTTGATCACATTTAGGATAATTATTACATCCATAGAATACTTTTCCTTTTTTAGTTTTCTTTTCTACTATCTTACCATCACATTTAGGACAGTTGCATACTTCCACTATCTTCCTTTCTTGTGGTTTTATGTATTTACATGTTGGATAATTTGAACAAGCTTCAAACTCACCATATTTACCTTTTCTTAATACCATAGCTGATCCACAATTAGGACATATACTACCTGTTTCTTTTGCTTTAGTCTTTTCCATACCTTTAAATGCTTCATCTATTAATGGAGCAAATTCATTATAAAATTCTTTTAATGTTTTAATATTATCTAATTTACCTACCGCAATTTCATCCAAATCATCTTCCATATTAGCGGTATATTTAACATTAATAATATTGCCAAAGAATTCTTGTAACTTATCATTAGTATCAAAACCTAATTCAGTAGGAATAAACTTTTTCTTATCTAAAGTAACATAACCTCTATCTTTAATTGTTGTAACAATAGTCGCGTATGTACTTGGTCTACCAATACCAAGGGACTCCATTTCTTTGATTAATGAAGCTTCTGTAAATCTTGCAGGTGGTTCAGTAAAATGTTGCTTTTTCTCTACATCATCTGTTTTATATACTTCACCTACTGATACTTTAGGTAATTTTGCTTCTTCATCATCATCTAAATCATAAATTTTCAAATAACCATCAAATTTAATTACAGATCCAGTTGTTTTAAATTCATAATCATTATTATCTAATAATACTGTTGTTTGTAATGATACTGATGGAGCCATAAGACTGGCTAAAGCTCTTTTATATATCAAATTATATAATTTATATTCATCAGCTGATAAATAACTTTTAATTGATTCAGGAGTTCTAGTTATATCAGTTGGTCTAATACCTTCATGGGCATCTTGCATGTTTTCATTTTTCTTTAACTTTTTAACAAATCCTACATATTCTTTACCATATGTATCTTCAATATATTTAAAAGTATCATTAATGAATAATGGACTCATTCTTTCAGAATCAGTTCTCATATATGTAATTAAACCTGTTGTTTCACTACCTATATTAATACCTTCATATAGTTTTTGAGCTACTGACATAGTCTTTTTAGCTGTAAAATTAATCTTATTACCAGCTACTTGTTGTAATGTAGATGTTTTAAATACTGGTTTACTTAGATTCTTTACCTCTTTATCTTTTACATCTTTTACTTTATAATCATTACTTAACTTACTTACTATTTTATCTACTTCTTCTTCTGTTTTGATTTCTAATTTTTCATCTTTATATTTTTCTAATTTAGCATCAAACAATTCAAAATGTGAAGTAACCGTCCAATATTCTTCTGGTACAAAAGCATTTATTTCTCTTTCTCTATCAACTATTAATTTAACAGCTACACTTTGTACTCTACCCGCACTTTTACCTGATGTCTTTGACTGCATTAGTTTACTTAATCTAAATCCTATTATTTTATCTAACATCATTCTTGTCTCTTGAGACTTAACTAAATCATAATCAATATCTCTAGGATGTTTTAAAGCGTCTATAACAACTGGTTTTGTTATTTCATTAAATTCTACCCTTGAATAATTTTTAAGTCCTAAAGCTTCCTTTAAATGCCAAGATATAGCTTCTCCTTCACGGTCGGGGTCGGTAGCTAGATATACATATTCAGCATCTTTTACATCTTTTTTAAGGCTACTTATTACTTTACTCTTACCTTTTATTGCTTCATAAGTAGGTTTAAAATCATTTTCAATATCTATACCTAATCCATACTTACCTGAATTAGCTAAATTTCTAATATGACCCATACTAGCCACTACATTATAATCATTTCCTAAATATTTTTCTATTGTTTTTGATTTAGATGGGGACTCCACTATAACTAAGTACTTAGACATAAAATCTCTCCTTCTCAATAATAATATTTATACTATGCTTATCAATTTTTGTCAATATTAATTTAATTATATAAATGTCAACTAACTTTTTACTTATTTATTTACTTATGATATAATTTACTAAGACAAAGGTGATTTTATGACATTTAAAGAACTAAATAAAGAAGAATTTGACAATTTTGCTTTAAATTATATACCTAGTACTCCTTATCAAACAAGTGCCTATGGGGAAACAATGAAATCTCAAGGATATACTCCATATTATTATGGTATGAATGATAATGGTAATATTGTGGCAGCTACTATGGTATTAGTTAAATTAGATGGTAAATTTAAATATGGATATGTCCCTAGAGGATATTTAATTGATTATAAGAATAAAGAATTATTAAATGAATTTACAATTAATTTAAGAAAAGATTTGAATAGTAAAAATATTACAGCTATTAAAATAAGTCCTATGATTGTAAAAAATATATATAATTCTAAATACGAATTAATTAGTAGTAATCCTGATTATGATTTAATATTCAATAATTTAAAAGAACTTGGATATACACATTTAGGATATAATAATTATTTTGAAGGTTATAAACCTAGATTTGATGCATTATTAGAATTAAATGAAGATTATTTTAGTCTATTTAATAATATGACTAAACAATTTAAAACTAAAGTTAGAAGTTCTGAAAATAATGGTGTTAGAATACATAAAGGTACACCTGATGAGATAAAAACATTATATGAACAAGCTAAAAATAAATATCCTAGAGATTTAAAATACTATGAAGAATTATATAATAACTTTAAAGATGATGTAGAACTATACTATGCTAAAATAGATCCAGAAGTATATTTAAAGAAAAATCAAAAAGAATTTGTAGAAATAGAAAAATATGCGAATATCGCGAATCAAAATGTCATGAATAATAAAGGTAAAAGTCACCAACATGAATTGACTAAAAAGATGGACGCGGATATTGCCTTAAATAACGCAAAGGCTAATTTAAATAAAGCAGTTAATCTAATGGCTAGATACCCTAAAGGAGTTATTATAGCAACTGTACTACTCATTAAAACTAATAATACTATAACTATAATGATGGATTCATTTGATAGAAAATATAATAGTTTTAATGCCAAACATTTAATTATTTGGAAATTAATTGAAAAATATGCAAAAGAAGGATATAAATTCTTCAATTTAGGTGGTATTACAGCTAAAGTAGATAATAAAGATAAATATTATGGTCTTAATAGTTATAAATTAGGATTTGGTTCTAAATCATATGAATATATTGGTGATCTAGAATTTATAACTAATAAGCCTTTATACTTAATGTATAAAAATACAGGTAATTTATTTAAAAAAGAAAAGAAATGATAATCATTTCTTTTTTAATTAAACTTATATATCTTTCTAGATATTTTGTATCCTACTTTAGTAATACCTTTATTTATAGTAGTTACACCTGAAAGATTATGTTTTAATTTATTATAAAGTCTTTTATTATTAGTTTTTAAGTAATTCCATAATTCATCTTTTTTATGTTTATCATCTGGGTTATTTGATAAAGCAAGAAAAGTAGTAGATATAGTCATCATTATATCTAAGTAATGTATTAAATATCTATATAAATTATAATTAGTATTTTTATAATCAAACGGATCAAAATAACTTATCATTTTCTTAGTTACTAATAATTGTTGGTCTATTCTTTTAATCATATTAGTTTCATTTACTGATTGATCATCTCTACCTATAAAATATCTATAGAAATCTACATCTAAATAATACATAGTTTTAATTTGTGGTAACGGATAATATACAAAGATATTATCTACATAAAAAGTATGCTCAGGAAGTTTTAAACCTGATTTTTGTAATAAGTCAGTTTTATATAGTACAGAATGCATAAGTAGATATTCACCTGCATTAAACTTACCTACATCTTTCCACCCAAATATTGAATTTTTTGGTAGTATTTTATTATAATTTACTACCTTTTTGTCATCCCCTCTTTCATATACATAATTAACGATAATCATATCAACAAGTTTATTTCTTTTCTTTAGTTTCTTTATAGTATTAATAGTAGTATTAAGTGATTCATTATCTACCCAATCATCACTATCTAATACTTTATAATATAATCCCTTGGCCACTTTTAATCCTGCATTAACACCACTTCCATGGCCACCATTTTCTTTATCAATTACTTTTATATCTTTAGGATATTTAGACTTATAATTATTAGCTATTTTTAAAGTATTATCCTTACTACCATCATTAATTATAACTATTTCTATATCATCTATATAGTCTAATAGGCTATCTATTGCTTTACTCATATATTTTTCAGAATTATAACATGGTATTGCAAATGTTATTAACTTCATACTATCTACCTCTACTTAATTATACAATTATTAAACAATAAAAAGCAATACTTATGTATTACTTATAATATCTAATATATTAGTAATTAATTCATTTTTAATATAGTAGCTAATATAACTACACCCTGTTCAGGAAAAGCATATGGTAAATACGTTCTTCCTCCTCTACCAATGTTTGAGGTCAAAAATTTTGACCTCAAAAAATCAAATTCTTCCTCCGAAATTCTAAAAACATATCTTTCAGGAAACTTATCACAGTTATTTTTTACTGTTTGATTTATCTCTTTTATACCATTTTTACATTGGTATAAATATGCCAAATCAATTGTAGCTACCAAATGACATTGTTAATTATTTGTTAAAATTTTATTATTTTCTATATTATCTTTATCACTTTCATTTAATATTTTTATTTGTGATATTGCGATTTTATTTAATCTCTCTAATCGCGTTGATTGACTAAGACCATCATTAATAAATACTGAATTCAAGTTTTCTAGATTTGCTAAACATATTAATTCATTTATGGATGCATAATCTCTAATATTTCCATCTATATTAGGATTTTCTTCTCTCCACTGTTTAGCAGTAATTCCAAATAATGCCATATTTAATACATCTGCTTCTTCAGCATATACATAGTTTATTTGTTCTTTAGTCAATTTAGCTGGTATTAAATTATGTTTTATTGCACTACTGTGAATCTTATAGTTAATTTTTGATAATTCTCGTTTAGCATTCCAACCTAATTGCTTTTGCTCTTCTTTCTTTAATCTTTCAAATTCTTTAATAAGCAATAATTTAAATTTTGGACTAATCCACATTCCAAATTCAAATGCAATATCTTTATGTGCATAAGTTCCCCCATATCTACCAGCTTTTGATGTAATTCCAATAGCATTCGTTTTTTCTACCCATTCTTTAACACTTAATTTATAGCTATTTAAACCTGCTTGACTTTTAATTATGGCGAATTCGCCATAATTAAAATTAGGATTATGTAGTTCTTCCCAAATACCTAAAAATTCAATAGTATTTCTATTTCTTAACCAATCAGTAACAAAGAAATTCCCATCTTTAGATTTTAACATATCCGTTATTGATATATAATCCTCATCATCTATTTTCACATAATTGATTGTTTGATTATCCACTTTTAATTCCATATTATTTTCCTCCTATTATAAAATTGTTAAACACTGATATTGGTATACCAATATCGTAGTGCGTTACTATCTTGTCATAAAGATAGTCGTGACATTTGGTTGCAGATATTTCTGAGTCTAACATCACTTGTTTTCCTCTTACTTTATATATCATACTACTTATATCTTCATTTATTATACCATTCATATACTCCCTCCTTTCGGCATTTTTTGCATATATCAACAAAAAAAGTAGTTTCTTTTGAAACTACTTAATTTATTATAAATTACTTAATGATTTCTGAAACGTTACCAGCACCAACTGTTCTACCACCTTCACGGATAGAGAACTTAGTACCATTTTCAATAGCGATTGGAGCTATTAATTCAACTGTCATTTCAACATTATCACCAGGCATTACCATTTCAACACCTGCAGGTAACTCGATTACACCAGTTACGTCTGTAGTTCTGAAATAGAATTGTGGACGATAGTTGCTGAAGAATGGAGTATGTCTTCCACCTTCTTCTTTGCTTAATACATAAACTTGAGCTTTGAATTTAGTGTGTGGAGTAACTGTTCCAGGTTTAGCTAATACTTGACCACGTTCAACTTCATCACGAGTAATACCACGTAATAAGATACCAGCGTTATCACCAGCTTGAGCGTCATCTAATTGTTTATGGAACATTTCAATTCCTGTAACAACACTCTTCTTAGTTGGGTTAATACCAACGATTTCAACTTCGTCATTAAGTTTTAATGTACCTCTTTCAACTCTACCAGTAACAACTGTACCACGACCAGTGATTGTGAATACATCTTCGATAGGCATTAAGAAAGGTTTATCAGTATCACGAGCTGGAGTTTCAATCCATGTATCTACTGCATCCATTAATTCCATAATAGCTTCTTCGTACTTAGCATCACCTTCTAATGCTTTAAGTGCAGAACCTCTTATGATTGGAGTATTATCTCCATCAAATTCATATTCATTTAATAATTCTCTGATTTCAACTTCTACTAAGTCTAATAATTCAGGGTCATCAACCATATCGCATTTATTCATGAATACAACTAAACGAGGTACACCAACTTGTCTAGCAAGTAAGATGTGTTCTCTTGTTTGAGCCATAGGTCCATCAGTAGCTGCGATAACTAAGATACCACCATCCATTTGAGCAGCACCAGTGATCATGTTTTTAACGTAATCAGCATGTCCTGGGCAGTCTACGTGAGCATAGTGTCTCTTATCAGTTTCATATTCAACGTGTGCAGTATTAATAGTAATACCACGTTGTCTTTCTTCTGGAGCTTTATCGATATTTGCATAATCTACAAATTCAGAAAGTCCTTTCTTGTGTAGAACATTAGTAATAGCAGCTGTTAAAGTTGTTTTACCATGATCTACGTGTCCAATTGTACCAATATTAACATGTGGTTTTGAACGATCATATTTTGCCATAATTTTTTCCTCCTTATATATACATATTTAATTTTATAGCATATTTAATTTTTTTTCAAGTGGTTTTAGTTATTTCCACCATTTTTTTTGATAATATCCTCTTGGATATTTCTTGGAACTTCTTCATAATGATCAAATGTCATAGTGAAGTTTCCTCTACCTTGTGTATTACTTCTTAATGAAGTTGCATATCCAAACATCTCTGCTAATGGAACCATTGCATCGATTTTGATAGCGTTATTTCTAGATTCTTGACCTAATGGTCTACCACGTCTAGATGTTACATCTCCCATAACTGGTCCTAGATATTCATCTGGAACAACTACTTCAACTTTCATAATTGGTTCTAAGATAACTGGTTTACATTTATTCTTAGCTTCTTTAAGTGCTAATGAAGCAGCAACCTTATAAGCCATTTCTGAAGAATCTACTTCATGGTAAGAACCATCATGTAATGTAGCCTTAATATCAACCATTGGATATCCAGCTAAAATACCTGTTTTTAAAGCATCTTGTAATCCTTTATCTGTAACTGGGATATATTCTCTTGGAACTACACCACCAACAACAGCATCAACGAATTCATATCCTTTACCAGGGTTTGGTTCAAAGTTAATCCATACGTGACCATATTGTCCACGTCCACCTGATTGTTTAATATATTTACCTTCACAATCACCAGCTTGAGTAATTGTTTCACGATAACTAACTTGTGGAGCACCAATATTTGCTTCAACATTAAATTCTCTTTTCATTCTATCAACAATGATATCTAAGTGTAACTCACCCATACCAGCAATGATAGTTTGACCTGTTTCAGGATCAGTTTTAGCTCTGAAAGTTGGATCTTCTTCAGCTAACTTTTGTAAAGCTAAAGCCATCTTATCTTGGTCACCTTTTGATTTAGGTTCAACAGCTAACTCAATAACTGGTTCAGGAAATTCCATAGATTCAAGAATACATGGTTTCTTTTCATCACATAAAGTATTTCCTGTAGTAGTATTTTTAAGTCCAACTGCTGCTGCTATATCTCCTGCATATACTTCAGTAATTTCAGTTCTGTTATTAGCGTGCATTTGTAAAATTCTACCAATTCTTTCTTTAGAATCTTTAGATGAATTTAATACATATGAACCACTTTCTAATTTACCAGAATATACACGGAAGAAAGTTAATTTACCAACGAATGGATCTGTCATAACTTTAAACGCTAATGCCGCAAATGGTTCACTATCAGATGGATGTCTTTCAATTTCATTTCCATCTAAATCAGTTCCCTTAACAGCTTCAATATCAACAGGTGATGGCATGTAATCAACAACAGCATCAAGTGCTAATTTAACACCCATATTACCTAAAGCAGTACCACATAATACTGGGAAGAATTCAACAGCAAGTGTACCTTTTCTAATACATGCTTTAATTTCTTCTACAGTTGGTTCAGTACCTTCTAGGTATTTAGCCATTATATCATCATCAAATTCAACAACTGTTTCAATTAAATCCATTCTTTTTTCTTCTGCTATACTTTTAAGTTCAGCAGGGATTTCAATTTCTTTATAATCTTCTTCAGGTTTTCCATCGAATTCGTAAGCTTTCATAGTTACTAAATCGATTACACCTCTAAACCCGTCTTCTGCACCGATTGGCCATTCAATAGGTTTAGCATTTACACCAAATCTTGAATCAATAGTAGATAAACTATATTCAAATGATGCACCCATTTTATCCATTTTATTACAGAAAATCATTCTTGGAACTTTAAACTCATTAGCTTGTCTCCAAACTGTTTCAGTTTGTGGTTCAACACCAGCTTGAGCATCTAGAAGTGCGATTGCACCATCTAATACACGAAGTGAACGAGAAACTTCTACTGTAAAGTCTACGTGACCTGGAGTATCAATGATGTTTAATCTATGTTTCTTCCAGAATGCTGTTGTTGCAGCTGAAGTAATTGTAATACCACGTTCTTGTTCTTGTTCCATCCAGTCCATTTGTGAAGCACCATCATGTGTTTCACCTATTTTATGGATTTTTTTAGTATGGAATAAAACTCTTTCAGTAAATGTTGTTTTACCAGCATCTATATGAGCCATGATTCCTATATTACGATAATCTTTTAAATCATATTCACGTGCCATAATTACCCTCTCTTACCATCTATAATGAGCAAATGCTTTATTTGCTTCTGCCATACGATGCATATCATCGCGTTTTTTAACTGATGCGCCATTACCTTCAGATGCATCAATAATTTCGTTCGCTAAGTTTTCAGCCATTGAATGACCTCCTCTTAAACGAGCATAATTAATTAACCAACGTAAAGCTAGTGCTTGAGCACGTTCAGGTTTAACTTCAACTGGAACTTGATAGTTAGCTCCACCTACACGTCTAGACTTAACTTCTAATGCTGGTTTAATATTTTCCATAGCACTTTCTAATACTTCTAACGGATCTTTTCCAGTTCTTTCTTTAACTATATCCATAGCAGAATAGAAAATCTTTTGAGCTGTACCTTTTTTACCATCTATCATCATGTTATTAATTAACTTTGTAACTAATTTTGATTTATAAATAGGATCCATTAATACATCTCTTTTAGTTGCTTGTCTTTTACGCATTATAATACTCCTTTCAATTATTTATTATCTTTTGGTTTTTTAGCGCCGTATTTAGAACGACCTTGACGTCTTGCTTCAACTCCTGCAGTATCCATAGTACCACGAATAACGTGATAACGAACACCGATTAGATCTGGAACACGTCCACCTCTTACTAAAACAACGCTATGTTCTTGTAGATTATGTCCTTCGCCTGGAATATAACAAGTTACTTCCATACCATTACTTAATCTAACACGAGCATACTTTCTTAAAGCTGAGTTCGGTTTCTTTGGAGCCATAGTTCCAACTCTTGTACAAACACCACGTTTTTGAGGAGAATTTAATTTAGTTCTCTTCTTATCCTTACTATTGTATCCAATACCTAGTACTGGTGCTTTACTTTTTCTAACCTTATCAGTTCTATTCTTTCTAACAAGTTGATTTATAGTAGGCATATTACCCTCCTTCTCTACACATACCCAGGTGTTTCAAACCTGGTCTTTAATAAAGATTTACAAATGTAAACCTTTAATTAACACGAATATATTTTAGCACCCATATAAATATATGTCAATACTTTTATATTAAAACTTTTTTATTTTACATTTTTAAAAAATAGGTACATCTTTAACATCATCTTTAAACCTATATAATTTAGCTGGTCTACCATTATTCCCCTCAGTTTTTTCACCAGTCTCCTCTATTATATTTAGTTTAATTAAACGCTTTCTAAAATTACGTCTATCTACATTTCTATCTAGCAAACTAGTTAATACTCTTTCTAACTCAGGCAATGTAAAATCTGCTGGAAATAAATTTCTTATATAATATACACTATTTAATTTTTTCCCTAAAATTGTTAATGTTTTTTCTATTATATTGGCATGATCATATCCCAATTTAGGTAAATCATTTATATTAAACCATCCAGTTTCTATATCTTCTCTTTCTTCTCTTTTTAAAAGTAATGTAACTGAATCTACTAAACCTATATAATTAACAGCTATTACCCTATCATCTGGATTACGATCTAGACTACTATAGGTATGACTTTGTTCAAGATATAAACTTACTAACCCTAATTTGTCATATATTGTATTAGTTATATTATCTTCTATTGTCTCATCATTTTTAACTAATGAACCAGGCAATATCCAATAACCTTTATATGGTTCAGTATTCTTTCTCATTAACAATATTTTTAACTTATCTTCTTCCACTGTAAATATAGATATTAAACTTTCAACATTAGTGTTAAAATCACTCTTTGCCATAATATCCTCCTTTATGCGTGCATTACCATATTATCACATCAAAAAGTTTTTGTCAAAAATACACATCAAAAAAAGAATATTTCATTCTTTTTATCTCCATTTCATATGTTTTTTCATCTCTCTATCAGAGACTCTAAGCCATTTTCTTGGTTTTAGTATCATACCTTTTTCAAGTGCGACCTCTTCTATTGAATCATTTAAGACATTACCATAGTTATATATAGTCTCTTGATTTTCTATAGATGCATCACAATCTGTAATAATACCATCGGGGTTAATAGTAAGTAATGGTCCTATATTACATAGTCCATCTTTATCAAATTTAAGATGTTTACCCGCATACGTTACATATATCTTGATGGGTTTATATTCCTCTGTTATATTTTTATCTAAATTAATGGCATTACCTTCTTTAAATAGTATACCTCTTTTAGGTATTGTTCTTAATCCAGCAAAATATGGTGACTCACTATATAGTTTTATATTATCCATATATTTATCTAATAGACCTAACTTCTCCATTTCTTCAATATGATATTTATCATATGAAATAGCAAAATTTGTCAAACTTTTATCACTACCATATAAGCATTTAACATAATCATCAATTTTATAGAATAATTCTAGAAATTTTTCACTATAAATAGTTCCATTAATGGTAGTTGTAACTTCATTTAGAACTATCTTCTTTTCTACAACTTTTCTAAATATTTCTTCCATTACTTCTATTGCCATGGTAGGCTCTCCACCACAAATAGATAAATTACCTATACCATCTATTTGTTTTAAAGTAGCATCTATTACTTCACTTTTCATATCCTTATTATTTTTGCATCCTCTAAGGCAGTGACCACAATTTAAATTACACTTATTAGTTATAATCATACCTAAGTTTTGAATAGATAATTTACTCATAAAATCCCCTCTTGAGTTGATATTATATAATATTTATTTATTTTTATCAAATAAAAAAAGAACTACTTCTTTATAAGTACATATTCTTTTTCAGTCTTATTCTCAAAATCAATATCTTTTAATTTATTGTACATACGCATAAAAATGATATTAAATGGATTATAATAACTACCACTATTTCTAAATCTTACTGCTATACATGTGCTTAAATATGGCATATATCCATCTTCTATATTATCTTGTTCTCTTGTTTTAAAATCAATAAGGAAAGAATCATTCATCTTAGTTATAGTAGTCATACTATATTTTTCTCTATCCTTATCATCACTAATCCAAGTAATTTTTTCACCATCATATAATTCTTTATAACTAGAATTTTTTCTAATGTCATTATTCATTTTTACATAATAATCATTTGTATTAACATCTTCTAATTCATCTTCAATATCATTTATCTTAAAAACTTCACAGTTAGCAATTTCATTATATAATTCATCAAATAAATTATATAGTTCAATATTATCTTTCGTGATTTCAATTGATAATTTATCTAATTCATCTTCCATATTATCTAAATCATTTATAGTCCAATACAAATCACCATTAGCGCCTATAAACATTTTAAATACAATATTATTATTTACAACATAATATGTATATCCAAATTCATCTTTAGTAATATTGTAGTTCATAACATCACCTTTTTTAGCAAGAAAAAGTGTTTATTTTTGAGGATAAACACTTGCTTGTTTTTTATCTTTTCCTAATCTTTCATATTTAACTACGCCATCAACTTTAGCATAGATAGTATCATCTTTACCTATTCCAACATTTACTCCTGGATAGATTTTAGTTCCTCTTTGTCTATAAATGATAGATCCACCTGTAACAAATTCACCATCTGCTGCTTTAGCTCCTAATCTTTTAGATATAGAATCTCTACCATTCTTAGTTGAACCTTGTCCCTTTTTATGAGCAAATAATTGTATATTTAACTCCATTCTTCCCATGGATACACCTCCTTAGTTTATTTTTATATTTTCTTTATACTTACTTTCTAATTCTTTAAACAATTTAATCATATTAGATATAAGTATATCTATTTCTTTACTATGTTTTAGAATATCTATTTTAAGATATCCTGAATCATTTTCTACTTCAATACTAGTATTATCAAATTCCACTATAGCATTTATTGTAGTTATAGCTATACTTGATACACTGGCACATACTATATCTTTACCATAATCATCAAAATTAGCATGACCTTTTATGATAATCTCATCGTCTTTAATACTTATCTTAATCATTAAGCTTCAATCTTAGTAATTTCTAATTTTGTATATGGTTGACGATGACCTTGTGTCTTATGGTAATTATTTTTTTGAACATATTTAAATACTTTAATTTTTTTAGCTTTACCTTGTTTTAAAACTTTAGCTGAAACTTTAACATTATTTAAATATGGTCTTCCAGATATACCATTTGCCATTAATACATGTGGAAGTGTAATAGTACTACCTTCTTCAGCATCTATTTTTTCAACATAGATAACTTTACCTTCTTCAACGTAGTATTGTTTTCCACCAGTTTCAATAATTGCTTTCATAAACTAACCTCCTTATTTTCTAAGACTCACCATTAAGGTACTTACGTTTTAAAACCTTTTCTGTGTGGTTGTAGAGTGAGGCTCTACACAATTTAGAATTTTACCATAAAATATTATTTTAGTCAATGTTTTCCAAACAAATCTTTTATAAAATATCCTATATAGTATATTATTAAACTAATTTTATTTGTTAAAAATAGTAAAATTAATTCAAATATATTGGCATTATTATAGTATTTTTCAAAATATCTTTGACTTTTCTTAAGTTCCTTATATTTATTTATCTTTTTGATATTTTTATCAATAGTAACTGAATGATTATGTATAATTTCTACTCTATTATCTATAACAATATTTTTTTTATTTAGTTTACTACTCAATATATTTTCTTCATAATATAAGAATATATTTTCATCAAAATAGTCAATACTTTCTAATGTACTTGTCTTAATCAAAAAGAAACATCCAGATACAACATCTACTCTTGTTATATCACCTTTATAATGTGTATCTTTATAATACATATATTTCTTTTCTAGTAATTTATGAAAATAAACTAAATTTAATCCTATATCTAACATAGGACTAGGTAACATCCATCCCCTACTTATATCACCATTAGTATTTATAGTAGGTGCGACTACATCATATTTATCTAAATCACTTATTAATAGTTTTAGATCAGTTTCATCCTTGATGATAATATCTGCATTACTAACTATTAAATTAGAATCCTTATAATTATCTATAACATATTTAGCACCATAATTAATCGCATAACCATATCCTTTATTAGATTCTGTTTCAATAACCTTAATTTTTTTATTTTCAAAAGCTTTTAATCTTTTATATGATCCATCAGTTGATTTATTGTCAACCACTAATACTAGATCTAATATTTTATAATCTTTAACATTATCTATTAATTTTGAAGTAGAATCATAGTCATTATAATTAACTATTAATAAAGTATTCATAAATCACCTACTATCTTAGTTTATTTTTTATTCTTGTTAATGCATTATCAATGTTTTTAGCATCTTTATTTAGTACTTTAGCTATTTCTTTATAATTCAAACCTTCTATCTTTAGTTTAAATACATCATATTCTAGCTTAGTTAATATTTCATTAGCCTTACTTAATAATTCTTTTTTGTTTTCTAAACTTATCATACTGTTTTCTGGATTAATAATATCACTTACAGTTTCCTCAATACTATAAGGTTCACCAATATCATAAGGTACCGCATTATTTAAACATTTATTTCTTAAATTACCACTTTTTCTTATTAAACCAATCATTCTTCTTTCGATACAAACTTTAACATATGTATAGAAAGTAACATCTTTTATATCATTATATGTTCTAATTGCCTCTGCAAGGGCAATCATACCTTCTTGAACTAAATCACTAACTTCTAAACCTATGCTATTACACTTTGTTACCATCTTTTTAGCAATCATAATAATCATAGGTTTATATTTTTCATATATTATTTCATTAGCTTCTTCATTTTCTTCTCTTATATAACTTAGTAATTCACTATCGTTATAATCTTTATATTTCATTTCTTTGTTTCAAAGCTTCAAATACTACTATACCAGCAGCTACTGAAGCATTTAGGCTATTTACTTTACCACACATCTTGATAGAAGCAATGAAATCTGAATTTTCTAAAACTAACCTCGATACTCCATTACCCTCACTACCAATTACAATACAAATAGAACCTTTATAATCTATCTTAGTATAATCAGTTCCTTCCATATCTGTTGCTGTTATCCAATAACCTTTACCTTTTAAATATTTTATTGTTTGAGTTAAATTAGTAACAGATACTATTTTCATATTATCAAGTGTACCTACACTTGTCTTCATAACTGTGCCATTGACTTCTACACTTCTATCCTTAGGTATTATTATACCATCTACACCTGCTGCCTCACAAGTTCTTATAATAGCACCAAAGTTATGTGGATCTTCTATATGATCTAACATTACTATAAAACCATTTTCTTTAATGATATCATCTATATCATAGTATTCATAATCATCAATATCAACAATAATACCTTGATGATTACCATCTACTATTTTATCTAGATAATTTAAATCATAATATTTAATAGGACAATTAAGTCTATTTAATATATCTTTATCCCTAAATTCATTATATACTAATGCTTTATTTATTTTTCTTCCATTTTGGATTAAACTCTCTACTACATTTTTACCAAATACGTACATAGTTCCTCCTTATTTTAAGATATAATTCATTATCTCATCTATTCTTTTATAATCGTTTTTTAAATATAAATATCCAATTAATGTTTCAAATCCCGTTGCATTATGATATGTTCCAGTATCTACATGTTTAGGATTTCTACTTTTATGATTCCTTCCTCTTTTTATTATATCAATTTCTTCTTCAGTAAAAAAGTCATTATCTATCATTTCTAATAAATATTTTGCTTGATTTTTAGCAGATACATAATTGATAGATTCTTTTTGCAATTCATCTACTTTTTCAATATTTTTATCCAATAAATATTTTCTTACATATGCTTCATATATAGCGTCACCTAGATAAGCTAAAGCTAAAACATTTTTACTATCAATATTATTCATCTTCACACCTATCAAATGTTATACCATTGATATAACCATTTTTAACATCATTAATAATTATTGTTATAACTTTATCATAATCTATTTCTCCACCACGCATTAAACATCCTCTTTTTTTACCTATCATATCTAGATTAACTACTATATCTTCATCAAGTGTATTAAATCCATATCTTTCTTCTAATTTATCAGGATAAAATTTTTCAAGTGTTTCTAGGATATAGAATGATACTTCATTAAGTGGCAATATCTCTTCTTTAATAGCTGTAAAACTAGCTAGATTAAGTGCAATATTACCTACATCTATCTTAGGCCATAGAATACCTGGTGTATCTAAAAGTTCTAAATTATCATCTATTCTAATCCAAGATACATCTTTTGTTACACCCGGAGTATTACCTGTCTTAGTAGCTTTTCTACCTACTAATCTATTTATCAATGTTGATTTACCTACATTTGGTATACCCATTATTAAAACTCTATACTTTCTAGTTTCTAAACCTTTTTCTATTCTCTTATCATTCTTATCCTTCAATATTTCTTTAGTAGTATTTATAAATACCTTTTTATCAAAATCATGTTCAATATCCATCTTTATTACTTTATATCCTAAAGATTCATAATATTTAACCCATTTATTAGTTTCTACTTTATCGCATAAATCATATTTAGTCATTATTATAACTCTAGGTTTATTGCTAACTATATCATCTATTTCTTGTATCTTAGATGAATATGGCATACGACTATCTACTAATTCATATATTACATCTATATAACTTAGATTTTCTCTTATAAGTCTTTTAGTCTTAGCCATATGGCCTGGATACCAGTTAATGTTTGTTTTATTTTCATTCATGAGAATCATCTCCTTTGATTATTTATCAATTTTTTAGTTTTAATCTGCTTTGTTGATTCTATATTTCCGCAAGGCATACTATTTGCTGCATAGATTTCACTTAAAAACAGCATATTCCTATTTTCTTCCATTCCTCTTTCAATTCTTGCTTCTAATTCAGCAAAATCCTTAGGAGTTGGTTTTAACTCTTCTGGAACTGGTACTATTTTACCTTCAATACCAGCATTTTTAAATTCTCTTTCTATTTCTTCATAAAAACTCATATCCTTCATCTCCTTTTTATTATAGTTACTGTATCGTAATTAACCAGTTAATGTTTATTTTTTGTAAGTTTTTTCTTCACTATTCATATTTATTCACTTGCTTTACTTTGCTTTTTGAAATATATGGTTCATATATATCTTTATATTTTTCAAGTGATTGATTTACATCTATCCAATATACATTAGTAAGTTCATTATCCCAAGGATCTATTTCACATCTTTCAAGAACTCCTCCTAGAGCTTTTATTGTATTATCAGATGCTAGATTATTAACACTACAATCTAACATTACTTTACTAAGCCCAACTTTTTTTGCTTCTTGTAGTACCATATATAAATTAATTTTATTATAACCTTTTCCTCTTTCAGATGGTCTTATACTATATCCTATATGACCACCAAATTTAAGCACAGGTTCAGTTAAATTCCATCTTAAATTAATAAATCCAACAAGTTTATTATCATTTTTCCTAATCAAAAGGAAAGTTTTTCCTGGACACCTATTAATACTTCTAGCATATTCTTCATCTTTAGTTTTTAAACATCTATCAAGGGCTTCTTCAAAAGTAAAACCATCATATATTATTTTATCGAATGCACCAACTCCATTAATATCAGATTTATTATTTATAAATTCATCAAGATATTCTAATATTTCTTCTTTTCTTTTTATTGATGGGATTTCAAAATAAAATTTCTCCATATAATGACCTCCATTAATATAAGTTACTATATCACAGGCACCCAATTAATACTAATTTTATTTATGTATTACTTATTTCATCTCTTATTTTCATCCAAGCTTTGCCTAATCTATTTTCACCATTTCCATTTTTATCTAATCCCCATTCAGTATCTTCATCAATACAATATTCACAAATTAGATAATCTTTAGTTGCTAGTAAAGCTTCTTTAACCATTTGATTTTGTTCTAATTTTAATTTAAATACTTTTTCTAAATAGTCATATTTAACTTCTGACCAATTAGATATTCTTTCATTTTTATACTTTCCACCTAACACCCTAGCATCATATGGACTATTACAATTTATTATTTCATCACATATACTCTTATCTTTAAATTTTAAATATTGAAATGCATGTTCACCAGTTTTAAAGTATATTCCATCCATAACAAGTCCAAATGCTGAAAAATTTTCTAATGGGAATATATCTGTTAAATACATATTTATGTCATATTTAATTTCTTTACCATTATCAAACAATTTTAACATTATATCATCTCCATATTATTAGTTAGTGTATCGTATTCAACCAGTTTACATTGGTTTCATTTTTAAGCACTCAAATTACCTACTTTTATTAACTGTTTATTTTTACCAAATAAGTTTTCTTTTATTTCTTTCATATTTTTAGGGAATCCTTGCATATATAATAAATAATCGCATTCAATACCAATTATACCAATTTCTCCATCATCTAAAAATGGTGTTTCTTCTTCTCTTTCTTCAATAATAAAACCATCTCCAAAAGTGTTTTTTAATATATACCTACTGATTTTTCTTCCTTTTAAATCAGTATATATTATATCTGGAAAACCACCACCACAAATATTAAGTGAAATATATACTATATCATCAGGTTCTAATTCAAAAGAACAATAATCATTATCTATTGTATCAGATGCAAAAATATCGTTAATAAAATCATAAGTATCAGATATTACTTTTAAAAACATATCATCATTATATTTATGAGATAATTCAATTTGTCTTTCATTACGCTTTTCAGGATTATTATCTATTTCATATCTATAATAATTAATTAGATAATCTTTATATTCTTTTAAAGATATCATACATCTCACCTCACCATTTTGTAATTGAGCCTTTTATTATACTTCAACTTTTTCTTTAATTGTATCAAGAATATATTTAATATCCTCAATGGATTTTCCTATATTAAATCTACCATTACCAACAGGATAAAATACAGAATAACATTTATATTGCTTACCATTTATTTCTTTAATAAATTGTTGCTTTCTACATTTTGATACTGAAACTTTTTCATTTAATACAATAGAACTCACTTGATTTCCAAATAATACTACCACTTTCGGATTAATAATTTCTATTTCTTTTTCTAGTAAGTTCAAATACTTTTTATAAACACTATCAGGTAAAGGTCTAGCATCCACTTGCGTACATTTTCCTAAATTAGTAATAAAATATTTGTGTTTAACTACATTATCATAAACCTTATTCGCGAACTCTTCTGTCCATTCAGATCCTTTAATAATTTTAATTTTATCATAAATATCTTTATCCAAAAGATTTAATTCATAAAACAAATCCCAAATATTTTTTGTTCCTATCCATGGAGATTTTAAACCCTTCCATGATTTATCTGAAGCAATATTTTTACCCGTTGGATTCATAAATACAAAACATATATCTGGGTTATCAGTACACCCACCATTGTAAATAGAATCTAATTCTTTGGCTCCATATTTTAACTGTAATTTATCATATTCAGTCTTTAAGTCATCTAAAGTCATATCATCACCTCATCATTTTATAAATTTTATTATCTACTTTTACATGCCTTTATAAAATATTCAAATATTCTATTCATGTCTTCATTATTAGTCATTAGTTCTGGATGCCATTTAACACCTAAGCAAAACCTTTTATTCTTAAGTTCTACTGCTTCAACATATCCATCATCAGAGTATGCTGATATTTCCAAATTCTTTATATTTTCATCTTTAGCAAAGAAAGTATGCAAACTATTAACTTCTATATCACTTTTTTGCAAAATATTATATAGCAGAGTATTTTCAATGATCTTATTTCTATGAGCAATAGATCCATCTTCTAAATTATGTCTTTTATTATTTTTATCTTGAAAAACATTACCACCAGAAGCCCTAATAATATTATTAAATCCTGCACATATACCAAGCAATGGTATATTTTTTTCTATAGCATATTTTGCAACTTCATATTCATAACTAGCACTAGATAGTCCACCTTCCAATATTATTCCATCACACATATCAATCAATTTATATAAGTCATTTTTTTCTGCGTCTGTTAATACAGTTTTATCAACCCTTACTTCACCCTCATAAAATTTATCTGTCTCTTGTGTTGGTAATATACCTATAGCTAAACCACCATTTTTTAATATTGCACATCTTACTGGCTCATATATTATTTGGTTTTGTAATAACTTTATATCAAACTTATTTGGTTTACTAACTATTCCTATTATTGGTTTTTTCATATCATCACCTCATCACCTTATAAATTTTATATTGTTCATATTAAATGTTTTACCAATTATATATCTGACTATTTTAGAATTAGACATATTACTATATCTTTTTCTAAGTAACTCTTCAGTTATTTTGTAATCTTTATTTGTACATAATAATTCATATTTAATACCTGCATCTATATAATACTTATTTGTCTCATAAAACCCATTTCTTAAATAAAATTCTTTTCTTCTACTACTTAAATCATCATTCGGTTTTTCAATACTTAAAAATATAGTTTTATATGTTTTCTTTAAGTCCGAAAGTACTTTAGATCCATAGCTTTTATTTCTTGATTCTTTAGATATCGCGAAATACATTAAGTAAAATGAATCATCACAATTAACAATATATTCCATGCCTACAAATTTACCATTATCTATTATAACATTTAATATATTATTATTTTTTATAGAATGTTTTAAAATCCAAAAAGGGAATCTTTCTTCCTTTGGAAATGCATTTAAATATAGATTTCTTATCTCATCTTTATATTTACTTTTATTACAATCTATATATTTTAGATTCATAATCCACCTACTTAATAATAAAATACTTCTTAATTAATTTTATCATATTTATAATGTTTTATAAAGAAAAAACAAGGTAATAACCTTGTTTTATGCTTCTTTTCTTAAATATAAAGCACTTAATACCATTCCAACTACTGATATCATAGCTAACGCAAAATATATAGTTGTATTATCTAATGTATTTGGTGCTTCTATTACATTTGTTGTTACTATATAATCTGAAAATCTATCTGTTTTAAATGTCAACATTCCTGTGTTTTCATTATAATCTGCATCTAATACATCACTTTCATTATTGTGGATTCTTATTACTTTATATTCTCTTAACATTCCTTTAGCTACTGGTTCTAGTTTAGATACTAAATCTTTTACATCTACAGATACTTCAATTTCATTTGTTAAATTATGTACTGTATCCTCTTGTGTTACACCATCTATTTTAATTTCTAAGTTGATATCGAAATATCCTAATACACTAGCTCCTTTAACTAAATCATTATTTTTAATTTCTTCAGTAACTTTTTCTTTTACAGTATCTGATACTTTACTTTCTTCTACAGCATCACTTGCTACTTCTGCAGTTACCTCTTTATCATTAGCAATAGCGTCATTAATAGCATCTATCAAAGTTTCAGATATACCTTCTACTTCTTCACCATTTGTAGCTAAAGTAATTAGTTTTGATACTTCTTTAGCAGCAGCTTTATCAGTTTCTGATTTTGTGTCATCTGCTTGTACTACATATTTTTTTATTGTACCTTCTCCTTTTACAACATAACTAATTCCATTGTCATCCTCTACTTCGTCTAAATATACTTCTACATCAATGACATCAGCATATTTTTTTAACCATGCAGTACCATTTTTTATATCTTTAGTAGATAATTCTTCTAAATCTTCATAATCGATTAAATTATCATTAGAATCTCCAAATCCAACAATTTCTACTAAAGTATCAGTTCCATCATATAAATAATATTTATCTGTGTTTTCATCATAAATAAATATTTCAGTAGAATAATTAACTTCTCCTATTTCACCATATCCTAACACTTCTTTTGTAAAAATATTAGTGAAAGATATACAATCAGTTGATTCTTCACCTGTTTCAACATTTTTAGTACAATATGACATTTTAGTATCGTATGTTTTTCCATTAATTTTTAATATTACATTTTTAGCGAATGTATTACCATTTAAAGCTCTAAAACCTACTGAATAATAATACATACCTCCTTCAAGTCCATTTTCTAGATATTTATCCATTGATACATATCCACCACCTGTGGAATCAATACCATAACCTGAAAGATCTTCAAAACCCCATCTTTCATATTCTTTCTTATAATCTTCTGATGTTACTGTTCCTTTGAATGCTTCCTTCTCTGTCATGCCGATTTCCAAGTCAGTAAATACATTATTGATTTCTACACTTGTAATTTCTTTGGCAGATACACCTGGTATAACTATTAAAGCAACTAAAATAGTTATAAATAATTTAAAATTCTTTTTCATTTTCTTTCCTCCTAATATACAAATATATTATATCCTTATCCATAATTAATATCTATATATATGTAACAAAATACGACATAGGCGTAAAAAATAGCAGCTATTTTTCTGCTATCATTACAACTAATTCAAAAATATTATTTTCATAAGTATAACTTATATCCCCATTATATTTAGATACAATATCATCAATAATTTTTAATCCATAACCATGATTTTTCCCTTTGTTACTAAGGAATAATTTATTCTTATGTTTAAAGCTGTTACTTACAATTATATTAATATTTCCTTTATTTGATTTAACTAATAAGGATACTTTTTTATCATTAGTTTCTTTAGATGCCTCAATCGCATTATCAATAATATTAGTAAAGAGATTACATATATCTATATCTTCCATAAAATTAATACTACATCCAATATTAATATCCATATCAATATCATATTTTTTTGCTTCAATTGATTTAATGTTAAGCAAAATATTTAAAATCTCATTTTTACTATAACTTTTTATATTATCTTTGTCCAATCTATCATTTATTTTATTTATAAAATCTATTCTATCTTTTTCATTCTTTAAGCCTACTACTACTTGTAAATCATTCCTAATATCATGATTTATCTTTCTTATTTCTTCTTCTTTTATTGATATTTGTTTATAATATTCATATTGCATTACTTCTTTATCTTTTAAATATTTAAGTTCTACTTCTTGTTTATAATGTATCTGATAAAACTCTAATTTTTTATAACTATAAATAGATATAAATACTGTCATTGTTGATACAATAGCTAAAGTGATAGTTGCCATCATATCATCCATATAAAATAATGATAATATACATGTAAAAACACTTAGAAATGTTATAAAAAAAGTATTTAAAAATATGTCAAAGCTCTTAAAATTTTTATTTTTTAAAAGCAACAATGTGATAAATATAAAACTACTAGCAATATTAATCAAACCACTCATAGCATTGGTAAAAGCATAATCATTTACCAAATCTAAAAAATAATAGTAACCTTCTGTAGTAGACAATAATTCCTTTAATTCACTACGACTATAACCAAACCTTAACCCTATTAAATCATTTACATAACCATTTAATAAAAGCATGCTTCCAAATACAATAATGAATATAAGTATTTTTTTATACCATTTATCCTTTGATAGTGCAAATATAGATACAATATATGCTAACATCATTATAATACTTTTCCACTCATATAGATGTTTATTTATTTTGGATAATAAATAGAAAAAAGTAAATACACTAAGTACCCTTAAAAAATTATATTTATCATCTTTCTTAGGAGTTATAACATTGGCAATAAAAAAACTAGTTATTATTAATAAAATTAATGTCATAAGTGTAGATATAGTTGTATTAACTATTGTATTCATAAAATCACATCCTTTTAAATCATACCATTATATATTGTACCATTTATATTTGTGTAACAAAATACACTTTAAATGTAAAAATTAGCATACTATGTATACTAATTTTTTATGTAACGCAACATTACCTTTTTAACATTATCAGCGTTAAGTCTACTTATAGGTAATATTTTATCATTTTCTAGTATTACCTCATATTTTTTATACTTCTTTACTTTACTTACATTAATAACATAACTTTTATGTATTTTAATAAAATTTTCAGGTAATATTTCTAAAATAGATGATATTTTATTATATGAAGTTACTTTACTTTCATCAGCAAGATATAAAGTTATCGTTCGTCCATAACTTTCAATGTATATAATATCTTTCACCTTAATATTATTAACTTCTTTACCAATTTTCAAAGAAATTATCTTATCATCTATATCATTTTGTCTTTTTATCTTATTAAACACTTTTTCTAATTTTTCTTTTGTTATAGGTTTTTTTAATAAATATATTGGATCGGTTTCAAAAATATCTTCTATATATTCATCATATCCCGTAATATATATTAATTTAGTATTTTTTAACAATTCTTTATTTTCTTTGATAAAATCTATACCATTTTTATCTTTTAATTTTATATCCATAAAAAGAATATCTATATCATTTAGAGTTTTTTTTAATTCCCTCTCATTTTTAAAAATGTTTATGTTAACATCACTGCCTACAACATCCTTTAGCAATGATTTTATAGATAATAATACATTTTCTTCATCATCACATATACTAATGTTCATAACTCACACTCCATATATCTAATATTATTTATATAAAAATATATATTTATATTAACACTTTATAATTATTATATTTATAATTATGTCATAAAATACAATTTATTTGTAAAAAATAGCATTTGTATATGCAAGATAAAAGAAGTATTACTTCTCTTTTTTATCTTTATATTCGATACTAAAATCAATTATTTTATCTATTTTTTTGATCTACCTCATAATTTTCATTTATTGTGTATGAAAGATAATTATCCATAACTAGATTTAAATAGCATTTGCTTTTTTATCTTCCAATAAACTATTAATTACTTCCCTTTATTCATTTGTTATATCAATATCATCACTATCAAGATATTCTTTTATAACATTTATATTTACATATGTAAATTATTTAAATTCTCTTCTAATCTATCTAAAAAATATAATTGACTTTCAATAATCATTTCCTTTGCTTTATTTAAATCCATCCATTCATATTTATCCATCTCTGGAAAAGTACATTTCTTACCTGATCCTTTGGGAAATTCCATTTCAAAATTATTGCTCTTGCATTCTTTTAAATCAAAATCACTATTTGTATAAAACATTATAACAAGTTTATTATTACTAACTTTTCTACTTGCAAGGAAATCTAAATTTGTAGATATCTTTAAATTAGTTTCTTCATTAAATTCTCTTTTAGCTGCATCAATAGCTTTTTCTACATTTTCCATTTCACCCTTTGGAATAGACCAACCACCTTTATCTACACCTTGCCAATATGGTCCACCAAAATGACTTAATAATACTTTAATTTTATTATCTTCATATTTATATACTAATATTCCCGCACTTCTTTTCATATTATCAACCTCAAACTAATTTTATCATATTTTCATAAAAAGAAAAAATGTATTAATATACATTTATTCTTCACTATCTATTAATGCCCAAGCATTATATAAGTATCTATTACTTGCATAGCCATACATTTGAGGTTGATTGATAATTACATGATTAACGGCCATAGCGGATGATCCACCACCATCTAGATTAGCAGCATTATAAGCACCATAACGTATAAAGATATCAATCATAGAATTCATATCTATACCAAGACTATGTCCTACACTTCTACCATCAATTACTAATAGTAATACAATACCATCTTTTCTTTGACCAATAGCTGTTCTAGGCGCTAGGCCATATCCACCATTACCTACTACCCTAGAAGGTTCTCCATTAACAATTAGAAATGGGCCAAATTCCATTGCATCACGCATACCAGATGCAATTACTTCATCAGCTGTTCCTTTGCTTAGTAATAATACATTATCAAAAGTAAAACCAATAAATCCTCCACCCCATCCTGAAGGCCTTACGCCTGCAAAATATAGTTCACCATCTTTTATGATAGAACCAGCTGGATTTATAGAATAATTAGATATACCATAAGGATAATAATGTCCACCAGCATTAGTTGCAAGTACAGCATTGTATGTTTCTGTAATTTGAGTTAAAGTTTGACCACCACGCATTGGATTTTTTGCCATAACTAACGACAATTTAGATGGATCATATATTACAGCTAGATATCCTGCATATCCATTTTCATTAATTTCTATAATCTTATATAAATCATTACCTTCATCTCTTTTTAATATTTGTTCCTCATAAATCGATTCATAATTACCATCATCTTGATTATCAAATTTTATTAAAGAAGTATCAGTACTATTATCATTTTCAGCAATATAATTACTATTTAACACTTTTGCAATTATAGCATCACTATATAATGTTCTAGCTAAATAATGATGTGTAGCTGTCTCCATAGCAGTTGTAACAAGCATCGTTCTAAAATAAGAAATAGGTCCATATGCTAGAAATAAACATATACATGCTAAGATATCTAATATGAATAAAAATATCGTTAATTTGTTAGTTTTTCTTTTAGTTTTCGTCTTCATATTGTCTACCCACCTCATAAGGACTTTCTTCTAAACCATTACCTGATAATATATTTAAATTAGAATCTATATATATTGTTGGTCTTACTTTATGCTTAGTTGTTACATAATCTGCATATAATTTTTTATTATTATTAATTATATATATAGTATTTTTAGTACTTGAATATGGTGTTAATGTATATATATTTTCAAATTGATTTATATAAAATTCTCCTACATAATACATACCTACTCTAGTATTTATACTATTATTGTAGACATTCATATAACTATAGATACCATCTGGATTATAACTACCTATATAATAATCATTAGAGATAATATAATCATTGTTTTCTAAATTATTTACAAATGTATTATTTAGATATTCACCTACACCAGTACTTAAGGAATAAGTATTATTAGCGTTATAACTAATATCAATATCTAATGTATCATTAAGCGCTATTTTAATCTTATCTGGTTCTGTTTTTATAACACGCCACACATAACCACTATAATTAATGTATTCACCTACAAATACATCATTCAAAGTATTTTTATCTACTTTAGTTATTATATATGGATCAGTCTTTGAACCATTTCCAGATATATATATAAGGTCGCCTTCAATAGTAACAACAGGTCTTACACCAATCACATTATTTGTTTTAGTAGGAGTAATATCACCAGAAACTAAATATGCTGGACCATTATCGTTAATCCAAAAAGGAACATTATTATTGATATAATTATTAATCTCTAACAAATTATAATCTTCACTACTAAGTATACTTATTTCACCTACTAATTTTTCAGTCTCACCTTTTAAACTATTATAAAATATTCCAGAATGTTCATCTTCTGTTTTATTTAACCACTTGTATATATCAGAGTTTTCAAATGTAGTATCATTATCCCACTCTAATATTGTCTCAACTTCATCAGTTATCATTCTAATATCATTATTTTCATCTATACCTATGATTCTCCAAATTCTACCTGCATAATAGGCATAATTATCATCTGATTTAGAACCATATACATATTTACCATCTTTTGTTTGTAAACCATCATCAGTTCCTTCAATTCCCTTATTATTAAATAATACTTCATATAATTTTGTCTCTTTTTCTGTATATTTCGGATGTTCTAATCTATAATAATGAATTAAACGATATCCATAAATAATAATAAGTGAACTAATAAAAAGAATACTTAATATATTAAAAATTAATCTTGATTTTTTCATTATACACCAAAGTCATTTTGATAACTGACAATATTTGTATTTTCTACTCCAGAAATACTACTTATTTTATCTATTAGTTTTTGACTTTCATCAGATAATTCTATTTCAAATGAATATTCAATTATACCATTACTAATAGAACGACTCTTAACTTTATATTTAACTAAATTAGATAGTTCTTTCTCTACTTTATCTGCTGCAGAATCTTTATACTTTATAATAACTAAATACTTATTACCCATTCTAAGTCCAAATGAATAACATATAAAATATAAAAGTCCTACTATTAATGAACCTACTATAGCAGCTATATATAAATTAGCTCCTGCCATAATACCTGCCGTAATAGCCCAAAACATAAATCCTGTATCAACAGGTTCTTTAACAGCCGTTCTAAAACGAACTATTGATAAAGCACCTACCATACCTAATGATAAAGTTATGTTTGAACTAATTGTTTGAATAATCAAAGTTGTTACAAGTGCTAGTAATAAAATTGATAAAGAAAACGATTTTGAATATACAACACCTGTATATGTTTTTTTATAAACAAATAATATAAATACACTTATTATAAAAGCAGTACCCAATGATAATATTATACTTTGAACAGATATAGTACCAGTAAACTGTTCAATAAAACTTCTTTTAAACACATCTACAAAACTCATAATTTCACTCCTTTACTTAACACTACGACATATTGCAAATTTAGAAAATGCATTTCTTATGCTTGGTATCGTAGTTAAAACACCTCTTATAGTATCAGGTAACATATCGTTAAATTTAACCTCAAGAACAATCATATTATCATCTATAACTTCAAAATAATCATTATTATAATTAAATAGATTATAATCATATTTACCTGATTTTATATTATAATCAAATGTAACTCTAACATCCGATATAGGATATGTTAACGCAAATCTATCATAATCAACTATTACTGAAGGCATTAAATGTTTTGTCTTTATTTCAATTAAAAATTCTTTTAGTAAATTATCTTCTACATCATAGATAGAAAATTTATCATTTAAAATATTCTCTAATTCTTTTTTGCTAATAGTTATTTGCTCTTTAGCAGTCATATCATTATCTTTTATTTTTTTCTCTAAACGAATAAATTTATCATCACCATTATACATTCTAATGCGATATTTAGTACGATATTCTACACCATCTATTTTTTCATAATAAGCATCAGATAATGGTGTATCATAATATAAACTCCTAATAAAATATCCTTCTTTACCATTCGCATCTACATCCATAATACTTAGTAATCTTTCTTTTAGAATAGTTGCCGATGACTTATTAATTAAAAATTTAATTTCATGTCTATACTTTTTATTATTCATAGAACACACTCATTTCTTCATCTGACAATTTAAAATAGCTCTTAGTTTGAGATAATAAATAGTTTTTTCGTTTACGCGCGAAATTTCTTAAATTTTCTACTTCGCGCTCCCATGCAGTCATAGATGATCCCCATCTTGCTACATTTCTTGCCATTTCTGGTTTGAGTAAATCATAGTATTCATCTATCTTTGATATGACATTTTCTTCACTCCACTCATTTTTTAACATTTCACTTAACTTTTCAACAAATCTATTTCGAAATTCACTATTCTTAAACAAGTTCAATGTTAAATCAGACCTTATTTGCATGCTACCCATTCCACTTGGATCATTCATTATATTATAATAATTAACTGAAGGATAATACATAGCAAAATCTAAATCATAAAAGATAAAATTCCATTTACCACCATCAATATTAGGATTAGAAAAAACTCTACAATTTATTATATCATTATTTGTAAGATAAGTCTCTGCAATCCAAAATTCTATTAAATTATCTATATCAATTCTCTCTTTAACATATTCATAAGCCTCACTACTCGCCATATTATGTGTCTTCATGTATGTTAATAATTCCTCATATGAAGCACCACTACCTACTGACACATTACCATCTACACGAACAATATTGGTTCCCTCTTCTCCTACATTATAATGAGCAGATATAAAGTCTTCATCAACTTTTTCATCTAAGAAATATATTCCCCAATATGAACCATTGATATATAAAATAACTGGTCTCATCGCTTGAACATCTACACTTGTATCTTCCATAATAGAAGTTAATACTGGGTCTCTCATCATAGATACATTATAATCTTGTGAACCAGATCTTAATACTAATGTATTATAGACACTATTATCTCGATTATCAAAGACTTGATAATGTAATTCACCCTCGCCATACATTTTTTTAAACTTTAATGAAAAACTTTGCTTAGGTAAGGCACGGGTAGATCCACCAAACAATTGTAACCCACATGGTATTTCAAAATTCTCATCTTCATAAAAAAAGGCAGCATAAGCTTCCTTTTCAGTGGAACCCCATACATTATTAACTACTGCTTTATAATTAGAATTATCAATCGCAAGTGATAAAACTGGTAAAGTATGATTTTCATTTATTATATAGGATGCATTTGCTACCTCACTATTATATTTGCTATCTTCCACACTTATAGCTTTTACAACAGAAGTCTTATTTAATGTAATTGGACCTGTATACACATTAGAGCGTGTAGTTGGATTGTCACCATTTAATGTGTAATAAATAGTCCCTGGAGAATTAATTTCAACTACAACATTTTCTACATCATTATATATTCCTGATTCAATTGAATATGTTGGAAGAAATGCAACTTCACGTAATCCATAATTGTTATTAGCTCCAGGTGTCGGTTTCTCCATATATATAAATCCATAACTATTATCGCGGCCATAACTATACCCATTTGGAACATTCGCGATAAATATACCATCAATTACCTTATTATTAGATGTTATATATATTGACTCCACATTTGATACTTTAAAATTAGCATGGTTATATGAACTATTACTCAAATTGGTATCACCAGAAGCCATAATTATATAGTACTCTCCTGGTTTTAATTCAACATTAGGTAAATTATACATCTCAGGATCATTTAATGTTGTTGTTAAATAATATTCTCCTAAATTCATAACTTCTGATGTATTATTTTTAAGTTCTATCCAATCATAATAATTACCAGAATTTTGAGGTAAATATTCATAATTATTATTCATTACTTCATTGATAATTAAACTATCTTTTATTTTTTCATTATGCTTTGAAAATTCATCAACACCTGCGCTGGTATTTTCATATCCGCCAGATAATGCACTTGTTTTTTGGTAATTACCATCTACATAGCTAAGAGCATATCCATTAGCTACATTAGCATATTCAAGATTTCCTACAATAACACCATTTTTAGATAAAATAACATTACCATTTTTAGAATTAAGTTTAAAATTAGTATGTAATATACCGCTATCAATGTCTCTACCCGAAGTATATATCATAATAATCTCTCCAGATTTTAAACTAATATCTGGTAATTGCCACTTAAATGGTTCAGTTAAACTATCAGATAAACTATAATCTTTCAATTCTATTTTTGAATCAGTAGTATTTTTAAGTTCAATATAACCACTGTATTCACTATAATCATCAGTAAATTGTCCACCATTTCTTACTAATACTTCATTAATTATAATATCATTTGATAAATTTTCTAAAGATTTTATATACTCTATATAACCATCCTTAGTATTTACATATCCTGGCGTAATTTGTTTTACTACTTGCCATTCACCATCTAAAGTACGTGCTAAAGAAGTATTTTTATTTGTTTTTACCGATTCAACTATATCAACAACCTTGCCACTTCTATTTTTTAAAACAACTACTTCACCACCATTTTTGCTTAACGCAAAATTAGCATACAACCCGTCAATATTTTCTCCTGCTAGGAAAACAACTAAATATTCTTTTGATTTTATAATAGTATCACTAAATGTCCACTTAATCTTTGAATCATCGTCAGAAAGACTATAACCATTCAAATCAATATCTTTATCTGTACCATTATATAATTCAATCCAATCATATATTTTACCATTATCCGCAGCATAACTACCATCATTATTGTTAGACATTTCATTAATCACTAATTTATTTATAGTAGAATCTCCTGATTCTTCTATATCATTTTCAATTACTGAAACGCTAGTTTTCCTATTTACTATTGTCGTTACTAATAGCAATAGATTTAACACTAAAAGAATAATTAAAATATATTTAGAATTTTCTTTAAATTTTACTTTATCAAATTTAATCATTCTACCAATCCAACCTTATCTAATCAATTTTACCATAAAAACATAACTATTTACAAGGCGTTTTAAGATTTATATGAACTAATGACACTTTTTTACATAGCATAAAATTATTTATCTCACTATTGCCTTGTTTACATACACAAAAAAAGATAGAAATCATCTTCTATCTCCTATTTTTTTTACTTTTTCAATTTGTATTTTTGCCTCATTAATTCTATCTATTTCATTTATAATAGATCCTTCTAAATTCTCTAGTTTCATATATATTTTAGATATTTCACTATCTTTTGCATATCCATAATGTCTTATAAATTCATCTTTTAACATACTAATTTGATATAATGAATCATTACATATTCTTTCATATGAATTAGTTATTTCAGTTTCTGTTTTAATATATCTAGCTAATGTTACATAATCACACATTACATCTTTAGCCAATACCTTTCTCATAGTTCTAATATTATTATTCAATAAAAATCCTGTTATTAATAAACCTAACTTTCTATTTCTAATCATTTTGAACGGCAAAAAGGTAAGTCCTATTCTTAATGTATTATTAAGTATATTATCGAAAAAATTTAATCTTACTTTTCTTCTTTCAAAAGATGGTTTTTTACTAATGTTTTCTTCTAATTCATCAAGCATCTTTTGTTGACGAGTTATATGTTTTGAAATAATATTACTAGCTTGTTCAATTTCTTGAAGCAATTTAGGTTTTTTTTCTTTTTCTTCAATCTTTTCTTCTTTTGCCTCTACCTTTTGTTTTTTTATTTCCTCTTTTTTTTGTTTATTTTCTTTTTTTATATTAACAATATCACTATGTTTTTTATATTCTTCAATACGTTCCAATAAAATATTACATTTTTTTAAATAGTTATCAATATTCGTACTATTTTTTATAATTTCAAAGGTATCTAAATCTTTTAAATCTGAATCATTTTCTATTTCATAGATATATCTATTATGTTTAAATTCATAATAGTTTTCCCTTATTCTCTTTATTTTTTCTTTGATATCTTCTATTCTATATATGTTATTATCTAATCTTTTATTTTCTTTTATTTCTTCTTCTATTTCTTTCAAACTTGTTTTTGCTTCTTTTAATATATTATTACTATCCTTTATATATTGAATATATTTTTCTCTATCATTTTTTTCTTTTACTTCTTCTTTTATTTTCTTAGTATTTTTAGTATTTTCTTTTTGAATTGGAAGACTTATCTTATTGTTATGTGCATATTCATTTAAGATAGTCTTATTCTTCTTAATTTTATTATCTATTTGCTCTTTTTGAATTTCAGTTATTTTATTAGTTGGTTTTATGTTATCATTTTTCGTTTCTATTATATTTAATCTATCCTGTAATTTAATTATTATTTCTTTCTTTTCTTCTTTTGTTAAAGTTAATTCTGTTTGCAGTTTATTAATTTGTTTACTAATTACATTAAGAGTTAAAATTACATTTCCATCATCTACACTGCCTATATACACTTTTCTAGTTTTAGTAGCACCAGATTCACTAGAACTTTCATCAAATATGTTTTCTTCATAACTACTTTTACTAAAAATAGTTAATATTAAGTTCTTAATTGTTACTATAATTATTAAGAAAAATTTTAATATTTTTTGTAATATCTTTTTCATAAAACCACCTACCTTATTGTACCATGAAATAGAAAAAAGAGTAAATATACCCTTATTCAAAGAAGTTATTCTTTTTACCAAATAATGCCTTAATAAATCTACCCATCGCGCGTCTATTAGTTAGCCAAGCAAACTTAACATTATTTTTATTATTATTTACAATTCTATCTACCATAAATTTAGCTATCGTTTCAGGTCTATCACCTAAAATATTATAAACATTTTTAGTTTTTTCTGATAATTCTATTCTATTATTACTTACATCATTACCTATGAAATTAGTTATCATAATACCTGGTGTTATTTTACCTATATAAATATTTTTAGATACACCTGATACTTCTTTTGCCAAAGCCTCTGTAAAATATGTAACCGCCCTTTTACTAGTTCCATATATAGAAAGTCCCATCATAGTAGCATCATTAGAACCATATCCTTCTACATTATATATTTGGCCACTATTTTGTTTCAACATAATAGGCATAATTAGTTTACTACATAGTATAGTACCTTTTAAATCTATATCAATTAATCTATTAATAACCTTACTATCAAGACACCATATAGGTATACTTGGTTGATTAACACCAGCATTATTAATCCATATATCAATAGTTTTATTATTTTTTATAATATCTTCTATCATTTTAGATACTTCATTTTCATTAGTAATATCTACTTTATAAGTTAATATTTTACCTTTTAAGTTTAAACTTTCTAATTCTTTTTTTGCAGCATTTAAAGATTTTTCATCTACATCTACAATTACTACATTAAAATCTTTCTCGTAAAATAATTTAAGCATTGCATATCCGAATCCTTTAGCTGAACCTGTAATAACTACTGTTTTCATATAATCACCTAATTAAATTATACAATATTTTCTAAAAAAAGACTATTATAAGATTTTTAATTATAATTATGTTATAATATTATTGGTGATTTTATGAAACGTGTATTAAGCAAAAGAAAAATCATTGCTTGGATAATTATTTTAATATGTCTAATTGGTTTAATAATTAGTATAGTAAATATTGTAATTTGGTATAAAGATAACAAAAAGACAGCCGATCAAATAGAATGGTTATCAACTATTGCTGAAATAGATGAGGTAGAGACTCCTGAAGAAATACAAGAGGAACCTGTTGAAGAAGAAGGATATCAGTTACCAAGTTTCTATTATGATTATATGAAAATGAATTTAATCAATGTAAATTTTAATGAATTAAAAGCTATCAATAGTGATACAGCTGGATGGATTCAAGTTAATGGTACAAATGTAAATTATCCCTTTGTCAAAACAACTGATAATAGTTATTATTTAACTCATTCATTTGATAAAAGCGGTAACTATGCTGGATGGATATTTATGGATTATAGAAATAATATTAAAACTTTTGATAAAAATACTATCTTATATGGTCATGGAAGACTTGATAGAACAATGTTTGGAAGTATTAGAGATATTCTTACAAATGGTTGGTTAAATAATCCTAACAATTTTGTTATAAAATTATCTACAGAATCTGAAAATACTTTATGGCAAGTATTCAGTGTATATAGAATTCCTACTACTAATGATTACTTAAGAGTTAGTTTTTCATCTAATGATGATTTTAAAAATTTTACTAATATGTTAATTAATAGATCACAATACAACTTTAATACAACAGTTAGTCCTGATGATTATATACTTACCCTATCTACTTGCCATGGTCAAACTGATAAAGTTGTCATTCATGCTAAATTAATAAAAAAAGAAACAAGGTAATCCTTGTTTTTTATAATTTATAAAATAATCTTTTCGCATTAGCATTTAATTGTTCAGTCAAAGAATACTCACTTTGGCATCTTAACTCACATATTTTTTTAAATACATCAACTACTTTATTAGAATCATCTGTCATAAACGGATAATCAGTTTCAACTAATATTTTTTCAATCGGAACATTTTCAATAACTTCTAAACTCTTTTTTGCATTGCTTTTTAATATCATTGGACCAAATGAAACATAACCGCCATTATATGTTATTCTTTTCGCTAATTCTACATCAGGTTGAAATGAGTGAAATACATACCCCATAGTATTATAATTATCCAATATATCTAAACATAACTTAGTTGCGTTTATAGTACTATTCTTAGTAGTATTCGCGTGTATTATTAAAGGTAGCTCTAATTTATTAGCAAGTTCTATACTTTCTCTAAACTTCATAATTTGGTTAGTTAAATTATCACTTGTATCAATACCCGTTTCCCCAATAGCTACTATTTTATCAGAATCACCATAATATAATTTTTCTAATTCAGATACATCACCATCATAAAGTGGATGAATTCCTATACTAGCATAAAATTTATCATTTTTTGAACTTATATCTACTACTTCTTCAGATGATTTATTATTTAATCCTACATTTATTACCTTAGATATATCGTCATTCTTATTAACAAGTTCTATTGCCTTATTTATATTAACTAATACATATTTATTATAATGTGCATGTGTATCAATGATACTTATTTTATTCATAAAACCCTCCTATTGACTTTTTATTATATTATAATTATTTTTTAATGTAAAGAATTAATCTTCATTAGCTTTTTCTAGTACACTTTGAATAAAATCATTTTTAGATGCCGTATATTTTGGTCTATCATCTTTATATTTAATAGCTAATTCCTTTTTTAACTTTTCATATTCTCTCATTACATCGTGGTGATTTCTTAAATAATTTCTAAACATTATAGTATCCCTACATCTTTTACTATCAACTTCCATAACATGTATTAAATATGTAGTTATATCCTCACCTATTCTTTTGATAATTAATTCTTCACCAGGCGTAGGATCTTTTTTAATTTGATAAGGTTTTTCTTCAAATTTATATCTTAATTCATCAAAATCTTCTAAATCTAATATCCCAACAGCAATATCAATAATTGGTTTTGATGATAATCCTTTTATAGAAGTAGAACCAATATGTTCAATAATAATAGCTTTATCGCCAAAGATTTCGTCTAATATTTTAGCCTCTTCTTCAAACATTTTTGCCCAATCTGAATTGTATTTTTCTAGTTTAACTGTTCCTACTTTTAATCCCATATTATCACCTAAATATATTTTACAACAAAAAAGACTAGTATACTAGCCTTTTAATAAATACTTTTTAAAATAGACAGATGTAGAAATTAATCCTATCAAACTTATTGATAATATAACTATATGTAGTTTTACATTATCCACTGTATTAGGACTTTCTGGTAATGTTCCAACTTTAGTAAGTGTAAAATTAGTTGAAGTATTTCCTGCTGCTACTTCTACTTTTAATGAGTGAAGATTTAAACTTAAATTTTTAATAAATTCTGGATTGAATGTAATTATAGTACTACCTTTCTCAGTGGTATAATTTGAAGGATCAATAAATATACCATCTATATATATACCACCACTAGCTAAAAATTCATCTAAATCTATATTTACTCTAAATGTTAATAAATCATCTGAATCTATATCTAAAACTTGATTTCCACCAGATAAGAATATATATTCAATCGGTTTTATTTCGTTTTGTGTTTCTTCAATTGGTGATTCTTCATCTTTTGTTTCATCTTCTTCTGGACCTTGAACTGGTAAAATTTCATTCCATTTAGCATATAACATTGTGTCTAACTTTATTTTAGTTTCAAAATCATATATACTTGTAAAAGTATTATCATCATACCAATTGACAAAAGTATATCCTTCTTTTTCTGGTGTTTCTGGTTTTTCAACTACATTATCATAATCAACACTTTGAGTTGCAATATCAGTTCCACCATTTGTATCAAATGTTACAGTTAAAGGTTTATGTTTAAATGTCACACTTATATTTACATCAGAATCAGGCATTACAAACTTATTATTTGTCACAGTTATTGTATTTCCAAATGTATCTGTAACAGTAACTGTATCTAACTCATAATCCTCATCAGGAGTTATAGTAATTTCAACTAAATCACCATAATATTGTTTAGATACATCAGTAGACACACTACCATTAACTATACTATCAATTGTAACATCATGTAACGCAAAACCAAAATAATCTTTTTTTACTTCTATAATTGGGCTTATTTCACTTGAACTATTTGTTGGTGATGTAGTAGATATTATAACACTTTTAAATGGCATAATTGCTTGTATACGATCTCCACTTGTTTTTAAAGAATACAAATATATTGGATTATTAAGATAATTTACATCCCCAAGTCTTTCTTCATCAAATAATGGTAAATATTTATTAGACATACCTATCATGCTTGATAATTCATCTACAGTAAATAGTCTAGCTTTATAACTTGATAAATCAACACCATCATAAGACTTTGTTAATGTTAGTTTGCTATTCCAACTACTTGTTTTTGCATCCAAAAATTCTAATATACCTTCAATGTTATCATATAAAACTATTTCTTTATTAATACCTTCTTGCCATGTCGCACCACTAGACTCAGTTGTTGTGCCACAGTCTTCTTTAGATAAATAGAAATATTTTTCACCCTTAAAACAACCTTCAGTTATTGTTCTTGTATCTGGCTTGGCAAAAAGTGTAGAACCAATACTATCTTTCATTAGCAAGTTAATTTTATTACTATACTTACTATCGTTTTGATATACACCCCATGCATAACAATTTGCAGAACCATTCGTACATAAACTTGCAGTATATGGATTAAAATATATAACTGAACCTATATCATATTTTTTATATACATTTTTAATATCTAGCATAATGACAGAACTATCAATAACATTATAGTCTTCTAATGTTTTGTCATCATCCATGATATCTCCTGCAAATTTAAGAATTTGATTATCAACTTTATATGCCAATACAGATTCAATATCACTTTTGACATCACTAACCTTATCAGTTAGTTCTACTTCTAGATTAAAGTCATCCCCCTCTGGTGGTGATATTATTACATTACTTGCAAATACATCTATCGGAAAGTATAGTAATAATGCTAAAATACCAATAATTAAAATATACCCCTTTTTCATTTCATCACTCCTTCTATCGTAATTAAAGATAATTACTCAATTAAAGCATAACATACATTTTATTAAATATAGCAAATAACATACATGAATTTGTCACTTCTTAACACTTTTTTTACAAAAAAACAAATCTTTTTTAGATTTGTTCTATTTTTTCTTTTAACTTTATGCAACCTTCATATATTTCTTTATATGTTTTGTCAAAATCTCTAGTATACCAAGGATCACCAATATCATAGTCTAATAACTTTATCACCTTTGATTTGTCATTAATAATCTTTTCTAAATTCCTGATATTATAATCATCAAAGCATACAATAATATTAAAGTTATCATAATCATCTTTTGTAATTTGTTTAGCATAATGCCTTTTAAATGGAATACCATGTTTAATTAATTCTTCTTTCGTATTAGGGTATATATCATTACCTATCTCTTCAGTTGATGTAGCCCTAGATTCTACTTTATATTTATCATCAGTTAAATACTTAAATATATATTCTGCCATAGGTGATCTACATATATTACCATGACATACAAATAACACACTTTTCATATAATTTCTCTTTCTATCCACTTCATTACGACATTAACAATATAATCTACTTCTTCATTACATAGCTCTCTACCTGAATCTATATGATGAATTTTAGAAAGGCAACTCCTGCAACAAGTCCCAGTAGCATGCTGCCCTATAAAAACAGGATGAACCTGTTTCATAGGAGTTTGTTTACCATCGTTTGGAATAATAGCTGGTTGTATTCTTTTACTAATTATTTCATATGCATCTTTTCTAATTTTTTCTATTCCTTTAGTTTCTACATATTCTTTCATTTTATTATTTAAATGAAATGATCCTCTAAACTTTGCCCTGGATAAACTATCTAACAAACTATCTATATTATTTTGCATGTTTTAACTCATTTATCTTTTCTTTAATTAGCAATGTTAGTTCTAATGATGCATCCAATCTTTTAAGTACTATTAGACTATCATGTAATCTAGTTATTAAAGGTTGCTCTTTAGCAAGCATTTCAGTTTCTTTAGTATCAATTATATTATTTTCTTCAATAAAATAATTAATTAATTCCTTTATATCTTTCAAGACAAACTCTTTAGTCTTATAACTATCCATATCCATAACGCCATAATAAGCGCCATACAACATTTTAAGTTCATCATACTTATCCATACTATCACCTAATAAGATTATAACAAAAAAAGGATATTTTATCTATCCTCTTTGTTTATTTAAATATAATGAAGCACTAGCCAAACCTGCTAAAGCAATCATACCTATCACTAAATTTACTTGAATATTATCAATAGTATTAGGTGACTCAACTCCTGCAAGATTAACATTTGCTGCCAATGTATATGTACTAAAGTGGTCTGTCTCAAATGAAGCAATACCATCAATGACTGTAGCGTTATGAAGCTCTACTTCCCCATTATCATTATTAACATAATATACATTAATATCCTTATCTTTTAAAGTTTCTGGTACTGGGATACTTACTTTGAATTTACCATTTTCTAATTTTTTAATATTATCACTTAAAGCATCTGAATATAAAGTAATATCATAAGACACTAATTCATCAGTTCCTAAAGCTTCATTGATTTTACTATCAGATACTTCTTTAACAGTTATAGATGTATCTAAAGGCACACTTGCATCATCAGATGTAATTACTACATTACTATCTAAGTTAACAGCTGAATATGTTGGATTTTCTGGAATTTCATCTGATTTAATAATATAAAATTTATATGTTCTATTTAAAACTTTAATATTATAGTAATTTCCATCAGTTTCAGCTGTATCTACTGTTGCATCTAGTAAGTCTTCATAAGTAGCTCCGTACATAGTTGAATTTTCATCAATACTATCAGCTAAAGTAGTTAAAGCTCCACCCAATGTAACTTTTACACTTTCATTACCTAAATAATCATTAATTCTTTTTTGAGCTGCTGCAATATATGCATCAGTTGTATCAGCTGTATCTTCTGGTATATATATTACTCTTCTTAAGTGTACCATAGCTTGAGTAGAAGCATATCTATATCCATCATAATATATGATTAAGCCAGTTCCAGCTGATTCATACATTAAATCTTCACCTTGTTCGCCTAATCCTACATTAAAACCAAATGTAATATTAGCTCCATTAGTAAGCTCATTAATATTTGAAAATTTAATAGCTCTAGAAGCAGCACCTGGATTCCATAATTCTGATTTTTCACCAGTCAAGAAATAGTTGATTAAAGATAAATCTTCTACTTTATAATAAGTAGATGGATCTGCCATATCATATTCAATATTAGAAACAATATCATCGATTATTGGTTTTACTGTAGTAACTTGTTCTTTAGATGGTTCATCATAAGTTACAGTAATTTCATAATCTTTAGCAAAACCACTAATAAGCTCACCTGTTTGATAGTTCCAAACATTATTTTCAGAATCAATATGAACTAAACATTCTGTCAAATCTTCTGGATTACAATCACCCCAAGCTCTATAACCTTCTACATCAAAGTTATTATCTACATAATTACTAATAAGTTCATATGCATATTCATAAGTAGTTGGTTTTATGCTTTTTATTGTTATACTCTCACCATTAGGTACAACATTTTTAATTAAGTCTTCTTCATTAAGCGCAAATACACTTGGTACGAATAATACTAAAGCCAATATAAAAACCCCTATAAATTTTTTCATATTTTTCATTTCAACTCTCCTATCTAATACCATTATATAAGATTAATTATTAAAAAGCAAATTAAAAAAGATATAATTATATCTTTCCTAATTTCATAAACGGATAAATACGAACTTTTACCCTACCTAAAATATCGTCAGCTTTAACTAACCCAATTAATCTACTGTCTGTTGAATTATATCTATTATCACCCATAACAAAATAATATCCTTCTGGAATAGTAACATCCAATTCATAATCGGCCGTTTTAACATCTTCTCTATAGTCATCTATTGCTTTATCATTTATATATAACGTATTATCTTCAATACGGACAGTTTCTCCTGCTACACCTATAACTCTTTTAATTAGTCTTTCCTCTTTATAATTAAATACGACAACATCCATCCTATTATAAGACTTAACTGTTTTATTTAATATTAAAATTTCACCATTAGTTAATGTAGGATTCATACTTGAGCCATCTACTCTAACAGGAGTAACAATAAAGCTTCTTATTAATACTACTACCAATATAATAACTATATAAGGTACAATCTCTTTTAATACTTTCATAATATCACCAATATAATTATATCACAATATAAGAAAAATAGGTTATATAACCTATTGTCTTTCTTTTAATTTTGGTTGTTTAGAAGAATTTCTTAACCAGTTACCTAATTTAGCTCTTCTAGCAACGTTTTTACGTACTACTGTTATACTAGCAATATTTGGTGAGTTATATGGAATAATTCTTTCAACACCTACACCACCTGATACTTTTCTAACAGTGAAAGTTTTACTAATACCACTACCTTTAATAGCGATAACTAAACCTTCAAAAGCTTGAACTCTTTCTTTATTACCTTCAACAATTTTAAGACCAACTGAGATTTGATCTCCAACTCTGAATTCAGGTAAATCAGTTCTAATTTGTTTAGCAGTAATCTTATCTACTACGTTCATCAATGTCACACTCCTTTTACTTTTGTTTACTGGATCATAAATTCTTTTCAGCGGATCCACGATTACAATAATATCATAAAATTTAAGATATTGCAACACTATGATACCAATAAATTACCAATTCCTTCAATAATATCTATAAAAGTATCACTTATTTTATATAAAAATAACTTTGTTACTTTAATATTATGAACATCTATAGAAAGTATGAAGTTATCACCATACATTTTTTTATTGCAAACACATCCAAATCTTTTATATTTACGCACAATTCTATCTACATCATATTCATCATACATTCCATAATATATTATCTTTTTGTCTATTAATTTATAAGTATTATACAAAACTTTTCTTAAATCAATATTAATACCATTAACATCACATAACATATAATCTAAATTATTTTTAAATTCTTTTTTTATTTTTTTTAACTTAACAGGAATAGCATTTTTTTCGTTCTTATTAAATAGTTTTGCCCTATCTAAACTATATATTCCATCTAATTTTTTATTTTTATATATAGTATCTAGTATATAACTATTATTAACACCTACTATCAGTAATGTTCCTTTTATATTTTTAATTATTTTATTCAATTCTTCATTCATAAGATTACCTCTACTTAATTATAGCACAAAAAAACCAAGAGGAGTACTTTAGATAATAAACCTGGTCTGCCAGGGGGGGAACACATGAATTGCTTTAGGATTCTTATATAAATATAAGCATTCAACACCACAACCCAATTAGTTCTCCAATATTATCAACTGTAGGCTTATATATTGTACTCGTTCTTGGTAAGATTATTATAACATACTAGATATTTATTTTGCAAGTAGTATTTTAACATTATTATTTGACTAAAAAAACTATATATTATAAAATTATATTGGTGATTTTATGAAAAAAAATATTATAATCATACTATCAGTCATAGCAGTAATATTTTCTATTGTTTTAGGGATAAATTATTATAATTATTCAAAATATAATGAAGAATTAAATTACGAAAAAGATAAACTTGAAGAAATAAAAAATAAAGTCAATGAGATAAATAATAATTTTGATAGTAGTACAAGTAATTATGAAAAATTAAAAAATGATAATCAAGAAAAAATGGAAGAGTATGAAAAATGGCTAAAAAGAAACAACGAAGTAAAAGAATTACTTTCTTAATATATCTACTTTCTATAATTATTGTATGTATTATCGTTTTTAATATTATATTATCACTTAAAGCAGAAAATATAGCAAATGAAATTAATATTATTCATAATGAATATGCAGAATTAGAAAAGGAATTAGAAAATAAAAACAATGATTTAACCGAAATTGATGAACAAACGAAGATAATTATCAATATAGATGACAATATTGCAGAAATAAAAAAAGAGTATTTTAGCAATATCAAAACACTTGAAGATAAAATATTAGCGTCTGAATCTGATAAAAAAATTGCATATTTAACATTCGATGATGGACCATACTATTTATCATATAAGTATTTAGAAGTATTAGATAAATATGATGTGCTTGCAACCTTTTTTACTATAGGTAATAACAAAGAGGTATGTTATGACAATAAATCTGCAAATTGTTATCTTTTATATAATGAAGAAGCTAAAAGAGGTCATACAATGGCCAACCACACATTCTCACATGGTATATTTAGAGGACTTTATAGTAGCCCAACTAATTTTATAGAACAAGTAAAAAAGCAAGAAGAATTAATTAGAAATCAAACTGGTGTAACTACTAATATCGTAAGATTCCCGGGCGGATCTGCTACTGCCGGAAAATACAAAAATGCAATTATTGAATTATTAAGAGCAAATGGTTATGGATGGGTAGATTGGACTGCTGCCACTGGTGATGGTGGAAGTCTTGCATCAGCAGATCAAGCATGGAATAACTTCGTTAACTCCATAGATTCTAACATAGAAGTAATATTAATGCATGATTATAATCATTACACACTAGAAATTTTACCTAAGGAAATAGAATACTTAAAAGAAAATGGTTATAGTTTGTTTCCTTTGTTTTATGAAAGTAATATGGTAAATAAATAAAAAATATTGGATATTCCAATATTTTTTTATTAGTCAACTAAGGATTTAATCTAGTAGGTCCCCTAAAGATAAATTGTGTTTCTTTAACACTAGGAACATCTAAAAGTAACATTGTAAGTCTATCTACACCTATAGCAAATCCACCATGTGGAGGACATCCATATTTAAAGAAATCTAAATAGAACTTAACATCATCACCTAGTCCCTTTTCTTTGGCATTTTTAACTATTTCTTCATATCTATGTTCTCTTTGAGCACCTGTAGTAATCTCAGTACCTCTCCAAATTAAATCAAAACCTTGTAATCTACCCTCTTCATCTCTCATATGGTAGAATGCTCTTTTTTCAGCAGGGAAATCTACAACAAACATAAATTCACTATCAAATTTATCCTTAGCTAATTTATACACTAATCTTTCTGCTTCAGTAGTTAAGTCATTTTTAAGTGAATCATCTATTTTGTAATCATACCTTTCTTCTAACTCTTTATAGATATCTTTAAGTTTCATTTCAGGGAAAGGTAGTTTTGGTACCACTATATCTATATCTAATACCTCTTTTATTCTTTCACCCATTGATTCATTTAATTTAGTTAAAGCATAAGTTATCATTTCAGCTTCTAAATTCATTACATCATGATAATCTTTTATATATGCGAATTCCAAATCAAATGATGTAAACTCAGTTGCATGTCTTGATGTATTAGAGTTTTCTGCTCTAAAACAAGGGGCTACTTCAAATACTTTATCTAATCCCGCGGCTAAAGCCATTTGTTTATAAAATTGAGGTGACTGAGCTAGATAAGCAGATCTATCAAAATATTTAACTTCAAATACTTCTGAACCTGATTCTGATGCCGCACCTATTATTTTAGGTGTATGTATTTCAGTAAAACCATTATTATATAAGTATTCTCTCATATATCTAACCATTTCTGAAGATACTAGATGAATCATCATATTCTTATCATTTCTTATATCTAACCATCTATAATCTAATCTTGTATCTAGATTAACACCTTCTAAGTTATTATAATCAAAAGGTAATTCCTCAGCTTTACTTGTAACTTCTATATATTCTGGTATAAGTTCAATACCACCTAATTTAACTGCATCATTAGATACTACTTTAGCTTTAATTTTTATTGTACTATCTTTAGTTACATTACTCATTATATCTAATAGTTTTTGATTTTGTTCTTCACTTTTTTCAATAGTCATTTGGACTCTTCCTGTATGATCTTTTAAGATAACGAACATAACCCATTTCTTATCTCTTATGGCATCTACAAATCCTCCAAATGTAATTTCCTCATCTATATGATTTTTTAATTCATTAACAAATATTTTTTCCATATTATCCCTCTATTCATGACAATGTCCACAACCACATTCATGGGCATCAAATTTACTATCTAGAAAATCTACTAATTCAGATACTTTAACTTTATATTCATCTTTAGTCTCATTATCTTTGATAGTTAATACATTATTTTTAGTTTCTTCTTCACCAATTATTATTACATATTTGGCATTTAATCTTTCACTTTGTTTAAAATTAGATTTTATATTTCTAGACATATAATCCATATCAGTTCTATATCCAGAAAGTCTTAATGCATTACAAATACCTATACTATATCCCTTTTCATTTTCACTCATAGGAATGATATATGCATCAATTCCATCTTCTTCTATTAAGTTTATTTTTTCATAGTCTAAAGCTGTCATAAGTCTTTCCATACCCATTGCAAATCCAACACCTGGAGTATCAGGTCCACCTAATGTACCTACTAACTTATTATATCTTCCTCCACCACATAATATATTTTGAGCTCCAAATCCTTCTACAGATGCTTCTACTTCAAATACTGTATGTGTATAATAATCTAATCCTCTGACTAAATTAGGATCTTCTATATATTCAATATTCATCGCATCTAAATATTCTTTAACTTTATCAAAATGACTTTTTGATTCCTCATTTAAAAAATCTATTGTTTTAGGAGCTTTTTTCATTACATCTAAATCTTTATCAACTTTACAATCTAAAATTCTAAGTGGATTCTTTTCAAATCTAACATGACAATCTTCACATAATGAATCCAAATGTGGTCTAAAATAATCCTTTAATGCTTTCCTATAATTATCTCTTGATTCAGTATCACCTAAACTATTAATGTGAACTTTAATTTGTTTTAAACCTAACATCTTATAGAAATTAACTGGTATTGATATAACTTCTGCGTCAGTTAATGGATCATTAGATCCAAATACTTCTACACCAAATTGATAAAATTCTCTAAATCTACCTGATTGTGGCCTTTCATATCTAAACATAGGTCCATAATACCAAATCTTACTAGGAACATTAGGATTACCATAATACTTATTTTCAATATAACTTCTAACTATACCTGCAGTTCCTTCAGGTCTTAAAGTCATATCACGGTCTCCTCTATCTTTAAAATCATATGTTTCTTTTGTAACAATATCTGTAGTATCACCTACGCCTCTATGAAATACTTCTGATGCTTCAAATATAGGTGTCCTAAAATATTCATAGTCATATACTTCCATTAAGTCAGATAAAATATTTTCAACTACTCTTATTTTCTTACCATATTCTCCAAATACATCATAAGTTCCTTTAGCTTTTTGCATAATTTTCCCTCCTTATAAGCACAAAAGATTCTACATTGTAAGGGCGTGTTACCGCGGTGCCACCTTACTTATAGAATCTCTATTTCGTTAACGCCTGATACGAATATCTTAACATTTTGTGTCTTCTTTATATATCTTATAAATACTTTCAGCACCCGTATTCTCTCTTTAATAATCTATATAAATACTCTTCAAAACAAATACTAATTATATTATAATTATTTTTTCAAATAAGTCAACTATTGTTATTAAATTTGACATTTATTTTATAAGAAAACTATAGATAAACTATAGTTCTATTGTAACAATATAAGGCATATCAGGTAAACTACAAGTACCACCAGTACCAGTGTCATTAATACATACTCCACATGCATGAAGTACATCACCAGCATCATAAACGACATTTAATTTGTTATTATTTATGTATAAAATAAACAAATCATCCACATTTAGTAGACTATCTACATATTTAGAAATATTACTTTTAAATTCAGATGTGCTCATGGAATTATTTCCAACAGTAAATTGCCTATATTGATTTTCACCAAAATATTCATCAACAATAGAATTTAATATTTTATTATATACATCCTTTTTATTTATATTTAAACCATTTAGTAATTCATTTGTAGTAATTTCTTTTTTAGTATCTAAGTTTATATTTATACTATATCTATCTATTATCTTCCAACCAATACAGTCACCTGTACTACAATATTTATCTGAAGATCCAGTTTGTGTCATATATACTGACAAGATGTTATGATATGTGTCATATTCCGCAGTTGATGAAAAAGCAAACATATAACTACTAGATTCAGAAAAATTAGGTCCTTCATATCCAATATGTTTTCTAGTCCAAAAATTTGTAGGGAACCCATTTATTATTTTTTCAAAGTTACTTACTTCATCTGTTGGTAAATTTTTAAATGTAATTTCTTTTCTTGTTGAATTATTGCTATCATTTAATTCTATATCTTTAATACTAATATAATCAGAAGCATTATAAGTATTACTTGTTATTAAACTTTTATCATTATTTTCCTTATTATTATCTTCTACTTCCTTTGATTCGTTATTATTACTATTTTGTTTTCCTAGATAGAACTTATCATATCCTATATAACTCGCCATTCCTAATACTAATATTAATAATAATATAGTTAATCTACTATTACCTTTCTTTTTTGATTCATTATTCATTACTGGTTGATTATTGTTATTAAATTGATTATTATCCATAATTACACTCCTTTATTCTATATATTTATTATAAATCTATATATTAAATTAATCAATAACTAGCAGTTTAAAGTTTACAATATATGACATTCTCTAAATTGATCCATATTTACCTTTCAATTTTAAAAATTGGATTATTTTTTTAATCATTTTTTT
>JAFUTO010000011.1 GCA_017484205.1 Bacilli bacterium | reverse complement strand
TTATACAAGAAGTAGAAGATTGGATAAACAATTATCCAAGAGCAATGTTTGACTATAAGAGTTCAAATGATGTATTATTAGATATATAAAACTTACATTTCGGGTAACAAAATGTGTGGACACTTATTATTTCCAATTATATTAGAGAAATCTAACTTTTTTTTAATTTGCATTTATTTTTTTTAGTGCTATAATATGCATTACAAGGGGGAACTAATATGGAAAAAGTAAAAAGTAGATTGTTATCATGTGCTTTTACTTTAAGTTTGGTTGGTTCGATACTTATTAGTTGTGACTTTAAGGAAGAAAACATACCTGAGGCACATGATTATATGGAAAATACTGAAGACGGAATTCAAACGATATTAAACGGGGATTATTTTGATACGGGGATAAATACTAATCAAATAGAATTAAAAGATTATCAAAATATTAAAACAAAAGTATATTTTGATGATGAGTTTAATGAAGATGTTATTAATCGTACAAAAGAAAACTTAGACAGCTTAGTTGATATTAATATGAAAAATTACTTAAGTGATGAAGATATTAAGAATCTTGAAAAAATAGGAAATCATAAAGAACATTGTTCTTATGAAACTATATATGATACGGATGCAGTTATTAGTTTAATTAAATATAATTCAACAAAATCAGGTTATACGAGTATTTTTGATACTGTATATAGTGATGTTGTGGAATCCATGCTAAAAAGTATTTTTGATGATATAAAAAATGATACAAATGATTTAAAAAGTGATTATCACATATACAATGAAATGAGTATAATTTTAATAGACTTTAGTATGATTAAAAATCAAGAATACTTGTATGAGTTATTTCCATGTTCATATGATAAACAAACTAATACTTTATTAATTAATGAATATTGGATGATGAAACATCCTACTGATGGTGAAAAAATGTTATCTGATAATATTAGATACTTTATGAATTCAATAAAAGGTTATCCTTGTCCTTGTATGGAAAAAACATATAAAGGTGTTGGCTATGAGGAAGGTACATCATCTATATTAGATGTAGTAGCTGCAACCCATTCGTTTAAACATGATGATTTAAATATGTGGATTGATTTAAGTAGATCAGATAGTAGTCAAATAATGATGTTAGGTTTATTCTCTGATGTTACCTATGAAGAGTTTATAAATGCGGTTAATGATAATGATTATGAGACGATATATAGATATTTTGGATTAGATACAGAAGAAAAAGTAAAAGAGTTTTATAACGTATTATACGCAGTTGATGCTTTCAATAGTTCAAACTCTTTCGTTAGAAAAGAAAATCTAGATGCTACTGATTTTAGTGGTATTTCATCTAGATTAGGTAACGAACATAGGTTAAAACTATTTAAAATGTATTTAGATAGATTATTAGATTATCAAAAGACACATAATATTTCTTTATTTGCTAACTATGCAATGTTTAGACTTGGCGAAGAAGTTATTATGGAAAAGAATAATATGATGTTAGAAGATACATTATATCTTTCACCAACATCATTTGATACTGAATATTTAGAAAGATTTAATGCTATAGATAATTATTATAGACATTATTTAGAAAGAAAATATAGAACATCAAGTGGCTATAATAATATACCTGAACATGAATTAGGTAAAGTGTTTGATGTATTAAATAAAAAGTATTATGATAATAAATTTATTGATTTAGGTATTTTACCACACATTTTAATAGATGAATTTCCTAAATTAGAAAATATGATTAATAATGACGATATAAACTATAATAGTTATAAAGATGTAAAAGATAAAATGAAAGAATATACAAATAGTAGAAAAGTTAGAATAATCTAACTTTTTTCTTGACTTAATATCAAACAAATGTTAGTATTTTATTAGGGTGATAATATGAAAATTATTTCTTTTAAAAAAATGGCTAATAACAAATATAGAATACTTTTAGATAATGATGAAAAATTAGATACATTTGATGAAGTGATTATAAAATATAATTTACTATTTAAAAAAGAAATTGATTTAGAACTGTTTGAGAAAATAGTAGAGGAGAATAAATATTATGAAGTATATAATAAATGTGTAAAAATGTTATCTACAAAATTAAAATCAAAGCAAGAAATTGTTGATTATTTAATAAAAAATGGAGTTGAAGAAACAAATATAATAAATATAGTAAATAAGTTAGAAAATATTGGCTTAATTAATGATGCTAGATATGCTAAGGCATACATATATGATAAAATTAATTTTACTAACTCAGGTCCACTTAAAATAGAAAAGGAGTTACTAGATAATAATATTGATGAAATTATAATAAAGGAAGAATTAAATAAAATAGATAATAAAATTATAGATAATAAAATATCAAAATATATTGAACGTAAAGCAAAAATGAATAAGCATTCTATATATTATTTTAAAGAAAAAGTATTAACAGAATTACTAAATATGGGATATAGAAAAGATTTGATATTAGAACATTTAGATGGTATCACTATAAAAAGTAATATTGATAATGAATTTAATAAAATATATAATAAACTATCTAGAAAATATAAAGATGAGGAACTGAAGAGAAATATAAAAAATAAACTATATCAAAAAGGATACAATAAGGAAGAAATAGAAGAAGTAATAAAAAAAGTGGATTAATTCCACTTTTAATATTGACTCATAGTTTGATCGTAGTGTTCTTTTACTATAGTATCATATATATTTAAATTATATTTTTCTCTCAAACCTTTCCAAGCTGTATTTAGATAGTTTTCATTATCTTCCATTTTTTCTTCAGCAAGGGTACTTATAATACTATCTTTAACATCATCTAAACTAGGTTTTTCGTCTTTAGAAACAATATATATAATATGGTATCCATAAGAAGATTTAATAGGTGTTTTTGAATAATTATCAACATCTAATTTAATAGCTTGTTCAATAAATTCAGTAGGGTAATTACTTTGTTTATTGAATGGTGCTAAAGTGCCACCGATAGATGCAGAATCATCGTCACTATATTCTTTAGCAAGTTCACTAAAATCTTCACCATTGTTTAATTTTTCAATTACTTCTAAAGCTTTGTTATATGCTTTTGTATTAGCTTCTTCTTTTTCTTCATCAGTCATATCAGTATTTGTTTCAGGAACGATTAGAATTTGTTTAGCTGTAATATCACCAATAATTTCATCTTTATAATATTTTTCAATTTCCTTATCAGTTATAATACTTTCGTAATATTTTTTAGCTACAGTTTCTTTTTCGTAATTAAGTGCATAGTACTCTAATAAAGAATCTTCAGTGAAACCATTATTAGCTAATACTTCAGACCAAGTATATCCTGATGATTCATAATAACTCTTCATTTGAGCTATATAAGATTTTGCTTGGGCTTCTTCACTAGTTGTATCACTTAATTCTTGACTTATGATAAATCTATCAACTAAGTCTATTAATGCGCTAGTACCATAAGAATCTTTCATCTTTTCGTATAGATCATTAGCTGTATATTGCTTTCCATCTATTTCAGCTAATATTTCTTCACCACTTTCTAGTTTAGGTGTTTTAACACATCCTGTAACAAGTAATGATGCTACAAGAACTACAAATAATTTCTTTTTCATGATATCCTCCTTAACCATACAACTTATATAATAACAAATTTAGAATCATTTTTCAATATTTTTTATCTTAAGTAATCACAATTTTAATAATTTGCCATAGAATAATGTGAAAAGACAAAAAGGAGGATGATTTATATGTGTAATAATAATACAGGAATTTCTTCAGCAGCTATCGTATTAGTATTATTTATTCTTTTAATAATCATACTTGGAGCATATATTTAATAGGAGGTAACCATGGAGTGTAATGAACATACTAACAAATCGAATTATTTAATAATATTAGTATTATATATTTTACTTGCGATTATGTTAGGAGCATGGATATTTTAAAGAGGGCAACCTCTTTTTTTTGTTTACAAAAACTTTTAAAAAATGATAAAAAAGTATTTACAAGTAATATAAAAGAGAGTAAAATAGTGGTAGATAGTGGAAATGAGTGGGAAGAAATGGGGGATTTCGATGTTTATAGGTGAGTATCATCATAGCCTTGATGATAAAGGTAGACTTACAATACCTTCAAAATTAAGGTATGAACTTAAAGAAGATTTCATTCTTACAAGAGGATTAGATGGATGCTTATTTATCTATCCAAAAGATGAATGGGAAAATGTTATAAACAAATATAGAGAATTACCTAATACTAGAGATGCCCGTAATTTTATGAGATTCCTACTATCTGGCGCAACAACTTGTGAGGTAGATAAACAAGGTAGAATAAATATACCAGGACCACTTTCTTCTTATGCTTCTTTAACAAAGGAATGTGTTGTTATAGGTGTTAATGAAAGATTAGAAGTATGGGATAAAGAAAGATGGGATAACTTCATGAAAGAAAATGAAGATAGTTTCACAGATTTAGCAGATAAGTTATTTACACCAAATATTTAGGGGGATATATGCATATAAGTGTTTTACTAAATGAATCAATTGAATATTTAAATCTTAAAGATAACAGTGTTGTTGTAGATTGTACTTTAGGACGTGCTGGTCATAGTAGTAAGATATTGAATAAAATTAAAAATGGTAAATTATATGCATTCGATCAAGATAAAGAAGCTATTCTTTGTAGTGATGAAAAGTTATCTAAGATAGGTAGTAACTATGAGATAATTAAAAGTAATTTTGCTAATTTAAAAAGTGAATTAGAAAAAAGAAATGTTACTTCAGTAGATTGCATTTTATATGATTTAGGAGTATCTAGTCCACAGCTAGATGAAGATTATAGAGGATTTAGTTTTCATAAGGATGCTAAACTGGATATGAGAATGGATCAAGATAATAAACTTTCTGCATATGAAGTAGTTAATACTTATAGTGAATCCGAATTAATAAGAATATTTAGGGATTATGGCGAAGAGAAATATGCACCAAGTATCGCGAAGAATATCGTTAAATACCGTGAAAATAAGATGGTTGAAACGACATTAGAACTTGTGAGTATCATTGAAAATAGTGTTCCATTTAAATATAAAAGAGAACATCATCCTGCTAGAAAAGTATTTCAGGCAATAAGGATAGAAGTAAATGATGAATTAAATGTATTTGAAAAGTCATTAAATGATGCATTAGATATCTTAAATATAGGCGGAAGAATATGTGTTATAACATTTCATTCGTTAGAAGATAAGATATGCAAAGATACATTTAAAAAAGTAAGTACTATTCCAAATAGTATAAAAAACTTACCAATAATACCGGAAGAATATGAACCAAAATATAAAATAATAAAAGTGATTGAGCCTTCTAAAGAAGAAGTAGCTGTCAATCCAAGAAGTAGGAGTGCCAAATTAAGAGTAATTGAAAGGGTGAAATAATATGAGAACAATAAGAATTGATAAATTTACAAAAGGAGAAAAAATGTTATATGGGGTAGGTTTATTCTCTTTAATTGCTGTTGTTTTTATACAAGTTTTTTGTGGTGCTTCTATAGGTAACCTTAATTTAAGTGTTGAACAATTAAGGGGAGATATAAAAATAGAAGAAAAGAAAATTGAAAGTTTAAATATGAAAGTATCAGAATTAACTTCTTTTGATAATGTTAAAGGGGTTGTTAAAGATATGGGATTGGCGTATAATAATGATAATATCATAATTATAAGTGAATAGAGGTGCTATATGAGAAAGAATAACAGACGTAAAGAGTGGCAAGTTCCTAGAGCTCTTTTTTGGCTATTCTTTTCTTTTTTGACTTTTTTATTCATTGTTTATACATATATATCAGTATCACCAATTGTTTTAGGAATAAATATACAGGAATTTGCAACAACGCGTAATACGTATGAAACAATATTGAGAGCGAAAAGAGGAACTATTTATGACTCTGATGGAAATACTTTGGCTTTAAATGTGTATTCTTATACAGTAATAGCGTATTTAGAGCCATCTAGAACTATAGATGAAACAAAACCTCAACATGTAGTAGATGTAGATGGAACAGCTAAAGCATTGTCGCCATTATTAAATATGACTGAAGAAGAATTAATCAATTTATTAAGTTTAGATAGATATCAAGTTGAATTAGGACCAGGTGGAAGAGGAATAACTGAATTAAAAAAAGAGGAAATACAAAAATTAAATCTTCCTGGAATTGACTTTGTTGAATCTTCTAAAAGGTTTTATCCTAATGGTGATTTTGCTTCTTATGTAATTGGTTATGCTAAATCAAATGAGCATGAGGTAGATGGTGAAACAATTATTCAAATAGATGGTGAACTTGGTATTGAGTCAAAATATGATGACGAATTAAAAGGTGTAGATGGATATTTATCATATCAACAAGATGCCAAAGGATATCAAATCCCCGAAACAGAAGAAAAAAGAATACCAGCTCAAGATGGTAGTGATATATATTTAACTATTAATGCAGGTATCCAAAGATTTGTAGAAGAAGCTATGGATGAAGCAGAAGCAAATTATAATTATGAATGGTTACAAATACATATAATGGACGCTAAGACAGGTGATATAGTTGCCTCAGCATCATCTCCTTCTTTTGATCCTAATGTAAGAGATATTGTAAATTATGAAAATAATTTAACTTCTATTGTTATAGAACCTGGATCAGTTATGAAAACATTTACATATATGTGTGCAATGGAAAAAGGAACTTATCAAGGTGATAAGACATTTATGTCAGGAACAATTACCGTTGGTGATACATATATAAAAGATTGGAATAATTATGGTTGGGGATCGATAACTTATGATTATGGTTATGAACAATCAAGTAACGTAGGTATTACTAATATGTTACTTATAGATAATTTTATTGGTGCTGACGATTTAAGAGATTGTTTAAATAAATATGGATTTGGAAAGACTACAGGCATCGAATTGCCTGCAGAAGCATCAGGTAAATTAGAATTTTATTATCCAATTGAAATAGCTACAGCAGGTTTTGGCCAAGGTATATATGTTACTCCTGTACAAATATTACAAGGGTATTCAATATTAGCGAATAATGGAAGGATGTTGAAACCACATATTATAAGTAAAATAGTAAATCCAAATACAAATGAAGTAACTTATGAACGACAAATAGAAGAGTCAGATCAAATAGTTAGTGTTGAAACTGTTAATAAGATGAAAAACTTAATGTATAATGTAGTTAATTCACCAACAGGATCAGGTAGATCATATTCAACATTAAATTATGGTGTTGAGTTAATAGGCAAAACAGGAACAGCTCAAATATATGAAAATGGTGGATATTTGAAGAACCAATATATAAGAAGCTTTTCTGGAATGTTTCCTAAAGAAAATCCTAGATATTTAATTTATGGCGCGATTAAAAAAGTATACCCGGATGGAAATGCGGCTTTGACAAGTACAGTTAAGAAAATTGTTCAAAATGTATCTAAATATTTTAATATATCAACTAATACTTCATCTATAAATAGTTATAATGTTGGTAATTATGTAAGTAAAAGTACATCAGGTGTTACAAAAGCATTACAAGAATTAGGATTAAATCCTATTGTAATAGGTGATGGTGACTATATAATTAATCAATATCCGAATAATAACAACACAATATTAGTAGGTGAAAAGATATTCTTACTTACTAATAGTAATAATTATAAAATGCCTAGTATGAAAGGTTGGTCAAGAACTGATGTTCTTGCATATTTCAATCTTATAGGTGTTAAGTGTACAATTAATGGTGAAGGGTATGTTGTTAGTCAAAGCATAGGTAGTGGTACTACAATTAATCTTGATAGTGAAATTGTGGTAGAATTACAAGATAAATATTAATGCATCTTATGATGCATTTTTTGTATATGAATTTGTAAATATATTATAATTAATGTTGTTTTTTATTGTTATATTATAGTATAATATAATTATATAGAATAGGAGAACACTTATGAAGAAAAAAGGATTCACATTAATAGAGTTACTAGCTGTAATAGTAATACTAGCAGCTATAGCTTTAATTATAATACCGGTAGTAAGTAATATAATAACATCATCAAGAAATTCAGCAAATGCAAGAAGTGTAGAAGGCCATATAGATAATGTAGAATTTGGAATAATGGGTGGCAGTGATAGTAGTAGTATAGGAAATCAAGTAGTAAGAACTGATGGAACTATTGATGATAGAAATGAAAAATTTGGATTCGCTTTTCCAAAAAGTGATACAGTAGTTTGTAAAGGATATGAAATAAAAAAAGGTTTAGTTACATTCGCGACAGGATGTAAAGCTGATGATTGGAAAACAGTGTATAGTTATACATCAGAAAATGGTACTGTGGTAGGAGAATTAGCTATGCCAGAAGTAATATATGATGCTTATGAAATAGGAGATATAGTTAAATTTGATGTAACAAAAGGGAAAAAATGTAGAAATTCAACATCAAAAACAGGTACAAAAGAAGGATGTATGCAATTTTATGTTATAAAAGAAAGTGGGACAACAAGTGATAGAGTAACTATGATATTAGATCATAATACTACACCAACAGTGTACTGGAATAGTAGTGGATCAAATGCATCAGGTCCAAATGAAGTATTAGCTAGTCTTAAAGAAGATACTAAGACTTGGAAAAATACTATACAACCTTCAAATTATACTTTTATTGGTGGTGGTATATCGTATACGGTTAATTATACGGGATATAAAGCTAGATTAATAGAGGCTAATGAAGTAGCAAGAATTATAGGAGAAAATTCATGGTATTCCACTGCGTCAACAACAATTTTAAGAATTAATTCTGAATACAATTGGTTATATAGTGTGTTAAGTAACAATGGAGTTGACGGTGATTATGATTGCCCAGAAGACCATCCTAATTGTGTAATATATGGATATTGGACAGTAGATGCTGGAATATCAGCTAATAATATTGCATATGTAGTTAATGTGAGTTCAGCTCCACCAATTATTGGATTTTTATCTTCTTCTAATATATATGTTGATCTGAATTATCTTCGTGGTGTTCGCCCAGTTATAACAGTGTTAAAATCTGATTTAGAATAATGCATCTTATGATGCATTTTTTTATTAATTTTTCTTGAAAAAATTATATATTTTCTATATAATATAAATAATTTTATTGAAAGTGGTGGATTATATGCTTAATATTGAAAATTTAAAAAAACTAACTAGAGAAGAACTGTTAAGTGAGTTAAGTAATATAATAGTAAAACTATATAAAAAGTATAATTATGCTGAATTAGAAAAATATATGGATAATACTTTAGACTCTATTCAAGTATATATTAATGAAAGTGAAAATGTTGATGAAGCATTGTTAACAAAAAAGATAGAATCTTTAATATCTACATATATCAATAATGAAATAGCTACAAATCCTATTGGTGTAATAAATAATTATATTGGTAAAAAGATTAAGAGAGTAAAAACTTATGATGAGGCAATTAAAGAAATATCAAAATTGACTGATTTTTTTGGACAAGTTGATTATTATCCTGATTTAGATTTATATAATCAAATATTAAGTAACAATGTTATTTTAGAGATGACAAAAAATATTTTTGAACATGATGAAGAAAAGATTAAAGAAGGATATATTGATGAAATATATAGTGATATTACAGTATCAAGTATTATAAACGCGTATTGTGTAGTTAATAATATTGAAGTAAAACAAATAGATTTTGATGATTTTAGCTACGATAATTTATCTGATGATATTGAAGGATTAGATCCAATAACTACATATATGAAAGATATTGGTAGAATACCACTTTTAAGTATAGAAGATGAAAGAAAAATTGCTCGTCAATTACCACAACCAGAAGCTGCAAAAATCCTTGCTGAATCAAATTTAAGATTAGTTGTATCAATAGCTAAAAGGTATATGGGTAGAGGATTACAGTTTCTTGATTTAATTCAAGAAGGTAACTTAGGGTTAATTAAAGCAGTTGAAAAATATGACGTATCTAAAGGATATAAATTTAGTACTTACGCAACTTGGTGGATAAGACAAGCTATTACAAGAGCCATTTGTGATAAGTCTAGAAATCGTAGAATTCCTGTTCATATGTATGAAAGATGGTTTAAATATAAAAAGAAAATTGAAGAATTAAATAGAAAACTTGGTAGGGATGCAACAACTGAAGAAATGGCAGAATATATAGGTATCAGTGTTAGTGAATTAAATAAATATTTCGCGACTTTTGCTGAAGATGCAAGTTTAGAAACACCAGTATCAGATGAAAATGATGCATCATTATTAGGAGATTTCATCGCTAGTTCTTTAGCTACTCCAGAAGATGATACCATTGATAATGCAAGACGAAATGATATTTTAAAAACTATGAGAGATGGATTAACGGAAAAAGAATATCATGTTTTGGACTTAAGATTTGGTATAAGTGATGGCAAAGAAAGAACATTGGAAGAAGTAGGTAAAGTATATAATGTTACAAGGGAAAGAATAAGACAAATAGAGGCTAAGGCTTTAAGAAAATTGAGACAACCATCTAAATCAAGAAAACTTAAAGATTATGTTGATTTTAAAACAAGTGATGATTATAATCGTTTCAAAAAGAAAGAAGTACAAAAAGTAAAGAAAAAAAGTAATGAAATAAGGAATATATATCAAATTTATAATAATATCCCAAGAAATATTGTAGATAAATCTATTGATATGTTACCAGATGATTATAGGGATATAATGGTAAAAAGATGGGGAAATGATTATATGAACACAACTTTAGATAAAACATATTGGACACAAGAATTAAATACAAGATTATATGATGAAGTGTTACCTGCTATAAAAAATAATATAGAGGAGATAACGAAAGATAGTAAAGTTCAAAATAAGATAGTTTATATAGAACCAATAAAAACAGATGGATATCTAACAAAAGTATCTAAAACTAGTGAAGAAAAAATTAATGATAACGTTAATTTATACAAGATGTTTGAAAACTATTCTAAAGATGAAATAGATAAAATAATAGATACATTATCAGATGAATATAAGGCATTAATATATAAGAGATTTGGTAAACGTTTATATGGCTTATATAATGTGGAAATAAAAGAATGGAGCACTATATATTTAAAAATAGTTCCATATCTTAAAAACAAATTAGCTGGTATAGAACCAAATATGCTGATAGAAGAATCTATAAATAGTATACCTGAAAAAGAAATATCAAATAAGAATAGAACAAAAAATGATGTTAAAATACTACCTAAAGCGGTAGAGATAGAAAAACCAAAAATAGATAAAGAAAAATCACAAAAAAATAAAATTATTAAATCATCTAAAACATTCTATGATGTATTTAAAGGCTATAGTAAAGAAGAAGTAGATAATGTTATAGAAATATTACCAAGGCAAGATAAAAAACTTATACATAAAAGATGGGGTAGAAATTTAAATATAAAAAAAGAGGTATTAGAAGAAGAACGAATCAGAGTTAATTCTGTAATAGTACCTAAGATTAAAAAGAAATTATCAAATCCTAATTATGTTATAAGAGGAGAAAACCTTAAAACACTAAAAATAGATAAAGAAAAATCACAAAAAATGAAGAGTATTAAACCATCTAAAACATTCTATGATGTATTTAAAGGTTATAGTAAAGAAGAAGTAGATAGTGTTATAGAAATGTTACCAAAGCAAGATAAAGAACTTATACATAAAAGATGGGGTAGAAATTTAAATATAAAAAAAGAGGTATCAGAAGAAGAACGAATTAGAATTAATTCAACTATTGTTGTTAAAATGAAAAGGAAGCTTGCTGATCCATCATATAAATTGAATAATAACATTGTTGTATATTCTAAATCTACAACTATATCTAATCCTAGTATAAATAGATATAGTAATATAGATAAGTTTAGAAGTAATCTGTATGAAACTAATGATTTAAATGAAAAATATACTACTAGGATGTTAAGCTTATATAAGTTATTAAATATGTATACTAAAGAACAAATAGATAGTATATTATTTGAATTATCAAAAGAGGAATTAGATATACTATATGAAAGATTTGGTAAGAAATTAAATACTATATTTAAAGTAGATATTGATACTGAATCAGAAATATATTGGAATATAATTCCTAAAATAGCTTTGAGACTTCAAGAAAAGTATGGAAACATAGATGATAAGATAAAACAAAAAAGAAGGAGATAATCTTCTTCTTTTATATTTGTCTATATAATCCTATAGCTTTACCAAGGATAGTAACATTAGGTAATATAATTGGATCCATAGTATCATTTTCTGGTTGTAATCTAATATACCCATTTTCTTTATAGAAAGTTTTAAGTGTTACTTCATTTTCATCTGTCATAGCTACAATAATCTCACCGTTATGAGCTACCTTACTTCTTTTAACTATTACAATATCTCCATCTAATATACCTGCATTAATCATACTAGTACCTGATACTTTTAAAGTAAATACTTCTTCGTTTTTAGGTACTAGTGATGCTGGTAGGGCGAAGAATTCATCAGGTGTTTCAATTGCTTCAATTGGACTACCTGCTGTAATCTTCCCAAGTAGTGGAACTTCTACTACATCTTCATTTACATTCGCATATTCATTTTCTACTAATAATTCAATAGCTCTATTTTTAGAACCATCTTTTTTGATAAAACCTTTATCTTCTAATCCTTTTAAGTGTGAGTGAATAGTTGCAGGACTAGAAATTCCTAAAGCCTTACCGATTTCTCTAATAGTTGGTGGATATCCATGTGATACCATAAATTCTTTGACATATTTAAGTACATCTTCTTGGCGTCTTGTTAATTTTTCCATAATGAGCCTCCTTTATAATATAGTAAAATTATACAACATATTTTCGCTTTTGTCAAACATTTGTTTTATTACACAAAAATATATATATTTTACATACTTTACAGATAAAATTGTAAAATACGAAAAAATGTTCGTTTTATCGTTGACACGAACAAATATTCGTAGTAGAATGAATGTAGATAAGGAGGGAAACATTATGGAAAAAATATTAGAAAGTGCGAATAATAATAAAGTGATAATTTTATTTGTTATTACAGTATTATTATTAACTACTTACATGGGATTAGGTGAAAGGAAGCTAGCTAATGTTTCCTCGAATGATTCCAGTATATTGGAAACCAAGTAGGTTTCTTTTTTATTGAAATATTATAATTAATTTAGTATAATATATAAAGAGAGGAATGATAAAATGGAATTTTTAATAGATGTATTACAAATTTTAGGTGGATTTATCGTAGGTGCAATAGTAGGTTTCTTTGTAGCTAGATATTATTTACAAAAATATTTAAAGAAAAATCCTCCTATCAACGAACAAATGATAAAAGCAATGATGACTCAAATGGGAAGGACACCTTCACAAAAACAAGTTAATCAAATGATGAAATCAATGTCTAAATATATGTAGACATTTTTTTTATATCTTTTCATATAATTTATTGGTGATATTATGACAATTAAAGAATTAATTAAACTAATAGATGGAAAAGCTTTGAACTTACCAAAAAATATAAAAAAAGAAATAAAGTCTTTTAGATTAAATAGTAAAGAAGTAGAAAAAGATGATGTTTTTATATGTATTAATAATGGATATTTATATATAGATGATGCCATTAATAATGGTGCTGTATGTATTATAAGTGATAGAGATATACATATTAAAAGTGAAGTATGTATATTAAAAGTAACTGATATCAAAGATACATTACTTAAAATAACAGGATATATAAGAGATAAATATAAATATATACCATTAATAGCTATTACAGGATCGGTTGGTAAAACAACAACTAAAGAATTGTTAGATCATATTTTGTCATCAAAATATAAAGTGTTAAAAAATGATGGAAATAAAAATAACTATATAGGTATAAGTGAGACAATGTTTAAATTAAATAATGATTACGATGTAGTAATACTTGAAGTTGGTATGAATCATTTTGGTGAAATTGATGAAATAAGTAAAGCTATTAAACCAGAAATAGCCACTATAACTAATATAGGTACATCACATATAGGTTACTTAGGCAGTGTTAAAAATATATTAAAAGCTAAAATGGAAATAGTAAATGGTATGCATAATGGTGATTTAGTAGTACCTTATTTAGATAAATTACTAAAACATATAAAATATGATAATATAAATAAATGTAGGGATGTTAAAATAAGTAATATTAAAGTAACCGATAAACTTAATTTTGATTTGAAATATCAAGAAGATAAATATAATATATCATTTAATATACCTAATAAATCATATATATCTAATATATTAGTCGCGTTTGAATTATCCACATACTTTGTTATTCATCCAAAAGATGTTGTAGAAAGAATTAATAGTTACGAAGCAGTTGCGTCAAGGATGAATATTATTGATATGGTTGATTATAAAATTATAGATGATACTTATAATAGTAGTTATGAATCTTTAAAAGGTGTTTTAGATTATGTGAAAAAAATAAAAGGTAATAAATTAGTTATTTTAGGTGATATTAAAGAATTAGGTGAATATAGTCCTAGAATACATAAAAAAATTAATAAATTATTAAAAAATGTTGATAAAGATGATATTTTATTAGTAGGAGAAGATACTAAATATATAGATGGGATTCATTTTATTGATAATGATGATATTATTAATTATTTAAATAAAATAAATTTAAAAGATTATACTATATTAGTCAAAGGATCTAGATTAATGCATATGGAAGATATTGTAAATAGTTTAATAAAATAAACTATTTTTTTTATAAATTTACCTTTAAAAAAAGGAAATTGATACTTTTTTAAATATGTTATAAATAGGAGGTGATTTATGGAAAGGAGAAATTATGAAAAAAATATTAATGATAATATCAGTATTACTATTACTTAATCTATTTAACAATAACTATACAAAAGCATTAGAGATAGATAAAATAATAGTTGATATTAAAGGTGCGGTTAATAATCCGGGAGTATATGAAGTAGAAGTAGGAAGTACTGTATATGATTTAATTGGAATAGCAGGAGGACTTAGAAGTTATGCAGATACAAGTTTAATTAATCTAAGCAAAAGGTTAAGTGATGAAGATGTAGTTATAGTCTATACGATAGATGAAGTATCAAGTATGACTAAAGGTGACACAGCGATAAAAGTAATAGAAAAAGAATGTGTGTGTCCTAAAGTAGAAAATGTTGCTTGTGTATCTAAGACATCAAAGAAAGATATAGGTATTATAAATATTAATACGGCATCATTAGAAGAATTACAAAAATTATCTGGTATAGGTAAAAGTAAAGCGCAGGCGATAATAGATTATAGGACATCTACTCCATTTAAAACTCCAGAAGATATTATGAATGTTAAAGGAATAGGTAAATCAACATATGAAAAGAATAAAGATAATATTGGAGTCTAAATATACTTTGCTATTTGTTTTAGTATTAACTTGTATATTAAGTTTTATTATATATCATAAGGAAATAAATCCTTTTATAGATAATACATATATTATTAAACATATAAAGATTAAAGCTAATAAAGTATCAATAATATCTGATAATGTTTTGATTAATTATTATGTAGATACTTTAGAAGAACTTGATTATGTAAAAAACACATATAAAGTAGGAGATTTGATTGAGGTAGAAGGAGTATATAGTGTTCCTTCTACCAATACTAATTTTAATTTATTTAATTATAATTTATATTTAAAAAGTAAAAAGATATATTATATAAATAAAGCTTCAACTATTAAATTGATATCTCATAGTAATAATATATTTTATAAGATTAAAAATAAAATTATAGATAGGATAAACAATTATTCTAAAAATGAATATCTATATGCTTTTATACTAGGTGATACTAATTATATAGATAATGATATTAAAACTAGCTTTCAAAATAATGGTATAAGTCATTTATTCGCGGTATCAGGTATGCATGTAACATTATTAAGTGTTTTAATACTAGGTATTTTAAATAAGATAAAGAAAAGTAATATTAACTATATATTTGTAATATTATTTTTACTTTTTTATACTTTTTTAACTAATTATACACCATCTATTATGAGATCTACTTTAATGTTTATATTACTCTATATAAATAAAATAACTAAACTAAATATTAAAACTAGTTATCTATTTATCTATTTAGTATGTGGTTTTATTATATATAATCCATATTATATACATAATGTAGGATTTTTATTTAGTTTTAGTATCACATACTTTTTAATTATATTTGGTAGTATTTCTAATAAATATCATAATTATTTTATTAAACTATTTATAACTAGTTTAATATCCTTTTTAGCAAGTATACCAATTCTTATTAATAATTTTTTTAGTATTAATATACTAAGCCCATTTATTAATCTACTATTTGTACCATTTATATCTTTTATAGTATTTCCGCTTTCTTTGCTTACTTTTATTTTACCTATATTAAGTCCCATACTTGAAATATGCCTAAATACCTTAGAAATATTATCAACTTTTATAAGTAAGTATAGTATGAATATTATATTATGTCATATACCATTTTATATAGTTATTTTATATTATATAGTCATTATATTTGTTTTATACAATATGAAAAAGGGAAGATATAAATACTTATTAATATTAGTAATATTATTATTGATTCATACTAATTCGTTTAATTTAAATGATGAGGTTCATATGATAGATGTAGGTCAAGGAGATTCTATATTATTAAGGTTTAAATATAATAAGGCTATTCTTATTGATACTGGTGGAACAGTAAGTTATGGTGAAGAGTGGAAACAAAATAATTATAGTTTAGCTATTAATACTATAATTCCATATCTTAAAAGTTTGGGTATTAAAAAATTAGACTATTTAATACTAACTCATGGGGACTACGACCATATGGGAGAAGCAATTAATCTAGTAGAAAACTTTAAGGTAGAAAAAGTTATCTTTAATTGTGGAGAATACAACAATTTAGAAAAAGACTTAATTAATGTATTAGATAAAAAGAAGATACCATACTATTCATGTATTAAAGAATTAAATATAAATAAAAGTAAATTATATTTTTTACAAACCAAAGAATATGATAATGAAAATGATAATAGTAATGTAATTTATACAGAAATAGATGGATATAAATTTATGTTTATGGGAGATGCTGGAGTAGATAAAGAAGAAGATGTATTAGAAAAATACAATATATCTAATATAGATGTACTTAAAGTGGGACATCATGGATCTAAGACAAGTAGTAGCAAAGAGTTTATTAATAAAATGAATCCTAAATATTCCATTATTAGTGTAGGAAAGAATAATAGATATGGTCATCCAAATAAAGAAGTATTAAATAATTTAGATAATTCAAAAATATATAGAACAGATGAAGAGGGTAGTATTATGTTTAAAATAAAGAAAAATAAATTACAAATTGAGACTTGTAGTCCATAGAAGGGAGAGTTAAGATGAATGAAATAAAAGAATATACAAACAAAATATTTGAAGATATAAAACATATAGATGAAACTGGTAATGAATACTGGTTAGCAAGAGAACTAATGCCAATATTGGAATATACATTGTGGCAAAGATTTTCAAATGTAATAAATAAAGCAATAGAGAATTGCAATAATAGTAACAATAACATTTTAGACCATTTTATCGGTGCCGATAAAATGGTTAGTATTGGCTCTAATACTGAAAGAAAAATACAAGACTATAAATTATCAAGATATGCATGTTATTTGATTGTACTTAATTGTGATCCCAGAAAGAAAGTAATTGCTTTAGCTAAAACGTATTTTGCTATTCAGACGAGAAAACAGGAATTAAGTGAATTAGAATATAATAATCTAACGGAAGATGAGAAAAGATTATATAGAAGAAATCAAGCAAGGAAAGGTAATTATAATCTAAATCAAACAGCAGTTAAAAGTGGTGTAAAAGACCTAGCTAGATTTCATAACGCTGGGTATAAAGGGTTATACAATGGGGAAACAGCAAATGACATTTTTAAAAGAAAGAAGTTAAGATATAGAGAAGATATACTGGATAATATGGGTAGTGAAGAACTTGCCGATAACATATTTAGAATTGCTCAAACAGACGCTAAATTAAAAAGAGATAATGTAGATAACGAATATACTGCAAATTCTGTTCATTATGAGGTAGGCAAGGAAGTAAGAAATAGTATTAAAAGATTAGGTGGTACTATGCCAGAAGATTTGCCAACTCCAGATAAGAGTTTAAAAGAATTAGAAAAAGAGACATTGAGATTAAAAGAATAAGTAAATATTGTGATATAATGATTTTGGAGAGTGATAAAAATGACAGTAGTTTATTTTATTAGACATTCAGAAGCATTAAAATCAAACAATATTAATAATAGTGATACATTACAGGTTCAAAATGAAAAGTGGCCATTAACAGAAAATGGTGAAAATATTGCAAAAGAAAAAAGCAAGATAGAAGAATTACAAAACTTTGATGTAGTGTATTCATCTAATTATGTAAGGACAATAAGTACAGCTAAATATTTTACTTCTGACAAAATAAACATTGATGAAAATTTTGGGGAAAGAAAGTTTGGAATAAATAATTGGGATGAATTGCCATCAGATTTTGGAGAAAGACAATTTAATGACTTAGATTATAAAATAGGAAATGGTGAATCAATAAACGAAGTTATTAAAAGGGAAGAAGAATCTTTAATCAATATTTTAAATGAATATAAAAATAAGAAAATATTAATTGTTGGTCATTCGACAGCTCTAGCAGCATTATTTAGTAAATGGTGTAAGATTAATTATACAGAACCATATACATTTAATGGAAATAAATTTTTTGATGGTAAATGGAATTATTGTGAAACATTTAAACTGGAATTTGACGATGATAATAATTTAATTAATATTACAAATGTAAAATAAGAACTTTAATTAAAAAGTTCTTTTTCTTTGTTTAAATTCGACTTACTAATTGACAATCAGCACATGGGGACTATAATCATGCAGGTGAGGCAATTAATTTAATAAGTAACTATAAAGTAGATAATGTAATATTCAATAACAATGATTTTAATACTTTAGAAAAACAAATAATAGAAGTATTAGATAATAATATTCCATATTATAAAAATATTAAAGATATAAATATAAATAATAATGAATTATATTTTCTAAATACGAAGGTTTATGATAATGAAAACGATAATTCAAATGTTATTTATACAGAGATAGATAATTATAAATTTCTGTTTATGGGTGATGCAGGAAAGAATCGCGAGACAGATATTTTAAATCGATATAATATACCTCATATTGATGTTTTAAAAGTAGGACATCATGGTAGTAAGACAAGCTCTGGTGTTGAATTTATTAATAGTGTTAAACCTACTTATTCACTTATTTCAGTAGGTAAAAATAATAGATATGGACACCCAAATAAGGAAACATTAGATATTTTAGATAATTCTTTCATATATAGAACTGATTTAAATGGTAGTATTATGTTTAAAATTAAAAATAATGGTTTAAAAATAAAGACATGTTTAGAGTAGGAAGGAGAATGGAAATGGATGAGATAATAACAATTGAAGATAATGAAACAAATGAATTGTTTCTTGATATTAAAAGACTAATTGAACAAAGTAAAAGTAGAGTATACAGAACTATTAATAATGAAATAGTTTATTTGCATTGGACCATTGGAAAAATGATTGTTGAAAAACAAGGTGGAAACAGTAGAGCAAAATATGGTGATTTATTAATAGAAGAAATATCTAAAAGATTAACAGACCAATTTGGTAAAGGGTTTTCTATTCAAAATTTACGAAGAATGAGACAATTTTATCTTACATATCCAATTCGCTCGACGATTTCGAGCGAATTGAGTATATCTCATTATTATGAGTTAATCCGAATAAAAGAAGAAAATAAAAGAAAATTCTATATGAAAGAATGTATTAATTCAAATTGGGATGTCAGAGAATTACAACGACAAAGGACGACTTTACTGTATGAAAGAATAGCAAATTCTAAAGATAAATCAAAATTATTAGAATTATCTACTAAAGGTCATAACATATATGAGAATAAAGATATAATTAAAGATCCATTTGTATTAGAATTTTTAGATATAAAAGAAAATACAAATTATTTAGAGAGTGACTTAGAGAAAAATATATTAGATCATTTAAAAGAATTTATTGATGTTATCGAAAATGAAAAGAAAAATATGGAGATAAACTTATGAATACTCAAAGAAATTAGTAACTGAAATAGATAAAAAAATATAATGAAAGAACTTTAAGAAGAATGAGACAATTATATCAATTTTTTGAAGAACAAAAAATGGTCCCCAGTGTGGACCAAATTATCAATAAGCCATATTAGACAATTATTTAACTTTGATATAGGGAATAGATATAACTATATAGATATATTACTTTATAATATCAAATATAAATGTTATGTAGTTGTAGAATTAAAGGTAACTGAGTTAAAGAAAGAACATACAGGGCAAATTATGACATATATGAATTATATTGATAAGAATATTAAAACAATTGAAGATAATGATACAGTAGGAATAATAATTTGTAAGCGAGATAATAAATATGTAATAGAATTTTGTTCTGATGATAGAATTATTGCAAGGGAATATATATTAGAATAAAAAATAATTTAGTTATATTATTTATAGGCATAATTAGTAATACATTTCATTTAACTGCATATATTAAAAGTAGATAATAAAAATATTTACTTTGCCACGCCTCGCTTAGGCGTTTATATAGATAAGAGATCTTTGTTAGGTCTCTTTTATTTTACATATACTATACATAATTAGTAGAAATACAAGATAAAAAGTGGTATTATTAATATAGGAGATGATTATATGAAGATAAAAGATATTAAAGCAAGAGAAATATTAGATTCAAGAGGTAATCCTACTGTAGAAGTAGATGTTATCTTAGAAGATGGTGTAATGGGTAGAGCAGCTGTACCTTCAGGTGCATCAACTGGTACTAGAGAAGCTATAGAACTTCGTGATAATGATGATAGATTTATGGGGAAAGGAGTTTTAAAAGCAGTATATAATGTAAATAGTATAATAAAACCAAAAATAGTTGGTATGGAAGTAAACAATCAAGAATTAATTGATAAAACATTAATTGAATTAGATGGAACTCCTAATAAAAGTATTTTAGGTGCGAATGCTACACTAGGTGTTTCGCTAGCTTGTTTAAAAGCAGCAGCAAACGAAGAAAAAACTCCATTATATAAATATGTAGGTAGTGGAACTACACTTCCTAGACCTATGATGAATATCTTGAATGGTGGTGTACATGCAGATAATAGTTTAGATTTTCAAGAGTATATGATTATACCTGAAAGAGATACTATTAAAGAAAGAATTAGAGTGGGTGCAGAAGTATTCCATACATTAAAGAAAGTATTAAAAGATAAGGGATATAATACTAATGTAGGAGATGAAGGTGGATTTGCGCCTAATTTATCTAGTAATGAAGAAGGATTTAAAGTAATAATAGAGGCTATAGAAAAAGCTGGATATGTACCAGGAAAAGATGTATATATTGGTATAGATGTAGCTGCATCAGAGTTCTATAGTGAAGGATATTATAATGTTGATGGTAAGAAATTAACTACTGATGAATTAATTAGTTTTTATGAGGATTTAGTATCTAAATATCCAATTATATCTATTGAAGATCCAGTAGATGAAAATGATTGGGATGGTTTTAGCAAAATAACTAGTATTTTAGGTGATAAAATTCAGTTAGTTGGTGATGATTTATTTGTTACTAATATCAAATGTTTACAAATGGGTATTGATAAACATGCTGGTAATGCTATTTTATTAAAAGTTAATCAAATAGGTACTTATACAGAAACACTAGAAACAATAAAACTAGCTAAAGAAAATGGTTATAAAACTATTATTTCACATCGAAGTGGAGAAACTGAAGATACTACTATAGCAGATTTAGCGGTAGGATTAGATTTAGGACAAATAAAAACTGGATCTATGTCTAGAACTGATAGAATGTGTAAATACAACGAACTAATTAGAATTGAAGAAGAGTTATAATGAAAAAGTTATTATGTTTTTTGATATGTATATTTATTTCTATAAATGTATATGCCTTAGATTTAAGTAGTAAAAATGTAGTATTATATAACTTAAATGATGATACAGTAGTATATGAAATTGCTTCAGATGAAAAGGTTAGTATAGCTAGTCTTACTAAAATAATGACCACTTTAGTTGCTATAGAACATATTGATGATATGGATGCTGAAGTAACTATAACTTATGATATGATTTATGATTTGATTGCCAAAAATGCTGCTGTTATTGGATTTAAAACTGGTGAAAAATTAACTTATAAGGATTTATTATATGCCACATTTTTACCAAGTGCGGCTGATGGTGCTAGAGGGCTTGCATTAACACTTGCGTCTTCTGAAGAAGAATATGTAGGTTGGATGAATGATAAAGCTAAAAAAATGGGTTTAACAAATACTCATTTTGCTAATGTTATAGGATTAGATGATAAAGAAAATTATGGAACAGCAAACGAAGTAGCTATAATGTTAAAAGAAGCTTTAAAAAATCAAATATTTAAAGAAATGTTTGAAACAAGTGAGTATACTTTAACTAATGGTATGAAAGCCAAAAGTTCTATGAGAACATCTGCTAATACATATCATTTGAATATTGATTATATTGTAGGTGGCAAAACAGGTTATACTGATGATGCAGGTAAATGTTTAGCTTCAGTTGCAAATGATAGTACGAATGATATAAAGTATATGTTAATTAATATAGGTGCATCAACTGCTAAAGATAATGCTTATCATATATTAGATGCAACTGAAATATATAATTATTATTTTGAAAATTATAAATATTATGATTTAGTGAATATTGGTTACAAAGTAACATCTTTAGATACAATATATAGTAGAGATGATGTTGATATTATAGTTAATAAAGATATTAAATATTATACTAATGAAGTAAATGATGATTTACTAGAAATTACATATGATGGTGTAAATGAAGTAAAAGCAGGAACAAAAAAAGGTACAAAATTAGGTGTTATTCATGTCAACTATGATGGAAAAACTATTGATGATTTAGATGTATATTTAAATAAAGATATTTCATTTTCAATAAATGAATTTATAAAAGCACATATAAGGTTAATTATATTAATGGTTATCACATTTGTATGTATGACTTTATTAATAGTAAAATTAAATACAAGAAGAAAAGTTAAAATTGCATAGGAGGTTTTATGAAACTAGTTTTAGTTAGACACGGGGAAAGTGTTTGGAATAAAGAAAATAGATTTACTGGTTGGACAGATGTTGCTTTATCAGAAAAGGGCATAGAAGAAGCAAAAAAAGCAGGGGAATTATTGAAAGAAAAACAATATAATTTTGATATTGCCTATACATCTATGCTTAAAAGAGCTAATGATACATTAGATATTATTTTAAAAGAAATGAATTTAGATATTCCTGTAAAATATAGCTATAAGTTAAATGAAAGACATTATGGGGCTTTGCAAGGACTAAATAAGGATGAAACGCGCGAAAAGTATGGTGACGAACAAGTAAAATTATGGAGAAGAAGTGCTTCAGTTAGACCACCAAGTTTAACGAAAGATGACCCAAGATATCCAGGTAATGATTTAAAATATAAAGATTTGAAAGAAGATGAATTACCACTTACTGAAAATTTAAATGATACTATTAAAAGAGTATCTAGCTATTATAAAGATGAAATTTTACCTATTCTAGAAGAAGGTAAAGATGTATTAGTAGCTGCGCATGGAAATAGTATAAGAGCACTTATAAAATACTTAGATAATCTTACTGATGAAGAAGTAATAGATTTAGAAATACCTACTGGTAAGCCTATATGCTATGTACTTAACTATAATTTAGATGGGGATTTTGGTGTAATAGATCATTACTATGTAGAAGATAGAAGTTGAAAGATAATTTGCTTAAATTATCTTTTTTTGTTATAATAAACCCTCTAAAGTGGGGATTTTATGGAAAAATATACTTTAAGAGATATTGTAACAGCCTTAGAAAGTGAGTATGCAGATACAAATTATGCATTAAGTAAATTGAAAAGATGTGTTCAATTAGAAAGTAAAAATTGTATAGATATTAATTTTAATCTTTTTAAGAAAAAAGATGGCACTGTATCTGTTAATTACAAAATAGAAAAGAAACGCAGTCTTTTTAAAACAAAATCAAAAAACTTAACTATGAAATATGGTAGGTATGATATAAAATCTTTAGGTGCGATTGTAGATAAACCACCAACTTTTCATGATATCATAACTAAAATATTAGATTCAGATTTAGTTAAAAGTATTGATAATATATATACTTTTGAAAGCAATGGATATGCTATAGTTATAAATACAAATATAAATGGTGTTAGAGTATATATTCACGATAATATTACAGGCAATAATTTAGTTAAATATGAAGGTAGTAGTTGTTTAGTTGATTTACAAAATAATAATTATATTCCAATCGATTATATGACTACAATTGAAGTTGACGATGATATAATACCTAATCAAAAAGAATTAATAAATAAAATAAAATGAGACTTTAAATAAGTCTCATTTCTTGTTCTGTATAAAATCTATGTTTAGGATCAATTCTATCATAGAATAAGATTCCATCTAAATGATCAATTTCATGCTGAAATGCAATAGCTAAATCTTCTCTAGCTCTAATTCTTTGAGGATTACCATCAATATCTAATCCTTCAACAGTAACTCTTGCGTGTCTTGGGACATGCCCTTCAACTTCACGATTAACTGATAAACATCCTTCACCAACTTCTGCAGCTATCATTTCTTCTGATTCAGAAACAATGACAGGATTAATATACACATATTCTTTAAATTTTCCTTCTTCATATTCATGAACAATAATAATTACTCTTTTGTTGATACCAAGTTGTGGAAAGGCAAGCCCCATACCAGGTCTTAAATCGTATTTTTTTTCGAAACGTTCTATTTGGCTATAAGTTAGATGTTTTATAGCTTGTTTAATTAAATCTTTTTCATCATTACTTAATGGGCCAGTAACTTCTTCGCTAATACGTCTAAGTTCTGGTCTCTTTTCATCTAATATATTACATTTTTTAAACATAGTAATCACCACGTCTATATTCTACCACAAATTTTTTGATATGTAAAAACCTTTATAAAATAAAGTGAAATATTATTTTGTTAAAAAAAATTTCGTTAAAAAAAAGGAAATCAAAAAGTTTTTACGTATGTTATAAATAGGAGGTGAAAAAATGAAATATCCATTAGTTAAACAAAATGGGTTTAAGAATTGTGGACCATGTTCTCTTGCTTCTATCGTTCAATATTATAAAGGTTATATAAGTGTTGATGCCTTAGAAGATATGATGCATACAACTAAAAATGGTACAAGTGCATATAACTTAATTGAAGCAGCAAGGAAGATTGGTTTTGAAAGTTATGGCATGAAAGTGGACAAGCTAGATGATATTAAATTACCCGTTATTGCTCATGTTACTATTTCTAATATTTATAATCATTTTGTAGTTATATATAAAGTAGATGATAAAGTACTTATTGGAGATCCAGCATCTAAAGTAAAATATATGTCTAAAGATGAATTCATGAATATATGGAATAATATTATTATAACTTTAAAACCAATAAGGACACTTCCTAATTCAAAACCTAAAAATTTTTTAACTTACATTAATGACATTGTATTTAGATATAGATATACTTTTATATATTTGATATTTGTTTCGTTTATATATTCTCTTATATCTTTAATATATTCTTTACTAATTAAATATATAATTGATGATATTAATATTTTATATAAATATTCAATATTATTCATATCAATATTTATATTTAGATATTTATTAATGTTTCATAAAAATAATATTACGATAAACTTAAATAAAAAAATAAGTGTATCACTAACTAATGAGATAAACAATTCATTAATATCACTTCCATATGTTTATTATAAAAATCATAGAATAGGAGAAGTGGTGTCAAGATTTAATGATATTAATAGTATTCTAGAATTTATCAATAATTTTATTTTATCAATTGTAGAAATACCTTTTCTAATTATGTATCTATTATTTATGTATTTATTATCAAAAAGATTATTTCTTATAATGTCATTTGTTATATTTATATATGTCATTATTAATGTTTTTATATCATTATCTTTGAATAAAAATATTAAAACTATGTCATGCGAAAATGCTTCATATAATTCTTTGTTTATAGAGTCGTTGAATGGCTTTGAAACAATAAAAGGAATTAATATAGAAAATAGAATTGTAAATAAACTAAATGATAAATATAAAAAATTAAGAGAGATACTTTGTAAATATCAAAAAAAATATAGTTTGAGAAATATCTTTTTAGATTTAATAATTAATCTTGGAATGATTACTATAATTGTTGTTGGATTTATATTATATCTTAATAATACTTTAAGTATAGGTACTGTTATATCATTTTATATATTATTTGGATATATGGAAGAACCTTTGAATATTATTATGTCGCTTATATTATCTAGTAAGGAAGCAGATAATGCATCAAGAAGAATTCAAGAGCTATTTTATAAAATCACCTCCAAAAAAGTGAAAAGTGGCAATATTGAATTCCGTAATGTGACATATAAATCAGGGTTAAACTATATATTAAAAAATATAAACTTGCATATAAAAGAAGGTGAAAAGGTAGTTATAATTGGCAGTTCAGGTTCTGGTAAATCATCTTTGGTGAAATTAATTAAAGGTTATTATAATGCTGAAGGTGTTTATATAGGGAATACTTTAGTAGATGCTAAACTTGATAATGTGTCTTATGTAAGTCAAAATGAAGTCTTATTTGAAGATACTTTATACAATAATCTTATGTGTGATGATAATAATAAACTTGATGAAGTAATTAAAATGTGTCTTGTTAATAAAGACTTAAATATGTTTATAGAGGAAAATGGATTTAATTTAAGTGGTGGTGAAAAAGCACGAATTGTAATGGCACGAACTTTACTTAAACCATTTGATATTCTAATTATTGATGAAAGTTTGAATGAAGTTGATATCAATACTGAAAGAATAATACTTAAAAATATATTTAATAAATATAAAGATAAAACCATTATCGTGATAACTCATAGGTTAGATAATGTTGATTTATATGATCATCTGATAGAGATAGAAGATGGCTATATTAAAAAAGACACTAGAAAGGAGAATTTATGTTTTTAAAAATGCTTAAAACTTTAGCGTTCATTGTTTTGAATTTTCTTTATATAAGATAAAAGGAGGAATAATATGATAATTAATGATGAGAATTTAAACAATATCCAAGGTGGAGGATGGAAGATGGTTGCTGTAGGAGTAGGAATGATATTAACTATAATAGTAGGAATAGCCGATGGCTATATGAGGCCTTTGAAATGCAATTAAGTAATGTGGAATTAAATAATTATATTGGTGGTGGAATTAATGCCACATTCTTAAATGCAATCGTAAGAGGTTTTACATTCCTATTAGATCTTGGCAAAAGTATTGGAACATCTATTCGTCGCGGAACAAGTGGACAAATATGTGGTTTATAAAAGAGGGTAACCTCTTTTTTCTTAAATTAGAAGAAAATCTTAATGAATTATTCAAATATGAAAAAAGAAGAACTAATAATAAAATATGAAATGCCATATAAAGACATAACAAAAGTTAAACTAGAAAATGCAATACCTAAGAGTCATAATGTTAGATTTGATAACTACTTTATTGATGATAATAAAATAAAACATCCAATAAAAGGAAAAGAAAAAGCGTCATTAACAGACAAAAAAAGTGATGAGTATAAAATGGCGAAAAAAATAAGAAAAATATTTGGTGGCAAAATACATATTGTTCCAAGAATAGAAACTGAAAAAGGATATAAAGGATTGGTCAGTGTAAAAACTCCAGATTATATTTGGAATAATGAGAAATGGGATTTGAAAACACCAGGAACAGATGGAGAATTTTTAAATACTTTTGAAAGATTTTTGAAAAAGAAAGGTGCAAAAAAACAAGCTAAAAAATATATAATTAATTATATAAATTTTCCAAATAAAACGAATAAAGAAATAATAAATGTAATACAATCAACATTAATAGAAAGAGATTGGGTTGAAGAAGTTATTGTTATGAAAGGTGAAGAAGTTATAAAAATATATTCAAAAGCATAAAAAGAGACTCCCCGTCAAGCACAATGCTCAGCGGGCAGTCCCTTTAATGATTAGATTATATCAAAAAAGACATAAGATGTCAAATATGATTATAGATAATCATTAATATTATATTCAAGATTATTAAAGCTATGCATAGCTTTTTTATTATGTCCTGATAATGACTTAAACTTATCAAATATAGTTTTCCTGTATCTAGAATAACAGGGTATGGATGACCTTATCCATTAGAAAAGGAGATTTTATGAACGAGGAATATGTTCGTATGCCACTAAAC
>JAFUTO010000010.1 GCA_017484205.1 Bacilli bacterium | reverse complement strand
TTGGGAAATGTTAGGCTATTAGTCGTTATAGTGCCTCATCTCCTTTCGAAATAGCAATTATAATATAAATACTAGTTACTAGAGAAAAGCACGAAAAAAGAACACTTTTAAGGGTGTTCTAATTCTACACATAAATGGGGCGCGGTAAGGGGATCGAACCCTTGCATAACGGAACCACAATCCGCCGTGTTAACCACTTCACCAACCACGCCAATTTGTCATTGCTGACATGTTATATTTTAGCAAGTTTTTCCTTTTTTTGCAACACTTTTATATAACTTTTGTCAAGATAGTTATTTACCTATACACTTTTGTTACATATTCCATAGAATAATGTGGGAGGATTAATATGAACAATTATGGAATGAATAGAGGTTATTATAACTATATAAATAACAATTATAATATACCTACATATGAACAAAATGTTTCAAAAAATAATATTTTCGATCCATATAATGGTTTTATCAGAGGAAATTTGTTCCCGGATTTATATAACTCGTACAAAGTAGATGATTCATATCAAATAAGACCAATGAACGAACAAGCTGAAATGTTAACTTACATCGATGCCTTAACATTTGCGTGTATTGATTTAGGATTATATCTAGATATAAATCCAGAAGATAAAGATGCATTAGAAATGTATAATGAATATCGTACTAATCTAGGTGAATATATGATAAGATATCAAAATCAATATGGACCAATTACTAGAACAAGCGAGGCTTTAAATAGTTATCCTTGGAAATGGAACGACTCACCATGGCCTTGGGAGAAAGGGGTATAATATGTGGGCTTATCAAAAAAAATTAGAATTTCCAGTTAATATAACTAAAAGAGATTTAAAAATGGCTAAATATATGATGGAACAATATGGTGGACCATATGGAGAGTTAAATGCTGCATTACAATATTTAAATCAAAGATATACAATGCCTGATGATAGAGGTAAATCACTTCTAACTGATATTGGTACTGAAGAATTGGCGCATTTAGAAATGATTGCAACTATGATTCATCAATTAACTAAAGGTGCTACTCCAGAAGAATTAGAAAATGCTGGATTAGGAGCGCATTATACAGCATTTGATCACGCAACTTTCCCTGCCAATGCATCGGGAGTACCATATACAGCTGCATATTTACAAACCACTGGAGATTATATTGCCGATTTAGAATCTGATATGGCAGCAGAACAAAGAGCACGTGCTACTTATGAACACTTGATGGATTTAACTGACGACAAAGATTTACTTGCTCCATTAGCGTTCTTAAGACAAAGAGAGATAATACATTATCAAAGATTTAAAGAATTAAGAAATTACTATTTAAAAAATAAGATTTAATACAGGTTAACTGTATTTTTTCGCCTATTCTTGAAATACTAATAATGGTGAGATGTATGTTTAAAAAGTTATATAAAATTTTAATAATACTTAGTATTTTTGCATTATGTGGTTGTGGTAAAAATGTATTTTTTAATATAAATAGTACTAGTATTACTAATATAATATATGATGGAATTAATATTGCAAGTAGTGACTTTGAAGGAATAATAGATAAAATAAATAATAAAGTTTATGAAGATATGTATAATATAAATGTTAATGGTAAACCTTTAATCATAAATACTGGTGAATATACATATAATTTTAGTATACTTGATAATTTCATCGTATACGAATATGAAAATAAAAACTATTATGCGAGAATTGATAAATTAGATGAATATTTGAAAGAAACAACTGCAAAGTATGAAAAAGATGACTTTTTTAATATAGAGATTATATCAAACTATGATACTAATAACTCTGATTATTTAATCAAATTAGACGATAGTAATAGCTATGTAATAATAAATATTATGTTAAATATTTATGATTTTGAAGTAAAATCTAATAATTATGCCAGTAATACTCAAAATAAAATAAGTAAAATAGAAAATAATAAAATTATATGTATTGAAACAAATGATTTAGATAATATAAATATTAGTTTCAAAAGCCCATATAATTATATAATTAATATAACATATGAAGGTGGCTTTATAACTAATATGAAAAAGCCTAATTAATAACACTTTTACATATATTACATATACTCTTATAGAGGTGTAGTATGAATAAAGTGTTACTTTTATTTGGAGGAAATTCCAGTGAACATGAGGTGTCATGTAGTTCAATAATAAATATTATTGATAATATTGATACATATTTATTTAATTATAAAATAGTTGGTATTACTAAAGAAAACAAATGGATTGAATGTAAGTATGAAGACATAATTAATAAAAGTTGGTATAATCTTGATGAAATAGATAATATTATTAAATATTTAAAAGATTTTGATGTAGTATTTCCTATAATGCATGGAAAAGGTGGGGAAGATGGTAAACTTCAAGGAATGTTAGATTTATTTAATATTAAATACGTAGGATGTAGAACTGAAGCAAGTGTCGTAGGAATGGATAAAGATTTATCAAAAATATTTTTTAATAGTATAGATATTCCACAAGTACCATATCTAAAGTATGATAATAACATAGAAGATATTATAAATTTAGGGTTCCCTTTAATTGTCAAACCATGTAATGGTGGTTCTTCTATTGGAATAAACAAAGTAAGTAATATAGAAGAATTAGATAACGCTATTAAAGAAGCAGAAATATATGATAAAAATATTATTGTTGAAAAATTCATAAAATCTAGAGAATTTGAATGTGCCATATTAGAAGATGATGATATTATAGTATCTAATGTGGGAGAAATTAAATATAATCATGATTTCTATGATTATGAAGATAAATATAAAAATAAAGTAGATTTAATAATTCCAGCTAATATAGATGATAATTTAAGAAACAGTATAAGAAATTATAGTAAAGATGTATTTACTAAATTAGGGTGCAAAGGTTTATGCCGTGTAGACTTTCTATATGATACAGAAAATGATAAGTTATATTTAAACGAGATAAATACACTCCCAGGTTTTACAAATATTAGTATGTATCCTATGCTTATGAAAGATACAGGATATTCTTATTTAGATTTGATAACAATATTGATTAATAATGCAAAATAATATATAATTGCTTTAGGTGAAAGCAAATGAAAAATTTTAGTTTTAATGAAAGTATTTTTGAAAAATTAATTCAAGAAACAAAAGAAGGAAGAATGAATATTAAGCTAAGAACAGAAAGATTAAATTATCCTTTGATTGGTGAATTTGAAGCTATGTATTTTAAAAGTATAAGAAACTTTTTTGAAAATAGTATATCTCATTTAATCATGGAACATAATCAAGATATATATGATGGAGAATTTATAGAAAATAAAAGACGTTAAGCACGTCTTTTTGCATCTTCTTTTTTTCTTAATTCTGTATTTAGAATTTTCTTTCTTAATCTAAAGTTTTCAGGAGTGACTTCTACTAATTCATCACTATTAATATAATCTAAACACATCTCTAGTGTCATAACTCTTGGTCTATCTAATACTACTGTATGATCTGATCCAGCTGCACGTGTATTAGTAAGTTTTTTACCTTTAACTACATTAACAGCTAAGTCATTATCATGATTATGTTCACCTACTATCATACCTTCATATACTTCTGTACCTGGTTCAACAAACATAACTCCACGGTCTTCTAAAGCTCCTAGGGCATACGCAGTTGCTTTACCATTTTCCATAGACACCATAACACCTATTTTTCTTTCACCTACATTATTAGATGCCATTTTTCTATATTCTTTATAGGTATGATTCATGATACCATAACCTTTAGTCATTGTCATAAATTCTGTTGCGAATCCAATTAAACCACGTGATGGTATAACATAAGTTAGTCTAGTTTGATTCCCAGTAGAAACCATATTAACCATTTCTGCTTCTCTACTTCCTAAAGCTGTGATAACATTTCCAACATACTCTTCAGGAACGTCTATTTGTAAATCTTCATATGGTTCAGACTTAACACCATCTATTTCTTTAATAATAACCGCTGGTTTAGATACTTGTAATTCAAAACCTTCTCTTCTCATATTTTCAATTAAGATAGATAAATGTAATTCTCCACGACCAGATACAATAAATGATTCATTATCTGCTGGTTCTACTTTTAATGATACATCTCTTTCAGTTTCTTTCTTTAGTCTATCTTCAATTTTACTAGCAGTAAGCAACTTTCCTTCTCTTCCTGCAAATGGTGATGAATTAACACCAAATGTCATTTGTAGAGTTGGTTCATCTATTCTAAGAATTGGTAATGCATCTTCTTTCCCAACTGTACATACAGTTTCCCCAACACTAATGTCAGGTAATCCTGCAATAGCAATTATATCTCCTGCTGCTGCCTCATTAATCTCAATTCTTTTATATCCTAAAAAACCATACATTTTTTGAATTCTAAATTGTTTAATAGATCCATCCAATCTAACACATGATACCATTTCATTAACTTTAACATTTCCTCTTTTAACAACACCAATACCAATTCTTCCAACAAAGTCTGTATAATCTAATAATGCTGGTTGGAATTGTAATCCTTCACCTTCGTTAGTTGCAGGATCTGGAATATGTTCTAAGATTGTATCTAATATAGGAGCCATTGTCTCTTGTTGTGATTCTTTATCTGGTGAAAAACTAGAAGTACCAGCTAAAGCTGAAGCATATACCACTGGGAAATCTAATTGTTCTACATCTGCTCCTAAATCAATAAATAATTCCATTACTTCATCTACTACTTCTTTAGGTCTAGCGGAATCTTTATCTATTTTATTTACAACAACAATAGGAGTAATTTTAGCCTCTAAAGCTTTTTTAAGTACAAATTTAGTTTGAGGCATTGGTCCTTCATAAGCATCAACCACTAAGATAACGCCATCAACCATATTCATAATACGTTCAACTTCTCCACCAAAATCAGCATGTCCTGGAGTATCAACAATATTAATACGATAGTCTTTATAATCAATTGCTGTTGTCTTAGCTAGAATTGTAATTCCTCTTTCTCTTTCAATATCATTTGAATCCATAGATAAATCATCAATATTTTCATTAGCTCTAAACATACCTGATGATTTAAGTAGTCTATCAACTAATTTAGTTTTACCATGATCGACATGGGCAATAATCGCGATATTCTTTATTTTTTTCATTTTACTTCACCCCGTAACTGCATAATCATATCATAATTAATCTAAAAAGTAAATATTTTATTTAATTGGGAAATATTTATTTTTTTATAATTTTTTGTAAACAATTAGACAAATTACTATACTTTTCATTTACAAAAACATTTATTTTAAACAAAAAAAGATAAAATTAACAATATTTTATCTTTTATTTTTTATTAAAAAAGGTAATATTTTAGGAAAATATACTTAATGTATCATATTTTCCAATATATAATCCATAGTTATTTTAACATCTGGAAAAACCTCCATATGATCTAAATCTTCTCTGCTAAACCATCCTGCTGTATAACTCTCATTATGGTCAACAGTTAATAATGTTTCATCATAAGGAACTGCCGCATATATAATATCAACATGTGTTATATCATCACGATAATTTCTTTGAATCCCTAATGGTCTTATAAAATCGCTTTCTCTAGGAAATCTTTCACCTATTAATTTAATTCTTATACCAGTTTCTTCATATGTTTCTCTTTCTGCAGTCTCTTCCGGCACTTCATCACCAATTACATGTCCACCTGGTTGAAGCCATCTATTATAGTCTTTATGTTTAACTAATAATATCTTCTTAGTACTTGGATCAACTACAAAAGCTGAAGCACAAAAATCTCTACGCATAATATCACCTATTTTGATTATAACAAGTTTATTTCTAATATTAAAGAAAATATTTATCTTATTTTACATTATTAGGCACATAAAAAGCTCTAATGAGCTTTCTTTTTAAATTTTTTAAATAATTTTTTCTCTTGCGCAGGCATATCAACTACTACATCTGTAGTCAACATAAATATAATTACAATAAACATCAAAATACCATATAATATATATCCCAATTTGGTATTATGTAACATATATACTATAGCTGCTAAAGAGAATAGTGCCTGAATTATGTATATAATTATTACTGTTGTCTTTTGTGATGATGTTCTTCTTAATAATTGATGATGAATATGTGCTTTATCAGGTTTAGCCATACTTTCACCTTTTAATTTTCTTCTTATAATTGCAAATGCTACATCTAATAAAGGAATAGCTAATATTAATAGTGGAATTACTATTGATGTCAACACTACTGTTTTATACCCTAGTAATGCGACTACACCAATTAAATATCCTAATAACATTGACCCAGAATCTCCTAAAAAGATATCTGCTGGATGGAAATTATGAATTAAAAATCCTACTGTACACCCTAACATAATTAGTGATATAACATAATAATTTCCAAATCTACTCATTAACAAACTTATAATACCAACAGTTAAGAAATATATTGCACTTATACCTGATGCTAATCCATCTAATCCGTCTATAAAATTCATACAATTAATACATGCAAGCAAGAATAATATAGTTAATGGAATAGTTAACCATTTAAAATCTATTAAATAACCTAATACTGTTAATTTATTCATATTAATATTTCCATATATTACAACTACTATAACAGCTAACAATTGAAATATAAATTTTATTTTAGCAGGTATAGGATTAATATCATCTATCATTCCTGTAATTACTACTATAAAGCTCCCTATTAATATAGAATTCATTAATTTATCAGGTTCGCCAAATAATATGTATCCTAATAAAAAACCTGACATAATAGCAAGCCCACCTAATCTTGGAATTGGTTTAGTGTGTACTTTTCTACCATTTGGCACATCTAATGCATTTATATGAAAAGCAACCTTCTTTATAATTGGTGTAAATAGCGCCACAAATATCATTGGTACCATTATATAAAACAAAGAATCTCTCAATATAGTATAGTTCATAAACCTCACCTACATCAATTATAACATAAAAAAAAAGACAAATAAACTTATTTAATGTTTAAATACTTAAGCCTTGTTGACTCGCCACCTCTTATATGTCTTATATCTGTATGATATTTTAATATATCATCCACTTTATTATATAAATCAAGATTAATTTCTTTTAGTCTTTCATGTAAATCTTTATGAACAGTACTTTTAGATACTTTATATTTTTTTGCTATTTCTCTTACAGTTTCTTTAGTATCAATTATATAATTAGCTTCATCCAATACTCTACTGATGATTACTCTATTCATAATTCCACCTCTAGTAAAGTATATAGTTTTAATATAAATTTATACTAAAAAAGAGCCTAAGCTCTTATAATTCATTTATATTTTTACCAAAATAATTTTCACCATTAACTAGTTCTCCACGAATAATAAGTTCAAAATATAATTGATTTTTGTTATTATCTACTAAATTAGATATACCACTTTTGCCTATCTTATCGCCTTGTTTAACTGATGTATTTATTGACACATTAACATCACTTAAGAATTGATAAACACTTATTACATCATTACTATGTCTTATCTCAACTACTTTACCAGATAATTCACTATCTTCTACTTTAATAACTTCGCCATCTGCTATAGCAACAACATCAAATTCACTATCATTTCCATATATAACACCTGTATTTTGCATATAAGTGTTGTTATAGAAAATAATTGAATTTATTTGAGTGTCTTCATCACTTCTATAATCATAGTAATTATTTAATATAATCACATTAGAATCTGTATATGGTCTTATAAGTATATCACTGGTTGATACTACTGGTACTACACTTTCTAATATAGGATCACTTACATATTTAGTATCATCATTTTCCAGCTTATTGTTTACTAAATATGTGCCTAATAATGTTCCTCCTAGTAACGCGATAGATAACACATAAACAGCATACTTTTTCATATTCCTTTGTTTCATTTTATTCACCTCTATTTTAAGTGTGAACAAATATTAAATTTTTATACTACATTTTTGATATTTCAACTCCTGTATAGTAATGTTTTAGTATTTCATCATATTTATATCCCTCTTTGGCCATACCATAAGCACCATATTGACTCATACCTACGCCATGGCCATATCCTTTAGTATTGACATATACTTTGTCACCATCTTGTTCTATCGTAAAAAAGGCTGATCTTAAAGATAACAATTTAGCTACCTCTGAGCCTGTATATTCTTTTTCATTTATTTTTATTTTTTTTATTCTGCCTGTACTTGTAGTGTTAATTATTTCTACATTTATTTTTTCATTATATGGTAAATCTAATCCTGCATAAAAATCATTTAAAGTAAAAGTGTTATTAACACTAAATACTGGTGATACATTTTCATCCCAAGTAGATGAAACACTAACTAAATAAGGCAAATTACCTCCAAAAACATCCACACAGTTTTCTGTTTTACCAACACTAGTAGAAAAGAAAAAGGCATTTACTACTTCTCCATTATAAGTTAAATACTCTCCTCTTGTACCTAACACAGCTTCTTTTATTTTAGCTATATTATTTTCATAGTTAGCACCCCAATTACTTCTTAACTTATCATCATCTAAATATACTTGGTTACTTACAGTATCTACTACATCATAGCTATTATTAATATTTTGAATCATTTTTGTTAATACATAACTTCTAGCGGCAACTGCTTGTGCTTTTAAAGCTTCTATATCAAAACTTACAGGCATTTCTCCTGAAACAACTCCTATTATATACTCTTCAAAAGGGACTTGTTCTATTACACCTGTTGCATTTCTTTTTACTCTAACATAAGAGTTTTCATTAAAATCAAATTGTTTGTTCTTGACCTTTTCTTTAAATACAACATTAATACTATAAGACATTAGTATAATAACTATAGACAAAAGAAAAAGCTTTTTCATATTTGGCCTCCTTTATAATCTTAAAAAATCAAATACAAAGTTTACAACCAAATACGATAAAGCTAATGTAATACATAAATATACAATTCTAGATTGAATATATTTATTTTTTTTAAATATTTCGTTTATTCTGACACTATCTAATGCCCACATAATTATGGGGGTAACTAATAAATAAAATATTGATTTAATCATTATAATTATCTATCATGTTAACTCTTCTAACATGTCTTTCTTCTTCTGAAGGAGTAGTATTTAGATAAGTATCAATAATTTTTTTAATTTTCATAAAAGGTAAGTTTGCTGAAAAAGCAATTTCATTTGCGTGATTATGTAATGAAGCATACATTGCATCTTCTTTTGATACAACCCTAGCACATCTAATACCTTTTACTTTATTGGCAGCTATGGACATGCCTATACCTGTCCCACACATAAGAATACCTACATCAATATCCTTATTAATAACTCCCTTACTTAATTTATATGCAAATTCTGGATAATCAACACTCTTTTTTTCATTAGGACCATAATCAACAACTGTATATCCCTTATTTTCTAAGTATTTTTTTATCTTTTCTCTTTTTTCTATACCATGATGATCTGAAACTAAACCTATTTTCATAATTCCACTCTCCTATTTAATTATAGTATAAATTTAGTTTATTATCAACAAAAAAGAAGCTTATGCAGCTTCTTTATCTTTGTTTTCATTTAATCCATATTTACGATTGAACTTTTCAACACGTCCTGTTTTTTTAGTAGCTCCTTGTACACCTGTATAGAATGGATGACATTTGTCGCATACTTCAACATGTAATTCCTTAACTGTTGATCTAACAGTGAATTCATTACCACAAATACATGTTACTTTAGTATCAACATACTCTGGATGAATATTTGCCTTCATAACTTATCTCCTTCCGCCATGGTCCAATAAGGCCATAGAAATTTAATGCAAGAGTATTATAACATAGAAATACTTCAAAAAGCAAGTTATTTATTTGAAATATTGTCATCTACTATACTTCTTAGCTTGTCAAAGATAATATGTTGACCTTCTATAATAATATATCCATTATCTATATATTCTTTCATATCTGATATATCTATATAATTTATTTTGTAATCATTACATAAATCTTTTACCCTTTTATTTATATAATTAATAGTATTATCATAGCTATTATCATATGGATTATAATAACCTATCATTATAATATCTTCTTTATCATATTCCCTTAATAATTTATATAAATTTTCTAAATCATTTATATAAGTATCAATATATTTATAAATTTCATAATCACTATATTTATCTAATTTACTAATTATATCATTATATCCTATAGATAATGTAAGTATATCTGCTTTAATTAAAATATTTTTAAAAGTTTTATTATCATATTTTTTATTATCGTCAATATTTCTAATAATATCTGTAATTCTATCATTTTCATTATATATATCAACATATTTTTCTAAAATATCTAGTTCACTTAAATAATCTTCGATATGATTTTTATATCCATAGTTTATATTAGGATCTATACTTGTCTTATCACTTATTGATACATAATATACTTTATCATCTTTAAATGCATTGTATATCCAAAATACAGCAACTACTACAATAACTCCAACTATTAACTTTTTCATAATAACCTCCAAAAAAAGTAGATATTTAAATCTACTTAATTGTATGCATATTATTTTTAATTATCAATCAAATCAATAGAAGCTCCAACATTTCTTAGTTTTTCTATTATATTTTCATAACCTCTCAAAATATAATGAGCATTATCAATAGTTGTTTTTCCATCTGCTGCTAAAGCAGCTAATACCATACAAGCACCTGCTCTTAAATCCGTTGCACTTACATGACTTCCTTTAAATTTAATTGGTCCATGTATTTTTATTATTCTATTTGTTGCAGTTTCTATTTTAGCACCCATATCTCCTAGATAAGGAACATGCTTAAATCTATTTTCATATATTGTCTCTTCTAATTTACTAACACCTTTACAAGTACATAATAATGGTGTTATTGGTTGTTGTAGATCAGTCGCAAAACCTGGATATCCTAATGTTTTTATATTAACACTTTTAAGATTTTTGCTTTTTGATACTATTACATAATCTGTACCAACTTCTAATTTAACACCCATCTCTTCTAATTTAGATAAAAATGAATCTATATGTTTAGGAATTAAATTATCTATTTTTAATTTATCACCCATTAAAGCACCTGCTATTATATATGTACCTGCTTCTATACGATCTGGAATTACTTCAGTATAACATCCACCTAGTTCTTTTACACCTTCTATAGATATAGTAGAAGTTCCAGCACCTTTTATTTTAGCACCCATATTATTTAAAAACGTTGCAATATTAACTATTTCTGGTTCTTTGGCAACATTATGTATTATTGTTGTTCCTTTAGCTAAACATGCTGTAATCATTATATTTACAGTAGCTCCTACACTTGCCATATCTAAATATATTTCTTTGCCAACTAATTTAGATGCTTTGATGGATACTTTATCGCCATCTTCCTTTACTGTAGCTCCTAATGCTTTATAACCTTTCAATGTTTGATCTATTGGTCTAGCACCTATTGAACAACCACCTGGAAAATGCATTGTAACTTTATTAAATCTTCCTAATAAAGCTGACATAAAGTAATATGACGCTCTTAGCTTATCACTAATTTCTCTAGGTATTTCTTTGTTACTAATTTTAGATGAATCTATAATCATCATACTACCATCACGTTTTACTTTTGCACCTAAGAATATTAATATTTCTTCTAAAGCACGAACGTCAGATATATCAGGTACATTATCTATTTTTACTACACCTTTTGATAAAATAGCAGCTGGTATCAAAGCAACAGCACTATTTTTTGCACCGCTTACTTTTATGGTTCCCTTTAATGTTTTTCCGCCATCTATAACTATCTGTTTCATATTACCCTCCACTACTATATAAATATGCTTCTTTAAAATTCCAGTTACATATCCATTAATAATATTATATAAGTTTTATTATATAAAAGCAAATAAAAAATCTAGTATATGACTAGACTTTACTATTTATTTAAATATGTATATAAAACCTAATATTATTAGTATAGTAGCACCCAATATATTGGATATTTTACCAATTTTAACTCCAATTTTTTTACCAAAATTAAGACCAATATAGGTAAATAATAAACTTACTATTGAAAAAGTAAAAGCTGATAGAATCATATTAGAAGATAAGTATTTTAAACCTATACCTGTTCCAAAACTATCTATACTTACTGCTAAACCAAATAGCAACATCTCTATTATACCATTTAACATATGACTATCCTCATGTTTATATGAATCTATGAGCATTTGGACTCCTATTATTATAAATATAATTGAAACAACATAATTAAATTTAATTGGTACATAATTAAATATAATATTTCCAAATAAAGATCCGATTAATGGCATTATAAAATGATATAATCCTACAATAAATGATAAAGTTATTTCCTCTTTTTTATTAAGTCCAAACATACCATATATAATTGCAAGTGAAAAAGCATCCATTGATAAACTTAATGCAACTAATAATATAACCACATATATCACCTATAATACTTTATGTGAATATTATTTAAAATATTTATTAATTAAATCTTTTACTAACCATCTATATTCTATATCTGTAGTATTATTATCATGCGCTTCTATTAGACAAAATGGAGGAAACATAACACACCACCAGTTATCTCCTTTACCTTCTCCTATTGTTACTACAACAGATTCGTACATACCTGCATCATACTTAATCCCTTTATATTCTTTCTCTGGGAAATAATTATAACCAAAGTTAATTGTATAATCATTACTTAATAAAACTTTATTTACTCTTTTATCCAAATTATCAAGATCATTATTTATTAATTCTCTAGCTTTATCTATATCTTTTGTATCTTTTAAAAGATAATATAATTCATCTTCTACTGCATCTTTTACTTTATATTTGATATTTTGATCATCATCTGAATTTGAATTAGCGATTACTCTAATTCTAATTGCTTCTTTTGGTATTACTATTCTATCTTTCATTATATAAAACATACCTGCAATAATTAATAAACTGATTAAAAATCGTTTCAAAAAAATCACTCCCTAATATATAGTGAATGATTTTTGATATTTTTATTCAATTATTTGTGATAAGTTTCATTATTTAGTATTTTAAAACTACGATATATTTGTTCTAATAATATTATTCTAAATAACTGATGGGGAAATGTTAATCTAGAAAATGATAACTTATAATTACTTATATTTTTAACATCTTCATGTAATCCATAGGATCCACCTATTATAAATGTTATGTCTGAATTATTCATCAATGTATTATCTATTTTTTTGCTTAACTCTACTGAATCAATTTCATTTCCATCTATTTCTAATGTAATAATATAAGATTTCTCTTTTAATTTTTTTAGGATTAATTCACTTTCCCTTTTAAGAACAATATTTTTTTCACCCTCGTGGTCTTGTAATTCTATAATCTCCAATTTGGTATATTTACTTAATCTTTTTTTATACTCTTCTATGGCTTCAGTAAAAAATTTTTCTTTTATTTTACCTACGCATATGATTTTTATCATCTATATAGTATAAATGGATTGACACGGCAATGTTCACATCCTTGCCATACTTCAAAGTGAAGATGTGGACCTGTTGCCCATCCTGAACTTCCTACATAACCAATTACTTCACCACGAGCAACTGTATCACCAACTGATATATTTGCAAATCTAGACATATGAGCATATAATGTCCAATAGCCATTATTATGATTTATTAAAATATAGTTACCATAATCTGATTGATATTTTTTTGTTACTACTGTACCATTGTTTGCAGCATATACTGGAGATCCATATCCTGTTCCTGATATATCTATGCCCGAATGATGTTCACGATTTCCTGTTATTGGATTTACACGCCATTCAAAATCATCAGTTATAGTATATCCAGATGTAGTTGGCCATCCCCAGTTACTTAAATCACCTATATTAGGAACTGATTTAGTTCCTTTTAATAAAATTCTAGTAACTGATGGTTTTATTTCTTCTTTTGATATTGGTTCTATGTAAGTTATTGAACCATTTATTGTTTGAACATTTTGTGCGACACGTACCACACCATTTTGTCCTTCTTGTATAACTTGAGTTCTTCCTACATACATAGAAGAATCATATCTTTCTTCAGTTGCAAAAGCACTTTCTTTATCAACTATTTCATACTCTTCTAATACTACTTCCATTTGAGGATTTAAAATAGCTATTGTTACTGATTCTCCTACAGATAACAAATTAGATTTATCTGTAAAAGAAGGATTAGCTATCAAAAATTCTTCTGTACTTATCTCATTTGCTAAAGCAACCGAACTAATAGTATCTCCCATTTTTACTATATATTCATTTGTCTCAGCATTTTCACCATACAATAGGAAATGAGATAATTCTGATTCAGTACTATATATTTTTTCATTAACTGGAATATGGGTTGATTTAATAGTTATTTCATTTTGAATATATATATTTTCCACAATACTACCTGTTTCCAATATTTCACTTTGCAAATTATCATTATATAAAGCATATTTGTCCGAACCAACATATGTTTTAATCAAATCAATAACTGCTGATTTAAATATTTCTTCTGATGTTACATATATTATTGTTGGTTCATTATCACCTTTTATAGAAATTTGATAACCATCTATTGTTAACTCCGATTTTGATATTATTTTACGATATATATCAGATACTTCAGAAACATTTTGCTTATATGATGATAATTCTTCTATAACCAATCCCTCTGGTGCATAAACTTTTTCTACATTATATTTATTTTTAATGTTTTCACTCTCTGCATCTATAAATTTTTCTAATTTTTCTTTGGATTGTATGACACCTATTACCTCATCATTTAAATAAATCTTGTAATAAGTATTTGGACTTTTTGTATCTCGATAATTATAAGCAAAGAAGAAGGTTAAAATAGCTACTATGGATATTACAATTATCCATAATGACTTCTTCATAATACCACCTCTATTCTTCTTTCATTTCATTATTATAATTTGTAAATGTAGATGTATCTCTTTTAAATATTAAATTTACTGTCGTTGTTCCACCACTACGGTTTTTACCAACTATAAACTCACTTTTACTTGTATATTCATCTATTGACGCAGCTTTATTATAATAATCATCTCTATATAGGAAAGCTACTACATCGGCATCTTGTTCAATAGCTCCTGATTCTCTTAAATCACTCATTAATGGGCGCTTATCTTCTCTTTTTTCTACTTCACGTGATAACTGAGCTAAAGCAATAACTGGAACATCTAGTTCACGAGCCATTTGTTTTAATATTCTTGATATTTCTGCAACTTCTTGTTGCCTATTACCACCCCAGTTACTATTTCCTGTAATAAGTTGCAAGTAATCGATTATAACAACATCTAATCCGTCTTTAGATGCAGCCAATCTTCTACATTTTGCTCTTATTTCACTGATTGTCATACCAGGTGTATCATCAATATATAATTTAGCATCAGCTAGTCTTGACATCGCTTCATTAACAGCTTTCCAATCTTCATGTTCTAAACGAGCGCTACGAAGTTTAGTTTGACTTATTTGACCTAAACTAGCTATCATTCTTAAAGCTAATTGTTCTCCACTCATTTCTAAGTTAAATAAAGCAACTGTTTTGTCACTATTAATGGCTATATTAGTAGCTAAATTAACAGCAAAAGCAGTTTTACCCATAGCAGGTCTTGCTGCTACTATTGTAAGTTCATTACCATGTAATCCAGAAGTTATTCTATCAATGTCTCTATAACCAGTTGAAATTCCTGTAATTTCTCCTTTTGCTTGAGATAATTTTTCTAAATTTTCTTGTGTTTTTACTAACACATCTTGAATAGTTCTAAACTCACTACCTTTTCTTGCTTTTACGACACCCAACATTTGTCTTTCAGCTTCATCTAATATATCTGTTAGATTTTGTGTTGATGTATAACCCATTGTTGCAATATTTGTAGAAACATCAATCAATTTTCTTAATACTGCTTTTTCTTGAACTATTTTAATATATTCATCAACATTTGCTGCAATAGGAACATAATCCACTATTTCAGTTAAATATTTAACATCACCTACTTGTTTTAATACTTTTTGTCTATCCAATTCTGCTGTTACTGTTGTCATATCAATAGGAATACCTTGATTATGCAGACTACATAAAGTATTAAATATTTTTCCATTTGCTTCTAAAAAGAATGATTCTTCATTTAATGTTTCCATTGATTTTTCAACAGCGTATTTAGATATAAACATTGAACCTAATACTGATTTTTCAGCATCGATATTATGTGGTACCACTCTTTCAGCCATATTATCTACTCCTTACTAACACTTACTTTTACTTCTGCAATTACTTTTTTATGTAACTCTATTTTAACATTATGTATGCCTAAACTACTAATTGCATTATCAAGCATTATATTTTTTTTATCTATATTATAACCTCTATTTTTTAATTCTTCTGCTATTGCTTTTGTACTAACTGTACCAAAAACTTTATCACCAGCTCCTGTTTTCACTTTATATTCTAATACTATTTTACTTAATTTATCTTTAATCTTTTCACATTCTTTTATTTTTTCTTGTTCTATAGCATCTTCTTTTGCTAACTCTCTATTATGCGCTTTTACATTATCTTCATTTGCGACATTAGCATATCCATTTTTGATCAAAAAACTAGCATATCCGTCTTTTACTTCTTTTATATCATTTCTTTTACCTTGGCCTTTTAAGTCTTTAATAAATATAACTTTCATGAATATCCTCCATTCATCAATTACCTACTTAATATTATACTAAAATAACATAAAGAAGACAATAGAAAAGATAACTACTATGAGTTATCTTTATTCCTAATTTTATCAGCCAAATCCTTTATTTTTCTTAGTCTATGATGTAATCCAGACTTAGTAATATTATTACCTGTTTCTATACTTATTATCTCACTTAACTCCTGTAATGAAACTTCTGGATATTTTTTTCTATATATTGCTACTTCTTTTACTTTTTCATCTAATAGGTCTAACCCACCTATTGATTCTATTAAGTCTATATCTTTTAATTCTCTATTTGCTGATTCTATCATTTTATCAACATTTGCTTGCTCGCAATTATTTAATCTATTAGTCATATTTTTATGATCTCTATATATTCTTATATCTTCAAAATAGAATAAAGCACTTGTAGCGTTTATAATCCTTAAAAAATCGCCTATTTTTTCCGCTTCTTTAACATATACCATATACTTATTCTCATGTTTTAAATATTTACTATTTAAATTAAATGAATTAAGCAAATCACTTAAAAATGAAGCATATTCATTATCGTCTACTACAAATTCCAAATGATATCTAGATGTTTTAGGATCATTTATACTTCCAGATAATAGAAATACACCTTTTAAATAATAACGTTTAATTTCTGTATCATCAATCACAAAAGATTTTGGAATATTTCCACTTTCTAAACCTACATCTTTTAGAATCACATCTACTTTATTATTTATCTCGATTATATAAAGAAATTTTTTATTATAGTTATATCCTTTTCTAACAGTTACTTTAGGATGAAGATTGTATAATTCTTTGACTAAATTATATATATATCTTGCAACTGAAGCATTTTCTGTAGATATTTTTATATGATTATCATCAAAAATACTATTACTTATAAAAGCAGATAACAAAGAAATATTACCCGCTTCATTAAATTCATGTTTACTTATTTCATTCTTTACAACACTTGTAAATGACATTTTATCACCATACTAACTATATGAATTGTATCGACCTTCTAGTTTAAAACCTCTTCCTTTTATGAAGAAAATTAATATACCAATAACGACCATTGCAATTGAAACTAACTGTGCCATTTTCATATTTCCAAGCATCAAACTATCGGTTCTCAAAGCCTCAATAAAGTATCTTCCTGCTCCATACCATACTAGATATAATCCTGTTATTTGACCAATTTTAGTATATCTCATTCTTCTTACTATTAATAGTATTATAAAACCAAGCAAACACCATAAGGACTCATACAAAAATGTTGGATGATAATATATACCATCTATATTCATCCCCTCAATTATAAAATTAAATGGTATTATCTTTTGTAAAAATTCGATACTAACAACTCCCCCATGTGCTTCTTGATTAAAGAAATTACCCCATCTACCTATAGCCTGACCTATAATTAGACTTACACTTAATATGTCTGTCATTCTTGAGATATTTATACCATTTTTCGAACAATATAGAATAACAAATATAACTCCGGCAAGAATGGCACCATGAATAGCTAAACCACCTTCCCATATTTGAAATATTTCTGGTATATTCTCACTATAATATCCCCAGTTAAATGCAACATAATATATTCTTGCACCTATTAAAGATATTGGAATTAAATAGAAAAACATATTTATCATACTATCTTCTGAAATTCCCCATTTAGAGCTTTCCTTTAATGCTAGAGTTCCTCCAACTAATAGTGCCATAAATATAAAAAATGAATACCAATATATTTTTAAAAATCCTAAATCAATTAAAATATTACTCATACGCTTCCTCCTATTATATTATACTATCTTTCGCTTTGAATTTCAAACAATGCATCTCTTAATTCCATTGCTCTTTCAAAATCAAGGTTTTTAGCTGCTTTTCTCATTTCATTTTCTAATTCTAAAATAAGTTTTTCTTTTTCTTTTCTACTTATTTTTTCTGGTTTTTTCTTCTCTTCTTTGATGTTATTTGTTACTACTTCTTTTATGTCTTTTTTAATTGTTTTTGGTACTATATTATGATCTTCGTTATATTTTTCTTGAATTGCTCTTCTTCTGTTTGTTTCTTTAATTGCTTTTACCATTGAATCACTCATTAAATCAGCGTACATAATAACTCTACCATTAGCATTTCTAGCTGCCCTTCCAATTATTTGAATTAAACTTCTATCGCTTCTAAGAAAACCTTGTTTATCAGCATCCATTATAGCTATTAAACTAACTTCAGGCACATCTATACCCTCTCTTAACAAATTAATACCTACTAATACATCGTACTTACCAAGTCTTAAATCTCTAATTATTTGTAATCTTTCTAACGTCTTTACCTCATTATGAAGATATGCTACTTTGATATTTAATTTTTTCAAATAAGTTGTTAATTCTTCGGCCATTCTTATAGTTAATGTTGTAATAATTGTTCTTTCATTCTTTTTAACCTGAAAATCTATTTCACTAACTAAATCATCTATTTGGCCTTCCATAGGTCTCACTTCTATATTTGGATCTAATAAACCTGTTGGTCTAATAATTTGTTCTATAACATGATTGTTTGACAATTCTAATTCATAATCACCTGGAGTAGCTGATACATAAATAACTTGATTTATTTTCTTTTCAAATTCAGGAAACTTTAATGGTCTATTGTCTAATGCACTTGGTAATCTAAAACCATAATCGACTAAAGACTCTTTCCTAGCTCTATCTCCATTATACATACCCCTTACTTGTGGTAAAGTGACATGTGACTCATCTATTACTAATAAAAAATCATCAGGAAAGAAATCAATTAATGTAGTTGGCGTTTCACCTGGACCTCTTAAAGAAAGTGGTGCTGAATAGTTTTCTACACCTCTACAAGTTCCAGTTTCTTTCAACATCTCTATATCATAATTAGTTCTTTCTTGTAGTCTTTGATATTCTAATAATTTATTATTTTCTTTGAAATATTCCAATCTACTTTCTAACTCGTTTTCTATTCTTTCTATTGCTACTTTTAATTTGTCTTCACTTGTAACGAAGTGACTAGCTGGAAATATTGACACACTATTTTTTCTATTAATAACACTACCTGTTACTATATCAAATTCAATAATACTATCTATGGTATCACCAAAAAAATCAATCCTATATCCTTTGTCGTGCATATTAGCAGGTACTATTTCTAAAGTATCACCATGAGCCCTGAAAGAACCTCTTTTTAAATCTAAAGGACTTCTTTCATATAACATATCTATTAGTTTTGTCATTACATCATTACGATCTATCTCATCATTTAAATTTAATGTAAGCATATGTTTTGCATAATCTTCTTTTTCACCTATACCATATATACAAGATACTGATGCAACTACGATAGTATCTCTATTATTGAGTAATGCAGAGGTTGCCGAATGACGAAGTTCATCAATTTCATCATTTATTGAAGCATCTTTTTCTATATATGTATCTGACTTAGCTACATAAGCTTCTGGTTGATAATAATCATAATATGATACAAAATATTCTACATGATTATTTGGAAATAATTCTTTTAATTCTGCGTATAATTGACCCGCTAAGGTTTTATTATGAGCAAGTACTAATGTTGGTTTATTTACTTCTTTTATAACATTTGCTATAGTAAATGTTTTTCCTGTTCCTGTAGCACCTAATAATACTTGATTTTTTACACCATTTTGAATTCCTTTTACTAAATTATTTATAGCTTTTGGTTGATCACCACTTGGTTTATATTTTGATACCAATTCAAACATAGACTTACTCCTTTCTTTTTTATAATGAACTATTTAATATTTTAATATTCTTAATTATTTTATCATTTTTATTTAATAAATAAAAGAAAATATCATTATAAATCTCTTTTTAACAAAAAAAGGATGAGTTATCATCCTAATCTTTATCTATTTTTATAATTAATTGATACATTGCTTCTAAATCAATTTCATCTACATCAACTGTATAACCTAATTGTTCTAACTTTTGAACTGCTTCACGAATAACACTTACAGCACTCATTATATTTCTTGGCGCTGGTACTTCTGGGGTTGCTGGTTGTTGTGATGGTACAGCAAAGTTGGAATTCATTGGAATAGTTGGTTCTAAAGCTGGCATTGCTGCTGGAATAGTGTTATCATTAGTCTCAAGAAAAGATGGCATAGTTGATGGGATAACCACTTCTTCTGTGTCCATTTTATCTGAGCTTTGAGTTGCAAATAAACTATCAAAATTTTGAGCCGGTTGAATTGGTGTTGGCTCTACTGAAGCATTAACCTCAGGCATAATTGATGTTGTAGGAATATTTGGTTGAACTTCCTGAGAAACTGAAGATTCAAATGGCATAGTTGGTTCAACAGTTGGCACTACTGGGATAGGAGAAACTTCTGGGGTTGCTGGTGTAACTGAATTAAACATTGATTGATTTTGTTCTGGTTGAACATACTCCTGTTGTTGATTAGAATCAGGTTGAGCAAAATTATTAAACGCAAATCCTTTTTCTTCATTAGATGGAGTTTCTAATGGTGTTGGTGCCGGTTCGCTTGACTCTGGGAAATTAAAGAATTTACCAGGTTGTAAAACACTTGCAGGATCTTCTTGTTCTTCATTTTCTTGCATTGAAGCATTATTTGTAGGCATTACTGGAGTCGCAGACTTTAGTAACTCATCCATTTTTGCCAATGGTTTTTCTTCAAACACTGGTGAAGCCTCATTTTCTATTTTTTCTATATCCATTTTTGTAGCTTCTATACTAGGTGTTTCAGAAGCTGGAGTAGAGGCTATTACTGTAGAAGTATTAGCACTTGCATTTGGATTTGTATTAATAATCTCATTACTATTAAACCCAAAAACAGAATTTACTGGTTTTACATCCATAAAAACATTATTATTTTGTGATGGAATATCTTCCACTACTGGGGACATTTGAGCTGGTTGCTCAGTTGGAATTATAGTCGAATTTTGTTGTTCAATCATTGGCGAACCACCATTTATATCATTATTCATCATTTTCTCAATCTCCTCATCTGTTACTCTTACTGTTAGACGTTCATTAATTATCCTTTTTAACATTATTTTTTGATTATCTATATTCTTTAATCTAAGTAATGATCTTGCATGTCTTTCTGATATTTTTCCTTCTAACAAAGCTTCTTGAACATCTTCATCTAAATTTAACAATCTTATTTTATTTGCTATTGTTGATTGGGTTTTTCCCAATTTGTGGGCTAAATCCTCTTGCTTAATATATCCCATATCTAAAATTTTCTTATAACTAATAGCTTCTTCGATAGGTGTTAAATTAGATCTTTGTACATTTTCTATAAGCGCAATCTCAATTGAATCCTTATCATTAAGGTTCATTATGATAGCGGGTATTGTTTCTTTATTAGCTAAGACACTTGCTTTATATCTTCTTTCGCCAGCAATAATCTCATATTTATCACCTATTGGTCTTACTATTATAGGTTGAAATACTCCATGAGCTTTAATAGATTCACTCAACTCAAAAATCGCAGTATCATCAAATTTAATACGCGGTTGATACCTATTAGGAAGAACATCATCAATAGGTAAATCTATAACTTTTCTTGAGTTTGCTGTCTCAGCCATACATACTCCCCTTTATCCTTATAATAATATATTACATTATATTTGAAAATAAAGCAATATTTTTGGGAAATATTTTGGGAAATATTTTCCAGGAAATAAAAACTCGACATTTGTCGAGTATTATATTTTAAGCAATTTATTTTGTTCTTTTTGCTCATCATAAGTCTTATCAATTGATGTAAGTGGAAAATATTTACCATCAGCTACTTCACAAACATCTTTAATATTGAATTTCTTCATTATTTCTAACACTTTATCATATTTAGAATAATCTTTACTCAAAGAAATCACTTCCTGATATGATAATCTTTTACCAAAATATACCCAATACGTAACATCTAAATTTTCTATTAAATATGATTTGCCATTAAAACTAATATATTTACTATCAAATAATCTATAACCTATTAAGCCATCATCGCTTAAATCTAAATTATCATCATATATTTCTTCCACTTTTTTTGTCTTATCAATATATTTTTTTTCAATATAATGTCTAGTTTCAACATTTTTTATAAGTTCATCATATATAGCATCACTTGGTTTCATAGCATAACAATCACCTAGGGAATTAACACTTAAATATTTGGCACCCGCAAAAAATTTTTTTAAATTTTCTAAATTTTCTTTTTTTGCACTTTTTTCTAAGTACTCCTCAGTATTTTCCCTTTGACCAAAATATATATAATTTGAATAATTTTCATTATTTTCATGAACTAATCCATCAACAGTCAACTCAGCAACTCTAGTATAGAAACGAGCCCTTATTAAGTTTTCTTCTTGCGATAGAGGATTTTCTGATAGTGGTTCCTTTACTATTTTAAAATGATTATATTGATTATTTATCAAGTAATGTTTTTCTATATAGTTTTCTAGTATCCTCATAGTATTTTCCCCCTTTTTATGAAAAATATTATATTACAATAAATACATTTGTCAAATTATATAGAAAAAAAACAAATATTTTGGTATAATTATATTAATTAATAGATAAAGGAGAATATTATGGATGATAAAATTACTATTCAAAATGCAATAAAAGAACTACGTGGGGAAGAATTCAGTAGCAAAATAGATTCCTGGACAAATCCTAACACATATTTAAATGATGGGCCGACTAATCTAAAAATAGAAACAATGGAATTTGATAGTACACCAAATAGTACATATGCAGGTAAGCTAGTTACTCAAGATACTTATGAATATGCAGTTAAAAATTTAAATTTAGATTTAAATAATAATAATCAACAAACTCATCGTATTGAAAATGCTGTAGGAAAACTTAAAAATGAGACTATTGGAGTAATTGAAGCGGCAAATGATACTTTAAATAAACAATTTTCTGCTGCTAATATTGCAACTAATCCTAATACTTCATCAAGTTATTCCGCTTCTAATGTAGGTAATACAACTGTAGGTCAAAGTAATAATTCAACATATTATAGCGCTAGTAATACTTCAACTGCTAGATCAAATAATTCTACTGGCGCAACTGTAAGTCAAAATAATAACTCATCATACTATAGTACTAGTAATACTTCAACTGCTAGATCAAATAATTCTGCTAGTACAACTATAAGTCAAAATAATAATTCTACTGTTAGTTCAAATAGTGCTTATTATAGTCAAAATAAATCAACTAGCAACAATAGTTCTAATAATAACTATACTGTTTCAAATTCAAACAATAGTTATTTTAAAGGAAACTCAGTTTCAGGTTCGAATGCAACTACTGGTGCAAGTAATGTAAATACAGCAAATTATAATAATAGTGTAGGCGATACACAAAGTATTGGCGATACTGGTAATATTAATAAAGAAGATATTGATTTTTCTAAGATTGCAAGTAACAAATATGATGTACAAAATGGCAATTTCTATAATGAAAATGCTATTCATAAACAATATTGGGGAGATAATGGAAACTTAACTTATAAAGTTGTCGATGATAATACAGCTTTAATCTATGAAGATGGTGTTGCAATGGGTTATACTGATTTAAATAGTATAAATTCAAATAACAAAAATTCTTAAAATTAAAATAATGAAAGGAATTAGATATGATAGATATAATTATTCCAGCTTATAATGCCCATAACACTATTGAGGAAACTTTATTTTCTATTGCATATCAAGATATTGCAAATAATTGTAATATATATATTGTTAATGATGCATCTGATTCTAATTATGATGTCATCATTAACTTTTTTTCTAATTTTTTAAATATTAAAGAATTAAAATTGGAAAAAAATAGTGGTCCTGGTACTGCTAGACAATTTGGAATTGATAATTCTAATGGAAAATATATTATATTTATTGATAGTGATGATGTATTTTCAAGTCCCATATCGATTTCATCATTATTTAATGAAATTAATAAATCAAATTATGATGTTATTATAAGCAATTTCTTAGAAGAGACAGATAATGGTTTTATAGATAAAAACAATAATACTATTTGGTTACACGGAAAAATATATAGAAGAGAATTTTTAGAAAAAAATAATATCAAGTTCAATAATAGTAGATCAAATGAAGACAATGGGTTCAATCAAACTATATTATTAGCAGGAGCTAAAACAAAATATATTGATGTTAAGACATATATATGGAAAAATAATAAAAGTTCTATAACTAGAAAAAATGATTATGAATTTAGATATAATGGAGTTTTAGGTTATATTTTTAATATAAAATGGGCCCTTGATAAAGCTATCAAAAATAATTGGAATAAAAAATATATAGGTGAACTTTCTTATATGTCATTAATATTTATTTATTTTATATATTTAGAATATTATAAAAAAGATGATATTAAGGAATTATTAAAAGAAGCAAGACAGCTTAAAATTATATCTAAAAAATATGATATAGATAATAACAAGAAAATTGAATTATTAGACAATCAATACAAAAATTACTACAATGATGATAACAAATATTTTTTATTAAATCCTATCATTACTTTTAATGATTTTCTAGTTTTATTAGATAAGGTGGTAGCATGATTGATATAATTATTCCAGCATACAATGCTCATGATACTATTAATAAAACTCTTTTAAGTATTTGTCTACAAAATATAAAAGAGTTGTTTAATGTATATATAGTTAATGACTTTTCTGAAAATGATTATCATAAAGAGATAGAATTATTTAAAAATAAAATTAATATTAAAGAATTAAAACTAGAAAAAAATAGTGGTCCCGGTACTGCTAGACAAATTGGAATTGATAATTCTAATGGAAAATATATTATATTTATTGATAGTAATGATGTATTCTTTGATCCTTTTTCTATTGAAAATATATATAACATTGCTAAAGATAATGATGCTGACATGGTTTGTGGAATGATGTATGAAGAAGAAAATGGTGGTTATTTTATTTCAAATAATCATCAAGGATGCTTACATGGAAAAATATATAAAAGAGAGTTCCTAGAAAAAAATAAAATTAAGTTTAATGATACTAGAAGTAGTGAAGACAATGCATTTAATCAGCTAGTATTACTTGCTAATCCTAAATTATTATTTTCAAATGATGATATATATTTATATAAAAATAATAAAAATTCAATAACAAGGAAAGATGATAATTATCATCTAGAAAGTTTAAAATGGTATGCATATAATATGCATTGGGCAATTATTGAGGGAGAAAAAAGAAACTTTAATAAGAGAAATATAAGTTTTTTAGCGTTGGACTCTTTTGGGTTTATGTTTAGAAGATATTGTTTAGAAAACAAAAATAATAAAATTATAGAATGGAGTAAAGATTTATATAAAGATTATTTAAAATATGAAAGTTTATTCTATGAGAAAGAAAAGTATGAAATAATTTATGCAAGATTTGATAAATATCCTGATATCAAGTTTAAAAATTTTTTAGAAAAATTCGAAAAAAAAAGACAAGGTTAAAGCCTTGTCTTTATAGTGGTTTATTTTTTATTTCAACAAACTTTCTAGGATATTTTTTATTAGTAACTGATTCTTTTTTAAATAATATTAATAATCTATTACTATTTTCATAAGGTAATTGAAAACTAATATTGTTATCTATCCTAATATTTAATTTCTTTAAACAATTATTAATACTATTAAATTCATCATTATTACCTTTCATTGCTACAAAATAACCGTTAACTTTGACTAAAGGTATGGCATATTCTAAAAGCATCGGTAAACTAGCGACTGCTCTTGCAACTACTAAATCATATAATTCCCTATTTTTAACACCATATTCTTCTATTCTTGCATGTATTGTATCAATTTTTTCTAATTTTAATTCTTTTATTACTTCATTTAAGAAAGTTATTCTTTTATTAAGTGAATCAACTAAAGTTATTTTAATACTAGGAAATACTATTTTTATTACTAATCCTGGAAAACCAGCCCCTGTTCCAATATCACATAATGTTTGGATACTATTTAAATCAACTATTTTTATTAAAGTTAAACTATCATAGAAATGTTTTAGATAAACATCTTCTTTTTTTGTTATACCAGTAAGGTTCATCTTTTCATTCCATTCAACTAATAATTCATAGTATCTTTCTAACTTATTTAATTTTTCTTCATTTATTTTAATTCCTAATTTTTCTAATTCTATAATAAAATCATTTATGGTCATAATGATACTCCTTTTTTAAATATATCATTATTAATGAAATATCTGTAGGATTAACACCACTAATTCTTAATGCTTGACCTAAAGAAGTTGGTCTAACCTCATTGAGTTTTTGTTTAGCTTCGCTTGCTAAATTATGAATTTTATTATAATCAATATCTTCTGGTATAGATTTATTGTCTAAATCTTTCATTTTATCAGCTTCTTTGCGTGCCTTAACAATATAACCTTCATATTTTATACTAATTTCTACTTGCTCTTTTACTTCATTATCAAATGGAATTTCTATAACTTGTTCTAATATATCCATTGTTACTTCTGGTCTTCTTAATAAATCATATAATGTTATACCATCTTTTAATATAGTTGAACCAATTGATTTTAAAAATTCATTAGTTTTTACAGTTGGAGTTAATTTATTGTTTTTTAAATATTCTTTTAATTTTACCATATTATCTATTTTAGTATTTAATTTTTTATATTGTTCTTCATTTATTAACCCTACCTCATAACCATATTTTCTAAGTCTCAAATCTGCATTATCATGTCTTAATAATAATCTATATTCTGCCCTTGAAGTAAGTAATCTATAAGGATCTCTTACACCTTTTGTTACTAAATCATCAATTAAAACACCTATATACGCTTCATCTCTACCTAATATTAATGGGTCTTTACCCTTTAGTTTTAAAGAAGCATTTATACCAGCAATTAAACCTTGGCAAGCTGCCTCTTCATAACCACTTGTACCATTTATTTGACCTGCTGTAAATAGTCCACTAATTAGTTTTGTTTCTAAAGATTGCTTTAGTTGAGTAGGATAAATTGCATCATATTCAATTGCATATGCGTATTTTAATATTTTTGCATTCTCTAAACCAACTAAACTATGTACCATCTTTTCTTGAATATCATGAGGCATAGAAGTTGAAAATCCTTGAATATAAATAGTATTTCCATATGTTTCATCATTAGATATTTTGCTTTCTGGTTCTAAAAACAATTGGTGCCTTTCTTTATCTGCAAATCTAACAATTTTGTCTTCTATTGATGGACAATACCTAGGTCCTACACCTTTAATATCATCCAATCCACCATACATACTGGCTTTACTTAAATTATCTCTTATTATTTTATGTGTATTTTCATTTGTGTAAACTAAATGGCATGGTATTTGATCCTCTATTTTATAGTTAGGTTTATCATCAAAACTAAACGTATGAAATACATCATCACCTAATTCTAGTTTTGTTTTCTCATAATTAATACTATTTTTTTCAACTCTTGGAGGAGTACCTGTCTTAAGTCTAACAATCTTGAACCCTAATTTTTCTAAATTATCCGATAAATGCATACTTGGTCTTTCACCATGTGGACCTTGTCTTGTTCTTGTAGATCCAACTAATATATCTGCTTTAAGATAAGTTCCTGTAGTTAATATAACTGCTTTAGAAGATACTTTTGTACCATCTTCTAAAATAACTCCTTTAATCTCATTATTTTCTACTATTAAGTCCTCTACTAATGATTCTTTTATATCTAAATTAGGACTATTTTTTAATTTTTCATACATTTTTTGTGGATATGTCACTTTATCTGCTTGAGCTCTTAAAGCTTGTACTGCGGGACCTTTTGCTGAATTTAACATTTTTATTTGAATTTGACCTTCATCAGCACATTTTCCCATCATTCCACCTAAAGCATCTATTTCTCTAACAACGATTCCTTTAGCCGATCCACCTATTGATGGATTACATGGCATATCTGCTATATTTTTGATATTACCTGTTATTAATAGTGTTTTATGCCCTATTTTAGATGTTGCTAAGCATGCTTCACATCCAGCATGACCACCGCCTACTACTATCACATCATAATTCATAAATACACCTCCTTTTTAACCAAAAGTATTATACTATAATTATTTGTTTTTAACAATGAAAAATTATATAAAATAAAAAGTCGCATAAACGACTTATCCTAACGCAACATCTAGCACCATCATAATTGTAAATCCTATAATAGTAAATATTGTCATCAAATCTTTTTTCTCATTTTGTTGACTCTCTGGGATTATTTCTTTAGTAACTACATATATCATTGCTCCTGCTGCAAATGTTAAAAAGAAAGGTAAAATATATCTAGTTTTTAAAACTAATATTGCACCTATAACAGCAGCAATTGGTTCTACTATACCACTTAAAGATCCTATTATAAATGATTTAAATCTAGAATAACCTTCTCTTCTTAAAGGTAAACTTATTGCACTTCCTTCTGGAAAATTTTGAATACCTATACCAACTGCTAAAGATACTGCCGCCAATAATGTAGCACCTGGAATATTATATTTTAAAGAACCAAAAGCTACTCCCACAGCCAATCCTTCAGGGATATTATGAATAGTTATAGAAAAGATAAGCATTGCTATTCTTTTATTTTTAGTAGAATCTCTACTTATACTATGACTATCATATATTGCATCGCCCAAATAAAGTAATAAACCACCGGACATAACTCCAATCAATGCTATTAACCAACCATTAAACTTTAATGTTTGAGCTAAAGATATTCCTGGTTCTAGTAATGACCAAAAGGCTGCCGCTAACATTATTCCTGCGGCTAATGATAACATTCCATCCATAAATGTTTTATTTACTTTTTTAAAGAAAAAGACAATACTAGATCCTAATGTAGTTAAACCAAAAGTAAATAAACTTGCTAGTAATGTCTTTATAATTATAGTTTGGCTAACAAACCAATCATACATTTCAATCACCTATTTACCTAAACAAAATTGACTAAATAATTGATTTATTAACTCATCTTCGTATGTTTCACCAATAATAGTTCCTAATAGATTCCATATTTCTTTTATATCTATTTCTACCATATCAATTGGCATATTATTTTTTATACCATTTCTTACATCTTCTATTCTTTTTAATGCTTCTTTTAATATAGATATTGATCTTGCATTAGAAATATATGTTAAATCTTCTGTTTCTAATTTTCCTAAATTAAATAATTCTTTTATCCTATTAAGTATTTCTTCTATACCTTTTTTATTCAAAGTAGATATGTATATAGGATTTAATTCATTATCTATATCTATATTTTTATCTAAATCTATTTTATTTACAATAATAATATGTTTTTTATTTTTTATTTTTTCAATTAACTCTTTTTCTTCTTTACTAACTTTTTCATTATTATTTAATAAAAATAAGATTAAATCAGCTTCTTCTATTAATTTAATACTTTTATCGACACCTATTTTTTCTACGATATCTTCTGTTTTTCTTATTCCTGCTGTATCTATAAAATTAAGAGGTATTCCATTTAAATAAATACTTCCTTCAACATAATCTCGTGTTGTTCCTTTTATATCAGTAACTATTGCTTTATCTTCATTTAATATCGAATTAAGTAAACTACTTTTACCAACATTCGGTTTACCTAAAATTGCAACTTTTATTCCTTCTTTTATTATTTTACCATTTTCACTGTTAGATAATAATTCTTCTATTTTTTTCTCTATATTATCAATTTTTGGTTTTAAATCATTTATTGTTAGTTCTAGTATATCCTCATATTCAGGATAGTCTATATTAACCTCAATATTAGCCAACGTTTCTAATATATCTTGTCTTAAATTTCTAATTAATAATGATAATTTTCCATCCATTTGATTTATAGCAAGTTTTCTTGCCTTTTCACTTTTAGCATTTATAAGATCCATCACACCTTCTGCTTCTAATAAATCTATTCTTCCATTCATATATGCTCGTTTTGTAAATTCACCAGGTTCTGCTAGTCTACACCCATTTTCCAATAATAATTCCAATATTTTATTAGTAGTAGCTATACTTCCGTGAGCATTTATTTCTACTATATCCTCTGTAGTAAAAGTCTTAGGTGATTTAAATATAGAAACTAAGACTTCATCAATTACATTAGTCTTCTCTATTATATGCCCATAGTGTATAGTGTGTGTAGGTGCTTTATTCAAATTTTCTCCTTTAAAAATATTATTAACTATTTTTATAGAATCAGGACCACTTACCCTTATTATTGAAATAGCTCCTACACCTAAAGCTGTGGATATTGCAGCTATTGTATCATTCATATAACACCTCCTACTGATATTTTTTAAAGAAAAATGATAATAAAATTTTATAATTTCTTATTACATCTAATGAAACATATTTATCTGATAAAGTAACTAACCAACCTTCTATGTGCTTCGGTGGTATTATGTTTAAAGGAAACATATGTCTTTCTATTGAATTTGTTATACGTTTATTCATAAGTTTTGGAAAATGTTTTAGACTATTTTCTTTAGCTTCACCTGCATGAACAAATCCATGTTTTTTAAATAATGGTCTTTTTTCTTTATTTTTAGTCCAATCATTATAATAAAAATCATGTAACATTCCTGCAATTGCTGTATTTTTTACTTTTTCTTCTTTTAAATGCAATTTTTTTGCCATCATATAAGCATAATAAGATACTGCGAATGAATGTTCATAAACACTAGTTTTACCATGATGTTTATAATTTAATCTTTTTAAAAATTCTTTATTATTTAATATAGGTTCTACAATTTTTAAAAATTCTACTTCATCTGGAACACCATTTTTGTCATAATCTTTTTTTGGTTTATATTTAGCTTTATATTCCATATCTTTTAAAGCTCTAGGTAAAAATGTAGGTTTCCAACCAATAAATCTATAAAATTCTCTTTTTGGTATAAAAAAATGAACTATTTTACCTTCTTCTACCTTTTCTTTTTTTAATAATTTTCCATCATAATCTATAAATTTTATTGTATATTCTTTTTTCATATTATCACTCCACGAGCACAATAATTATATCATTTATATTATGATAAGTAAATTTATTTTTATATATATTTTATAAAAAAAAAGATAGTAACCTATCTTATTCTTCAACATATTTTATTACTATATGTCTTGCTGGACCTTCTCCTATACTTTCTGTAGTAACATTAGGTATTTTATCAACCATATTATGTATTTCTCTTCTTTCATATGAATTCATTGGATCTAGTTCAACATCTACATGTGTTTTTTTAACTTCATATGCTATTTTCTTTATTTCAGAAGTCATTCTTCTTAAATTTTTTTCTTTATAGTTTGCTACATCTACATTTACCTTAATAGGTTGGTGTGCTTGACTTTCTAATGATTTTCTAAGTAATGTTTGAATTGCCGCTATTGTTCTTCCATCTTTACCTATTAATATAGAATTATTTGATGATACTAATTTTACATTATAACTTCCCTCTACTTCTCTTATTTCAGTATTAATATCTATATTTAATAATTCACTTAATTTAGATAAATATTCTTTAATAAAGAATTTTATATCTGCTTTATCTATAACTTCAATTTTTACTGAATCATCTTCTGACTCTAATTCTTTTATTAATAAATATTCTTCATCTAAATTATAATAATCTAATGCTTTTTCAACTGCCTCTTCCCTTGTTTTTCCTTCAAATAAACTAACATTAAGCATGTTTCTTACCTCTCTTTACTAATAAATTTTGTAGTACTGTAAAACTACTATTACAAATCCAATATATTGCTATTGAAGTTGATATTGTAAATGACGCAATAGCAATCATGCCAATTGACATATTTGTCATCATTTTCATACTAATTCCATTTATATCATCTGTATTAGCTGTTTTATTTAATTTAAATGATAAGAATGTCATCATTACAACTAAAATAATTATCAATATGTAAAAATAATTACCTTTAGCTATACCATTTAATGGACTCATTCCTAAATCTAAACCTAGGAATGTTCCTTCAAATATTAATGGCAATCTATTCATTGCTTCATAGAAAGCAAAGAATAATGGAATTTGTATTAAAGCAAATATACAACCACTCATTGGATTAATACCATATTTTTTATAAACCATCATTATTTCTTGTGAATGCGCCATTTGATCTTGTTGAGAAGTTTTATTTGCATATTTTTTTTCTATCTTATCTATTTCTGGTTTAGCTTTATTCATCATTTCTGATTGCATTGCTGTTTTATTTGTTATTGGAAATAAAATTCCTCTTATTATAAATGTAATTATTATAATTGCTAAACCTGCATTTTTTACTAAACTTGTCAATTTAATAATTCCTAAAGCTAATGGTTTTACAAATATAGTTGTCCATACACCTTCATATCCATTTGATGTTATTTTAAAATCATTACACTCTGGTAAATTACTAATATCTATTTCATATTTTTCATATAAGTTAAGCATACTTTCTTTAGTAGGTTTACATAATATATTAGATACTAATCTTTCACCAGTTTCTTCTTCTGTAATAATTGTTTTTCCATCTTTAACATATTTAGTACATCCCGTTAGTGGAAAAATCATTATTGCTAATAATATAATAAATATTATTTTTTTATTTTTCATTATTATCCTCCTTAATTATATTTAAATCTTTTATGGCAATATTATAATTATTATTCATATCTTCATACGATTTAGATAATATTCCCTTGCCTACTATTATAATACAATTAAATCCATTTTTATAGATATTTTTATCAATTATACTTTTTAATTGCCTTTTTACTTTATTTCTTGTAACAGCATTTCCTATTTTTTTTCCTACTGATAAACCAAAATGGTAATTATTATCATTTATATATTCTATATATATAATATAATCTTTGTATTTTATAGGTTTATTATTGTGGATAATCCTATCAAATTCTTTACTTTCTTTTATTATATTTATTTTTTTCATAATTCACCTCATGAAATAAAAACCACTGTAAAAAAACAGTGGCAATAGATTAACGAGACAATACTTTACGGCCTTTTCTTCTACGACGAGCTACTACGCCTGATTTATTTCTAGCAAAAAATCCCATTTTCTTTGATCTTCTATGATTATTAGGTTGATAAGTTCTTTTCATTTTGCACCTCCTACACAGTTTCTTTCCGACTAGTTAATTATATATATTTTTCTTAATTTTGTCAATAAAAATAAAGAATATCTATCATTTTTTTTATTTATTGTGGATAATTACTATATTTTTTTTAATAAAAATTACTTTTCAACATTTTTTCCACAACTATTTTTTTATTTTTTATATTACTTTTTTTATTTTTCCACAATTTTATTATATTAAATATTAACATGTTTATAAAATAAAATAATTTTCCACATTTTTTTGTGGAAAACTATTTTCGACATTTTTTTAGAAATATCTTTTATTTTTATAAAAAATCTTTTATAATATATTATATTGGAAAGGTTGGTGTTAATTTTGAAATCGGATCATCTTAATACAATTTGGAATGAATTTTTAAATAGATTAGAAAAAGAAATAGAACCAATTTTATTTGAATTATATTTTAAAGATACAAAATTAATCGACTTGGAAGATAATAAAGCTAAAGTTTTAGTGGATTCTATACCTATTAAAAAAAGATTAACATCACAAGATTATACTAATTTAATAGAAGAAATATTTAATGATGTTTCAGGAAGTAATTTTAAATTTGAATTTTTAACAGAAGAAGAAATAACTACAAATATATCAATTGATACAGATAAATTTGGTGTTCCTTCTGATGCTATATTTGAAACTAATTTAAATCCAGAATATACATTTGATAATTATGTAGTTGGAAATATAAAATCAAAATCAGCAAGAGCTAAAACGATGGCTTTATCTGTTGCTGAAAAACCAGGACAAATGTGGAATCCATTATATATATATGGATCAAGTGGATTAGGTAAAACTCATCTTATGCATGCAATTGGTAATTATATTACTGCAAATAGCAATAAAAGAGTATTATATGTAACAAGTGATAAATTTGTAACTGATTTTATGCAATTATATAAACAAAAAAAAGAAGATAATGATAATTTCAATGAAAATGTATCTTCATTTAAAAAAAAGTATCGTGATTTAGATGTATTAATAATAGACGATATTCAATATCTAGAAACAGTTGGAAAACTTCAACAAGAATTTTTTAATACATTTAATGAATTGCATGATAATCATAAACAAATAATTTTAGCTTCTGATAGATCACCTGACGATTTAAAAAAATTAGAAGACAGAATAAGAACTAGATTTACATGGGGATATATTCTTAATGTATATCCGCCTGATTTTGATGTTAGAATGGATATAATAGATAAAAAAATAGAAAACTATGATTTAAATATTAAATATCCTAAAGACGTTAAAGAATATATAGCCTCTAATTTTACTTCTAATGTAAGAATTTTAGAAAATGCAATTAAAAGAGTATTTGCATATGCTACAATGGCTGGTGGAGCTGATATTACTTACGACTTAGCTGTAGAAGCTTTGAAAGATATTTTATCTTCTAACACTATTGCAAAAAATAAAGTAGATTTTTTACAACAAATTATATGTGACAATTATAATATAACTATTGAAGATTTAAAAGGAAATAAAAGAAATAGAGAAATATCTATTCCTAGACAAATTGCAATGTATATAGCTAGAGTTCACATAAATGAATCATATCCAAAAATAGCCACTGAATTTGGTGGAAAAAATCATACTAGTGTAATGCATGCAGTAAATAAAATCTCTAAAGAAATAAAAACAAATAAAGAGTTATCTAAAGAAATTGATAAAATAGTATCTAAATTAAATGTGTAAAAGTGACTTTAATTAACAAAAAATAAACAACTAAAAAATATAAAAAGTGTTAAAAATAAATATTAAAAAAAGTTATTAACATTTTCCACACTAATAATAAAAACAATTATAATAATAAAATATATAGGAGGTTTTTTATGAAATTAAAAATTAAACAAAATATATTAATGAATTATTTAAATTATTCAATTAGAGGAGTATCTAATAAAAATTTAATACCTATATTAAATTGTATTAAATTTGATTTAAAAGATGAAGGATTATATTTAACAAGTACAGATAATGAAATATCTATTAAAACTTTTATACCTTCTAAAGATATAGAAAGTATAGATAGTTTAGGAGATATGGTAGTATCAGGTAGATTTATATATGATATTATAAAAAAATTACCAGGTGAAATTATTGATATAGAAGAAGTAATGGATTCTAAATTATATATTACAACAAAAAAATCTTCTTTTACTTTAAATTGTAATGATGTGAATGATTTTCCTGATTTAAAATTTAATGAAAAAGAAAATCCAATTATATTAAATAATAAAGTATTAAGAAATATTATTAATGAAACTATATTTGCTACTTCTACTCAGGAATCTAGGCCTGCTTTAACAGGTATAAATATAAAAATAGAAGATATTAAATTAGAATGTACAGCAACAGATTCATTTAGATTAGCTAAAAAATATATTAATTTAGAAAAAAAAGTAGATGAAAATATTAATATTATTATACCTACTAGAAGTCTAAACGAATTAATAAAAATGATAGAAGATAATGATGAAAAAATTGAATTACATATATTTGATAATAAAATATTATTTAAAAGTGAAAATATAATAATGATGTCTAGTTTAATAAATGGAACATATCCAGATACTACTAAACTAATACCTTCTGAATTTGAAACAATATTAACAGTAAATTTAAATGATTATTATAATGCAATTGATAGAGCTTCATTATTAACTAATGAATCTGATAAAAATACAATTAAATTAGAAAGTAATAAAACAGAAGCAATTATATCTTCTACAATCCCAGAAATTGGTAATGTCAAAGAAACAATAAATATTAAAAATAATAAAGATGAAGAAATAAATATATCTTTTAGTTCCAAATATATGTTAGATGCTATAAAAACTTTTGATTCAGATGAAATAGAATTATGTTTTAATGGTGATATTAAACCTATAATTATAAGATCAAAAGAAAATGAAGATTTAATTCAATTAATAGTTCCTATAAGGACTTATTAATAAATAAAAAGAATAGAAAGAGGAATAATATGAAAAACGATTACGTCATTAATGCAGAAACAGTAGTAGTGATGTCAGTTGGTAGTTCATGTTGTAAGGTTTATGAATTAGATGATTGTTTTGAAGTTAATATGTCATTAAAAGAAATTATAGAATTAAGTTGTAATTATTTTGGAAGTTCTTTTAATGGAAGATTAGAAGGAAGTAAATATTATTTAGGTTATAATTATAAATTACCAATAATAGTTGATGAATATAGAGATATAATAGTATTTCCTACTAAATCATATGAATCAAATAATAATTATTTAATTTCTTTAAATCAAATAAAAGATTTTGAAAAAAAGAACAAAGGAATATTAATATATTTAAAAAATGGAAAAAATATAGAAATAGAAGATTCATATGGAATTTTCGAAAATCAATATTTAAAAGCACAAAAATTATTATTAAGATTAATAAGAATTAAAAATACATCATTATAATGGTGTTTTTTTATTAAAAAACTTAAAAAATACCTAATTTTGTGGTATAATATTATATAGGTATAGGTAACCGTGAAAAGTATATTTTTCAAAAAATGGGCATTAAAATAAGAAATTGAGGCAGGATATGTATTTAAAAAATATAAAAGTTAATAATTTTAGAAATTATAAAGAAGAAAGTATTAATTTAATACCAAATATAAATATAATATATGGAAACAATGCTCAGGGTAAAACAAATTTATTAGAAAGTATATATTTTTTAGCTTTAGCCAAATCACATCGTTCATTAAATGATAAAGATTTAATAAAAAATGAAGAGGAAGGTTTCAAGGTAGAAGCGGATGCTATATTAAATAATTTTCCTAAAAAATTTGAAATTAAAATAGCAAATAATAGGAAAATATATAAAATAGATAGTAATTATATAAAATCATTAAATGAATATTTATCTAATTTGAAAATAATAATTTTTTTTCCTGAAGATTTAGAAATAATAAAATCATCTCCTGATGTAAGAAGAAGATATTTAAATATTCAAATAAGTCAATTAAATAAGAATTACTTTAAAACTTTAAATGAATATAATAAACTTTTAAAAATAAGAAATGATATATTAAAAAGAAATTTGAAGGAAAATTACTTTGATAAGCAATATTTTGAAATTATAACTAATTATTTAATAGATAAAGCAAGCTATATATATTGTATTAGAAATAAATATATAGAAAAAATTAATGATTTAATAGGTAATTATTATGAAAAAATATCAACATTTAAAAATTTGAAATTAAAATATATTACAAATTTAAATGTTGATTATTATGAATATGATAATAATAAAAAACTTTTAAGAGAAAGATTTGATGAATTATATCAAGCTGAACTTAAAAGTGGAGTAACTTTAATTGGTCCCCAAAAAGATGATATAGAATTTTTGTTAGATAAAAAAAATCTAAAAAATTATGGATCTCAAGGTCAACAAAGAATGGCAATATTATCTTTAAAATTAACAGAAATAGAGGTATTTACAAAAGAAAGTGATGATACTCCGATTTTATTGTTAGATGATGTTTTTAGTGAATTAGATGATTTTAAAAAAAATAATCTATTAAATATAATTGATGATAATATACAAACTATAATTACTACAACAGATTTAAAAAATATAGATAATAAAATTTTAGAAAAATCTAATTTAATAAAAATAGAAAATGGAAAGTGTATAACAAGAGGTGAATAGTATGGAAGAAAAAGTAGAACACTCATATGGAGCTTCTGACATTCAAGTATTAGAAGGATTAGAGGCTGTTAGAAAAAGACCAGGTATGTATATTGGTACTACAGATGTGAAAGGATTACATCATTTAGTATGGGAAATTGTTGATAATGCTATAGATGAAGCTTTAGCTGGTTATTGTAAACATATAGAAATTATTATAAATAAAGATAATTCTATAACAGTAAAAGATGATGGTCGTGGAATTCCTACGGATATACATCCAAAAACAAAATTATCAACAGTAGAAACAGTTTATACTGTATTACATGCTGGTGGTAAATTTGGTGGTGGAGGATATAAAGTATCAGGTGGATTACATGGAGTAGGTGCATCTGTTGTTAATGCTTTATCTTCATGGGTAGATGTTAATGTTTATAAAAATGGACAAGTACATTATATAAGATTCGAAAATGGTGGGAAAACAGTAGAACCATTACACGTGGTAGATAAATGTGATGAAAAAAGAACAGGTACAACAGTAACATTTAAACCAGATGCTACTATCTTTGATACTGATGTATATGACTATGATACTTTAAAAACAAGAGTAAGAGAATTAGCTTTTCTTAATAAAGGTTTATCAATAACTTTAAGAGACGATAGAGATGATGAAGATACTACTGGTGAAACTTTCTTATATGAAGGTGGAATTAGTGAATATGTTAAATATATTAATAATAATAAGACACCATTATATGAAGATATTATACATTTAGAAGGAGAAGAAGATAATATTATTATCGAAGTAGCAATGCAATATACTACAGATGAAAATACAAGAATTTATTCATTTGTTAATAATATTAATACACATGATGGTGGAACGCATGAAGAAGGTGTCAGACGAGCACTAACAAGAATAATAAATAGTTATGCGAAAAAAGCTAACATATTAAAAGAAAAAGATGAACCTTTAACAGGTGATGATGTTAAAGAAGGATTAACAATGATAGTTTCATGTAAACATCCAAATCCTCAATTTGAAGGTCAAACTAAAGGAAGATTAGGTAATTCAGAAGTTAGAAAAATCGCTGATAATGTATTTAGTGATGGATTTGAAAGATTTTTATTAGAACATCCTAGTGAAGCAAGAATTATTGTAGAAAAATCAATGTTAGCTTCAAGAGCAAGAATTGCTGCAAAAAAAGCAAGAGAAGCAACGAGAAGAAAAAGTGATTTAGATGTCGTAAACTTTGCTGGAAAACTTTCTGATTGTAAGGAAAAAGATCCATCAAAAGCTGAGATATTTATTGTCGAGGGTGATTCAGCTGGAGGCTCTGCAAAACTAGGTAGAAACTCAATGACTCAAGCTATATTACCACTTAGAGGAAAAATATTGAATGTAGAAAAAGCAAGATTAGATAAAGCTTTATCTAACGAAGAAATAAGAACAATTATAACTGCATTTGGTACAGGTATAGGTCAAGAATTTGATTTAAACAAGTTAAGATATCATAAAATAATTATAATGACTGATGCCGATGTAGATGGTTCACATATTAGAGTTTTATTATTAACTTTGTTCTATCGTTTCTTTAGACCAATTGTTGAAGGTGGATATGTATATGCCGCTCAACCTCCATTATTTAGAATTCAATATGGTAAATCTAGAAAATATGTATTAGACGAGGAAGAAAGAGATACATATTTAGAAACATTACCAGAAAATATTAAAAGTAGAGTAATAATTACTAGAATGAAAGGTCTAGGAGAAATGGATGCGGAAGAATTAAATGAAACAACTATGGATATAGAAAAAAGAATTTTAAGAAAAATTACAGTAGATGATTGTATTGCAGCTGATAAAATGTTTGAATTATTGATGGGTGAAGAAGTAGAACCTAGAAGACAATTTATTGAAGAAAATGCAAAATATGCAGAAGTAGACATCTAGGAGGTATATTATGGAAGAAAATAATGAAATATTAGAAGAAAATAGTTTTGAAGAAATAAAACATGATAAGTTAGCTGAAAATAACATAGTTGATGAAATTAAAAAATCTTTTATTGATTATTCAGTAAGTGTTATTACTTCAAGAGCAATACCTGATTTAAGGGATGGTTTAAAACCAGTTCAAAGACGTATTTTATGGAGTATGTATGAATCAAGCTTAACTCCAGATAAACCACATAGAAAATCAGCTACAACTGTAGGTAACGTTATGGGTACTTACCATCCACATGGTGATTCATCTATATATGAGGCTATGGTTAGAATGGCTCAAGATTTTAGTTATAGACATATGCTTATTGATGGTCATGGTAATTTTGGTAATATTGAGGGTGATGGTGCTGCTGCCATGCGTTATACTGAATCAAGATTATCTAAAATATCATTGGAATTATTACGTGATATAAAAAAAGATACAGTTAATAAATTAGAAAATTTTGATCAAACAACAACAGAACCTGAAGTATTACCAGCGCGTTTTCCAAATGTTTTAGTAAATGGAACCATGGGAATTGCTGTAGGTATGGCAACTAACATACCACCACATAATTTAGGTGAAGTAATAGATGGTTGTATTGCATATATAGATAATCCTGAAATTGATACATTAGGATTAATGGAATATGTTAAAGGTCCAGATTTTCCTACTGGCGGAATTATTCTTGGTAATTCAGGAATAAAAAAGGCTTATGAAACTGGTAGAGGAACAATAACTATTAGAAGTAAGGCAATGATAGAAGAAGAAGGACAACATACAAATATTGTTATTACAGAAGTTCCATATGGTGTAAAAACTAGTGAATTAAAGGATAGAGTTGCTGAATTAGTACACAACAAAACGATAGAAGGAATATCTGACTATCATACAGATTTAAAAGATGGTGTAAAAATTACAATAACTCTAAAAAAGGACGCAAATGCACAAGTTGTTTTGAATAATTTATATAAACATACTAATTTTCAAGTATCTTATGGAATAATATTCCTAATGCTTGATAATGGAACTCCAAGAACACTACCATTAAAAGATATAATTAGTAAATATATAGATCATCAAAAAGAAGTTATTATTAGAAGAACAAAATATGATTTAAAGAAAGATGAAGAAAGAGTTCACATCTTAGAAGGTTATAAAATAGCTCAAGATAATATAGATGAGGTAGTTAAAATTATTAGAGCAGCTGAAAGTGATGAAGAAGCAAAACAAAACTTAATGGGAAGATTTGCTTTAACTGAAATTCAAGCAGATGCTATATTAGAATTAAAATTACGTCGTTTAACAGGTTTAGAAAGAGATAAAATAGAAGCTGAATTAAAAGAATTATTAGCAGAAATTGATGAATTAAAGTCTATTTTAGCTAGTGAACAAAAAGTGTTAGATATAATCAAAAAAGAAATGCTAGAAATAAAAGAGAAATATGCAGATGAGAGAAGAACAGATATAGATATGACAGCAATAGATTATATTGAAGACGAATCATTAATTCCAGTTGAAGATATAGTAATTACATTAACAAATAAAGGTTATGTAAAGAGAATGAATAGTGAAAACTATAAAGCGCAAAACAGAGGTGGAGTAGGTATCAAGGGAATGTCTACAAATGAAGAAGATTTTGTAGAAAATATAGTATCAATGACAACTCATGACGATATACTATTCTTTACAAATAAAGGAAGAGTATACAGAATGCGTGGATATGAAGTTCCTCTATATAGTAGGCAATCAAAAGGATTACCAATTATTAATTTATTACCTTTAGCTAGTGATGAATTAGTAAAGGTAATGTTAAAAATAACACCTTCAGAAGCCACAGGAGACAATAATCTTGTATTTTGTACACAAAGTGGTTTAGTGAAGAAAACTTCACTTGCTGAATTTGAAAATATAAGGACAAATGGAAAGATTGCAATTACATTAAAAGAAACTGATGAATTAATATCAGTTAAGAAGTCGTTCGAGGGTGATGAAATACTAATTGCAGCTGATAATGGTCGTATGGTAAGATTTAGTGAATCTGAAATACGTAAGATGGGTAGAACAGCATCTGGTGTAAAAGGAATAGATGTTGGAACTGGTAAAGTTATTGGATGTGAAGTATGTAATGGTGATAAAAAAGTATTAGTTGTTACAGAAAATGGATATGGTAAGAAAACAATTATCAGTGAATATCGTATGACACATCGTGGTAGCAAAGGAGTAAAAGCTTTAAATATGACTGAAAAAACGGGAAATATTGTAAGTATAAAGATTATTGAAGATAATCAAGACCTTATGATTGTTACTGATAGTGGCATAATTATTAGATTACCGTTAGCTCAAGTATCTAATACAGGAAGAGTTACTCAAGGTGTTAAATTAATTAATTTAAAAGATAATCAACATGTTAGTACTGTTGCTATAATGGATCATTATGAAGAAGAAAATAACGAAGAAGTAGTTAATGATACGAATATTGTTGAAAATAAAGAAGAAACTAGTGATTTAAGTACATCAGAAGAATAATTTAAAGGTAATGTTCCACGAGCAACATTACCTTTTTTGTGACAATGTTCCATGAGCAACATAATTCAAATGTTCCACGAGCAACATTAAAATTTACTTGCAATTTAAATATATATATTATATATTATATATGCACAACATTTATATTGGAACCAGGTCAGAATCGGAAGATAGCAGCCTTAACAATCAATAAATGTGTGTGCTTTTTTGTTAAGAGGTGCTAATATGGAAGAAAAATATATGAATATTGCATTAAAATACGCCTATAAAGCTTCTAAACATGCAGATATTCCAGTTGGAGCTGTAATTGTAAAAAATAATAGGATAATATCAAAAGCTTCAAACGAAAAATATAGATATAAAGATGTAACCGCTCATGCTGAAATAGTTGCTATAAGAAAAGCTTGTAAAAAACTTAAAACTACTTATTTAAACGATTGTGAATTATATGTTACATTAGAACCATGTATGATGTGTACCTCAGCAATTGTACAATCACACATAAATAATGTTTATTATTGTATTAAAAGTCCTAAATATGGTTATTTGACGAAAATAGAGGATAAAAACATACGTTATAAACAAATATATAATGAAGAATATGAATCTTTAATTAAAAATTTTTTTAAAAATAAAAGATAATGTTCCACGAGCAACATTATCGTTTTTTTTGGACAATGTTCCACGAGCAACATAATTTAAATGTTCCACGAGCAACATTACTTATCTTTACTGTAAATATATGATATAATTATAATGGAAGGTGATAATATGTATCAGGCATTATACAGAAAATATAGACCTAGTGAATTTGAAGAAGTAATTGGTCAGGATGTAATTATTAAAACTTTAACCAATGCAATTCAAAATAACAAGATCAGCCATGCATATTTATTTACAGGGCCAAGAGGAACTGGTAAGACAAGTGTTGCTAAGATATTTGCTAAAAATGTAAACTGTGAAAACTATACAAATGGACATTCATGCAACAATTGTGTATCTTGTACACTTATTAAAAATAAACAATCTACAGACATTATAGAAATTGACGCTGCTTCAAACAATGGTGTTGATGAAATAAGGAATTTAAAGAGTAAAATCACATTGGTGCCAAGCAATTCAAAATATAAAGTATACATTATAGATGAAGTGCATATGCTTAGTACAGGCGCATTTAATGCTCTATTAAAAACATTAGAAGAACCGCCTGAACATGTAATATTTGTACTAGCAACAACAGAACCACAAAAGTTACCTTCAACTATTTTATCTAGATGTCAACGTTTCGACTTTAAACGTATATCCGATGAAAAAATAGTGACAAGACTAGAAGAAATTTGTAAATTAGAAAAGATCGAAATTAAAGAAGATGCCTTATATGAAATTGCTCGCATATCTGATGGTGGGATGAGAGATTCAATAAGTATCTTAGATCAAGTGGTTGCATATAAACAAGAAAATATAACAATTGAAGATGTTCATTCTGTCAATGGTACAATAACTCAAAAAGATTTAAGTGAATTTATGGATACAATATTTTCAAAAAATATGGAAAATACACTGAATTTATTAGATAAATATAATAATGATGGTAAAAATATTTACAAATTGTTGGATGAAATAATATTTTTTCTTAGGAATATGTTGTTGTATAAAACAACACCTAATTATTTAACTTTACATCAAATTAATATAGAACCATATAAGAATTTAAATAAAGAAATAGCTAATAATGATATTTATAATCTAATAACAAATCTAAATGAATTAAAGAATACTATGAAAGATAGTAGTAATATAAAGACATTATTTGAAATAGAAATATTAAAATTTTTAGGAATTGAAAATAATATAAATATTTCCCAGGAAATAAAAAAGCAAAACAATGAACCTATAAGAGAAGAAATAAAGGAAAATAATTCTACTTCTTCTGAGGTACCACTAAAAAGTGAAAATATTGCAGAAAAAGTAACTTTAGTAGATAATTCTATAAAAGATATTAGAATAAATAATACTTTAGCGCGTTTGAACAAGAAAATAATGATGAACTTGAAAGAAAAAAGTGAATCTATTAGACTTTATTTATTAGATGATAAATATGGTAAATATGCGGCATTATTATTAGATGGCAAAATAAAAGCTGCGAGTGATGAATATATAATATATGTTTATAGTAACGAGACTGATGTTGAAACATTCAATAAATCTTTGAATGACATCGAGGCATTATTATATAAATCAATAAAAGAAAAATATAGACTTATTGCTGTTTCCGATGATGAATGGGAAAATATAAAAGATGATTTTAATAATAAAAAGAAAAAATATGAATATGTAGAAGAACAAGTAAAAAATAAAGTAGAAAAGAAAGTTGAAGAAAAAAAGTCAGAAATAACAGAATTGTTCGATAATATTGTAGAATATACAGAGGAGGAAATAAAATGAATATACAAGCAATGATGAAACAAGCTCAAGCAATACAAAAGGAAATGATGAAAGCAAAAGAAGAAATAGATAATAAAATATATGAAGGAAATTCTTCTTTTGTAAATGTTAAGGTAAAGGGAAGTAAAGAAATTGAAGCAATTACTATAAATAAAGAAGAATTAACAAAAGATGATATAGAAATGTTACAAGATATAATAGTTGTAGCAATTAATGATGCAATGAAACAAATCGATAAAGATACAGAACAAAAATTAGGTAAATATACTCAAGGAATTCCAGGATTATTTTAATGAATTATCCTACAACAATTAATAATCTTATCGAATGTTTTAAAAAATTACCAGGGATAGGTTCAAAAACTGCAGAACGTCTTGCTCTTGCAACTTTAAATTTGCCAGATGAAGTAATTGATGTTTTCACAGATTCTATTAAAAATGTTAAGACTAATACAAAAAGATGTAAAAAGTGTAACTCATTTTGTGAAAATGATTTGTGTGATGTATGTCAAGATGAAGGAAGAGATCACTCTACATTATGTGTTGTAGAGGATCCTAAAAATGTCATCTTATTTGAAAAAGTAGGTACTTATAAAGGAATATATCATGTATTAGATGGTTTAATATCTCCATTGGATGGGATTACACCAGATGATATAAATATAGAAAGTTTATTAAAACGTATAAAAAATGATAATATTAATGAGGTTATTATAGCTGTAAAACCTACTATAGAAGGTGAAACAACATCTTTATATATATCAAAATTACTTGAAAAAGAAAAAGTTACTGTTTCTACTATAGCCCATGGGATTCCATTAGGTTCAGATATGGAATATATGGATTCATTAACTTTAGAGATAGCAATTCAAGATAGAAAAAGAATATCAGAAAATAAAGAATAATAATTTTTATAGAATCATCATATATATAACTGGTGATAATATGAAAAAAATATTTAACTTATTTAAGAAAATAGTATTTGCGTTTTTTTTACTTTATGGTTTTAATATGTTATATGGAACTTTTAATATAAACATTCCTATAAATGTATATACAATATTGTTTACAACATTTTTAGGGTTTCCAGGTTTTTGCGCAATTATATTAATATCTAAGTTATTGTTTTAGAAAGGAAGATTTACATGTTAGGTGATTATCAAAAAAAACAACCGATTGTATATGACATATTATCAAATGAGATAATAAATGATAAAGTAAGTCATGCATATCTATTTGATGTATTATCTAATTATAATAGTTTTCCTTTTATTTATAGTTTTATAAAAAGTGTATTATGCCCAGAAAAAAAACTAGTTAATAATTCTTGTTCTAATTGTAACTTATGTAAAAGTATTGACGATAAAAGTTTTCCTGATATAGTATTAATAGAACCGGATGGAATGGTTATCAAAAAGGATCAATTACTTGATTTACAAAAGGAATTTACAACAACATCTTTGTATAATAATAAGAAAGTTTATATTATAAAGTATGCTGAAGATTTACATCCTTCAGCTGCAAACTCAATTTTAAAATTCTTAGAAGAACCAGAAAGTAATATTATAGCTATTTTATTAACGAAAAATATAAATAATGTAATATCTACTATAATATCAAGATGCCAGGTTTTAACTTTATTACCAAATTCTATAGAAAATATTAGTATTAAAGAAAAGATTGGACAAGTATTATATACAGATGATGCTGAATATCAAGAATTTATTAATCAAGATGATTCAAATTGTTCAATTGATGGTATAATAAATTTTGTAAATTATTACGAAAACCATGGAATTGACACCTTTGCTCATACATCAAAGTTGTGGTTTGAAATATTTAATGATAAAAAAAGTAATGTGTTAGGATATACAATGCTTGTTTTATATTATAAAGATGTTATTAATTATAAGTTAAACAGAACTTTAGAATTTTATGATGACTATATTGATTCTATTAAAAATACCGCTAATAAAAATTCTTTAGATAAATTATATAGTAAAATTAATTTAATAATAAAAGCATCAGATAAAAATAAAGTAAATATTAACTTATCATTGAATTTAGATAATTTGTTAATAGAAATGGAGGGTGTAAAATGATAGAAGTTGTAGGTATAAGTTTTAAAAAAGGTGGAAAAGTATATTATTTTGCACCGGGGAAGTATAAACTTAAATCAGGAATAACTGTAATAGTAGAGACAGAACAAGGAACTCAATTTGGTACAGTTGTGGAAGAAAATAAAAGTTTACCATCTAAAAATTTTAATAGAGATTTAAAAAAAGTTATAAGAATAGCAACTAAAAATGATTATCATAAACATTTGAAAAATATAGAAGATGCCAAAGAAGCTTTGAATGCATGCAAAAGTTTAGTAGAAAAATATAAATTAAATATGCAAGTAATAGAAGCTACTTATACTTTTGATAGAAATCAATTAGTATTTAGATTTATATCTGATAATCGTATAGATTTTAGAAATTTAGTAAAGGAATTAGCTTCTTTATATAAAACTCGTATTGAATTAAGACAAGTTGGTGTAAGAGACCGCGCTAAGGAAATAGGTGGCTGTGGAATATGTGGTCAAAAACTTTGTTGTTCACGTTTTTTAACTGATCTAGATGCTGTATCTATAAATATGGCAAAAAATCAAAATTTATCATTGAATCCAACTAAAATAAATGGAGCGTGTGGTCGTTTACTTTGCTGTTTAAAATATGAAGATGATACATATTCATCTTACAAGTTTAATTTGCCTACAATTGGTTCTCGCGTTACAACTAAAGAAGGAACAGGAAAAGTAATATCAGTTAATATATTAAGGCAAACATATAAAGTAGAAATTCCTGATGTAGGAATAGTAGAGGTAGTAAAGAATGAAGATGACTAATTATCTTTTAGGATATAAAGATATGTACATTGTTCAAGATCCATCAATGTTTAAGTTTTCATTAGATTCTATTTTATTACCTAACTTCGTTACAATAAATAAGAATACTAAGGAAATACTAGATATAGGTACAGGTAATGCACCTATACCTTTAATTTTATCAAGATATACTAATGCTAATATTACAGGTATAGAGATTCAAAAAGAAGTAGCTGAAATGGCAAAAGAATCAGTAAAAATAAATAATTTAGATGATAGGATTAAAATAATTAATGCTGATATAAATAAGTATTATGATAAATCAAATTCTCAGAAATATGATATAATTACATGTAACCCTCCATATTTTAAGGTGACAAGTAATAGTCATATAAATGATTCAGAATATAAGACACTTGCTAGACACGAAGTTGCTTTAACTTTAGAAAATCTAATAAAAATAAGTAGAACACTTCTTAAAACAAATGGTACATTAGCGCTTGTTCATAGACCTGAAAGACTTGTCGATATATTGTCAATTATGAGACAAAACAATATAGAACCTAAAAAAATTCAATTTGTGTATCCAAAACATAAAGAGGATGCCAATATAGTGTTAATTGAAGGTACACTAAACGGCAAACCAGGATTAAAAATATTAGAACCTTTATATGTGTATGATGATGATAATAAGTATACAGAAGAAATAGAAAAGTATTTTTCTGATAAAGTGAATTGAGGTGATAGTGTGAAACTAATAGTTGGTTTAGGAAATCCCGGCAAGGAATATGAAAATACTCGCCATAATATAGGATTTATGACAATAGAAAAATGTATGAAAAAATATAGTTTTTCTTTGAATAAAACCAAGTTTAATGGTAATTATGGTGAAACCATTATAAATAATGAAAAATATATGTTTCTTTGTCCTCAAAAATATATGAATTTATCTGGTGAAGTAGTATCAGAATTTGTAAATTATTTTAAAATTAGTATTGAAGATATATTGATAATAAGTGATGATTTAGATATGCCAACAGGTAAAGTTAAACTGAAACCAAGTGGTAGTTCAGGTGGTCATAACGGACTTAAAAATATTGAACTTCATTTAGGAACATCTAATTTCAAAAGATTAAAGATTGGAATTGCTAATAACAAATTAATTGATACTAAAGATTATGTATTAGGTCATTTTAGTAAAGAAGAAAAAGAAGTAATAGATATTTCTATTTCTAAAGCTTTAGATGCAATATTTGATTTTTCTAATATGACATTTGATAAATTAATGAGTAAATATAATAGTGGTAGTTAATCTATCACTTTTCTAGGTGGTGAATATGGATAATTATATAGATTTATTAAATTTTAGTTATGACATCAAATATATAAGTGGCCTTAATAATGAGTTAAAGTCACTATTTTTGCTTGGTTTAATTAAAAAAAGTAATAAATCTATATTATTGGTTACTAGTACACTATATGAAGCAAATACATTATACAAAAGTATAAATAAGCATTATAAAGATACATATTTATTTCCAATGGATGATTTTTTAACGAGTGTAGCCTTGGCAGCAAGTCCTGAACTTAAAACTAATCGTCTTGAAACATTGAATCAATTATTAAATAATAAAATATCAATTGTTATTACAAATTTAATGGGATATTTAAGATATTTACCATCAAAAAAAATATATGATAAAAGTTTTATTAAACTAAATAAGGGCATGCAATATGACATATCTAAACTTTCAGAAAAGTTGTATGAGATAGGTTATAGAAGAGAAACAATAACTAACACCACAGGGGATATGTCTATAAGAGGATATGTAGTAGATCTTTTTCCAATAGGTATGGATAATCCTATAAGAATAGAATTTTGGGGAGATGAAATAGATTCTATAAGACTTTTTGATGTAAATACACAGTTAACTATTGAGAATATTGATGAAATAGTAGTTCAACCAAATACAGAATTAATTGTCTCTGATACTAAAGAAGAAATAGAATATTATGAAATGCCTAAATATATTGAAGTATCAAATATTACTTCATATTTGAATAACCCGACTATTATATTTAATAATTATCATGATATAAAAGTTAGTTATGATTTATTAAAACAAGAGATGTTTGATTATAGTATTTCTAAAGAAATAGATAAAGATACTAAGTATATGTTTAGTTTAAATGATTTTAATGTGGACCCATATTATTTTGAGGAGTTTGATGAGGAACTAAATCAACATCAAGTATATAAATGCCAAGATATTGAACCGTTTAAGGGAGATACTGAGGCAATAATTAGAAGACTTAAGGATTATAATAAAACTAATAAGATAGTTATTGTATGCGCGAATAATAGATATCAAGCTAATAAAATTTTAGATTTAGATAAAGATATAATACTTACAAATATTGATAATCTTGTTTTTGGAAAAATAAATGTAATCATAAAAAAAATTAACTCTGGATTTATTTATAATAAGATGGTTGTTATTTCAGACAATGAATTATTTAATAGAGTTGATAGAGATAATGTTTATAATACAAAGTTTAAAATAGGTACTAAAATTCGTGATATTACAAAGCTTAATGAAGGTGACTATGTAGTGCACCAAATTCATGGTATTGGTAAGTATTTAGGTATCAAAGTACTCACAAAAAATGGTTTAAAAAAAGATTATTTAATGATTGAGTATAGAGACGGTGATAAATTATATATACCTGTTGAAAAAATAGATAACATAACTAAATACTCATCTAATCAAGAACTAATTCCTAAATTAAGTAAATTAGGTGGTGTTGAATGGGCTAAAACTAAATTACAAGTTAGAAAAAGAGCTCAAAATATAGCAAATGAACTTTTAAAATTATATGCTGAAAGAGAAAAGAAAATAGGATATGCATTCCAAAAAGATGGTGAAGAACAAATAGAATTTGAAAAAGATTTTGTTTATGTTCCAACTATTGACCAAATTCGTGTAACGGATGAAGTAAAAAAGGATATGGAAAGTAATCATCCAATGGATAGATTAATATGCGGTGATGTAGGATTCGGCAAAACAGAAATTGCTTTTAGGGCTATATTTAAAGCTATTATGTCAGGTAAGCAAACTGCAATATTGTGTCCAACGACAATATTATCAGAACAGCATTATCAAAATGCTATTTCTAGATTTAGTTCATTTCCTGTTAATATAGCAATTTTAAATAGGTTTGTAACTCCTGCAAAAGTAAAGAAAACTATAGATGATTTAGAGAAAGGTAACATAGATTTAATTATAGGTACTCATCGCCTATTAAGTGATGATGTAAAATTTAAAAGTTTAGGATTATTAGTAATAGATGAAGAGCAAAGATTTGGGGTTAAGCATAAAGAAAAAATAAAGGAATATAAGAATAACATTGATGTTTTAACATTATCAGCAACACCAATACCTAGAACATTACAAATGTCAATGTCAGGTTTGCGAAGTTTATCATTACTAGAAACTCCACCTCAAAATAGATATCCTGTTCAAACTTATGTCTTGGAAAATAATAATACGGTTTTAAAAGACGCAATATATAAGGAATTAGCGCGTGGTGGTCAAGTATTTATTTTGTATAATAGTGTTGAACATATGGATGCAAAATATCATGAATTATCTAATTTAGTTCCAGAGGCAAAAATAGTAATGGCACATGGCCAAATGAATAAAAATGAATTAGAAAGTAAAATGTTTAGTTTCATTAATCATGAATATGATGTTTTGTTATGTACGACAATAATAGAAACAGGAATTGATATACCTAATGTAAATACATTAATAATAATGGGAGCTGACTCTTTTGGATTATCACAACTATACCAGATAAGAGGTAGAGTTGGTAGAAGTGATAAAATTGCCTATTGTTATTTAATGTATGATAGAGGGAAAATATTAACAGAGCAGGCAACAAAAAGACTAAAAGTAATTAAAGAATTTACTGAATTAGGTAGTGGATTTTCAATAGCCATGCGTGATTTATCTATAAGAGGCGCTGGTAATCTTTTGGGTAGTGAACAATCTGGGTACATTGATAGTGTAGGTATTGAGTTGTTTATGAAAATGCTTGATGATGCAATTAAAAGAGGCGTAGCTGAAGAACCTAATCTTGATGATATATTAGCTGAAAAAGTAAATTCTACTGAGCCATTAGTTGAAGTAGAGACAAATATATCTGATAACTATGTTAGTGAAGATGAATTAAAAATTCAAATTCATAAAGATATAAATAATATTAATAACTTAGAAGATTTAGAAAAGACAAGAGTAAATTTAGAAGATAGGTTTGGAACATTACCTGATAGCATCTTAATCTATATGTATGAAACATGGTTTGAGAAGAAAGCATCTGAGTTAGGGATCAAGGAAATTAAGCAAACAAAAAATTCAATAGAAATATTGCTACCTAAGGATTTAACAGCAAAAATTGATGGAGAAAAGTTATTTATTGATTTATATTCTCTATCAAAAATGTTTAGGCTTTCTATGAAATTACAAAAACTTATCATTACTTTAGATACAGTTAAATTAGATAAACATTTTATATATTATTTAATTGATATGTTAGATATCATAAAAGATTGCATGAAAAAATAGATGAAAGCTTGTAATATAAATACTAATGCGATAAAAAAATATTTAAGTAAAAAAGCTGAAAATATGATATAATATTTTCAATTATTTAAGTGAGGTTTTATGTATGGAATTATTAAAGGAAAAAGTTAATTATCGCAGTTTTTTAGAATTTTACTATAATGAATTTGAAAATGGTAATATTCCTAAAAACATAGATGAAATTGTTGAATTATCTAATTTAGAGACAAATTTAATTGAAATAAAGGAAAAATTAAAACAAATTAAATCAGATAATATATATAGTAGTTTAACTTTACCGTTAATACCAGTTTTAGGTGCTTTTTTATACAATAGTGATGTAAACAAGCCAACAACTATTATCACTTGTCTTTTGCTTGCATCGTATGTTTTAAAGGATATATATGATACGAAGGAAGAAAGTAATGTTTTAAAATTAGAACAAAACAATATAGAAGATAGGATAAAACAATTAACAAAAACATATAAAAAGTAATTTACATATTTTGGTATTGCGGATACTATAATTAAATATGTAGTTATATAAAAATAGTTTATGGATACATAAACTATTTTTTTTCTATATATTCTACAATATTAGGTATTATTTGTTTCTTTCTTGAAACAACATTTTCTACATAATAACCTTGTTTTAAATTACTGATATTAAAACTTTGTTCAATTATTTCTTTGGAATTATTAGAGTAAATAATATATGAACCTTCATTTATTATATCAGTAACAAATAACGCTAATACATAATAATCATTAATTTTAGCAAGATTATCGATAGTTTTCTCATACTCTACTATGTTATTCAATACTTCTTTAGCATTAGTAGTAGTAACCTGAGATATACCAACCTTTTTATTATCAACATTAAAGTTTTTGAAATCTCCAAAAATAATTTCTTCAATACTTTTACCTGCTAAAGCACTACCAGCTTCAAACATTTTAGAAGCAAATTCTTTATAATCAATATCACATATTTCTGCTAAACTTTCAACTGCTTTAATATCATCAAAAGTAGTAGTTGGTGATTTAAATAACAATGTATCAGAAATAATACCTGCTAACATAATTCCTGCAATATCTTTATCAATATCAATTCCATTTTCGTTATACATTTTGAATACAATTGTATTTGTACTACCAACAGGCATATTTCTGAAATTAATAGGATATGATGTGGATGCAGAACCTATTTTATGGTGGTCTACTACCTCAATTATGTCAGCTTCTTCTAACCCATCAACACTTTGTTCATATTCATTATGGTCAACTAATATAACCTGTTTTTTGCTCATTTCATTAATATTAGAATATTTGATTAGACCTAAACATTCTCCATTTTTATTTATTACAGGATAATTAGATCTTTTACTTTTATTCATTATATTTATAAAATCATCAACATAGTCATATTCATTTACTGTTATTATATTTTTATTAATAACATTATCAACATAATTTGTTAAAGGTAATAAACGAGTTGTTTTATAAGATAAGTAAGGTGTTTTAATTATATTTACATTATTCTTTTTGGCAATTTCTAAATGTTCATCTTTAATTTTTCCGTTTCCAGTAATAATAATAAGTTTAACACCTTTTTCAACCGCGTATTCTATGATACTATGTCTATCTCCTAAAACAAGAATAGTATCTTTATCAAGTTTAATCGTTTCAATAAAAGTTGTAGATTTGAAAGCCGCGAATATAACATTACCTTTAATATCATTATCAAATTGTAATACTTTTTCCCCATTTAAACAATTAAGAATATTGTCATATGAAGTATTTATTTTGTCTTGCTCACTATCAACTAAGTAATTAGCAATTTCTTTCATTGAAACTGCACCAATAAATTTTTTATTATCAACAATTGGTAATGTACTTATAGTTTCATCACTCATAAATTCGTATGCTTGATATATAGATATATTCTTTTCTGCAACTACATCATGTGCATAATTTAAATCTTTAATTTGAACTTTAACATCATTTAGATATTTAGGTTCTTTCATTTTAAAATAATCTAAGACAAATTTAGTTTCATTATTAATATTTCCCAATACATAAGGCTTAGCTTTAATTCCAAGTTTATTTTTTAATTCAGCTAGTGCAATTGCAGAAGTAACTGCATCAGTATCAGGTTTTTTATGTCCAAATACTAGTACATTTTGCATATTACCAATCCCTTCTACTATTAAAATATTATAACATATAAATGAAAAAGTATAAATACTAAAAAAATAAACAAAATATTGATAGGAGTGGTTGTATGAGGTCAACAGGAATTGTAAGAAAAATAGATAAATTAGGAAGAATCGTTATTCCAAAGGAGATAAGAAATGCTTTAAGAATATTAGACGAAGATAATTTAGAACTCTTTTTAGATGATGATTCGATTATATTAAAGAAGTTTTCTTTTATGAAGAATATGAACGGAATTGCGCAGAATCTTTTGGATAGTGTACAAAAAACATTAAATAAAAATATATTAGTAAGTGATAATAATTCTATAATCGCTTATGTAGGAAGTGAAAAAGAAAAATTTATAAATAAAAAGATAAGTAAAAGTATTATGGAAATGATGAATTTAAGGACGTCTTTAAGAAATCAGTCTAACTTAGAAATAGTAGATGGTTTGTTTTACAATGTTAATTATTATTTAACTCCCATAGTATCTAATGGTAATATTATTGGATCTGTTATGACATTTGATAAAGATGTTATAACAGATAATGATATAAGACTGGTTGATATAATAAGTAACTTTTTCGGGAAATACATGGATAATTAATGGTAAAACTATATAACTAATAGAAATTATATCAGATAAATGGTATAATTTTTTTGGTGATACTTATGAAAATAGATACACATTGTCATTTATCTAAAAAGGAATATGCAAATTTAGATGAAATAATAAAACATATGGAAAATGATATTATAGTTTGTAGTGGCGCTTCAATGGAAGATAATGAGTCAACATTAGAACTTGTAAGTAAATATTCTAACATATATGGAACAATAGGCTTTCATCCTGATGAAATATATAATGTAGATGAATCATCATTTGCTTATTTAGAGGATAATATTTCTAATAAGAAAATTGTAGGAATAGGCGAAATAGGGTTGGATTATTACCACGATGGTGATAAAATAAAGCAACAAGACCTATTTATAAAACAACTTGAACTTGCTAGGAAGTATAATATGCCAGTAGTTATACATAGTAGAGATGCAGCTAGTGATACATATGATATATTAAAAAAATATAGTGATTTAAAAATAATAATGCATTGTTATAGTTATAGTTTAGAGATGGCATATAAATTTGTAGAATTAGGTTGTAAATTAGGAATAGGTGGAGTTTTAACATTCAAAAATGGCAAGAAATTAGTAGAAGTAGTTGAAAATATAGATATAGAAAATCTAGTGTTAGAAACTGATAGCCCATATCTAACTCCAGAACCTTATAGAGGTATGCAAAATGAACCATATAATATTACACTAGTTGCTAAAAAGATTGCCGAATTAAAGGGTATAAGTGTAGAAAAAGTTTATGAAGTTACTACAAAAAATGCTTGTGAAATATATGGTATAAAGTTATAATATCAGTAGTTTGGAGGAATTGTATGAATTATTCACCAAAAGGAACAAAAGAAGTATTAGAATCAAACAATTTCAATTTTAAGAAAAAGTTTGGTCAAAATTTTATAGTTGATGAAAATACAATAAATAGTATTATAAATAAAGCAAATATAGATAGTGATACTTTAGTTATTGAAATAGGTCCAGGTGCGGGAGCATTAACATATAAATTAAGTCAAGTGAGTAAAAATGTGGTTTGCTATGAAATTGATAAAACATTAGAAAATATATTAAAATCTAATTTAAAGGATAGTAATAATGTAGAAATAATATTTGATGATTTTCTAAAAAGGAATGTGAAAGATGATATAAATAAATATAGGTACTCTAAACTATATGTAGTAGCTAATTTACCATATTATGTTACTACACCAATAATAGTTAAGCTTATAGAAGACAATATAAATGTAGATAGAATAGTTGTTATGGTTCAAAAAGAAGTAGGTGATAGATTTAAAGCTATGCCTGGTACTAAAGATTATAACTCATTATCTATTTTTATAAATTATTATTACGACGTTAAAAAAGTACTAGATGTTAGTAGAAATGTATTTATGCCAATGCCAAATGTTGATAGCATTGTTCTATCTTTAGATAAGAAAGATGTAATATATGAATTAGAAGATAAAGATTATTTTTTTAAATTAGTCCGTGATAGTTTTAAACAAAAAAGGAAAACAATACGTAATAATTTAAAAGAATATAATTTAGATATAGTAGAAAAAGTATTAGAAAGAAGTAATTTTGATTTATCTACAAGAGCTGAAAATATACCTATTAATGTTTTTGTAGATATAGCAAATGAATTGGTGAAGTATGATAGGAAATGATTGGGATGAAATATTAAAGGATGAATATTCAAAACCATATTTTGAAGAGTTATTAAACTTTGTTAACAGTGAATATGATAAAAGAATATGTTATCCAGCAAAAGAAAATATATTTAGAGCTTTAAGATTAACACCATATAAAGATGTTAAAGTAGTTATATTAGGTCAAGATCCATATCATGGTGAAAATGAAGCTAATGGCTTATGTTTTTCTGTATGTAAGGGAGTTAAATGTCCTCCGTCATTGTTAAATATATTTAAAGAATTATATAATGATTTAGGTATTAAAAGGACTAATACAGAGTTAGATGATTGGGCAAAACAAGGAATACTTATGCTTAATACAATAATGTCTGTTGAAAAGGATACACCATTATCACATAAAAATAAGGGTTGGGAAATATTTACTGATGAAATAATAAAGAAAATAGCAGCAAAGGATGAAAAAGTAATCTTTGTTCTTTGGGGAAGTTATGCAAGAACTAAACGTGAACTTATTGGTAATCACTATGTAATAGAAAGTGTTCATCCATCTCCTTTATCAGCATCAAGAGGTTTTTTTGGTAGTAAACCTTTTTCAAAAATAAATGCAATACTAGAAAATGAAAATAAAAGTAAAATAGAATGGTAGGTGATAATATGCCTGATAAATTTAATGAAGTACACAAATTTATAAATGAAAATATAAGAAAAGATGATACTTTGATATTAGCTATATCAGGTGGACCTGATTCTATGTGTTTATTAGATTTGATAATAAAATATCGTGAAAAAGTAAATATAAATATTATTGTTGCTCATGTACATCATAATGTTCGCGAAGAAAGTGATCAAGAGTTAATATTTGTAGAAGAATATTCTAAGAAAAATAATTTAATATTTGAAACAATGAAGATAGAAAAATATGAGAAGGATAATTTTGAAAGCGAAGCAAGAGATAAAAGATATGAATTTTTCGATAAACTTCAAAAAAAATATAAAGCGAATTATCTTTTAACTGCACATCATGGTGATGACCTTATGGAAACAATTTTAATGCGTATGGTTCGTGGGGCAAGTCTAAAGGGATATAGTGGATTTGAACAAATATTAAAAAATGATAATTATTCTATTTTAAGACCATTAATAACGGTAACTAAAGAAGATATTATTAAATATAATAAACTTAATAAAGTTCCATATGTTAATGATTATACAAATGATTTAGATATTCATACACGAAATAGATATCGTAAATATATACTTCCTAAGTTAAAAGAAGAAGATGAAAATGTACATTTAAAGTTCTTAAAATATAGTAATTTGCTTATAAAATATAATAATTTCGTGGATGAAGAAGCAAAAAAAGCATTAAAAAAAGTTTATGTAAATAACACATTAAATATTAGTAAATTTATTAAATATGATGAAATAATTAGAGTAAGGATAATTAATTTTATCTTGAGCACTATATATAATGATGATATAGTTTGTGTTGATGATAAAAATGTATCCGATATACATAACCTTATATTAAGTAATAAATCAAATAGTAAAATAAATTTACCAAAAAATAAAGTAGCTATAAAAAGTTATAATGAATTTTATATCATAGATAATAAAGAAAAAGATAATTATAGTTATCTATTTGATAAAAAAATAGTATTGCCAAATGGAAAAACTATCGAAAAAGTAGAAAGAGAAGAATCTAATAGTAACTATGTATGTAGATTATCAACAAAAGATATAAAATTACCAATAATTATAAGAACAAAACAAGAAGGAGACATTATAACTGTTATGAATATGAAAGGTCATAAAAAGGTAAAAGAGATATTTATAAATGCAAAAATTCCTATGGTGGATAGGAATACATGGCCAATAGTTACTGATAGTGATAATAATATATTATGGATTCCTGGAATAAAAAAAACAAAATATAATAAACAAAATGATGAAAAGTATGATATAATACTTAAGTATTATTAAAGGAGGCAAAAAATGAATAAAAATTCAATTAGAAAAACCTTAATTCCATATTTAATTATATTGGTAGTAGTTGCGTCAGTATTTTTATTCGCAGATATATTTGATCGTAAGGTAAATGTTTTAACTTATGATGAACTTATCACGAATATAAATTCAGGTGTAGTAGATAAAATTACTATAACACCTAACGACAATGCTGGTATATATAAGATTACAGGAACTCAAAAAGGATATGCAGCAAATGAAACTTTTAGTGTATCCGTTCCATTATCAGATGAAGTAGTTGCAAAACTATTATCATTACAAGAAGAATATAATTATAAATTGATTACTAAGGAAGATCCAAATGCAAGTGCTATATTTGGTTATATAATCAATATTGCTACATTAGCTATTTTATTAGGTGGAGCTTGGTTTATTTTAACAAGACAATCAGGTGCTGCTAATAAATCTATGGATTTTGGTAGAAGCCGTGCGCATTTATCAAATAATCAAAATAGAGTTACATTTAATGATGTTGCAGGTTTAACTGAAGAGAAAGAAGAAGTTGCAGAACTTATTGATTTCTTAAAAGACCCATCTCGTTTTCAAAAGATGGGTGCTAGAATACCAAAAGGTGTATTGTTAGTAGGTCCTCCAGGAACAGGAAAAACATTACTTGCAAGAGCAGTAGCTGGTGAAGCAAATGTACCTTTCTATTTTATAAGTGGTTCTGAATTTGTTGAATTATTTGTAGGTGTAGGTGCTTCAAGAGTTAGAGATATGTTTAAACAAGCTAAACAAAGTGCTCCATGTTTAATATTCATTGAGGAGATAGATGCTGTTGGTAGACAAAGAGGTACAGGTTTAGGCGGTGGACATGATGAAAGAGAACAAACACTAAACCAATTATTAACAGAAATGGATGGTTTTGGTGCTAATGAAGGAATTATCATCATTGCAGCAACAAATAGACCAGATGTACTTGATCCAGCATTACTTCGTCCAGGACGTTTTGATAGACAAGTTCAAGTTAACTTACCAGATGCAAAAGGTAGAGAAGAAATATTGAAAGTACACGCAAAAGGTAAGAAATTCGCATCATCTGTTTCACTTTCTAATATAGCCACTAGAAGTGTAGGTTTCAGTGGAGCCGATTTAGAAAACTTACTAAATGAAGCTGCATTACTTACAGTTAGAAGAGGTAAAAAATTAATAACAATGGCTGAAATTGATGAAGCACACGATCGTGTTTTAATGGGACCAGCTAAAGTTACTAAGAAATATACTGAAAATGATAAAAAGTTAGTTGCTTATCATGAAGCAGGTCATGCTGTTATAGGAATTAAATTATCTCATGCTAATGTGGTACAAAAAATAACTATTATCCCTAGAGGTCAAGCTGGTGGCTATAATTTAATGCTTCCTAAAGAAGAGAGATTTACTGCTACTGAAAATGAATTACTTGAAAGAATAACAGGATTACTTGGTGGACGTGTTGCTGAAGAATTAACATTTGGTGAAGTAACAACAGGAGCTCAAAATGATTTTGAACAAGCTACTAAGATTGCCAGAGCAATGGTTACCGAATATGGTATGAGTGATTTAGGTCCTGTTCAATATGAAAGTAATGATGGTAGCGTATTCTTAGGTAGAGATTATAATAAGAGTAAAAATTTCTCTAGTCAAGTTGCTTTCGAAATAGATCAAGAAATAAGAAAAATAATTGATAAATGTTATAAGAAAGCTCATAAGATATTAAAGGAAAATACTGATTTATTAAGTTTAATAGCTAATACATTAATTACTAAAGAAACTCTTACTAAAGAAGAAATTGATTATTTAGTTGAACATGGTAAATTACCAGAAGAAGTAAAAGAAGTATCTTTAGAAGATCTTGATTTAGAAGATTTAAAAGAAATGGCAAAAGAAAAGAAAATAAAAGGTTATACTAAAATGACTAAAGAAGAATTAATCAAAGAATTAAAAGATTAATTCTTTTTTTTGAAAATAAATAAAAAGAATAATAGACATAGTTAATAAATATGATATAATTATAAAGGTTAGGAGAGTAGTATGAAAAAGAAGTGGATTTTGTGTGGTATACTGATAACTTTATTTTTAATAATACTTATAAGTGTTTTGATGGGAAGAGAATTGTTTATTGATAATGCAATTATTAACTTTATAAGAAGTTTTAGAAATCCTACTGAAGGTAATATAAAACTAATTAAAACAATTACATTATTAGGAGATAAGTACTTTGTAGCTGCTTTGGTAGTAGTAATCGCGACTATATTGTATTTCCTAAATCAAAAGAAAGATGGCTATATGATGGTATTAAATTTAGTTAATATAGCTATACTTAATAAGGGTATTAAATATATTGTAAGAAGACCTAGACCATTAGATATGCTTATAGAAAAAGATGGTTTTAGTTTCCCTAGTGGTCATTCCATGTTATCAATTGGAGTGTATGGATTTATTATATTCTTAATATGGAAAAGTAATCTTAATAAAAAATACAAGATTTTATATACGATATTAATATCATTATTAATATTAATAGTAGGCTATACTAGACTATATTTAGGAGTTCATTATCCATCAGATGTAATAGGTGGTTATTTACTTACTTCAGCATATTTAATCATATTTATTTCTTATATAAATAAAAAAGTTTATAACAAAAGTTGAAAAAAAATATAAATGTGGTAAAATATTTATGCGTGGTGAGGTGATAGAATGGTTAAAGTGAATTTAAATCCAATGCTTGTTAATAAAATTAGTGTATCAAAACCTAATTTAGAGCTAATAAAAACAACTCAAGAACATATAGTACAAACATCAAAACCTAGATTATCATCTGTTGTATATCAAGGGGAAGAAGGTAGGGTAGTTGCTAAAAACCCATATTTACCTAATTATGACATTGAAAATATAACTATACAAAATAAAACTAGATAAACTCGATTTAGAGTTTTTTAGTATATGGAGGTATTTATGAATAAAGTTGCATTAATAACAGGATCATCTAAAGGAATAGGTAGAGCTATTGCTATATCTTTTGCTAAGAAAGGATATAGTGTAGTAGTTAATTATAATAGTGATTTAGAAGGTGCCAAAGATACTTTAAATGAAGTATTAAAATATAGTAAAGGTATTATCATTAAATGTGATATAGCAAATGAATTAGAAGTAAAAGATATGGTGGAAACAATTATAAGAGAATATAACCATATTGATGTTTTAGTTAATAATGCAGGTATTGCAATAGATACTACATTTGAAGATAAAACTCCTGAACATTTTAGAAAAATTTTAGATGTTAATTTAATAGGTACATTTTTAGTATCAAAATATGTAGGAAATTATATGATGAAGGATAAGCAAGGTAGTATAATTAATATCTCTTCAACTAATGGATTAAATACAACATATCCAGAAAGTTTAGATTATGATGCATCAAAGGCAGGCATTATATCTTTGACCCATAATTTAGCTACACAATATGCTCCTTATATTAAAGTAAATGCAGTATGTCCAGGATGGGTTAATACTAGTATGAATAAAGAACTAGATAAAGAATTTATCGATAATACAACAAAATATATTAAACTTGGTAGATTTGCTGAACCTGAAGAAATAGCAAATGTAGTAAGCTTTTTAGCAAGTGATGAAGCAAGTTATGTTAATGATAGTATTATAAGAGTAGATGGTGGCGAGGTAATATGAATAAAAAAGTAGTTGAGTTAGTAGAAAAAGCAGAATTGGAATTAAAGGATGAATTTAAAAAAATAGATGAATTATGTCTATATAACAGTGAAAAAGTACTAAAAGCATTTGTAGACAATCATATTAGTGAAAACCATTTTAATAGTACTACTGGGTATGGATATAACGATTTAGGTAGAGATACTATAGAAAAAGTATTCGCAGAGGTCCTAGATGCAGAAGATGCCCTAGTAAGAAGTCAATTTATATCAGGATCACATGCTTTAACAGTATGTCTATTTGGTTTACTTAGACCAAATGATACATTATTAAGTATAAGTGGTAAGCCATATGATACATTAGATGAAGTAATAGGCATAAGAGATAATGATAGCTCTTTAGCGGCTTTTGGTATAAAATATAAACAAATTGATTTAAAAGATAATGATTTTGACTATGAATTAATAGAAAAAACATTAAAAAGTGAAAAAATAAAAGTAATAGAAATTCAAAGAAGCAAGGGTTATTCTACTAGAAAAAGTTTAACTATGGATAAAATAGAAAAGGTAGTTAAATTTATCAAAAACATAGATAAAAAGGTAATAATTATGGTAGATAATTGTTATTGTGAGTTAGTAGAAAAGAATACACCTACTGGTGTAGGTGCAGATATAATGGTAGGTTCATTAATTAAAAATTTAGGTGGTGGTATTGCCCCTAATGGAGCTTATATTGTTGGAAGACATGATTTAATAGAATTATGTGCAGAAAGACTAACACTACCAGGAGAAGGAAGAGAAGTAGGTCCTACATTGGGTATAAATAAGTCAATATTACAAGGATTATTTATGGCTCCTTCTGTAGTAGGAAGTGCTTTAAAAACAGCTATATTAACAAGCAAAGTAATGGAAGATCTAGGCTATAAAGTAGAACCAAAATATAATGGGACAAGGGCAGATATAGTCCAAAATATTATTTTTGAAGATCCGGAATTACTAGTTAAATATACACAAGGTATACAAGCATATAGTCCAATAGATAGTGATGCAATGCCAATACCCGCACCAATGCCAGGATATGATGATGATGTAATTATGGCTTCAGGTGCTTTCACACAAGGTTCCTCAATAGAACTTTCATGTGACGGCCCAATGAGACCACCATATATTGCATATCAACAAGGATCCCTTACTTATGAATATGGTAAATTAGGTGTAATGAAAGCTATAAATAATATAATTAAGTAATTTGACAATTATAATTAATTGTAATACAATTATTGTGAGTTGGGAGTTTAATACTCCTCTTTTTTACCTAGAAAGGAGAGATATTATGAATTTAATGCTTAAGTATAATATGGCTATGGAAGTATTATGTAATGATATTGATACGTTAATAAAAGAGTATGTAAATAAAAATAATTATAATCCAGTTAATCATATTGAACATCGTATTAAAACATTAAAAAGTGCATATGATAAATTAGAAAAAAAGGGTTATGAATTAACTGATGATAATTTATTCACGCAAATTCGTGATATGGTTGGATATAGAATAATATGTAATTTCTTGTCTGAGGTGGAAGATGTTGTTAAATTAATAGAGAGTTCAAAACAACTTAGAATTATATCAAGAAAAGATTACATAACTCATCCAAAGGATTCAGGATATTTAAGTTATCATTTAATTGTAGAGGTACCAATATATTTGAGTACAGGTATTGAATATATAACAGCAGAAATACAAATAAGAACTTTAGCTATGAATTTCTGGGCTGCCTTAGATCACAAAATTCAATACAAATTCCCTGGAGAAGAAATACCTACTGAAGTAGCTGATGAATTATATGATATATCAGTAAAAGCAAGAGATTTAGATACTAGAATGGTAGAATTAAATGAAATAATGAATAAATATAAAGATTAGTGTTGTGGTATTATGAATAAAAAAGAAAGATTAAATATAATATATGAAGATAAGCATATTTTAGTAGTAGATAAACCATCTGGATTACTTACAATAGGTACTGAAAAAGAAAAGAATAATACTTTATACCATAAAGTTTATACGTATATAAAAAAGAAAAATCAAAAAGTATTTATTGTTCATAGACTGGATAAAGATACATCAGGGCTTGTCTTATTTGCAAAATCGGAGAAAGTTAAAGATTTGTTGCAAAATAATTGGGATAAAGTAGTACGTAAGTATTATGCACTTTCTTATGGGAATGGTATGCAAAAAGAAGGTACTATAAAAGTTAAACTCAGTGAAACAAAAACTTTACTTACTTATGTTGATGAATCAAATGGTAAATTATCTATTACAAATTATCATAAAATTAAAACTAATGGTAAATATAATTTGCTTGATATAGAAATATTAACGGGTAGAAAAAATCAAATAAGAGTTAGTTTAAATCATATTGGATACCCTATAATAGGTGATAAAAAATATGGTAAAGCACCTAATCCATTGAGAAGACTTTGCCTACACGCATACCTTCTAGAATTTGATCATCCAATTACACATGAACATTTAAGATTGGAACTACCATTACCTAAAGTATTTAATAATTTAATGGAATAACTTAGTTATTCTTTTTTATTGAACATATATTTGATATAATATTAGTGGTGGTATTATGAACTTTGATATTAATAGAGAAACAATAATTATATGTGAAAATGTTTATAAAAAAAGACTTTTAGATAAGTTTAATGAGACACCTATTTTATATCCTGTTTCATTTATTACAATGTCTGAATTTATAAAAAAATATTATTTTGATTATGATTATAAAACTATTTTATATTTGATGAAGAAGTATGGGTATAAATATGAAGTAGCAAAAGTATATCTAGATAATATTTATTATGTTGAAAATAAGAAGTATTCAAGTGAAAAATTAAATAAATTGGTAAAAATTAAAAATGAATTAGCTGAAAAAGAATTGTTAACATATGATAATTTATTTAAAGAATATATTAAAAATAAAGATATTGTTATATATAAATATGATTTAAATAGTTATCAAAAAAATATGGTAAGCACTTTATCTAACATAAAAATAATAGAAAAAGAATACAGTAAATATCCACATAAGGTATTAAAATTTAATACATTAGATGAAGAAGTAGAATATATATCATATAAAATATGTGAACTTATAAATTCTGGTGTAGATATTAATAAAATAAAATTAGCTAATGTAGGTAATGACTATATAGAAACAATTGATAGATATTTTAAAATGTATAATATTCCTATTAATATAGATAGAAAAGTTTCTATTTATAGTACAAATATAGTAAAAATATTTTTAAATAACTTTGACGCGAATATTGAAAAAGCCATTGAATCTATAGAAGAGTATAAAGATAACCCTATATATGGTAAATTAGTAAATATATGCAACAAATATCGCATGCAAGATGACTTTAATGATCTTAAAGATATCATTATAAATGATATAAAACATACATATCTAGATGATATTAAGTATAAAAATGCTGTAGAAATAATCGATTATAAAGATAATGAGATAAAAGATGAATATGTATTTCTATTGGGATTTAATATGAGTAGTATTCCTTTAATTTATAAAGATGAGGATTATATAACAGACAATTTAAAAGAAGAATTACCAATTGAGTTAACAATAGATAAAAATAGAAAAGAAAAAGATGTAACAATAAAAAGTATTGATAACATTAAAAACTTAACTATTACATATAAAGAAAAGGATAATACTAATGTATATTATCCATCTAATTTAATTAGTTTATATGAAGTAGAAGATGGCAAAATAGATATTCATAAAAGTTACTCTAGTTTAAATGACAAATTAAGATTAACTAGTGAACTTGATAATTTAATAAAATATGGAGTTAAAAGTGATAACTTAAATATCTTGAATAGTAATTACGATATTCCGTATATGAATTATGACAATAAATTTAAAGGAATTGATAAAAACTTATTAAAAGATTATTTGGGAAATAATTTAACTTTGTCGTATTCTAGTATGGATTTATATAATAAATGTTCATTTAGATACTATCTATCTGATATATTAAAACTAGATTTATATGAAGAAACATTTTATACTATGATAGGCACATTATTTCATCATATATTGGAAATAGGCTTATATAAAGATATTGATGTGTATAAAGAAGTTAAAAATTATTTGAAAGATAGGCAGTTATCAAATAAAGAAAAGTTCTATGTTGATAAATTAACTGAAGAACTATTATTTATTATGGAAACGATTAAAGAACAAATGAAACTATGTAAACTTGATAAAGTATTAATGGAAGATAGAATAGTTATAAATAAAGAGGGAAATATAAAAGTTACTTTTAAAGGGTTTATTGATAAAGTATTGTATAAAGAATTTGATAATAAAACAGTAGTTGCTTTGATAGACTATAAAACAGGTAAATCAGACATAGATTTAGAATATTTCCCATATGGATTACATATGCAGTTACCAGTTTATTTATATTTAGCTAGCAATTCTAATTTAAAAAATGTCGAATTCGCGGGATTTTATTTGCAAAAGATATTATTAAAAAATCCAAAAAGAGATTCTAAGAAAACTTTAGAAGAACTAAAAAGGGAACACTTAAAATTAGAAGGATATTCTACTACTAATGAAGAAAATTTATCATTATTTGACATAACTTATAAAGAAAGTTCAGTAATTAAATCATTAAGAGCTAAAAAAGATGGTGGATTTGACTCGCGTTCTAAAGTTTTAACAGATAGCCAAATCAAAAAATTAATTGAACTAACTGACAAGAGGATAGATACTGTAGTAGATGGAATTGGAAATGCTAAATTTGATATAAATCCAAAAAGATATGATGATAAATTATTAGGATGTGAATATTGTAAATTTAAAGATATTTGCTATAAAACAAGGAAAGATGAAGTGTCTATTAAAAAAGATACAAAATTAGAATTTTTAGGGGGTGAGATAGATGAATAATCCTACTGAAAATCAATTAGAGGCTATAACAAAAGAAGGTACCAATATTATAGTTTCTGCAGGTGCAGGTTCAGGTAAAACTACTGTCTTAACTGCTCGTGTTATTAGAAAAATTCAAAGTGGTATTGATATAAATAGGCTTCTTGTTTTAACATTTACCAATGAAGCAGCTTTGAATATGAAAAATAAAATAAGAAAAGAATTAATAAAAAATAATATTGAAGAAGCTTTGGATTATATAGATCAAGCATATATTACAACATTTGATAGCTATGCTTTATCAATTGTAAAAAAATATCACTATTTACTTAATATAAGTCCTAATATAAGTATAATAGATTCATCTATAATTGATATAAAAAGAAGGGAAATAATAGATGAAATTTTTGATAATATGTATGGAGATACGAAGTTTGAAGATTTCATATCTAAATTTACTGTCAAAGATGATGATGATATAAAAAAATTTATATTAACAATTAATAAATCACTTGATTTAAAATATGATAAGTTAGAATACTTAGACAACTATTTTGATAATTACTATAGTGATAGTAATATAGAAAAAGTTATACAAGAATATGCAAAATTGATATTTAACCGAAAAGAAGAAATCATAGAAATCATAAATAAAATGGCAGGATATGATAGCAATTACGCTAGTAAGTTATTTTCTTCTTTTGATAATCTTATAAGTAGTACCACATATGAAGAAATTGCTGAGGCTATATTAAACTCAAGCATACCAAAACTACCTAATAATAGTCCAGAAGAATTAAAGAAACTAAGAGTTACTTTAAAAAAGAAATTAGATAATATGACTATTTTAGTTGAGGATGATTTATCAACATTAAAAGAAAATGTATTATCAACTAAGGATTATGTAGAAGTAATAATAAAAATAATAAAAGAGTTGGATAAAAAAATAGCTTTATATAAACAAGAATATGATAATTATGAATTTATTGATATATCAAAAATGGCTATAAAAGTTGTTAAGGATAATCCTGAAGTTAGAGATGAATTAAAATATTACTATAATGAGATAATGGTTGATGAATATCAAGATACTAATGATTTACAGGAATTATTTGTATCATTAATAGAAAATAATAATGTCTATATGGTTGGTGATGTAAAACAATCTATATATAGATTTAGAAACGCTAATCCTGAAATATTTAGAAATAAATATAATAATTATAGTAATAATAATGGTGGATATAAGATAGATTTATTAGATAATTTTAGATCTAGAGATGAAGTTTTAAAAAATATAAATAATATTTTTGACTATGTAATGGATGATAAAATAGGAAATGCGGCATATAGAGTAAGTCATAGAATGATATTTGGTAATATATTTGGTTTTAAAAAGAAAAAGGATAATCAAAATTATAATCTTGAAATATTAAATTATGAAGATGATAGTGAGTATTCAAAAGAAGAAATAGAAGCCTTTATTATAGCAAATGACATTAAAAATAAAATAAATAACCATTATCAAATTTTAGATGATGGGGTATTAAGAGATTTTACATATAGTGATGCTTGCATAATTATGGATAGAGGTACAGCATTCGATACATATAAGAAAATATTTGAATATTTAGGTATTCCCCTAGCGATTTATCAAGATGAAAAGATGAATGAAGAAAAAGATATGTATGTTATTAGAAATATAATTAATTTAATAATCAAAATACATAATAATGAATTAGATACTGAGTTTAAATATTATTTTACTAGTATTTCTAGATCATACTTATTTGAATATGATGATTCTTATATCTTTGATGTATTTAAAAATAATACTTTTAAAGATACTAGTCTATATCAAAAAGCATATGATATTAGTGTCATTTTAGACGAGATATCACCTGATATGCTTGTTAAAATGATAATTGATAAGTTTAACATTTATGAAAATACTATTAAAATAGGTGACATTAATAAAAGTATTATGAGAATTAATTACATAATAAGTTTGGCTAAGTCCCTATCTAATTTAGGATATACGCCATATGATTTAGGTAAACATTTAATTGATAGTATGGATACCGACATCAAATATAGTGTTAATAATAAGATGGGAAATAATGTCAAGATAATGAATATTCATAAATCAAAAGGTTTAGAGTTTAATGTATGCTATTTCAGTGGTTATCATAAAGAGTTTAATACACAGGAAATTAAAGATAGTATTCTTTACTCTAATAAATATGGTATAATTACTCCTTATTATAAAGATGGAATAGGTCAAACAGTACTAAAAGAATTACATAAAAATGATTATATGTTGAATGAAATAAGTGAAAAAATAAGACTTTTATATGTAGGACTTACTAGAGCAAGAGAAAAAATGATTATTGTTACTAGCTTAGATAATGAAGAACATGACTTGGGAAATATTGTTTCTGATAACGATAGACTTAAATATAATTCATTTTTAGATATCATTAATTCAGTTAAATCTAAACTTTTGGATTATATTATAGATATTGATTATCATAAAACTGATATATGTAGTGATTACGATAAAATAAAAGATTTAAATTATAAAAAGTATATAGAAAATACAAATGATAAAATTGTTTTAGATAATCTAGAAGTTGATAATAGTTTGATAAATGATAGTCATTTTTCAAAAACTACTCACAAATTACGTGATAAAGATGAAATATCTAAAATGGAATTTGGTACATACATGCATTATTTATTTGAAGTAACAGACTTTTATAACCCTGTAATTGATTCAAAATATAAAGATAAAATAATCAATTTTATTAATAAATTGGAATTAAAAGATTCTAAAATATATAAAGAGTATGAGTTTATATATAAAGATGATTTAGAAAATAAACATGGTATTATAGACCTTATGATAGAATATGGTGATCATATTGACATCTATGATTATAAGCTTAAAAACATTACTGATGAAGAATATATTAAGCAACTATCAGGTTATAAAAAATATATAGAAAATAAGACTAAAAAACATGTTAATACATACTTATATTCCATATATGATGAAGAAATTAAGACAATATTGTAAAAATATTGTCTTTTTTTCATAGTTAACTTGCAAAAAAATTACTTTTATCTTATAATTTAGTTGGTGATATTTATGGCACGTGATAGAGATTTAGCTATAACATTAATCAAAGATAAATTGGATGGAAAAACTACACTTAATTATAAGGAAATAGCTGAATTAAGCGATTTTCATCCTAAATATATTTTAAAACTAAAAAAAGAAATTTTGGATGGTACTATTTCCCTAGTGCATGGAAATAAAAATAGAAAACCAATAAACGCTATATCAGAAGAAGAGGAAATGCAAATAGTAAATTTATATCAAAGATCACATGCCAGTATTAAAAAATTTGCCAAATTCTATGGAAAACGTAGTTATTCGTGCATATATAGTGTACTTAAAAAACACAATTTAATTTAAGTTTAGGAAACTAAACTTTTAAATTGCCAAATTTTACCATTTATGTTATATTTATATGGTAAGTATAGGGCAAATTATTTATAGAATGGAGTTGTTTATGTTAGAATTTGTCGTATGTGATGATGAAAAAGAAATTTTAAAGAAAGTAAAAGGATATATCGCGGAAGTTATGTGTGATTATAGTTATAAATATAATGTAATCACTTTTGATGATTATGATAATAAATTTAAGGAGTATGTATCACTTAATAAAAAAGGTGTTGTATATATCTTAGATGTAGATATGCCATCTGAATCAGGAATAAGCATTGCAAAGTATATAAGAAATAAAGACCGCGAAAGTATAATCATAATTATAACATCTCATCATGAAGCAGCGGATGAGATATATAAAGGTAGATTAAATATTTTAACGTTTGTATCAAAATATGATAGATGTGAAGATAGTATGAAACTAGCTATCAAAGATTCTATAGTTTATTTAATCGAAGATAAAGATTTAGTTGTATTCACTGATATGGGAAATAAATATACTATACCAGCTAAGGACATTCTTTATATAACAAAAGATGGGAGAAAGACAGTAATTAAAACTGATTATGAGGATCATGAAGTATATACCTCATTAGATAAGATGAAAGAATACTTACCCTCTTATTTTAAACAAAGTCATCGTGCTTGTATTGTTAATATGAATAGAGTAACTAAAAAGGCTATTTCTAAGAGAATAATCCATTTCGATAATGGTGAAGAAATTGACTTAGTCAGTGATAAATATAAGAAGGAGTTGGTATCATGATAGAAACTATAACATATGTTATATCTGCAGTATTTATAACTTTATCAATTATGCATATATACAACAAAATTAACAATAGTTTAAAGTTTAATACAAAAAATGTATTTTATTTTACTCTTTCAGTAGTTATATTTGCAGTTTCATATGCGTATGCTCCACCATTTTTGAGGCAAATGGTAATTTTGATTTTGTTGTTTTTAATGTCATTTATAATATTTAAAAACACTATAAAACTCTCACTTATAAATGCTATATATTTAGAAATAGTTTGTATTATTTCTGAGGCTATATATGGGATCATTTATTTATTGGTAAATCAAAATGTTAATTTAGTAGAATGGAATCATTCAGTTATTGGTACAATATTTTCTAATATTGTTATACCATTAATTATGATTGGTATTTCAAATTTGAAAATTAATAAAAAAGTATATAAATTGATATCAAATTCTACAGTTTATTTATCTAAACAGCATATAGCTATTGTGGTGGTATTTTTCTTTTTAATTGTAAATATATTGTTTTATGCTGCCTATTTCTTGTATTATTTAAATAAAAAAGTCTTATTTATAACAATTATTTTACTGTTTCTTTTATATACTTTCGTTTTAATAGTAATACTTAATACTTCCAATAAATATGAGAATATTAAGGGTAAATATAGTTTGTCTTTGGAAAATCTAAGTGAATATGAGGAAATGTTAAATCAATATAGAATATCAAATCATGAAAATAAAAATCAATTATTACTTATAAGGAATATGGTTAAAGATAAGAAAACTAGGGAATATATAGATGAACTTATTGATAATAAGGAAAAAGACGATAGTAGTATCTATAATATAGTTCAAAGAATACCAATTGACAGTATAAGAGCAGTTATATATTCAAAATTGTTACTGATGAGAAATAAGAATATCAGTTTTGATATTAATATGGATAGAAAAATTCATTCTAAAGATTTTGCTAATATGTCTAGTAATTTGGTATTGGATGTATGTAATATATTAAATGTATTTATTGATAATGCCATCGATGAAGTTAGTTCGTATAAGAAGAAACAAGTATTAATAGAGTTTAGTAAAATAAATGATGAGATTGAAATAGCAATATCAAATATATGTGATAAAGATATTGATCTTACAGGAATATATGGTATGGGTTATTCTACTAAAGGTGGTAATCATGGTTATGGATTATCTATTGTTAAAAATACTATTAATAATAATTCTAATATATTAAGAAATGAAACTGAAAAAATAAATAATGTATTTACTCAATACTTATATATTAAGATAAAATAAAAAAATGTAGTTAATCTACATTTTTTATTTAATTAAACTTTTTGGACATTCTGCTTCATCAAGATAGAAAATCATGCACATATTTGCACCAGCAACACCAAAAGCTTTACCTAAAAATCCTAAGATTCCAGCTAACATTCTAAAGCCTCCTTCCTTAAATATTCTTTATAATTATTATAAGGCTGTCCAAATATTTTATATGTGAACGGGCTTATAATAACGCTTTGTAAAACTAGACTAAATAGTAATGCATTTGATACTATTTGGTCCTTTATAAATAAACACGAAAATGCGTAGATAATACTTAAAATTGCAGAGGCATATTTATAAAATAGCCTTCTTTTAGTAGATACAATAGGTCTTTTTTCTGTATCTGCTGGACTATAAATAGTAATATATATTATTGATATAATTGATATAGTTATCTTTAAATATATATTAATATCTAAAATAGTCATTAGGAATGGAATCCCTATAAATAAGATTATTGATGAAATCCAACATTGATAACTTTTTTTTGCATGGATTCCAAATGATGGCATTCTTATAATATTATAAATAATAGTAAAGATTAGGTATGGCACAAACAGTTTCAAAATAATGGCTATAGCAGTAATAACTATTATTTTAGATATTTGTAAGTATAGGTTTGAAATCCCATATCTAATTACTTCTTCGTCTTCCTTAGAGCAAGGCTTATTTTTAACTATATAATCAACAATACCATTAATAACAAACTTCTTCATAGGTATCCTCCCAACAATAAGTTTATAATTAAACTTTAAAGAATGAAATATCATTTGTATCAAATCCCAATTTTATTGTGTGAAAAGGCTAAAAATTTTCTTTTTGTTAACATAGATAATATTTCATAACATAAAAAAGGCTTTTGACGCAAAAGAGGTATACATTTTTTATGATAGTGGTAGAATGGATATTGTCGGGCCGGACGACGAAGTGTGGATTACGGTTTAAGTTGTACAGAATAAGAAGGGAGCGTTTAGAATGTTAAAAGGAAAAGTTAAGTGGTTTAATAATGACAAAGGCTATGGTTTTATTGAATATAAAGACAACGAAGATATCTTTGTTCATTATTCATCAATTTTGTCTAGTGGATATCGAACTTTAGTAGAAGGCCAATATGTAGAGTTCGAGCTTGTCCAAACAGACAAAGGCTTACAAGCTAAGAATGTCATTGAAATTAAAGCCGCTTTAGTTTAATTTAGGCGAGTAATTGTTAATAGCTATAACAATTACTTTTTTGTTTGATTTTTTAAAAAGTATGTTATAATATGCTTAGGAGGAACGATATTATGAAATTCAATATCCATGGCAGTAGAGTTAAAGTTACGCCATCAATCAAGAATTACATACAAGAAAAAATCGGCAAATTGGATAAATATTTAGAAGATCCAGATGCCATAACAGCTAATGTAGTTGTTAGAGTTAGGGGACTAGATCAAATAGTAGAAGTCACTATCCCTATGAAGAAAGCTATTCTTAGAAATGAGGAAGCAAATAGTGATTTATATGCAGCAATTGATTTAGTTGCAGACAAACTAGAAAGACAAATTAGAAAGAATAAAACAAGAATCAAAAAGAAAGTAAAAACTGTAGAATATGGTTTTATTGATTTTGAGGTTGCAAAAGAAGAAACTGATTCTAATAAGATAGTTAAGAGAAAAGAGATAGATAATAAACCTATGAGTGAAGAAGAAGCAATACTTCAAATGAACTTATTAGGACATGAATTCTTCGTATTTGAAAATATAGATAACCATACTACATCAGTTATCTATAGAAGAAAAGATGGTAATTACGGAATAATTGATACAAAATAAGGCTTTTAAAGCCTTTTTTCTTTAAATTAGTATTATTTTGTGGTACAATATTATGGAACGATGAAAGGATGGCATAATATGGGAATATTTAAAAAATTAATTGACCATGAATATAAAGAATTAGAAAGATTTAAAAAAATAGCTGATAAGATAGATGCTTTAGATAGTGAAATGTCTAAATTATCAGATGATGAGTTAAAAGCTAAAACACCTGAGTTTAGAAAGAGATTAGCTAGTGGTGAAACTCTAGATGATATTTTAGTTGAGGCATATGCAACTGTAAGAGAAGTCGCGTGGAGAACTATAGGAGAAAAACCTTACTATTCACAGTTATTAGGTGGTATTGCTATTCATTATGGTAATATAGCTGAATTAAAAACAGGAGAAGGTAAAACTTTAGTTACAACTTTACCTGCTTATTTAAATGCTTTAACTGGTGAAGGAGTTCATGTTATAACAGTTAATGACTACTTAACTACAAGAAATGCTGAATGGATGGGTAAAATATATGAATTCTTAGGCATTACAGTTGGTGTTAATGCTAGAGAATTAAATGTTAAGGAAAAACAGAACGCATATAATTGTGATATTTTATATACTACAAACAATGAAGTTGGTTTTGATTATCTAAGAGATAATATGGTTGTTAAAGCTGAAGATAGAGTTCAAAGAGGTCTTAACTTTGCAATCATCGATGAAGTTGACTCTGCTTTAATAGATGAAGCAAGAACTCCATTAATTATATCTGGTGGATTTATGCAATCAGCTAATTTATATATTCAAACAGATACATTTGTTAAATCATTAAAAGAAAATAATGGATATATATACGATGAAAAGACTAAATCTGTATCATTGGATGAAATTGGTACGGCCAAAGCTGAAAAAGCATTTAATTTAACTAATTTATTTGATATTGGCAATGCTACCTTAGTACATTTTATCAACCAAGCATTAAAAGCTAATTATGGTATGAAAAAGGACTTTGATTATGTAGTTCAAGATGGTGCTGTTATCATAGTAGATCCATTTACTGGTAGACTTATGCAAGGAAGACAATATTCAGATGGATTACATCAAGCAATTGAAGCTAAAGAAGGCGTTAAAATAAATGAAGAAACTAAGACTTTAGCTACTATTACTTTCCAAAATTTCTTTAGAATGTATAAGAAATTATCAGGTATGACTGGTACTGCTAAGACTGAAGAAGAAGAATTTAGAGATATTTATAATATGTATGTTATTCAAATACCTACTAATAAACCAGTAATTAGAGAAGATTTTGGAGATTTATTATTTGCTAATGCTGAAGGTAAATATAGAGCTATAGTAGAAGAAATAAAAGAAAGACACTCTAAAGGACAACCAGTTTTAGTTGGTACAGTAGCTGTAGAAACTAGTGAATTATTAAGTAAAAAACTAAAGGCAGCTAAAATTCCTCATGAAGTATTAAACGCTAAGAACAATGCTAGAGAAGCTGAAATAATTGCTAAAGCAGGTGAAATGGGTGCTGTAACTATCGCGACTAACATGGCAGGTCGTGGTACCGATATTAAATTAGGTGAAGGAGTAGCAGAACTTGGTGGTTTATTCGTATTAGGTACTGAGAGACATGAATCTAGACGTATTGATAACCAATTAAGAGGTCGTGCAGGTCGTCAAGGGGACCCAGGTGCTTCACAATTCTGTGTATCATTTGAAGATGAATTAATGGTAAGATATGGCGCTGATAGGGCTAAAGATATACTTGCTAAAGTTGGATTTGATGGCGACATGTCTATTAGAAATAAAATGTTATCAAATTCTATTGAACAAGCTCAAAAAAGAGTTGAAGGTAATAACTTTGATATGCGTAAAACATTATTACAATATGATGATGTTATAAATACTCAAAGAATGACTATTTATGATAGAAGAAATGAAATATTAGATAATGCTTCTATTCATGAAACTGTATTAAGAACATTCAAAGATTACGTAGAAGCATTAGTATACGACCATATAGATGAAAGCAATAAATTAACAGGTCAAAACTTAAATGAAATATTGGAAGCTATTAATCAACTTCTAAAGAAACCTTTATCATTAGATGATTTTAAGGTAATGAAAGAAGCAGATGTTTCTAATGTTATTTATGAACACTTAGTTGATGAATATGAAACTAAAATTAATCCATTACCTAAAGAAATGGTTGATGATTTTGAAAAAGCAATATCATTAAGAGTTATAGATATGCACTGGATGGAAGAAATCAATGCGATGGATACTTTAAGGGAAGGCATTCATTTAAGAAGTTATGCACAAGAAGATCCGTTAAGAGCTTATCAAAAAGAAGGTTTCAACATGTTTAATGATATGTTAGATGTTATTGATAAAGAAATAACTACTTTCTTACTTAAAGCTGAAGTTAGACAAAATCAAGAAAGAAAACAAGTAGCAAAAGGTAATGCTGTTGAAGATAGTAGCAAGAATAACGCTAAACAAAAACCTAAACGTGCTGAAAAGAAAGTTGGAAGAAATGACCCATGCCCATGTGGAAGTGGGAAGAAATACAAACAATGTCATGGTAAATAGGCTTTAAAGGGAAATTAATGAAAACAAAATATATAAGATTCTTGATACAAGAATCTTTTTTGATGAACTATTATAGCTAAGTTTATAATCAAAGAATAGAAAATGTGGTAAAATTGTATGTGAAGGGTACGTGATTTAATGAGTAAATATGTACGAGTAATGGATGGATTAAAGTCCAATGCCGGTGTTTTTGAATATAAATTAGATGAAATAAATGTGGCAAAAGAATGGAATCCTAACAGTTTAGATCCAGAAGAAATGGGAGGATTTAATTTTGGAACTGAAGATAAAATATTAAGATGGTTACATAGAGGAGATACTATCTACGATGTAATTATTCCTGACGATGCAGAAGTTATTTTTGTAGATAATATAAAAGGTATTTATAGAGCAAATAAAATAATTGTTACAAATCCAAGAGAAATTACTGATGACATTGTTTTAGATTTATATAAAAAGAGCAATTTATCAAATAAAATACTTGCCCAATGCTTAATGACACTAATTTGGAAAAATAGAATAGAAATAGTTAAATATATTATTAAAGATCGAGTTAATTTAGATAATATAGATGAAATATTAGAAGAATTTGTAAATTATGCAGGTGCTGAAAATTTAGCTTATGATAGTACTCAAGAAATTTATAATGTTTTAAAAGAAATACAAAGTCCTGTGGATATAAGTTTATATGTTGATAAAGAACCATATATTAAACTTTTAACTAATGATAAAATTATCAACTTAACTGGACAAAGTGGTTCTGGGAAATCAACTTATGCTAAAAAACATTTTAATAATAATGAATACCTAATAATTGATACTGATGATATTTTTTCAGAAAGTAGATTTAATGAAAGTAAAGGTATTAATAAAGAACTAGGACAATATTTTAGAAAAAAATATAAAACATTGCCTAATTGTGGCGATGACTTTGACTTAATTTATAAGGAAATATTAGATTATTGTAAAAAATATAATAAAATATTGGTAATAGATTGTGCACAGTTTCATTGTATTAAAGATATAAATTTATTAAAGGGTACATTAATAGTTATTAGGACTTGTATTGATACGTGTTATAAAAGAACAATTGAAAGATTTAAAAATAATAATTCAAATTATAGTCAAGAAGAATTGGAAAAATATATTGAAAGAAAAAAGTCTATATTTAAATGGTATAAGTATTCAAATGCATTTATAGAAAACATACACAAATTAAAAGCTAAATAATTTTTTAAGTATTTTTACATGAAATTTTGTTTTTTTGTAAAATTTTATAGTAAAATATAGTTAGGTGATATTTAATGGCTATTAATATAAAAAAAGAAAATGACATTATTATTTATGAGATAGAAAAAGCCGCAAATACGTATGAGGTAGAAATGGCAAGGAAAGGAATTGAGAAAAGAAATCAAATGCTCGGATTAATAAGAGATGGTGATGATTTATTTACTTGTTCTTATCCGGTTCAAACAATGTATGAAATTAACCTAAATAATAATCATTATACTATTTCTAACTCTGATGACATAACTAAGTTAAGAACATTAGAAATAATAGATGATTTAATGTATGAATACATTATTACAATTGATTATAAAGATAAACAATATTATGTTTTAAAATACATTCATAATTTAAATCATAGTACTATAGGAGTCATGTCCTATTCTAATGTTGATGGTGGGAATTTATCGCTTGATGAAGCTAAAGAAATAATCATATCTACTCTTGATAAAATTAAAAATTTAAATGATTATGATAAATATATTGATATGGATAAATTAGTATTATTTTTTAAAGAACTAAATGTATATGAAAGTTATCATCAACGATAAAATTTACACACTTAAATTAGAAAATAATAAAATTGTAATATGAATGAATTAAATGGTAAATAATGTTATCCTCAAGAATCTAATATTTCTTGGGGATTTTTTTAACTTTTATAATTAAGATATTTGCGATTTATATGGTAAAATATATATAGAAATTTGTTTTCCGGTTTATTAAATTTAGAAACCCTAGATTTATTTCCTGTTAAATCAAATAATAAAGGTATAGGATTTTAGTATGAAGGGAGAAAATTTATGAATCAAGAACGTATTGGAAAATTTATTGCTGAATGTCGTAAAAATAAAAAAATGACACAAGCAGAACTAGCTGAAAAATTAGGAGTAACTGATAAGTCAGTTGGTAATTGGGAGAATGGTAGAAATATGCCAGATTTATCACTATTTAAACCATTATGTGATGAATTAGGAATCACTATAAATGATTTGATGAGTGGTGAAAAAATAAGTAAAGATAAATATCAAGAAAGATTTGAGGAAAATATTGTTAACACCATTGATTATTCAACTAAAAGAATTAATAAATATGGTAACGTAATAGGCTTATTATTAGTTATTTTTGGATTATTTATATCAATTTCTGCAATTATGATATTCCCAAGTGAGAGTAGTTGGGGATCTATATACTCTGTCTTTGGTGTAATGATATTTGTCATAGGTATATCAAAGCTAACAAGACATATAAAATACTACATAAGATTACTTTTAATATTATTAATTTTTATTGGAACATTGGGTATATTATTTTTTACAGATTATGTTAATGTAAAAAATAATAATGAGGCACCAATGTTTAGAGAAACATCAACTTATGTTGGAAGTGATTTAGGAGATGTTATCTATTATGACACACCATTCTATGATGTTATAAAATGCAATGATAAATATAACATTGTTAAAAACAAGAAATATACTCATGAAGAGTTGTTTAATTATTGCTTAAATAGATGAGTTTTCACATTTAATTTAAAACTCAACCATCAGTATGTGTATATTTTAAGATTTCTAAAGTATACTTAAGTCATGAAGGGAGAGAAAAGTTCATGGATTTAATTAAAATTGGAAGATTTATTTCTAATTGTAGAAAAGAGAAAAAGATTACTCAAGAACAATTAGCAGAGAAATTATATGTCACTGATAGGGCTGTATCAAAATGGGAAAGAGGTTTATCGCTTCCTGATGCATCCAAAATGTTAGACTTATGTAATATATTAGATATTAATGTTAATGAACTTTTAAATGGGGAAAAGATTAATATGAAAGATTATAGTAAAAAGACAGATGAATTATTATTGGAACTAGCTAAACAAGAGGAGTTAAAAAATGAAAAAATGATGGCTAATATGTGGATATTATTAATAACAGTATTTGTGTTTTATATAAGCATAATGATGTTAGCAAGTTTAACATTAGAAGAAGGACCTGTACTTGGAATAGTAATATCTACATCAACTGTATTTGCTCTATTAGTATGTTTCTATGCTCTTAAGTTAGAAGTTGATGCAGGATATTATGAATGTAAGAAATGTCATCATAGATTTACTACTACTTATCTAAAAGCATTAATTGCTCCACATATGTCAACAACTAGATATTTAAAATGTCCAAAATGTAATAAAAGAACTTGGTCTAAAAAAGTTATGTCTAAATAATTTATATAAAAAGTTTCAGTAAATGGAACTTTTTTTAATATAAAATGCTAATTTGGGCATAATAATAATGTAGAATTTTGTAAACTAATAATAAAAAGTATTGTTTTTAGCTAAATAAAACTTTATAATTAAAATAGGAGGTTTATATATGGGAATTGTTCAAATAGATAAATCAAAAATTGATTTTAATAATGTGTATAAAAATGCTCAAGATGCACAATCAGGAAGTAATAGTTACGCTGTTTCAGAAAAATACCAAGAATATTGGGGAGATAATGGCTCAGAATTATTTTTTGATGAAGAAACTGGTGCTGTTTACGAAGCTGCCCCTGGTTCAAGTGATATGAAAGGTGCCACTAAAATGGGGTATATAAAACTTGTAGATACTGATGCAAATAAGCCAATTAAAACATTAGAAAATACTACAACAAATAAACAAAGCACAAAAGAGGATTTAGATGATCCTTCATATTATGCTGATGAAATAGCAGCGAATAAAAATACTAAGAAAGTAGAAACTAAATCAACATCTACTACAGCATCATCTAATACTACACCATCTGTTTCTAGTACTGCATCTAACACAGTAGCCACAACTACAAAACCATCAATTAAATCAATATCAATAGATAATGGTGAAGCTACAACTATTCCAATTAAAGATGATAGAGGTCAGTATTATACCGTAACAGAATATGATAAATTTTTTAGTAAGTGGAATAAGGGAACTGGTCAACGTGCAGTAGCTGATATATGGAATTCACAAGGTCAATCTTTTGATCATGGTATTGCAACAATAGATGTTAATGGTGAAAAAAAGATATCTAATCGCAACAACTACAACATTAGGAAAATCTGGAGATTTAATAGATGTTAATTTAAAAGATGGTACAACTATACCTTGTATTATAGCGGATGCTAAGAGTTCTCATGATGAAAACTGGTCGACATATGGTCACACTTCAAAAGGCCAAGTAAATGTTGTAGAGTGGGAAGTTGCCAGTGCATACTATAAAGATTATGGTAATCCGTCTTCTAGCAATGGTTACAATTTGCCATGGGATTCTACTTCAAAAGTAGTTTCAGTAGATAATAAAGGTAGTTTATTATAAAAAGATGAGTTAAATCATCTTTTTTTATACACGTTTTTATGTTATAATTATCTATAGTAGGTGTTGGCTAATGAATATATTATTATATTTGCAAAGTGAGATAGTTAAATTTAAATTACCAACAGACATTTCAGGTAGTTTTTCTTTTGATTGGTCAAATGTCGATAGTAAATTAATAAATATTGATGCTGTTGAAGGAAAATGGATATTACATCAAACTGAAGATGTAAAGATAAATGTTAATGGTGCATATGTAGATAAGGTAGAATTATTACCTAATAATTTTTATATTTTAGTAAGAGATAATGTAAATTATTTAATTTATACTAGTAACAGGGTTTTTAATAGTGTATTAAAGTTAAATTATGCTTTTAAAACAGATCTTACTATTTCTAATAATGGCAATGCCTCTATTAGATATACATGTCCATATCTTAAAGAATTAAGTGTGACTATATCTAAAAATGGTAATAAATATGTGGTAAAACATGGAAATACCCCAGTATATATAAACAAAAATCTTATGGTGACTCAGGAAAGTGAAATGAACAGTGGGGATACAATTGAAATTTATGGTTTAAGAATATCTATAATAAATGATTTAGTACTAATAAGCGGAAATATTAATAATGTATCTTATGGTATAATTGAATTAAATGATTATTTATTCCCAACACCAAATCCTGTTCAAAAGATAGAAATAAAAGATATAGATTTATATAAAAAAGAGGATTATTTCAATAAATCACCTCGTTTAAGAAGAAAAATAGAAGTATCAAAAGTTAGATTTGATAAACCACCTACTGGTGGTACTGCTGAGGATTTACCATTGATTCTTACTTTAGGACCAATGATCACAATGGGTGCCACTTCCGGTTTAACATTGCTTAATATAATGACTCAAATAACTAGAGGAACTATAAAGTTTAGTGATTCATGGCCTCAACTATTAACAAGCTTGATAATGATTATTTCAATGGTTTTTTGGCCTATGTTAATGAATTATTATAATAGAAAATTAAAAGAAAAGAAGAAAAAACAATTAACTCAAAAATATAATAAATACTTAAGTCAAAAACAAGAAGAAATAGAAGACCTTGCAAAATTACAGTCAACTATTTTATTAGAAAACTTAATAACGGTTGAAGAGTGTGTTAAAAACATTCAAACAAAGGGTATAGAATTTTGGAGTAAAAGATTAGACCAAAATGATGTTTTAGTTGCTAGATTAGGTCTAGGTAGGGAACAATTACATGCGGAAATACAATATCCAGAAGAGGGATTTACTATTGAAGAAAATGAACTAAAGAAAAAAGCTGATGATATGCTTTTATCGCATCAATATCTAGATCAAGTGCCAATAGGATATTCATTTAATAATAATATTTTAACATCAATAATGGGTGATCATAAAAATGCGATGAATTTCATTAATAGTGTTATATTACAATTGATTTCGTTTTATACTTATGATGATTTAAAAATAGTTGTATTTACTAATGAAATAAATGAACAACATTTTGAATATTTAAAATATATAAATCATACATTTAATAATTCAAAATCATTTAGATTCTTTGCTACTAGCAATGAAGATACAAAAAGAGTTTCTGATGTATTAAGTAGTATTGCTATGCAACGTTTACAAATCGCCGAATCTGGTGGAAATATTACTAAACCTCATTATTTTATTATTGTTGATGACTATGCGAAGTTGAAATACTATGATTTGATTAATATTATATCAGAAGCTAATATCAATATTGGTTTCAATGTTGTATTCTTAGAAAATAGTTTGGGCGAATTACCAAGTAAGTGTGATAATTTTATTAATATAGGTCCTAATAAATCTAATGTATTGTTGAATGCTTTTGAAGACCAAAGACAAAATGATTTCATGAATGAGGACCATCCTACTTTGGATATGATGTCAGTTGCAAGAAATCTTGCTAATATTCCAGTAGAATTAGAAAGTGAATCTAGGGAATTGCCTAATTCAATAACTTTCTTAGAAATGGAAGAAATAGGTAAAGTTGAACAACTAAACATTTTAAGTAGATGGAGAAGTAATGACCCAACAAGGACATTAAGAGCAGAAATAGGCGTAGATTCACAAGGTAACTTAATGTATTTGGATTTACATGAAAAAGCACATGGACCACACGGTTTAATTGCCGGTATGACCGGTTCAGGTAAATCAGAATTTATAATTACATATATACTATCTATGGCAATTAACTATAGCCCAGATGAAGTATCATTTATCTTAATTGATTATAAAGGTGGAGGACTTGCTGGTGCTTTTGAAAATAGAGCAACTGGAATGGTATTACCGCACTTAGCTGGTACTATCACTAACTTAGATAAAGCAGAAATGGATAGAACTTTAGTATCAATTAATAGTGAATTAGAACGTCGTCAAAAATTGTTTAATCAAGAAAGAGATGCGTTAGGCGAAAGTACAATTGATATATATAAATATCAAAGTTTGTATAGAGAAGGTAAGATTAAAACTCCAATTCCACATTTATTTATAATATGTGATGAATTTGCAGAGTTAAAAAGTCAACAACCTGATTTTATGGATAGTTTAATTAGTACAGCAAGAATTGGTAGATCTTTAGGTGTTCACTTGATTCTGGCTACACAAAAACCAAGTGGTGTTGTAAATGATCAAATATGGTCAAATACTAAATTTAGAGTATGTTTAAAAGTACAAGACGCTAGTGATAGTAGAGAAATGCTTAAGAAAACTGATGCAGCAGAAATAAAACAAACAGGTAGATTCTATCTACAAGTCGGATATGATGAATATTATGCATTAGGACAGTCTGCATGGTGTGGAGCTGCATATTACCCATCTGATAAAATAATTAAACAAGTAGATAATTCAATTAATTTTATTGATAATTGTGGAGATGTAATTAAGTCAATCCAAGAGGGTAATAGAAATAAGGTGAGTGCAGAAGGTGAACAAATAACAGCGATACTTAAACATATTATTGATGTTGCTAATCAAGAAAATGTTAGAAGTAGAACTTTATGGTTGCCTAGTATATCTGATACTATTACATTGGATTATGTTACAAGTAAATACAGGATGGATGTAAATAATGGTATATTCTGTTTATTAGGTGAATACGATGCTCCAGAAATGCAAAAGCAAGGTCCTGTTGTGTATAATTACTTAGAGGACGGAAATACCATTATATATGGTAATGATGGTGAGTCACGTGAATTATTATTAAATACATTAATATATCAAACATCATTAAATTATAGCGCTAGAATTATTAATTATTATATAGTTGATTATGGTTCTGAATCTGTAAGAAAATTTAGTTCACTTCCTCAAGTAGGCGGTATGGTATTTAGTGGTGAAGATGAAAAATTAACTAATTTATTAAAACTATTAAAAGAAGAAGTTTCTAATAGAAAAAAATTATTTGTTAATTATGGTGGTGAATATATCAACTATATCAAAGGTGGAAATGAATTACCAGTAATTACAGTAATACTAAATAACTTTGATTCTATATATGATTCTAATCAACATTTATATGATGAATTACCAGAATTAATGAGAGATTCTACAAGATATGGTATAGTCTTTATAGTAACTGGTAATGCCACTAATAGTGTACCTGCTAAATTTAGCCAAAACTTTACTAATTTCTATGCTTTTAGATTAAAAGATATATCAGATTATACACAAGTGTTTAATGTTAGATTAAAGAATGCTCCAAAAGAATTTGCAGGACGTGGAATCTTTAAAGAGGATAATGTTTTACATGAATTCCAAGTAGCTAGTATAGTTGACGAAACAGTAGATGAAAACGAGTATATATCTAAATTTATTGAGGCACAAAAGAATGTTAATCAAACTCATGCTAAGAAGATTCCTGTATTACCAGATATAGTAAGAATGGACGATATTAATGAAGTTCAAATATCATTAAATAATCTTCCAATTGGTATATCCAAAAAGAACTTAGATGTCATTACTGTTGACTATACATTATCTATAGGTAACATTATTGCATCTAATAGGGCAATAAATACAATAAAATTTGTAAAAAGTTTAATTCAGGAAATGAAAAATATTAGTAAATTTGCTCTTATGATATTTGACCCAGCTTCTGCATTAGAACTTGATAAGAATGTATATCAGAACTATTATACTGATACTAAAAATGTTATAGATACAATAATTAATTACATCAAAAAGCAAAAGGAAATTAATGCTGATGTTACAGGAGCTATTGTTATTTATGGATTACAAAAATTTGTCAATGAAATAACAACGGAAAAAATGAAAGATTTAGTTGATGCAATTAAATCATATGAAAAAATGACTTTAGTTGTAATTGATGATGTTAATAAATTAAAAGGTTTCAATTTCGAACCATGGTGGAATGGTACATTTAATTTGAATGATGGTATATGGATAGGTAAGGGATTTGGGGATCAATCATTCTTACATTCATCTACTATTAATAAGGAAATGTTACAAGACTATAAAAATGATATGGGTTATGTCCTAACTGAAGGTAGTGCAGAACTTACTAAATTTATAGATTTTATATCAAAAGATGGTGATACTTATGAAGAATAAAGTGTTAATAAAGTTGGTAGTACCAGATTTAGACGAAACATATGATGTCTTTATACCAGTTAATGAAGTTATGTGGAAAATTAAAGCTATGTTTTCAAAATGTATCTCAGATATTGAATATATAGCTCCACGTAACGATTTAGATTTTATTATACTTAATAAAATAACAGGTCAAATATATGATAATAACGATATTATTATTAATACTGATATTCGTAATGGAACTGAATTAGTATTATTAACAAAACAAAAACAGATGAGTAATTAACTCACCTGTTTTATTTTTTTATTGAGCTGTAAAGCTTTGAGCAGTACTAGCACTAATTTGAGCGTATTGTTCATTAGTTGAATCAATTGCAGTTTTTAATGAAGAGTTTGTATCATTAATAACATTAGTTAAATCTTGATTGATTTTATTTAATGAAGCAATTAAGTTAGCAGATTGATCTCCACCGATGAAACCACAATTTTGAACTGCAGAAACAGCGTTAGAAAGTGCACCACTTGCATTAGAAACACAAGTATTTAGGTTTGAAATAGCTTCACTAGAAATACTAGGATCAATACCTCTTACTCCATTAATATTTTCTCTAATTAATGAAACATCACAATTATTTGTAGTTTCATTAGGTTGAATATCTGAATAAGTTGTATTTGTTTTATTAGCCCAACTTCTAGCACCATCATTCATTGTTTGAATAACACTTCTAAAAGTTCTATCAGCAGCTGAGAATAATCCATCTATTCCGCTCTTATATGTATTAAAGAATTGAATAGCTTGATTACAAGCCCAACCTTCTGCCATTTTTCCAACAAATTTTGATTGTAAATCAATATTCATTGCTTGATTATAACTACTATATGCTTCTTTAACTGCATTAATAGATTTGCTAACTACTTCTGGATCAAATCCAATCATACCATTTTGCATTTATCTATTACCCACCTTTCTATTATTAGTATAACATAAACTTTTGACAGAATAAAGAAAAAATGTAAAATATTTACATTTTTTTTAAATATTAGACGAAACTTGACGTATTATTGATTCAATTCCTGTTACTAAATTTGAACCTCTTTCAATTAAATTGTTGATTAATTCCTCTTCAGCAATATTATCATTTAGTAAAAGGCCATCTTCAATATCGTTTTTGATACTAGTTAATCTATTATTTGAATTTATTATCTTTGTTTTTATATTTTTAAGATCTGATTCTAAAGCCCTATATTCACGATCTTTTTTTTCTTCTAGTTCTTTTTCTTCATCGATACTCATCTAATCACTCCTATACAATATTATCAAAATCATTAGCTACATCTCTAGCTGTAGATATATACTTCATAATTATATTGTTAAATACATTTATATTATTGTTGTTATTAGTGTTAATCGTGTTATTTTTGTTTGATATTTCAGTTTTAATATTTTCTAAGTTACTGCTATTTTTAGTTTTATAGTAACTATTTAATATACTTAATTCACTATTAATACTTTCAAAATTAATACTTTCTTCTTCCTTATACATATTTAATTTTTGTATTAAACTTTCTAAATTACTTCTATTTATTTGTGCCATAATCAATAAAACCTTTCTGGATTATTTTGTGTAATAATATCGATTTTTATTTGAGATATTTTACTATTCACATTCTTTTCTATTTCCTCAATGTTATTAAAAATTTCTTCTAATGTATTTCTCAATATTTTTGCTTTAGACTTAGTCTTCCTTAGTTTAGTTATTTCGTTATTTATTGCGATTCTAATTGAAGAATCAACATATTTAGTGCTTAAATTGGAATAATCTCTAATAATACTATTAATTTTTTTTATATATTCATTTATTTCACTATTAATAGTATTCTTTTTGTCTAAATCATATTTTATATTATTTGCTAGTGTTTCGTAACTGCTAGCTATATATTGATATATATTGCTAACATTTTTTAACTCATCAACACCTAGCTCCCTTTTTTGTTTTTCTAAATCTTTTTCTGAGAAGAATGTTATTGAATTTCCGTCAATCCAATCGCTGTTAGAATTCATAATTTCGTGGTACATATTAAGATAATTATCTTCATAGTCATCAATTAATTTATTCAGTTTTACTACTTCATCTTTTAATTTATCAACTTTTATTTCATTCATAAACATACCTTCTATCTTTTATTATCATATCACAATAGTGTAATAAAATTCAATATAAAAGAAAAAAATAAGTGTAAAGTAAAGACAGGTTTAACCTGTCTTAAATTAACGGAAAGTATCTGAGAATGAATTATATGTACCATTGCCGCTATAGTAATAAGTTGTTTTATCAAGATTTCTATAACCATTCATTGCATCAGAAACAACGCTTTGAACTTGCTGTAATTTTTCATATTCTATTGGACCTAATTGTTCAATTGTTTTAAATCCGGTAGGTATACCATTTGCATCGTAGTTGAGATATTTATCGCATGTTCTACCCCATGGCCAATAACCTTTAGTAAGTACATTTTTAATATCTGTTCCAAAATTATCTTCACTTTCAACCCTATTTAAGATAGTTGAGCATACACCTAACATATCATCAGTAGTATTACCAGATTCACCAGCAACTTGTCCAACTAGATAATAGTAATCAGTTTGTGAAAGAGTACCATCTTCAGCACTTGTTACTCCACCAACAGAATATTGTTGATTTCCATCTGTTAATACACCATTAGTAGCGATAGTAGACTCAGATGCACTTTTCTTTGAATGCAACTCGCCACTATAGTAATTTTGAACATCAATAGTTTGTGTAGCCCCTGTACTATTATTTGCTACTTGATAACTAGCACCATTCGCAGTAGATGTTGATGAACCGTTGCTATTAGATACATAACTTGTTGATGCGTTATTTCTAGAATAGTTATTAGAAGCACCATTACTCATACTAGAAGTGTTAGAATTGCTAGCATATCTAGAACTATTAGAAGTACTAGTAGAAGCGTTGGAATTACTAGCATATCTAGAGTTATTAGAAATACTAGTAGAATTATTGGAATTACTAGCGTATCTAGAGCTGTTAGAAGTGCTAGTAGAAGCATTGGAATTACTAACATAACTAGAGTTATTGGATTTATTAACATAAGATGAACTATTAGAACCAGATAATCCAGTTTGTGTTGATCCATTACTATTAGATGCCATTCTAGATGATCCATTTGATGTAGTAGCCATATTACTAGCGGCATTTAGTCCACTTAGACCTTGGGCAGCAGACATATCAATTTTTTTAATATAACCCATTTTTGTTGCGCCAGTTAAATCACTAGCTCCAGGAGCAGTTTCGTAAACAGCGCCAGTTTCTTCATCAAAAAATAGTTCTGAACCATTATCTCCCCAATATTCTTGATATTTTTCTGAAACCATTACACCTTTTTGGCCACTTTTTGCATCAGCTTCAGTTCTATAAATATTGTTAAAATCAATGTTTGATTTATCTATTTGTATAATTCCCATAATTCACCTTCTACCTTAATATCTATCAATATATATAATAAAGGAAATGTAACCAAAAAGTCAATAATTTTATGTAAAAAAATAATATTTTTAATAAAATACTTTTGATTAATGATATAATAATTACAGGTGATAGTATGAAAGCATATAACTTAAAAAAAGGCGATAAAGTCGCGATAGTTAGTTTATCTAGAGGATTACTTGGTATGCCTTTTTGTAAACATGAACTTGATTTAGGTTTGGGAAGAATAAAGAATATGGGACTAGAACCAGTTGTTATGCCTAATGCTCTAAAAGACATGGAGTATTTAGAAAAACATCCAGAAGATAGAGCAAAAGATTTAAAACAAGCTTTTATGGATGAATCTATTAAAGGTGTTATATGTGCTATTGGAGGAAATGACACTTATAAATTAATACCATATTTGATGGAAGATAAGGAATTTATAGATGCTGTAAAAAGTAATCCAAAAATATTTACAGGTTTTTCTGATTCAACAATAAACCATTTAATGCTAAATAAATTAGGATTGTCAACGTTCTATGGACCATGTTTTATGGTAGACTTAGCTGAATTAGATAAAGAAATGTTACCATATACTAAAAAATATTTTGATAAGTATTTTAAAAATGAGACTTCTTTTGAGATAGAGTCTAGTAATACATGGTATAGTGATAGATCTAGTTATGGCCCTGAAGAACTTGGAAAACCAAGAAAATCTAATAAAGAAGAACATGGATATGAGGTTTTAAATGGTAATGGTATTATAACAGGTAAATTATATGGTGGATGTATTGAAAGTATATATGAGTCTTTTTCAAATAGAGAAATTAAAACTATTTTCGAAAAATATGATATTTTACCATCTATGGAAGAATGGCAAGAAAAAATACTATTTTTAGAAACATCAGATGGAAAACCTACGCCTGATAATTTAGAAAAAATGTTAATGGAATTTAAAGAAAGAAAAATTTTAGAATCCGTTAAAGGAATTATAATAGGAAAACCAATAGATGAATTGTATTATGAAGAATACAAAGAAGTTATAAAAAAGGTATTTATAGATTTAGATACACCAGTTTTATATAATGTTAATTTTGGACATTCTGTACCAAGATGTATTTTACCATATGATGCGCGAACAACAGTTGACTATGATAAAAAAACTATAACAGTAATAGAACAGGTGTTAAAGTCAAACGATTAGTTTAATTGATAGAAAAATTAAAGTATGATATAATATGAAACAAGGAAAGAGGTAGCTATGGAAAAATCAAAAAAAGTGCTGAATTCTGAAAATACACGTGTATACTTATTGCTTGCTATTTTTGCAATATTAGTTTTAGCTATAATAGGGATTTGTATAAATAATAGTAAAAAATCAGGAAAAATAGTTGAAGAAGTTAAAACACTTATAGGAAGTGATACCCCACAAGTTATCTACATTATGCGTGATGGATGTACATATTGTGAGCGAAATGTAAGCAACATGGAATCAATTGTTAATGAATATGGTCTAAAATATTATAATATAGATATTGATGATTTAAAAGATGAAGATGCTTATGAATTATTAACTATATTAGGTGTAGATACAAACAATTTTGGAACTCCATATATGGTTATTGTAAAAAATAATGAGGTTTTAGATTACTTGAGTGGTTTGCCATCATATTCTAATTTATTTAGCTTTCTAAAAGAAAATGGAGCAATAGCTGATGATAGTAAATTATATTTAAATTATATAGATTATAGTGATTATAAAAAAATCATAAAGTCAAATGATGATGAAGTAATAGTATTAGCTGCATCAGATTGTCAATATTGTTTGGCAGAACATCCTATATTGATTGAAGTAGCAAAAGAAACTGGTGCTAAGATAAACTATATGTATCTAGATTATAGTTTTAATTCACAAGAAGAGTATGATGAATTTTTGAACTCTTTAGAATGGCTTGAGGAAAACCCTAACTGGGGAACTCCGACAACATTAATTGTAAATAATAAAAAAGTCATAGATGCTTTAGATGGTTATAGAAGTAAAGAACAAATTATAAGTTTTTATAAGGTTAATGGTATTGTTAAGTAGGTGTTAAAATGGAAAAAAAGGTTTATAAAATATTAAATGAATTTAAGGCAAAATATCCTATGAGTATAGCATGGAGATTAAAAAAACATGCTGAAGTTGTTGAAACACATATTAATCCAGGTGAAAATGTATTATATGCTTTTGCTGGTCAAAAAGGTAACATATATCATGATCTATTTCATACATGTGTAGTAGTTATTACAGATAAGCGAATATTAATCGCTAGTAAAAGACTAATTTTTGGATACTTTTGTATTTCGCTTACACCAGATTTATTTAATGATTTAACTATTGGATCTGGAATAATTTGGGGTAAGGTAATTATTGATACATTAAATGAAGAAATAACTATTACTAACCTTGACAAAAAGTCTTTACCTGAAGTTGAAACTAAGGTATCTACATATATGATGGAAATTAAACAAAAATATCAAAGTCATAGAAGAGAAAATGCTGAATAAGCATTTTTTTATTAGAAAATAGAATATTGATAAAAAATAAAAAACAATATATAATAATAATAGAAGGATGATGTTATGAAAAAAATGTTTAAATTATTAGTTATAATGTTTATATTCTATTTTGCGATACAATCTTTTTTCTATTTATTTAGTAAAGGTCATAGTGTCTCATATAAACTTGAAGTTAATGGTACGGATGTGTATATAGATGAAGTTCTTACTATAAAAAAAGAGTATACTGATGGATATTATTTTAACATTAATTTTGATAATTATAATATTCCATTTAAAGTCTTAAATACTTATAAGAGACAAAGACGTATTATAGATAATGTTGCTTTATTTTATGGAGACAGTTATGTATGTGCCAATATTGCTATTAAAGAGGATTATAATGTATCAGATATTAAATGTATAAAAGATAATGTAATTTATTTTTACAATAGCATTAAAGGTAATGACGATAAACTAGATAGTTTAGTTGCTAGTTCAAATTATGATAGCAGTAAATACTTAAGTGAAGGTGCTAATGCTGAAAAAGATAATATAACTTATTATTATAATAACTATATAGATACACAAACAATATTATTGAGTGGATATAAAGGCGTATATCTATTTGGTAAGAATGTAACAAATAATGCTAGATATATAGCTTTATATACAAATGATCATTATGTTAAAGACCTTGAAGGCGTTGTTGGTAAATATTATGTATCACCAGACTATAATAATGCACATGAATTCTTAACTGTAAATGTTATTAATATTGCTACGGGTGTTACTGAAAAAATTACCTCACCAGATTTTATATCATTTTCCTCATATATACAAGGAACTATGGAAGATAAAATGTATTTAATTGATACAGAATACAAAAAACAATATGTCATAGATTTAAAAAATAAAAATATTGAAGTAATAGGTAATGTTAATAGAGGCGCTAGTGCTTATACAAAAGATGGTTGGGTTACTAAAAATATAAACGAATTAATAGACTCTAAGGAAAAATTTTATGATAATGTAGTTGATAGTTTAAATAGCAAGACTTATGATTATATAAAATTTGTAGGTGGAGAAGTTGGAGTGTACTATGTATATATAAATAATGGGGCTGGATATGATGCTTATGTAGTATACTCAGAAGATAGTGAGTATAGATTAAACTATGCGTTTAGTTGCACAGATTATAACCGCGTAAACTATGTAAATGGTTATGTTTATTATTCAAATGGGGATCAGTTGAGAGTTTTTAGATCTGATATAGGAAATAAAACAATATTAAAATACAATGAATTAAATTATAATAATAATTTGAATTATTATGTATATTAATGTAATATGTTAATTTCACACTCATAAAATATTTTGAGGTGAAACAATGTCGAATGATGTATTTGCAAATAAAATAAGCAAAGTTATTAAAAATAACGAGGAAGTATATTATAGCAAGGATGAAAAAGATGTCATTTCTAATGACGAATCTAGAAAAATAAAAGAAAAGAACATATATCAAAAATTGAATTCTATATTTAGTTCGAAAAACTATATATATAAAGCTGATGTTATTATAATTACTAAAACGGGGGAGATAAAAAAAAGAGTAATTGGAAAAAATAGTCAGTATTTAATTACTATGGAAAACGAATTAATTCCAATAGTAGATATAATAGATATAAAATATCAATAAAAAAGTTCATCAAATGATGAACTTTTTTTATATACAATCTACGAAAGTATCGTTTAGACATCTTATTGCACAACAACAGTTTAAATTCATTGTGAAAAATGAATTTGTTGCAACATAAGGTGTGCATTTTTCTTTGGCTTCAGGATTTCTTGCTAATACTCTAAAAGTACAGCAACATCCGTCTACTTTTTCAACTCTAAATACATTAGAACAAGTAACTCCTACATCACCACAAGTAACATCTTCTTTTTCAACAGGCATAGACCATGGAGTTCCGTTACCACAGCAAGTATATAACATTATTGGTCTTGTATTAAGAAAAGCAGAACTAGTAGTAGAACCTAAAAATCCTCTATCGCAAGTATCTAAACAGCTTTCGCTGCATTCTGCATTATTTTGAAGTATATTAATGGTATTTAAAATATCAGCAATACATCTACAATCTTCATTGTTATTACACATATAATCCACCCTTTCATTTGTTCTAATATAGCATATTCAAGCTATAAAAAAATGTGTGAATAAATTACCTATTATTAAATATATAAAATAATGTAAAAAGGGGGTTATCAAATTGAAAAATGTTTGGTATAATATTATTAAGAATAAAGGGGATGATTAATATGGATAGTATAATTCTATATAATCAAAACGGTCAGAAGTTTGATGTTGATGTAGTTAGATACTTTAAACAAAATGGAAATAAGTATTTAATCTTTAGTTTAAATGAAAAAGATGGTAATGGTTATCATCAATTATATGCTTCAAAAATCGAAGAAGAAGCTGGTAAGAAAATAACAAAAAACATTACTGATGATAATGAATGGAGTAATTTTAAAACTGATATTCAAAAGATAGTTACTAATAATCGTAACAATATTCCTAATGAAGATGATATTGATTACAAAGAATTAGATGGATCAACAGTAAGTGAATTTAGAATATTTAAATTAAAAGAAGATGTTGCTGCTACATTAGCAGATAAGAAAAATCCAAAGAAAGAAGAAACTACATCACAAATAGAAATACCAAGCAATAATGCTATGAATCTAGAGGCAGCATCTGCTCATGATTCAGGTTTAAGTATTGAAGAAATTCTACAAAAGGTTAGTGAAAGTGCAAAAAATGCTAGGGAAGAAGCTAAAATTGACTTAAATAGTGAAGATGATAGTGAAGATAATGAAGATTCAACACTTGTTAAGAAAACAACTATTGAAGATTTATTAAAAACACCTATTCCAGAAGCTGCACCATCTCCAGCACCTACACCAGTTGCTGAAGTTTCATCAGTACCAGAAGTAGAACAATTTGTTCAACCAGAAATGGCACCACAAGTAGAACCAAAAGTTGAAATAGAACCAAAATTTATTCCAACATCTGATTTTATTGCAGAAGCAAGAGCAAAAGTAGAAGAAACTGATTATAAAGTTAAATACGAGGAAGCTGAGGCTGCAATTCATCGCTTAGAAGAAGAAAATATGCGTTTAATTAATGAGTTAGTAGAAGCTAAAGCTAAGGTAGAAACTATAAAAGATATATTAGATTAGAAAAGCATAATGCTTTTCTTTTTTTGTCCAGCATAACTATAATTATATTTCGTATAATTAAATAGGTGATAGTATGAAAAATTTGATAAAATACTATTATAACTTAGATGTTACTAATATTCGCCAAGTCGGTGATATATATTACTTAACAATAGACAATAATAATTATATGCTATGCATTTGTGATTCTAATGTAATAAATGAAATGTGTGATTTACTAAAAAATGACTTAAATTACCATAAATTAATATTAACAACTAATAATGAAAAGTTTGTATTATTTAATAATATTAATTATAGTTTATTTAAAATAAACACAATATTTAGAAAAGTAGAATTAGATGATATAATGAATAGTTCTATATTTGTTTCATATGATAATTCAAATGAGATAGTAAATAAATGGATTAATTTATGGTCAGATCATATTGACTATATTGAATATCAAATAGATGAGTATAAGACAAAATATCCGTATTTAGAAAAAATTATATATTATTATATAGGTATGGCTGAAAACTCAATTCAGTTACTTAAAAGTTCCAATATTAACTCCATCAACAAATATATAGCGCATAAACGAATAGGCACTTCCACTAATTTAGTAGAATTATATAATCCATGTTATACAACTATTGATACTAGAGTTCGTGATATAGCTGAATATTTCAAAAACATTTTTTTCTATAGTGATGAGGAAAAAAATTCATTATATCTTAAAATCAATTATTGCCTTCAAATGTTAGATAATAATGAAAAGATACTTTTCTTTATTAGAATGTTATATCCATCCTATTTTTTTGATATATACGATGATATTATTTTAAATAAAAAAGAAAATTCTATACTGAGTCAAATAACTTCTAAAAATGTTGAATATGAAAGATTTTTAAAAAATATACTTAATGAAATAAAAAAAACAACCTATATTGATAATATAGATTGGTTAGTTTAATCTACAGTGTTTATATTTACTACTTCTTTAACTTCAGGTACTTCTTCAATAATTGTGCTTTCTATACCATCTTTTAAGGTAATATCTAAAACATTACAATTAGAGCAAGCTCCCATCATTTTGATATAAACGATATTATCTTCGTATTTAACGAATTCAACATCTCCGCCATCATTTACTAAATATGGTCTAATTGAATTGATAACCTCTTTTATTCTAGTTTCTTGTTTCTTCTTGTCCATTTTAAATCACCAATAAATATTATATATTATTTTTGAAAAAACACAATATATATTGTTGTAAAAAATGTAAAATATGACATTTGATAAAAGGAATTAGATGTGTTATAATTTTATTGCTAGATATTTGGAGGTGTACTGGACTTTTGTCTGTGTAGTATGATGTATAAAAAAGATGATATTATCGTTGGTAAAGTTACAGGGATAGCTAAATTTGGTATCTTTTTAACCTTTGATAGTGGCTACACAGGAATGGTTCATATATCAGAAATGTCATATAATTATGTCAACGATATTAATGAATATATTAGTATTGGAGATGAAATAGAAGTGCGTATTTTAGGTGTAGATAATAAAATGCAAAGATTACAACTAAGTATGAAAGATGTTAGTGATATAAAGATCACTAATAAGAACGCTAAAATTAAAGAAACGCCTCATGGTTTTGCCACTTTAAGAAAAAATTTACCACATTGGATTGACAAAAAAATGAAAAACGCAAAAAACATTTAAACATTCTATTGACAAATTATGATATTAATGTTATAGTTAAATACGTCTAGTGACATGGGAGATTAGCTCAGTTGGTTAGAGCACCTGCCTTACAAGCAGGGGGTCATAGGTTCGAGTCCTATATCTCCCACCATGCCGGAATAGCTCAACTGGTAGAGCAACTGACTTGTAATCAGTAGGTTGTGGGTTCAAGTCCTATTTCCGGCACCATTTTTTTTGGAAGGGTAGCGAAGAGGCTAAACGCGGCAGACTGTAAATCTGTTCCTTCGGGTTCAGTGGTTCGAATCCACTCCCTTCCACCACTTTATTTTATTACAAGGCATATTGCCTCGTAGCCAAGCGGTAAGGCACCACACTTTGACTGTGGCATGCGCTAGTTCGAATCTAGCCGAGGCAGCCATTTTGTATATGTTCCGTTAGCTCAGTTGGTAGAGCATTTGACTTTTAATCAAAGGGTCACGCGTTCAAGTCGCGTACGGGACACCATTTTGTAAATTAAGCGAGTGATCGCTTTTTTTCTTTTTTTCATAAAAAAAGTAAAAAACTCTTGCAAAATGAATAAATATATAATATAATTAAGTAGTCTTATGACTTATAAGACATTATATCGGATGCCTGAGTGGCGAAATTGGTAGACGCACAGGACTTAAAATCCTGCGGGAGTCAAATCCCGTGCCGGTTCAAGTCCGGCCTTAGGCACCATCTATGGAGAAATACCCAAGTCTGGTTGAAGGGACCGGTCTTGAAAACCGGGAGGTCGGCGACGACGCGGGGGTTCGAATCCCTCTTTCTCCGCCACTTTATTTTACATCGCGGGATGGAGCAATCTGGTAGCTCGCTGGGCTCATAACCCAGAGGTTGTTGGTTCAAATCCGGCTCCCGCAACCATGTGTTGGTTCGTTAGTCTAGAGGCCTATGACGTCTGCCTGTCACGCAGAAGATCACGGGTTCGAATCCCGTACGAACCGCCATTTCTTTTTGGCTCTGTAGCTCAGTTGGTAGAGCAAGGGACTGAAAATCCCTGTGTCGGTGGTTCGATTCCACTCGGAGCCACCATTTAATTTGTAAGTAAGACGCACCCTTAGCTCAATTGGATAGAGCGTTAGACTACGGATCTAAAGGCTAGGGGTTCGACTCCCTTAGGGTGCACCATTATTACGGAGAATGGCTCAGCTTGGTAGAGCACTACGCTTGGGACGTAGGGGTCGCAGGTTCGAATCCTGTTTCTCCGACCATTTGAAATTAACTTTGCATTGCAAAGTTTTTTTATGCAAAAATTAATACTTAATGCATAAATTTTATTAGTATGAAAATGATAACAAATATATAAATATTATTTAAAGTATGATATAATAATAAGGTGATGTATATGAAAAAAAGTAGTACCAAAACTAAGAAAACAGTAAAAAGAAAAAAGAAAAATTCTTTTTTTAATAAATTATTTAGTATTATCTATATAGCCATAGTATTAACATTCATCTTTTGTTTGTGTTATATGAATGTGTTACCAACTATAGCTAATGTAATATTAATTATATTTTTAGTATTAATTTCCTTAGTTTTATTATTTTTTATAAATAATGTAAGAGTAAGAGATCACATTAAAAGAAAAAGTATAGTTTTTTCATTGATATTAATGATAATATTAACTTTAATAAATATGCCGGTTTTAAAAACGATTAATTTTTTATCTAGAATATCATCTTCAAATGATGAAATAATTAATTATTCAGTTTTAGTATTATCAGGTAGTGATTATAATAAATTAAAAGAGTTAAATAATCAAAAAATAGGTTATTATGTATCTGACGAACGCGCTAATGATAAACTTAAAATTGATGTTAAGTTTGAAAAATATGAAGATATATCAAAACTTTATAATGCCTTATTTGATAAGAAAGTATCCGCGATTATTATAGAGGATTCATTAAAAAAACTTGCAGAAGAAGAAAATGAAACATATTTATCAAAAACAAGAACAATATATAATTATCATATAAAAGAAGAAAGTACTACTGTTGCTAAAACAGTAGATGTTACAAAAAAACCATTTAATATATATGTAAGTGGTATAGATACTTATGGTGAAATTGCATCAGTTTCTAGGAGCGATGTAAACATTGTTGTTACAGTAAACCCTTCTACACATCAAGTATTATTAACATCTATACCTAGAGATTATTACGTTAAACTTCATAGTAAAAATGGTTATAGAGATAAACTTACACATGCCGGAATATATGGTGTAGATGAATCTATCTCGACGATTGAAGATATATTAAAAATTGATATAAATTATTATTTAAAAGTTAATTTTACTTCAGTTGTTGATATAGTTGATGCCTTAGGTGGTGTTACCGTTTCTTCTGATTATGCATTTACTTCAGTTGAGGGATATAAGTTCCAAAAAGGTATTAATAATATGAATGGAGAATATGCCTTAGCGTTTGTCCGTGAAAGATATGCCTTCGCGGAAGGAGATAGACAACGTGGTAAGAATCAAGAAGCTGTAATAAAAGCCTTAATAGGTAAGGCAACATCTCCTGCTATATTATTAAAATACGATACAATTTTAACAAAATTAAGTAATAAAGTAGAAACTAATATACCTCAAAAAGCTATATTATCATTAGTTAAAATGCAGTTATCTAATAATGTCGAGTGGGTAGTTGAATCTAATAATTTAGATGGTAGTAATTCAATGGAATATACTTATTCATATCCTAATAGTAAGTTATATGTTATGATACCTAGTAATGATAGTATTGAAAAAGCCAAAGCGCGTATAAATGAAGTATCAGGTGATGATAGTGAATAATGAATTTGGAATAGATCTTAATAAAGTATCCCGTGATATGCATAAAAATTATAATGGTATATATTTAACTGACGCGGAAGTTTCTATATTGAAAAGCAATGGTTTTGATATCAATAAATATAGTTCTATTAAGGATTTAATGTTTGATTTAGAAGATTCATTAGAATTAGAGGAAAATGAAGAACTAGAAATGATTTTAGTAAATATTTCTGAGTTTAATTATTATCATAATACTAATAAATAAGCAGTATATATAAATATACTGTTTTTTTAGAAAAGTTATTGACAAATTAAAGTAAATTGAATACAATTAAATTGTAGTCAATTAAAAAGGAGGAAATATATGAATATTTATGATTATGTTGTAAAGAATAGAAAAGATGAAGATGTTAAAATAAGTGATTTTAAAGGAAAGGTTTTATTAATTGTTAATACAGCAACTGGATGTGGATTTACACCACAATATGAGGCATTAGAAAATCTATATGAAAAATATCATGATGAAGGATTAGAAATATTAGATTTTCCATGTGATCAATTCGGTCATCAAGCACCAGGTTCAGATGATGAGATACATGAATTCTGTACAGCTAAATACAAAACAACTTTTGATCAATTTAAAAAGATTGAAGTGAATGGAGAAAATGCTTCACCTTTCATTAAATATATAGAAGAAAATTCACCTGAAGAAATAGTTAAAGGTATGAAAAACAAAGTTACTATGAAAGGTATTGAAAAGATAAGTGTTACTTGCAAAAACGAAAAAGATATTAAATGGAATTTTACCAAATTCTTAGTTGATAGAGAAGGTAATGTAGTAGGAAGATATTCTCCTATTGAAAGTCCAATGATTATGGAAGATCAAATTAAAGAATTACTATAAGAGGTGATTATATGTACGATATAATAATTATAGGAGCAGGACCTGCAGGTTTAACAGCAGCTATATACGCTTTAAGGGCTAATAAAAAAGTTTTAATATTTGAAGCTAAATCATATGGTGGTCAAATAGTAAACGCTAATATGGTTGAAAATTATCCTGGTATTGCCCATATTTCAGGTTTTGATTTAGCTACTAATTTATATAATCAAGTTGTAGATTTAGGAGCTGAATTTAAATTTGAAACAGTCATTAGGATAGAAGAAAATAATGATGTAGTAACAAACAATGGTACATATAAATCAAAAGCCATTATTATTGCTACAGGTGCGGAAAATAGAAAACTAAATGTAGATAGAGAAACTGAATTAATTGGAAAAGGTATTTCTTACTGTGCCACTTGTGATGGTAATTTCTATAAAAACAAAGATGTTGCTATTGTAGGTGGAGGAAATACTGCATTAGAAGATGCTATATATCTATCAAATCTTGCTAATAAAGTTTATTTAATACATAGAAGAGATTCATTTAGAGGTGAAGATGCATATATTGATGAACTTAAAAGTAAGGATAATGTAGAATTTATACTAAATTCTAATGTTGTAAAACTAAATGGTGATAATAGACTAGAAAGTATTGATGTTGATACTGATGGAGATGTAAAAACATTAGATGTATCAGGAATGTTTATCGCAGTAGGTCAATCACCTAAAAATGAAGTGTTTTCAAACATCATTGACTTAGATGAAAAAGGTTATATAAAATCAGTTGATGGTGTACATACTAATAGAAAACATATATATGTAGCAGGTGACACTAGAGTTAAAGAATTAAGACAACTTACTACGGCAGTAAGTGATGGTGCAATCGCAGCTACAGAAGCAATTAAAGAAATGGAGGATTAATATGGTAGAAGAAATAAATGAAAAAGAATTTGAAGAAAAAGTAAAAAGTGGGAAAGTTTTAGTTGATTGTTATGCTCCTTGGTGTGGACCATGTAAAATGTTATCACCAATTGTAGATGAATTAGCTAAAGAAGTTAATACTTATAGTTTTTATAAATTAAATGTTGATGATGCAGAAGAAGTAGCTCAAAAATATGGTATTATGTCTATACCAACATTATTAATATTTGAAAATGGAAAGTTAAAAGAAACTAGTGTTGGTTTCAAATCTAAAGAAGAGTTAAAAAACTTATTAGGTGAATAATATGAATGAGTATGATTGTTTAAAATTAGAAAGTCAATTATGTTTCCCTTTATATGCTAGTTCTAGAATTATTATAAAGAAATATAAACCATTATTAGACAAGCTAGATCTAACATATACACAATATATCGCGATGATGGTACTTTGGGAAGTAAAAGAAATAAATGTTAAAGAATTAGGAAAAAAGTTATATCTTGATTCAGGAACATTAACCCCACTTCTTAAAACCATGGAAAATAAAGGATATATTTCTAGAGTACGTTCAACAAGTGATGAAAGAAACTTAAATATATGTTTAACTTCAAAAGGTGAAAAATTAAAAGAAGAAGCTAAAAAAATACCTTTAGAAATGGGTAAATGTATAAATTTAACACCTAAAGAGTCTTTAGAACTATATAAGTTATTATATAAAATATTAGATGAGGAGATTTAAAATGTTTAATTTAAAAGGAAGAGTAGCAGTTATTACAGGGGCATCAAGTGGATTAGGTAGACAAATGGCAAAGGCTTTTGCAAAACAAGGCGCAGATTTAGCAATATTAGCTCGTAGATTAGATAGATTAGAAGAGTTAAAAAATGAATTAGAAAAAGAAAATGTTAAAGTATTGCCTATAAAATGTGATGTTACTAATACAGAAGATATAGATAATGCTGCTAAGACAGTTGAAAAAGAATTTGGCAAAGTAGATATATTAGTTAATTGCGCTGGGTCATCTAAAGATAAAGGTGTATTAGAAATGACAGATGATGAATGGGATTTTACTATAAATACAGATTTAACTTCAGTATTTAAAATGACTAGAGCATTTGCAAATATTATGAAAAAGAATAATTATGGTAGAGTTATCAATATTGCATCTATGTATGGATTAGTAGGAAATGATGAAATACCTACTATCGCATATCATTCATCTAAAGGTGGAGTTGTTAATTTCACTAGAGCAGCAGCTGCAGAACTTGCAAAATATAATATTACAGTTAATACTATATGCCCAGGTTATTTCTATACAGAATTAACTACTGAAGTATTAGATAGTGATTATTTTAAAGAATTTGCCAATAATCATGTACCTATGAAAAGATATGGTAAGGAAGGCGAATTAAACGCTGGGGCTATATTCTTAGCTAGTGATGAAGCAAGTTATGTAACAGGTGTTATTTTACCAATAGATGGTGGATATACTTGTGTATAGTCTATATATGTGGAAATATAACTGCATATAATAAATCAATAAATATAATAAAAGATACTAAGTAAGTAATAATACTTGGTATTTTTTTAATTACTTTATCAAGTAATGGTTTAACTATATATACTAATAATAATGACATAATCATCCATATGAAACTTACTTCTAAAGATATATATTTTCCAATATGAAATTTAAGATTACTATAATCCCATGCTATTTTACCAGTAAATTTTTCCATTATCGTTCCACCAATAAACTCAATACTAGTTAGTATTAAAGTGGTTAATATTGTAAATATAATAATTTTTATAAAACGTTTAGCTTTGATTCTATTGAATATAAACCTCATAACTATAATTATCACGCAACTACCAAATCCATAAATAGGAGTCCAAGGTCCATATAATGGGTTAGTAGTATCAAGTCCAAATATTAATTTAAATATTAATTCCATAATGTATCCAAAAATAGAAAAGATTATAAATAAGTTTAAATAGTATTTCATGAAATCACCTATAATTAGTATGTGCATATAAATAAACTCTATAAAGATTTGTTAATATTTGATATAATAATATTAGGTGATAGTATGAAAGATAAAATAAAATTAAAACATATACATATTGGTATTATAATATTAGGTAGTTTATTTTTGTTATTACCTATATTTCATGAATCATTATGGTTTGATGAAGCATATTCAGTAGGACTTGCAAATCATAACTTTATAGATATTTGGACTATTGGAGGACATGATGTACATCCTATACTTTATTACTTTTTCCTTCATACTATATATCTTATTTTTAGAAGTAAAAGTATTATTATATATAGATTGTTTTCTTGGTTATGTTTTACTTTACTAGGTATTATAGGTTATACCCATATTAAAAAAGATTTCAACGAAAAAGTGGGCCTTATATTTTCCTTTTTAGTATATTTTTTACCAGTATCAGGATTATATTCTGGGGAGATTAGAATGTATGCCTTGGGAATGTTACTTGGTACTTTAATGTCTATACATGCTTATAGAATATATAAAAATGATATAAAGAAAAGTACTTTACCTATTTTTGGTTTATGCAGTCTAGCTTTAGCATATACACATTATTATGGTTTAATGCTTGCTGGAATTATTAATTTAGCTTTATTCATTTATTTGATTAAAGAAAAAAGACAAAAAGATTTAAAAAAATTTATAATTATAGCTATTATTCAAGTAATATTATATATACCATGGTTAATCTTTTTTGTAACACAATTAAAGGGAGTATCTAGTGGTTTTTGGATTAATATTACATTTCCAGGAACTTTATATGAAATATTAACTGTACAATATTTAGGAAAGTTATCTATGAACTTAATGGTAGTATTAACTATTATATTTTATATTTATTTGGGATATTTGATTGCAAAAAATAAAAAAGATATGAAAATACCTCTAATGGCTATAGTAATATATCTATCAATTATTGTTTCAGCATTATTAGTATCATTAATAATGTGGAGTGCAATCCTTTATTATAGATATATGTTAATAATTACAGGATTACTTATATTTGCTTTATCATTTATACTATCTAAAGGTAATAAATATGTAGTTGCATGTATTCTGTTGTGTATATTTTTATTATCAAGTTATAGTATGAAAATAAATATAGAAGAAGCATATGATGAATTTAATGATGACCATATAAATTATGTTTTAGAAAATATAAAAGATAATGATATTATAATTTATTCTGATATGTCTGCTACTGCACTTACTACTAGGTTATATCAAAATAGAGATATTGTGTCATATTTCTATAATAAAGATAATTGGGGTATACATGAGGCATATAAAGCTTTTGAACCATATATGTATGTTGCAGATGATTTAGAATCTATATTAGATAACTATCATGGAAGAATTTGGATAGTTGAAAGTAACACTAATGAATTACAAGATAAATTAATCGAAGAATATGGTGTTAAGCCAATAGAATATAAAGAATTTTATCAAAAATATAAAAGTTTACCTTACACAATTGAATTAGTTGAAAAGAGGTAATTTAATTGAGAAATCTAGGTAATAAATTAGAGAATAGAAAGATTAACTATGATACTTTATCTAAATATGGTTTTAAACTAAAAAATAATGTATATAGATATGAAAAAGATATTTTAAATGATGAATTTAAAGTAATAGTTGAAATTGAAAATGATAAAATGATATCTAAACTAATAGAAAATGCTTTAGAAGATGAATATTTACTTGCAGATGTTAAAAATATACAAGGTGAATATGTAGGTAAGATAAAGGAAGAATATGATAAAGTTATTGATAGTGTTATAAAAGAAATTACAACTTTAGAATTATTTAGAAATAGACAATCTAAATTAGTTATCAAATACATTAAAGAAAAATATAATGATGATATTGAATATTTATGGGAGAAATTTCCACGCAATGGAGTATGGAGAAATAAAGATTCAAAAAAGTGGTATGCAGCTTTATTAACAGCTAAAGGTCATAATCTAGGTTTAATTACCGATGATGAGATTGAAGTATTAGACTTAAGATATCAAAAGGAAAATATTGAAAATTTAGTTGATAATAAAAAGGTATTTAAAGGATACCATATGAATAAAAATAGTTGGATTACTGTTAAATTAGATGATACATTAAAAGATCATGAAATATTTGAATTAATTGATAATTCATATAATTTAGAGGCTAAATCCCAAGAGTGGATTATACCTGCAAATCCTAAATATTTTGATGTCATTAGCTATTTTGAGAATAATAATATTGTAAAGTGGCATAGAAATATCAATATGAAGGTAAAGGATATAGTCTATATTTATATGGGTAGTCCATATTCTTCAATTATGTATAAATGTGAAGTTGTAGATGTCTTAAATGATGATATTACATTAAAACTAGTTAGAAAATATGATGAGCAGTTAATTCCTTTTGAAAAAATGAAAGAATTAGGTGTCAGAGCTGTTAGAGGACCTAGGACAATAACAGATAGTTTAAGTAAAGAAATAAGTAAGTTATAATATGAAAAATATGAATTTAATGTTATAATTAAAGAAGAGTAGTTAGGAGTATGTTTTATGAACAAGAAAACATTATCATTAATATTTAATATAGCTATTATTATATTAGAAATTATAGCTACAATATTATCTTATAAAGTTAATAGTAGAGTACTTATAGAGTACTATACAATAGATAGTAATTTACTTATAATGGTTACTTCATTAATATATATTATATTTATATTTATGAAAAAGGATATTCCAAGATGGTTATCTATGCTTAAATATATAGCTACTACATGTTTAGTTATAACATTTGTTATAGTTATGCTTATCTTAATACCAATGGCTGATTTTAACTTTAAAGCAATGTTAATAGATGACGCTATGCTATATCATCATCTATTATGTCCAATACTTGCCTTAATTACATTTGTATTCTTTGATGATTTAGGTACATATAATAGAAAAGACAATATAATTGGTATTCTAATAACTCAAATATATGCAGCTGTATTGATTATTTTAAATATTGTAAATGTTGTATCTGGACCATATCCATTCTTAATGGTAAGAGATCAGTCTATATTAGCTTCTACAGCGTGGTTTATAGGTATATTTGTAATTGAATATATGATTGCTTTAGGAGTAAGAATATTTCAAGGAAAATTTAATAAGGCGACAAAGTAGATTAAAAATCTACTTTTTGTATGCTATAATATTATTAGGTGATACTATGAATAAAAAGATAACATTTATTTTAGAAATTTTGCTATTTATTGTGATTGGTGTAGGATTATTCTTCGTTATAAATGGTAGTCCATTTGGTAATAATGAAATATCGGATAATGGTACTGAGGCAAATCAACCTGTTGATGTATCTAAACAATCTGTTCAAACAACAAATGGTAAAATATTAGTAGTATATTTTTCTAGGACGGGTGAAAATTATAGTGTAGGTAATGTAGATGTTGGTAATACAGCAATGATGGCATCTTATATAATTGATTATTTAGATGCAGATTCATATGAAATAATACCTGTTAATTCATATCCAAATAATTATGATGAGACAACTACTCAGGCTCAAGAAGAGAAGAAAAATGGTGTAAGACCTCAAATTAAATATAGTTTAAATGATATAGATTTTTATGATACAGTATTTATAGGTTATCCTATATGGTGGGGAGACTTACCTATGATAGTGTATACATTTATTGAGGAATATGATTTAAGTGGAAAAACAATAATTCCATTTAATACTCATGAAGGTTCAGGCAGTGCAGGTACTTATAATACATTAAAAAACAAATTGGTTAATTCAAATGTTATTATAGATGGATTAGCTTTAAGAGGTAGTAAAGCTAGAACTAGTGAAGGAAAAGAAGAAACAATTAATTGGCTAAAAGGATTAGGATATTAAAAAAGGGTGATATTATGAAAAGTATAGTAATTTATTTTAGCAGAGCTGATGAAAATTATTCAGTTGGATATGTTGATAAAGGTAATACAGAAGTTATTGCAGAGTACATCAAAGATATAACAGGGGCAGATTTATTTAAAGTAGAAAGAAAAGTACCATACGCGAAAGATTATATGACATGTATAGAAGAAGCAAAAATAGAAAAACAAAATAATGAAAGACCTGAACTTGTTAATACTTTAGAAAGTATTGATGATTATGATGTAGTTTATATAGGTTCACCTATATATTGGGGTACTATGCCACAACCTATGTTCACTCAACTAGAAAAACTAAATTGGAATGGTAAGACAGTTAGAATATTTACTACTCATGAAGGCTCAGGTTTAGCAAATGTCCCATCAGATGTTAAAAGAATATGTGTAGGAGCTAATGTATTAGATAACTCACTAGCTATTCAAGGAAGCAGTGTATATGACGCTAAAGAAAAGGTAGAAAACTGGATTAATAGTTAAAGAGGTTTATATGGATGTAAATATTAAACTAATAGATAGTCTTGATGATAAGGTAATTAATTTCATGATTGAACAATATATAGAACTTCATAATGCTATAAATAATATAGAAAATCTTGATCAAAAAACATATAATCGAATATATCGTGCGATGCAAAAGATTATATCAAAAGATGATGTAGGTGAGGGAGATATTCTATATGGTGCATATCTAGATAATAAAATAGTAGGATATGCATATATAGGTAGTGATAATTATCTAAGAGACTTATTTGTTAAAAAGGAATACCGTAATAAAGGTATAGGTACATTACTTATGAATGAAATAGTAAAGAATGTAGAAGGTAATATATCGGTCACTGCAAGTCCTATGTCTATAGATTTTTATAAGAAACATGATTTTTTAGAAGGTGAAGTAAACGCTAATAATACTGTAGAAATGGAAAGAATAAGTGTGAGGTAATATGAAAATAAATACAAATATATCTAAAAATTTCTTTGCATGTTTTGATGAAGCAAGGGGATTTGCAATTTATAAGAAAAGAATTTTAGAAAACAATAAGAATAAATGCTTATCATATTCACAAAGAAAACTTATAATATTTATATTTTTAATTATATTAAGTATGTTATTAAAGTTATTGTGCTGTATTAACTATCATTTTTGTATACTATCATTCTTTTTATACTTAGCGTCAGTCATATATTTGATAGCTATGTTAGTAAATATATTAACTATATATAGATTTAGAAAAAAACAAAAATTTAATAATACTATTATAATTGATAAGAATGGTATAACAGATGAATCATATTATGGTATAAAAATGATTTTTAGTTTTGACAAAATTAATGCAATAGTAGTTGGGAAATATACAGTTACAATTCTTACAGATACTCCTTGTTACTTCTATTTTGATGTAAAGGAAAAAGAAAATATCATCAAAGCAATAGAAAAGTATAATAAAGAGGTAAGAATTATTAACTAAAAAGGTAATATTTTTATAAAATATATATTTATATGTATAAATGTAAATTAGTATGTAAAAAATATAGTAAAATAGGAGGGATAATATGAAAAAGAATATTAAAACAAAAACAGCTATATTTCCAATGCCAGTGTTAATGATTGGAACATATAATGAAGATGGTAGTGTTGATGTTATGAATGCTGCTTGGGGTATGATGTTAGATATGGATAAGGTAGTTTTAAATCTAACTGAAACTCATAAAACTGTTGAAAATATCAAAAGGGAAGGATATTTTACTGTAGCTTTAGCTGATTTAGCGCATATGAAAGAAGCTGACTATGTTGGTATTGTATCAGCTAATAATACACCTGATAAATTTGAAAAGTCAGGATTACATGCAGTAAAAAGTGAAAATATAAACGCACCTATTATAGAGGAATTCCCATTATGTATGGAATGTAAATTTATAGAGTATCAAGATAGTGAAACAGGATGTGGGGTAGTTGCTGAAGTATTAAACGTATCTGTAGATGAAGATATATTAGATGATAATGATAATGTAGATCCATCAAGATTACGTGCTTTAGTATATGATCCATTTAACCATGGTTATTATGTTGTAGGTGAAAAAGTTGGTAATGCATTTAAAGAAGGTAGTTCATTAAAGTAATGGGATATAATCTTTAAAAATGTAATGTGGCAACTGAATTATGAAAAAAGTAGATATAATTCTACTTTTTTGTATAATTAATTAGGTGATATTTATGAAATATATAATGATTACAACAACATTTGATAATAAAGAAGAAGCAAATAAGATAATTGATATATTATTAAGTAAAAGATTAGTTAGCTGTTGTCAACTATCAAATATAGAAAGTAGTTATCATTGGAAAGGAAATATTGAACATGCTAATGAATATTTGCTTTTAATGAAATCAAAAAAAGAGTTATTTAAAGAAATAGAAAAAGTAATATTAGAAAATCATAGTTATGAAATTCCTCAACTAGTAGCTTATGACATAGTTGATGGTTATAAGGATTATTTAGATTGGATAGATAAAGAAACTAAAAATATATAAAAACAATTGATTTTATATAATTAAAAAGAGTATAATGTTATTTAGACGGGTGGTGCATGATGAAAGAAAATTATCCAACAAAAAGCAGTAATAATATGTTAACTATTTATGACTATAGTAAATTAATAAAATTACAAGCTAATACAGTTATAGATAAAGTGGCATCTAATAAGATGTCTGTAAAAGAAAATAAAACTTTTACTAAAAAACCTATTTTATTTAGAAAAATGGGATAAGAAAACAATTGCTTAAGCAATTGTTTTTATTTTATCTTATTTACTTTTTCATATGCTTTATTTAATGAATTATCATCAAAAATTTCATCATATAAGTTTTCTTTTTCTAAGAAATCTGATATAGAAATAATCGCGTGATTTGTAACGTATTCTTGTGGGAAATATGAGTCTTCATACATATATAGACCATTTTTATTATCTTCATAACTAAATCCTTTAAAATCTCTATCAACAAGAATATATGCATTAGAATTATTTATATCTTCATATATATCAAAATCAGTAGAGAATATATAAGGACATTTTCTTTTTAAGAAATAATAATTATCAATTTCACCATAAGATTTAGCAAAACCATATTCTGAAGTAATAATAGCATATTTATTAGTATCATCATTATTTAATTCTTTACTAAGTTTAAAGGCTAGGTTATGGAATAATTCATTATGTCTATATGAAAATCTAACTTCTTCTGAAAAATTATTATCCTTTAAGAAGTCTTTAAAACTTGTTAAATATATATCTTTATCTTTTAATACAGTATATAATGCATTATCATCATGATCAGTACATGCAACTATTTTACCGTTTTTATCAGTAACAATGTTTAGACCTTCCCAATAATTAATATGTACTACATCTCCATGAATTTCATAAAAACTATACTCATCATTTGAATTATATAGCTCATATAAACATAAGCGTTTAGGTAATTCTTCAACTTCACCATTACGATTATCAAATACATATAAATTATCTAATTCATATTTATCTTTAATACCAATATTTCTTATATTTTTTCTTGCTGCATCCATAATTATACGATTTAAGAAAATATCTGTTGTAAATTTATCTGATTCATCAATTAATGCACAATAAATGTCACTAGCAAGATCTTCAGTAGGATTATCATATATAATACTTTTCAATATACTTTTAGTTGTTTCATCAAAATTTGAATTATTTATTTTACATAATAATTCATTTTTATCATATTTACTATCAGATATATCATTTTCTTTATCTGATATTTCTATTTCATTTTCACTATCTTTTATTTCTTCTTGTATACTTTTTAAATATACAACTTCATTATCATTTGTATTAGTTCCACATGAACTAAGACTTATAGTACTTGCTAAACCTAACGCAGCTAAAATGCCTTTAATATTCTTTTTCATAAACTCTCTCCTTTGCGCAAATATATTATATATCATTTTTATTTAAAGTCAATAAAATATATACTTGTTTTATTGATAATTATATTGCTTTATAATATAATAATTATCAAGATGAATTACTTATAACATATAAAGGAGGATAATATAATGGGTGAATATAAAATAGGTATTGATAAAGATCAGTTAGGGGACTTTATAAGTGCGAATTTAGCTAATTCTTTGGACTTAAATACATTATTAGAAATAAAAAGACAAATGGTTAAAAATGGTGATGATACTGAACTTATAGATGGTGCGATTGAATATGCAAAGAAAATGAATAGTAATATAGATGAATCTTCTAATTTAATTGGCAAAGCAGCTAAAGTTGGTGCATTAGCATCTATTTTAGATATATTTTCAAATTCAAAATCTAAAAATACTAATTCTGATTTAATGCCATGGGAACAAGATTTAGTAGATAAAGGTGAATATGAACCTTATCATTTTGAAGAAGAGGAAATGGATGAAGATGACTATTACTATGAAGATGATTAGTGGGGGATATTCTCCCTTCTTTTTTATATCATAATTATAACTAAATCATACAATAATTTAGGTGATATTATGAATTATAAAATAGTTTTAGATGCAGGTCATGGTGGAGATGATCCAGGTGCTACTGGTAATGGAATTATAGAAAAGAATCTTACTTTAGATATTACTAAATATCTATATGATAGATTTAGAGATTTAGGTATACCTGTAAAAGTAACTAGATTAACTGATGAAACTATAACACCTACAGAAAGAGTAAATAGAGTATTAAATGCCTATGGAAATAGTAATGATGTTATAGTTATATCTAGTCACATAAATGCAGGTGGTGGTGATGGTGCTGAAGTAATATATCCTTTAAGAAATAATAATGTATTACCTAATTTAATACTAAATGAAATGTCTAAAGAAGGACAAAATATTAGAGGATCATATCAAAGAAGATTACCTAGTAACACATCTAAAGATTATTACTTTATGCAAAGAAATACAGGAAATACTCAATCATTAACTGTAGAATATGGTTTTTTAGATAGTACTAAAGATGATGTTAATCAACTTAAAAACAACTATAAAAACCTAGCTGAAGCAGTAGTAAGAGCGGTAACTAGTTATATAGGGGTACCATATACACCAATAAGCGGTGATAATACATATATTATTAAAGGTGGAGATACTTTATATAGTCTAGCTAGACAATTTAATACAACAGTAGATGAATTGAAAAGTCTAAATAATCTTACAAGTGATGTTTTAAGTGTAGGTACAATTATAAAAATACCTAGTGGAACTACACCAACACCTGATTCTAATACATATATAGTAAAAAAAGGCGATACATTATATAGTATTGCAAAAAACAATAATACAGATGTTAATACTTTAAAATCATTAAATAATTTAACATCTAATACAGTCAGTATAGGTCAAGTATTAACACTACCAGGCGCAGTGGTAATACCTTCTACAGAAAACCAATATGTCGTTAAAAGAGGAGATGCACTATATTCTATTGCTAGAAAATATGGTATAAGTGTTAATGACTTATTAACATACAATAATTTAACTTCAAATAGTCTATCAGTAGGACAGATATTAAATATACCTATTGAAAATACTAATACATATACTGTAAAAAGTGGAGATACTTTATATGGTATAGCTAGACAATTTAATACAACAGTAGATAGTATAAAAAGTAAGAATAATCTAAGTAATAATATATTAACAATAGGTCAAATACTTACAATATAAAAAGTTATTTCAAAGAAATAACTTTTTTAATATATTCTAGGACATACGCCTTCATATGGTCTATAAAAACAATGACTTTTATATTTTCCTGATAACTCTTGATCCCACCAAGTAGGTGAACATTCCTTATCCTTCCCTGGTGCATAAAACCATAATGCATGAGTAGCAGGATGAAAATCATTACCATTTATAACTCTATCAGCAAGTTCCTTTTCTTTAGAAGTAGGTGAACTATAAAATAAAGAACTATTAACACCACTAAATCCCCCTGGATTTTGATATACAACATCATTAATTGTATTCACATTATTAAAAGTTAAACAATCCGCTAGTGTTCTATTAACTACTACATTGCCAACCATAAGCATTCCTAAATTACCTTCACCTAATGCCTCAGCTCTCATCAAACGCGCTAATAAATCTCTTTCTTTAGTAGTATATTTTATTACTGCCATAAAACCACCTATTTTATTATATGAATTATATATTAAAAATGTTGAATAATTGTTTTTTATATGTTATAATTTTATTCGAAAGCCAATTAGGGGCATAGTTAAATGGTATAATAATGGTCTCCAAAACCACTGTTGAGAGTTCGATTCTTTCTGCCCCTGCCATTTAGAAAAACAAAGGATTTAGAAAGTTCTAAATCCTTTTTATTTCATATCTTCTGGATTAATATAAAGTTCTATTTTTCCACATTTTGGACATATTCTAGCTTTTAATTTAATTTCTTTAACCTTATCGTATTTAAATCCTAAAAAACTTCCCTTTTCATCAGTAGGAATATGAATAGATATTTCACTTGCGCCATCAACTCCCAATTCAAATGGATGTTGACCTTCAATAATACAATTATCTATCATTTCAACATTACAATCATTACATTTTTTCAATCGAACCACCTCTTATGATTATTTTACCATAAATTTTTATCAATTTGACAATATTATAAAACGTTGTATAATAACAACTTAAAAAGAGGGGTTTTTATGGGAAGAAAATTAAAAAACGGTTTAAGAATATTTTTAATCATTGTACTAATGGGCGCGTTATGTACAAATTTAATCACACCTAGTTATGCTACATATAATGAACTTACAATTGATCAAAAAATAGGTATGAATGGACATGTAGATGTTCCAAAAGATATACTATTCGCGGGATCAGTAGTTAGGGAATACCATAACTTTGGCTGGTCAATTACAGAAAATGGTCAAATGTATTTTAATAGATTTTCATGGTGGGATTTTGATAACTACTACAAAACTTTAAGTGAAAATGGTATAACAATTCTTCCATGTATTCAGATGGGTGAACAAACTATATTTAATAGAAATAGAAATGAAAAACCAGTTGTGAAAGGTGACGACACAACAGATCCATTAAGTTATAAAATTCATAGTAGTTATTTATTTAACTATGCTGCTAGATATGGATCTACTAAAGTAGATACATCAAGATTAAACCTAGATCCTAATGAAACTGTTAAAACAGGATTAGGATATATTCATTACTATGAAGACTGGAATGAACCAGATAAAACATGGCAAGGACCAGACGCGCAATTTAATTCAACTGAACTAGCCGCAATGTTATCAGCTGACTATGATGGACATGAAGGTAGATTAGGTGAAAACTATGGTATTAAAAATGCGGATCCAACTTCAAAACTTGTAATGGGTGGTATGGCAGGTGGATCTGCAATGGTTACATGGTTAACTGAAATGCAAGAATGGGCAAATGTTAATAGAACAGATAAGAAATTACCATTAGATGTAATTAATTATCACCAATACGCTGGTACTCATTCACCAGAAAACAGTACATTTGTAAGTGATGCTCAAAAAATAATCGCATGGAGAGATACATATGCATCTGACAAAGAAATATGGATAACTGAATTTGGTTGGGATACTAATTTAGGTTCAACTAAACATGCCGCACCAAGTGAAGATACACAAAGAGACTGGATAATAAGAGAATATTTAATTGGAGATAGAATTGGTCTAGATAGAATGACAGTATATGATGCTTTAAATGATGGACCTTCTAGTGATTCAACACAATATTCAACATCAGGTCTAGCTACTAAAGTATCAGAAGGTACAGTTAAAAAATCTTCTTGGTATGGTGTAAATACTTTAAAATATACATTAAAAGGTTATAGATTATCTTCTGTAGTAAAAGAAGATAATGAAATGTATATCTATAAATATACAAATGGTGTAGATATTTACTATGTACTTTGGTCACCAACAGAAAATGGTACAGTTATTAATGATTATAATTTAGAAGTAGGTAACAATAAAACTGCTACTATAACAGTTTTAAAAGATAAAGAAGCTTTAGGTGTTACTACTGACTTAGAAGTTAATGATACTAAAGTAACAGTTAATGTAAGTGAAAGCCCTATATTTGTTAAAGTTTCTGACAAAATAGAAGATGTAAAAGATAGTGATGAAACAAAAGTAGAAGAACCAAAAGAAGATGTAAAAGATAATGAAGAATCAAAAGTAGAAGATACAAAAGATAATACAAAAAGTAATGAAGAAACAAAGGTAGAAGATACTCAAGAAGATAATACAAAATTAGAAGAAAAAGTAGATAATGAAACTACAAAACCTTCTAATAATGTTATAAGTAATGTAATAAATACTATTACTGGTAAAACTACCAAAGAATCTTCTAATAATACAAATAATACATATCAAAATCAAGTAACTCAAAATAATAGTAATACTACAAAACAAGAAAACTCTTCAACTAAAACCGAAACTAAAAAAGAAGAGACAAAATATAATCAAACAAATGATAAAACTTCTACAAAAGTAAAAGATAATAGTATACATTATTATGATGATCAAGTTACTATTCCAGTAATTATCATAACATTAATTTTAATAATAATACTTGGAATGATACCAGATAGAAGATATGCTTAAAAACTCTAAAAAATAGAGTTTTTTTGTATATTAATGTAAAATAAGAAAAATTAAATATTCCATACATAAATTATATTTGATATCCTATAATTAGGAGGAAGATATGGAAGTTAGAAATTTCGTATTATTAACAAATCGTGATGAAAAAGTATCATTTCGTTGGGAAGAAGATTTAAATGTATTACCTAATGATACAATATCTTTTAAACACATAAGACAAACAGATAATGGTGTTGATGTTGCAGATTATATTATAGGTGTACCTGTAAAATACGTAATGAGTGATATGTTATTAAAACTAACACAAAGTGATGAAACTAGTAAAGATGTATGTTGTCTATATACAGATGGTACTAATCAAAAAATTTACGGAGTTGATTCTAATACAACTATTGTTAATAATTATAATGAGTTACAACAAGCGTATTATAATGAATTAGAAAAAAGTAATACAAAAGGAACTAGATAGTTTCTTTTTTTCTTTACTTTAAGTAATCTTTGTTTTATAATAGTTTTCATCTTTGAAGGAGAATTTTTATGAATGATTTAGAAATAATTGAACAAATAAAAATATTAACAAAAACAGATGAATATGATAAGGCATTGGAATTATGTAATCTACCACAATTTGAACTAAATACAAAAGTTCAGTCAATGAAAATTAAATGTTTAATTGCTAAAGGGCAATATCAAATGGCTTTAGAAATATGTGATAGAAAAGAGTTTTTAAATGACAACTATATTCAATCTCAAAAAATAACAATATTAATAAAATTAAAAAGAAATGATGAAGCCTTAAAGATATGTGAAAAAGAAGAATTTCAAGAAACAGAATCAATTCAATCACAACATATTAGATTACTTAAATGGCTTAATAAAAAAGAAGATATATATAAAATATGTGAGAAAGAATGTTTTAAAGATAATGATAGAATACAAGCTCAATATATTACAATGCTTATGGAAAATAGAAATAACAAAAAAGCATTGTCTATATCAAATAACCCATTATTTGAAGACAATGAATATATTCAAGTATTAAAAATAGAAATTTTACTTAGATTAAAAAAATACGATGAAGCTTTAGAAATATGTGAGAAAGAAGAATTTCAAGAATTAGAAGCAGTTCAAATAAAGAAAATAGAAGTATTATCTTTGATTCAAAAAGAAAAGGAAAAAAATGAAACCATAAAAGAATTATTAACTAAAATATATTGTGATAAAGTTACTTTTGAAGAAATAATGAATAGTGAAATAGGTAGTTGGCCAAGAGAAGTATTAATAATTGCTTATTATCAAAAATATGATAAAAATAAAGGGCATAAATTAATAAAAAAATTTAAACAAGGACATCAAAATGATTTTAATAAGTTAAGATCTCTTGATATGTTATTAGATGTTTATGATAAAGCTAACTTCTTTGATGCCACACCATATGAACAAATCTTAAATTGTAAAGTTAGTTTCTTTTTAATCGATAAAATAAATAATGAGAATAAGACAAAAGTAATGAGTAAATAACCTATAGTGTGTTATAATAATTATGGTGATGATATGAAAAAATACTTATATGATTATATTAAAGAAATAGATGAAGTAATAGAAAAAGGAAAAGTAAATAAAAATATAATAGATGAACATTTAATAAAAATAGGTTTCTTTCAACATGAAAGATTAATCCATTTATTAGTTACTTTAACATACGCGATATTGTTAATTTCTATTATTGCATTATCAATTAAATATCAGTTATTAGTAATAGTAGTTCCTATAATGTCGACATTCTTAATATGCTATGTCCTACATTATTTTAAATTAGAAAACGGAGTACAATATCTATATAAACAATATGATAAACTAAAAGACTTTAAATAGTCTTTTTTTGCATTATCAAATATTCTATGTTATACTATGGCAAAGGAAGTGGTTGTATGCTAGATGTAATAATAGATACTTTATTAGACACTGTAAAATTAATTCCATTTTTATTTGTTGCCTTTTTATTGCTAGAGGCAATAGAACATAAATTGAGTAGAAAATCACAAAACAAGATAGCTAAAGCAGGTAGATTAGGTCCATTATTTGGTTCTTTATTAGGCGCGATACCACAATGTGGATTTAGTACAATGGCAACTAATCTATATGGCGCTAGAGTAATAACTTTAGGATCTTTAATTGCCATATATTTATCTACATCAGATGAAATGTTGCCTATTATGTTAGGTGAAAATGTTCCATTTATACTAATGTTAAAAATAATAATTACAAAAGTTGTTATAGGTATGATTGCAGGTTTCATAATAGACTTTGTTATGCATAAGAAAGAAACATATCATATTAAAGATATATGCGAGGAAGAACATTGTCATTGTGAACATGGAATCCTTAGATCAAGTTTAAAACATACATTGAATATAACACTATTTATTTTACTTACTAATTTCGTTTTAAATTCAGGTATGCATTATCTAGGTGAAGATAGATTATCTGAACTATTCTTAAAAGATAATTTCTTTGGACCATTTATTTCTAGTTTAATTGGATTAATACCTAACTGTGGTGCTAGTGTAATGATAACTGAATTATACTTGAATGATGCCATTACAATAGGATCTTGTATTGCAGGATTACTTACAGGTAGTGGTGTAGCTTTACTTTTACTTTTCAAAGTTAATCATAATTTAAAGGAAAATTTAAGTATTATTGGCTTATTATACGCAATCGGTGTAATAAGTGGAGTTATAATAGATATTATAATATAATAAAAAAAGGTAATATTTTATAAAAATATACCTTTTTCTTTTATTTATGTAAAGTATTGTTAATTACCTATGTATCCATTAAATACATATTTAGTTTCATTAACTATAACAAATGCCTTATTATCAACTTCATTAGTAATTTCTCTTATCTCAGATAATCTATGTGATTCTATTTCTAGAATAAGCATTTTACTAGTACTTTTTACTCTACCTTTAATATCAAGTACAGTAACAGCAAAATTACTATCTCTTAATGTTTTAACTAATTTATCAGCTTTACTACTTATTATCTCTATTGTTAAATTAGTCTTAATAATTCTTCTTGAGACAATACCACCTATAAATGTACCAGCCGCGAAACCTAGGGCATAACTAATAGCAATCCAAATACTATCATTTGCTTCACTTATTGCTTCTTTAGCAACTAAAAACCATACTAGTACTTCTACAAATCCAATTATAGAGGCAATAAAATTTTTTCCTCTTACAGTTACTAAAGTTCTTACAGTTCCTAATGATACATCTAGTATTCTTATAAAGAAAATTTTAATACATAATAAAAACATAATACCACCATTAATATTATGGATATAATTTGAATATTTATTAGTAAGAGTTTCTTTACAAAAGAAATTGGCTATGATAAAATTTAACTAGGAGGAGTGTTTATGAAAAAGAAATTTTTAGCTATTTTACTTATGCTTACTTTATTTGTAACACCTGTTTTTGCAGATGAAGTAGCCAAAACCGCTGAATGCAAATCTGGTAGTATGATTGCAGATAATTCAGTTAACTATAACGATTGCGTTGTAGGAAGTACAGCAGTTGCAGGTAATATTGTTAGTTATGATGGAACAACTGATGGTATTGCTTTCATAGCTGGTAATTCAGTTACTGTTAAAGGTTCTAGTGAATATGGATTTATCGCTGGTAACAATGTAGATGTAACTGGAGAATTTGAAAAGGATGTATTTATCGCAGGTAATATCGTTACTATTACTGCAAATGTTGGAAGAGACATATTTGCAGGTGGTTCTAATGTTACATTAACTGGTACAGTTGATAGAAATGCCTTCTTAACAGGTCAAAATGTTATTTTGGATAACGTTACTATAAATGGTGATGTAAAAATTGAAGCTGAAAGTATTACTATTAAAGATACAGTTAAAATTAATGGTAAATTAACTTATAGCGCTGAAGTAGATAATATTAGTGATAAAGCTAATATAGGCGAAAAAGAAAAAGTAGAACCTACATATGTTGAAACTTATGATTACCTAGATACTTTAAAAGAACGTTTAGTAAGTTATATAAGCTTATTATTAGTATTTGTTGTATTAGCATTAGCAATACCAACAAGCATTAAAGGTGTAGCTGATGATAAGTTAAGCTTTACACAAATAATTACATACATTGGATATGCATTAGTATTCTTAATTTTAGTGCCAATGGCTTCTATGATATTACTAGTAACAGGTATAGGTCTACCACTTGCACTTATGGCAATTGCTATTTATATAGCAGCTATATATTTAGCATATGCTTATATGGGATACTACATTGGTAAAAAAATATGGCTAAAAAATAAAAAAGAAGAAAATGTTTTACTTGAAGGTTTAATTGGTATTACAATTTTATATGTAATCGCACTTATTCCAGGAGTAGGACCAATCGTTTCTTTCCTAGCACGTCTATGTGGATTAGGAATTATCATTTTCAAATTTAAGAAGTAGCAATACTTCTTTTTTTTCATATTATATAGCGAGGTGAGTATAATGTATAATGTTTATCAAGTAAAGATTAATGACACCCTAGATTCAATAGCTAATAACTTTGGCATTTCAAAAGAAGAGTTAATTTCTATTAATAATATGAATGGAAATGTAAGTTACGGAGATTTCCTTGTAGTACCTAATAATAATACTAATTTTATGAGCTATACAATAGTGAAAGGAGATACTTTATATAGCATCGCGTCTAGATATAATGTATCACTTGATAGTATTCTAAATTTAAACGGATTAAACAAAGAAGACTATATATATCCAGGAGAAGTAATAATGATACCAAGAAATGGTGTAGGAAGTTATGTAGTAAAAGAAGGAGATACACTAAATGACATTATTAATATGAGTAGCTTAGATGATGTACTTAGAATGAATGAAAGAATATATTTATTACCAAATCAATTAATCGTGTATACAAAGAGTAATTAAAACTCTTTTTTTTTATTTAAAAATATTATATAATTGTTAGAGAAAAGAGTGGTAGTATGAAAAAAAGAAAAATATTATTAGTATTAATAGCTTTTTTAGTTATATTAGTAACAGGTTGTGGTAAAAAAGGATATAAAGAAATATCTTATACTGAACTTAAGAAAATGGTAGATGATAAGCAAACATTCGCTTTATTTATTGGTAGAGAAACTTGTTCTGCATGTTCAGTATTTAAAGGTGTTTTAAATGATCAATATATAAAAGACTATGCTAGTGAAGCTACAATATATTATATAGATACAGATAAATTAAGTGATGATGAATATGTAGAGTTTCATTCTATATACTCATATACTGGGACTCCTACTGTAACAATAATTGTTGAAGGTAAATTTACACCTAATAACTCAGTTACAGGATCTAATAGTTATAATGACATGATTAAAATGATGAAAAATAAAGGATTATTAAAAGGGTGATATAATGGATGAATTTGAAATAATTGATGTTAATAATAATATTCCAAGTGAACCGAAAAAAGAGGCAAAAGTGGAATTTGATGCATTAGGTTTATATGGTGAAGATTTAACTGCTAAGACTTATGTTTCTAATCCAGCAATAGCTCGTGAGGAAGAAATAAAAAAACTTACAGTAGTATTATTAACACCAGATAAATCAGGATTATTAATTGGTAAAGCTGGTATAGGTAAGACAGCTATTGTAGAAGGACTTTCTTATTTAATTCAAAAAGATGAAGTTCCAAATGCTATTAAAGGATATCGTGTTGTAAAAGTAAATTCAACATCATTACTTGGTAAAATTGAAATAAATGGTCGTGAAGAAATGATCATATCTTTGTTAGTGGATCAATTAAAAAGAAGTGAAAAAACAATTCTATTTATAGATGAAATCCATACATTAATTGGTGGTAAAGATTCTGGTCCTATGGATTTAGCAAATATATTAAAACCAGCTTTAGACCGTGGTGATATTAAGGTAGTTGGTGCGACTACTACTGAAGAATATAATACTTACGTTATAAGAGATAGAGCATTCTTAAGAAGATTTGACCGTATTGATGTTGCAGAGCCTGATGAAAAAACAACAGTTGAAATATTATATGGTTCACTTCCACGTTTTGAAAAACAAACAGGTATTAAATTCAAATATAATGAATATGTAACAAGACTTTTATTAGAGTCAATTGTAAGTGCGACATCTGAATTTAAAAGAGTATATGGGTTAGCTGCAATGTACCCTGATGTAGCATTCTCAGTACTTAGTCAAGCGTTTTCATTAGCGCTTTATGACAATAAAAATGAAGTAGGCGTATTAGATGTATATAATGCGATTAGAAATAGTAAAAGAATCTACCCTGATAGTATTTATAAGGAATTAATCACATTTAAAGAAAAGTTTAAAGAATTATGTAAAGAAGAAAATGTTGTATTACCAGATGTATCTCGTGAAGAGATAACTAATGAAGAGGAAAATTATTAATGATTAATATAGTTTTATATGAACCAGAAATCCCACAAAATACAGGTAATATTATGCGTACATGTGCTGGTACAGGTGCAAAGTTACATTTAATAGAACCTATGGGATTTAAGATAACTGATAAAACAGTAAAAAGAAGTGGAGTTAATTATATAGAACATTGTGATTATACTATATATGAAGACTTTGAAGATTTTAAAAGTAAAAATAAAGGAACATATTATTATTTAACTAGATATGGTAGAAAACCTCATACATCTTTTGACTTTAGTAATAAAGATGAAAATATCTATTTAATATTTGGAAAAGAAAGTACAGGTATACCTAAAGAAATATTAAAAGAAGATATAGAACATTGTATGAGAATACCTATGAATGATAATATAAGGGCTCTTAATGTATCTAATTCAGTTGCCATAATGCTATATGAGGTTTTGAGGCAACAAGATTACCCTAATTTATTAAAGGAAGAACCCTTTAAAGGTGCCGATTATTTAGAAAAATGATAATTTAAACTTGATAAATGTTTAATTTAATGGTAATATATTATTAAGAATAAGGAGGAGTTGTATGGACGGTATAATGGATTTTGTTGTCGCCAACTATCAATGGGTCTTTTTGGGCGTACTTGTATTCGTTATGATAATAGTTGGTTATGTCGCAGATAAAACAGATTTCGGTCATAAAAAATCAAAAAACGATAATAACAATAATACACCATTAGAAGATGGGCCAATAAATGAAATCCCTATGGAAAATTTAGAAGGCAAGACATTAAGTGATGTTGTTAGTCCAAATCAAAATACTCCTATTGGAGAAATTAGTGCTATGAATGAAGATTTAAATGCACCATTTGGAAGTAACACTAGTACTCAAAATGTGTATCAACCTATAAATGAAGATTTGAATGCACCATTTGGTGATACTTCAAGTATTCAAAACATTCAACCTGTAAGTGAAGATTTAAACGCACCATTTGGTGATAGTGGATCAATTCCTTTTGAACCAGTGGCAAACAATAATGTATTAAATTCGATTCCTAGCAATTTATCAGAAATTACTAGTGATGGTGGTATAGTTGCAAGTGATATTGCTAGTCCAATTGGTGAAGTTCAAAATACAACTTTTGAACCAAATCAAACTGTAAGTGCGGAAGTACAAAATCATACACCAAGTGTCTTTGAACCGATAACATCAGTGCCTATAGCAGCTGAACAAGCATTAGCTGATAATAATGTATTGAGTACTCCAGTTAATTCAGCACCATTAACTTCAATTTTTGATATGCCTAATATTTCTAATGAAACTGTAGTCGCATCAGTTGGAGAACCAAAAGAAGAAACAAATGCTAATTCAGCACCAGCACCTGCTTATGAGGAAAATGTTGTTCCTGAAGTTATAACAGAACAATTAAATCCTGAGCCAGTTACTACTGCTGATGATATGTGGAAATTTTAAGGTAGCTATATAGTTACCTTTTTTATAACAAAATATTCTTTTTTATAGTGATATATGATATAATTAAAAAGTGTTTAGGAGGTCTAATATGACAATTGATGGAATAATAGAGTTAATACGAAAATTAGTCGATGTTTTAATAGTTTGGCTAGTATTCTATTATATACTTAAAAATTTAAGAAAAAATGTTAAAATGGTACTTTTATTTAAAGGTATATTAATTATAATAGCTTTAAAAATATTAAGTGACTTATTTAGTTTGCCAACAATTGGTTATTTACTAGATTATGTTATCCAATGGGGCCCAGTAGCTTTATTAATAATTTTCCAACCAGAAATAAGAAATGTATTGGAACAATTAGGCAGATCTCAATTATTAGGAAGACATAAAACTCTTACAGTAGATGAAAGAGAGTCAGTTGTATATGAAATTATAAATGCTTTAGAGTATTTAAGAAAATATAGAATTGGTGCTTTAATCGTATTAGAAAGAGAAAATAGTTTAGGTGATTACATAAGTAGAGCTAAAAAGATATATGCTAAAATATCTAGTGATTTATTAATAGCTATTTTCTATGAAGGTAACCCATTACATGATGGTGGTGTTATTATCGAGGGTGACCAAATCGTATGTGCAGGTGCCGTATTCCCAACTAGTGATAGTTTAAAAATAAGTAAAAGATTAGGTACAAGACATAGAGCAGCCCTAGGTATATCTGAAGAAATGGATTCTATATCTATTATCGTATCTGAAGAAACAGGTAGAGTTTCTTTAGCGATTGGTGGAGAGTTATATTATAATATGACTATTGACGAAATTAAGATGCGTTTATTAGAAGAATTAAGACCAAAATCTACATTGACTTATAATGAGGAAGGAGATGACATAGATGAAGAAGAAAACGAATAATTCTCTTTCTAAAATAGAAAAAGCATTTGATAAATATATCATAATGCCAATTACTAGATTAATTGTAAGAATAACTGAAAGATTTGGGAATAAAGGAAAGTTCCTTGAAACATGGTTATCAAAAACTAATACTTTATTATTTATATCTCTTTTCTTAGCAATAACAATGTTTATTGTTATAGATCAAAAAATATTAGTATATAGTGATAATTCGGCTGAAATATTAAGAAACCAAAAAATAAATGTAATATATAATAGTGAATCATATGTTGTTGAAGGATTACCTGAAACAGTTGATATTACATTAATTGGTAGTAATGCTGATTTATATATAGCAAAACAAGCCCCAGCAGGAGAGGTTACAGTTGATTTAAGTAACTTAAAAGCTGGTCAACATAGAGTAGAACTTAAATATAATCAAGCATCTACATCAATCGAATATAGAGTTAATCCAAGTGTTGTAACAGTATACATATATCCTAAAGTATCTGATACAAGAACAGTAACAATAGATTTATTAAATCAAGATTCATTAAATTCAAAACTTATTGTTGATAATGTAACATTAGATACAGATAAAGTTGTAATAAAAGGCGCTGATTATCAAATTAAGAAAGCTGCAACTGTAAAAGCATTAGTAGATGTTACTAATATAGCAAAACAAGAAGTTGGTACATATACATTAAAAGATGTTGAATTAAAAGCTTATGATACAGATGGTAATGCTGTAGATGTTGAAGTTGTACCTTCCACAATAGAGGCAACTATAAATATAACATCACCAAGCAAGACAGTACCTGTTAGAATTATTCCAACTGGTTCAGTAGCGTTTGGTCAAGCAATCAGTTCAATAACACAATCAGTATCAGAGGTAACAGTATATGGTACAAATGATGTATTATCATCATTACAATATATACCTATTGAAATAAGTGTTGAAGGTATTAAGAGTAAAACAGAATACAAGGTAGAAATAGAAAGACCTAGTGGTATTAGATCTATGAGCGCTAATACAGTGACTGCAGTTGTTAATTTAGATAAAGTATCTGAAAAGACAATAGATGGCATTAAAATCGATGTCCGTGGACTTGCGGATGGTTATAGAGCACAAGGTCTTACATCAAACGATACAAGTGTATCTGTAACTGTAAAAGGTGTTAGTTCAGTTATTGACTCTATAACAGCTGATGATATAACTGCTTATGTAGACTTAACCGGATTAGATGCGGGTGAACATAAAGGTGTTAATGTTCAAGTATCTGGATCTGATGTTAGAGTTGAATATACAGCTAAAACAAAAACAGTTGATATAAATATATTCAAATAAAAAGTACTTTTAAAAGTACTTTTTTTATGATTCAATATGATTGAATAGAATTCCAATGTTAACGATACCAGCAATACCTACTAGTATGTAAACTATATTTGTAAGCATGCTTTCACCAAAAATGAAAGTCACAAGGTTAAAATCAAGAATTCCAATTAATAACCAGTTTAATGCTCCTATGATAGTAAAAACTAAACATACCTTTTGTAATGTTTCCATAGTACCCTCCTTTATTATATATTCTTATCTATTTTTTTCATATTATTCATTAATATTAATATACTTTAATGAAAGGGAAGTGTATTATGAGTAAAAAAATATTAGTTTTAATTGCTGCAACTATAAGCATATTTGCGATTGGTTGTGGGAAAAAGAATAAGGATGTTATAACTAAACTTAAAAATAATGTAGAAAATTTATCAGCATATCATTTAAAAGGTGAACTTGAAATAATTAACAATGAAGATGTCTATATGTATGACATAGATGTTTCATATAAAGAAAATGATTTGTTTCGCGTAAGTTTAAAAAATATTAATAATAACCATATTCAAATATTATTAAAGAATTCTGAAGGTGTTTATGTTTTAACTCCAGCATTAAATAAGAGTTTCAAATTCCAAAGTGACTGGCCATATAATAATTCACAAATATATTTATTACAGACTATATTAAAAGATATTTTGGATGATGGTAATGCCACTGTTAAAGAAACGAATAATGGATATGTAATAACTAGTAAAGTAAATTATTCAAATAATGAGGATTTAGTTAAACAAAATGTATATATAGATGATTCATCAAATATTAAAACAGTAGAAGTAATGGACGCTGATGACAATGTTTTGATGAGAGTAACATTTACAGATATTAATACAAGACCAAACTTCAGTGATGACTACTTCGAACTTAATAGTTCATTGAACACATCTGTAACAGATGAAGAAGTACAAAGCGTATCAAAAATTGACTCTATTATATATCCAATGTATATACCAGAAAAAACATATTTATCAACACAAGATAAGGTGAATACTGATAATGGCGAAAGAATAATACTAACATTTGAAGGCGATAATCCATTTATGTTAGTACAAGAAACATCGTCTAAGTTATCTGAGTTAACAACAATACCAATGTATGGTAGTCCTGAAATGATAGGCGATACTATAGGTGCTTTATCAGATAACTCAATTACATGGTCAAGTAATGGCATAGATTATTATGTTACATCAAGCAATTTATCTGAACAAGAATTATTGTCTGTTGCAAATTCGATAAATGTTTTACCTGTAGGTAAATAAATCTTTGATACTTCTCAAAATTATGCTATAATGATTTTGGGTGGTTAAAATGAGAAAAAGTGCAAAAGAAAGAAAAAACGTAAGGGTAGACGAAGAAATTAAAGTTGACAGTTTCTTTAAAATATTAGGTGGATTATTAGCTGTATTATTGGTATTTACATTAATTACAATGTTTATAACAAGAGATAAAAAAGAAAAAGATCCAGCTGTAGAAATTCAATATGATAAAATCATTGTTGGTAGTATATTAAACCGTAGTGAAGAAGATTATTATGTATTAGTTGAAGCACCAAATGATGATAATTCAACATCATATGAGTCTTATATAACTACATATAATAATAAAGATAATCATAAAAGATTTTATATAGTTGACTTATCAGATGATTTTAACAGTAATTATATATCAACTGAATCTAATTTATCTGTAGATAAGATAACTGATATTAGATTTAGTGAAACAACATTAATTCATGTTGTTAATGGCAAAATATCATCTACAAGAGTTGGAGATAATATTACAACATATTTAGAAAATTTAAGTGCTTAATTGCACTTTTTATTTTTGGTCTTTTATGCTATACTAATATAGGTGATACTAGATGGCAGAAATAAAAAAGAAAATAGAAGAAAAAACAAAAGAAAAAGTAAAAAACGTTCAAAAAGAAGTAAAACGAAAAGTAGATGAAGAAATTAATTTTGAAAAAAAGATGACGACATTATCCACTACAGAATTTATGTTAGTTATATTAGTAGGAATAATTATTGGCGCAGCTTTAACTACAGTTGCTTTTAATAAAGAAGCAAAAAGAGAAAAAAATAAATATATTCAAGTTGATGATAATGTTCAAGCTTTAGTTGAAACTTATACCGATATTATGAATAATTATTATTTGGATGTTGATAGTACTAAAATAATTAATGGTGGAATAAAAGGAATGCTAGAAGCAGTAGATGATCCATATACAACATTTATGGAGACTACAACATATGATAACTTCAATATTACTTTAAACGGTTCATATGAAGGATTAGGTGTAGAAATATCCAAATTAAATGATCAAATAGTAATTGTAGGCTTATTCGCGGATTCCCCTGCAATAGAAGCTGGATTACAATTGGGCGATATTATTATATCTATAGATGATAAATCATCTACAGATATGACAACGTCTGATTTTTCAACATATGTTAGAAATAGTGAAAAGAAAGATTTTAAATTAGTTATTAAAAGAGATGAAAAAGAACGAACATATACAATAACAAAAAGACATATTGAATTAAAATCAGTTATTTCAAAATTGTATGAAGAAAGTGGCAAAAAGATAGGATATATATATATGTCAATATTTGCTTCAAACAGTTATACTCAATTTAAAAAAGAATTAAAATCTTTAGAAGAACAAAATATAGATTCATTAATTATAGACTTACGTGATAATTCTGGTGGAGATTTAGAAACTACTACAAATATAATAAGTCTATTCATGAACAGCGATAAAGTAATATTTCAAATGGAAACTCGCGATGGAACAAGGGAAAAAACATATTCAAAAGGTAATGTAGACAAAGAATATCCGATAGTAGTTTTGGTAAATGGAAATACTGCTTCAGCTTCTGAAGTCTTAACATCAGCATTAAAAGATAATTTAAATGCCACTATTATAGGTGAAAAAACTTTTGGTAAAGGAACTGTACAGACATTATCTTTAACTTCAACGATGGAACAGTATAAAATGACTACTAAAAAGTGGTTAACACCAAATGGTAACTGGATACATGGTGAAGGAATTAAACCTGATGTAGAAGTAAAATTAAATGAAAACACTGATAATCAATTAGAAGCGGCTAAAAAATACTTAATGGATAATTAGAAAGTCTTAGGACTTTCTTTTTACTTCAAAAAGTTTTATAATGTTAATGAGAGGTGTTTATGGAAAAAATTAGTATTGGTGATAAATTACAAATACAATGCTATAAACACAATGGTAAGATTCATAGATCATGGGATGAAGCTTTAGTATTAGATGTAAAAAAAGATTATATAGTATGTGGCAATAATAAAACGCTGGTAACAGAAGCTGACGGAGCAACTTGGAGGACAAAAGAACCAGCTATATTGTATTTCTTTAAAGACAGTTGGTATAATATTATAGTTCAGCTTAAAAAAGATGGTATATTTTACTATTGTAATATAGCAACACCATTTATTATTGAAGATGGTACAATAAAATATATCGATTATGATTTAGATTTGCGAGTATTTCCTACTGGTGAGTATAAAATTCTAGATAGAATGGAATATAAATATCATAAAAAGATAATGCGATATAGTGATGAACTAGATATTGTAGTTAGAAATTCACTATCTGAATTAATCGAATCTTATAAAAATAAATTTTTCGCGTTTGACACAAAAGCAAATTTAAAATATCATGACGAATATAATATATTGAATACAAAAGCAAAATAATAAAAAAGGATGTTAAAAATCCTTTTTTTGTGTAAACTTTTGAAAAATTTAAAAAAGTTATAAAAAAAGTGTTGACTTGTATATTTTTATTTGGTATATTAGTAGTGCTTTCGGATGAAAAGGCAGTACAAAATGTAAAGAAAATAAAAAATTTAAAAATCTTGAAAAAAAGTATTGACTTAATCGAAAGTATTTGATATATTATTAGTGCACTTGCAAAAAGTGTATTATTATTGCATTTTATTACATATAATGAAATGTAGTGAATGATCTTTGAAAACTGAGCAAAATGTCAATTCAAATTTAGCTAGGAAACAAACAATTCTAAATTAAAAATTAATTTATTTTTTTATGAGAGTTTGATACTGGCTCAGGATGAACGCTGGCGGCATGCCTAAGACATGCAAGTCGAACGAAGAGACCCTTTGAAATTGGAGTGCTTGCACAAAGATGGATTTGGATTTTCTCTTAGTGGCAGACGGGTGAGTAACGCGTGGGTAATCTACCTCAAAGACTGGGATAACTTCTGGAAACGGACGCTAATACCGGATAATCCATAGATAGATAACTATTTATGTTAAAAGGAGCTTCGGCTTCACTTTGAGATGAGCTTGCGTTGTATTAGCTAGTTGGTGGGGCAATGGCCTACGAAGGCAACGATGCATATCAGAGCTGAGAGGCTGATCGGACTCATTGGTACTGAGACACGGCCCA
>JAFUTO010000009.1 GCA_017484205.1 Bacilli bacterium | reverse complement strand
TTAACAAGAAAATTCTTTAGAAAAATTAAAATGTATGTACCACATTAAATCAAAAATATTACTTTTGCAAAATAAAATAAGACTTACAATGAACGACAACTTTTTTAAATTTGCATCGACAGTTACAGGAGCAATTATAGCTTACATAGAACCAACACTGGCTTATATAGTTATAGGTATGATTCTTATAATCATAGATAACATTACTGCATTTCAAGCTAATAAGAGAGTTAAAAAGAAATTCCCTGATAGAGTAAAAGATGCAAAGTATAAAAGTGTTAAGGGTATGAAAACTATAAGAAAGGTATTTGTCTTCAGTGTTCTTATACTAGTTGTATTCAGTATAGAAAAGTATATTATCTCTTCCTTTTCTTCTTTCCCTTTTACTGCTATTGTCTCTGCCATTTATTGCTTTGTTGAGGGTGTGTCTATCCTAGAGAACTACAATACAGCTAATGATAACCCTAGCAAGTTTGTTGAATTATTGCATAAAGTTGTAGTTGACAAATCAGAAAGATACTTTGATATTGATTTAGATAATGATGGTAAGATAGGTAAAAAAGAAGAATAATATGACCTACGAAGAATTAATATATATGATAAAAGATGAGTTGAGATTACTATCTGATGATAGTGATTTCACTAATGAACATATAGAATTCTTATGTTCAAAATGGAGAGGATATATATTAGAAGTTGATAATTTAAATAAAAAAATAATTTCAGAATTTGGTTATGACACTCCTTTACAGCAACGATTGTGTTTGGATATGGGAGAAATCAATTCAGCAATATCTTCCTATTCTTGTGATGGAGGTACACTGTTAGCTAGTAAGAAAACAGTGCCTGCATTAGTAAATAATTCATCTATTGTAGTAGATACACTAGATTACTTTAATGATTGCCATCTAGTATATATATCTAATCCTGAAAGATTTAAATATCAAGGATGTAATAAATGGTTAAAAGATATTATATATGCTGGCATACTACCTGATAAAAGACTTTGGTTAAAGTCTGCTAATCCTGCTTTTAAAGAAATAGATAAAATAAAAATAACAGGAATATTCCTGGATACAGAAGAAACTAAAGACTTACTATGTAATAGTGATGGCAGTAAATGTAATTATATGAAATCTCAATATCCTATATCAGAGCATCAAGTACCTTTATTGATACAATATGTAGTTAATGAATTAACTAATAGTCTATACAGACCTAAAGATGATAAGAATAATTCAAATTATGATTTAAATAAAATAGGTCAAATACCAAATACTAGACAAAGTGAGTAAGTATGTTTATTTAAAATATCATTTTAAGAAAGGTTATGATAAAAGTTATTCTATAAATAACTATTATAAATGGTATACTCATAATCGACCTATGGGTAATAAAAATAAACCTGAAAAAGATGAATATTTATTAACATACAAACAATTCCATAAACTATTAAGAGATTCTTATCTAGCAGCTAAAGAAGAGTTATTAAAAGGTAATGAAATTAAAATAACTAAAATAGGAACTATAAGGTCGTATACTTGTGTATCTAAACCTAAACTAGATGAAAAAGGCAATATAAAGAAAGGCTGGAAACCACTAGATTGGTATTACAGACCTTATGCATATATATATTGGGTAAAAGCAACAGCTAATTTTAAATATAAAAGTGTATTTAAATTCTTTTCAGACAGGACTTTAAGAAAGCAAACTAATGATAAGATAAGAGCAGGAGAAATATTTTTGCCTAATATTGAAGAATCAGAAAAAATATATAAACTATACAGAAATGGTAGAAACATTTAATTATATTTGTATTAAGGAGATATTAAATAGGGTATTAAGGCATCCTTTATTGAAAGGATTAAACCTAGAGGATGCTATTTATTACACTTTGGATTTTATAAGAGGTATGGGACTACCTGAAGTCTATATTGATAAAGAAGAAATTATCCATATAGAAGACTATAGACAACTACTTCCTTGTGATTGTATTAAAGTAATACAAGTAAGAGAGCCTAAATCCCAAAGAACCTTACCTTATATGATGTCTTCTTTTACCTATAATAAAACTCATACTTTACCTGCATATAAGATACAAGGTAATGTTATATACACTAACTTTAAAGAAGGTGATTTATTAATCTCTTATTCTGCTATAAAAGTAGATAATGATGGATTGCCTATGTTACCTGATACTCCTGTATTCTTAAGAGCACTAGAAGCTTATATTAAAAAAGAATACTTTACTATTCTTTTTGATTTAGGTAAGATTAATTTAAATGTACTACAAGTTGCACAACAAGATTGGGCATTTAATGCTGGACATTGTAGGTCTCACTTTATGTTACCTAGTGAAGATGAAATGGAATTAATAGGTAGAATAATGAAAAGAGCTATTCCATTAACTAAAGAACAAGAGAGTGGTTTTGTAGCTACACATCACAAAGAACACTTAAAGACATATAATCCTTATTCAACTATATAAAAGAATAGAGTTATGGTACAAAAAGAAACATATATATTCAAAGGTATGAATAGGGACACTAACCCTATGGCTGTAGATTCATCTTTAGCTTATGAAATAAGGAATATGAGAATATCTGTTAATAAAACAGATAATTCTTTATTAATGCTAACTAATGAAAAAGGTCCAAAAAAGATAGATAATGCAGCCTTAAGAGGTAACTATCTAGGACATGCAGTACTTAATAACTATCTAGTATTGTTTAGTGAGGGTAACAATACTGATTACATAGATGTTATAGAATTTAATAATGATGGAACTGTTAAACAACAAGTTCCTTTAGTTAAAGATGGAGTTGATTTAAATTTTAAAACAGGGAATCCTATAGAAACACTATCGTTATACGAAAATGATAAACTACAAAAAGTTTATTTTGTTGATGGTGTAAATTCTCCTAGAGTTGTTAATCTAGTAAATTCTGAAGGGCAATTAAATGTAAACTTTTATACAGAAGATAATAAGACATTATTAGATTTTTGTGTAAGTATGAATTTAAGCCATAAACTTGAAATAACTAAATCTAATCTAGGAGGCACATTTCCTACAGGAATAGTTCAATATATATTTTCATATTTTAACTATGGAATGCAGGAAAGTCATTTATTTGAAATCTCTCCTCTCTATTATTTATCAAAAAAAGAAAGAGGCGATTTAACAACTGAATTACAATCTTGCTCTTTTAGCATTAAACTAACTAATCTAGATTCTAATTTTAAATATGTAAGATGTTATGCTATAGTAACTACTTCAAAGAATGCAACGCCTGTATGCAGAATAGTAGGTGATTATAGTATTGAAAATAAGACTGTTTCCATATTTGATAATGGTGCTATAGGCTCTACTGTAGACGTCACTAAACTATTTTACATAGGAGGACAAAACTTCGTAGCAGGCACTCTCACACAAAAGAGTAATACTCTTTTTCTAGGTAATATTACTAATGTAGATAAGACACTAAAACTAGATTGGAAAAACTTTCATATCGACCCAATACTAGTAGACTATAATGGAAACAAACAATATGATTGTTATTGGAATGGAAGTACTTATGTATACAGACAATTAAATCTTACAAAACCATTAATACTAGAAGATTTAAATGGTACAACAACATACTATGTACCAAAATATCCTGGAGACATAGATGATTACTATAATTATACAATAGATAACAACAGACCTAGTACAGCAGTTAAAAGATTTAAAGCTAGAGAATACTATAAGTATGGTATTGTTGCACAATATAAAGATGGTAGTTTTTCTGATGTGCAGTCTTTAGGAATATTTAATTCGGATATATCACCTATATTCATACAGCATAGACTGGAAAATACTACAGAATATGGTATAACTACTCCACCTAGTGGTAC
>JAFUTO010000008.1 GCA_017484205.1 Bacilli bacterium | reverse complement strand
GCACTTTCTATTATGTTTGCTACTACTGGTACTATTATTAATGCTATTATTGCTAATATTACTATTACCGCTAGTAACTCTATTAATGTAAATCCTTTTTTCTTCATATTACACTCCTCTATTCTATATATTTATTATACCTCTCCAAAATATATTAATCAAGAGATTTTTTTACTACTTTACAAAATAAAAAAGGCTTATTTAAGCCTTAACTTTTTAACTAAATCTAATTTATCATCATTTATTTCAAAAGATAATATGTAGTCTCCTTCTTGCTTTTCTTGATTAATCAAATTAGAAATACTTTCCTTACCATATTCATCTATTTTCTTTCCTAAAGCATCAAAACTACTTTCCATATATTTAGAATAACCACTTATAAAAGGTAAACTATTAGTATTATATGGTAAATAATTATATGTAAGTGATGATATATATCTATCATCTTTCTTTTCTATTAATAAATTACATTTATATTCCAATAATCCATTCGCATAACATATATCAGTTATTCTATTAAAGAATATATCATGTATATTTATATCATTAGTTATATTAGATAATTCTCCTAACATAAAATGATTATTTGTCTTTTTAGCTACATCATATAATTCATTTATTGAATATGATTTAGAATCTATTTCATCAATAACAAAGTCATGTTTAAAAGGTACTAACTCTTCACTTGGAACATAGCCTACCACTAACCCACCATTTTGCATCTTAACTCGTTTAAATGAAGTATCTTTAAATGGTTTTAATAGTACTTTACCATTATTATTTATATATTTTTTTATAAATTCTAAATCAACATAATCAAACTTTAATTTAGACATAATATCAAACTCCGTTTAAAGTATTATATACTATAATTTATGTAACTACAAGAAAAAAAGACCTTAGTCTTTTATTCCTTTCTTATGTTTTAATCTTTTTTCATACTCATCTTTTAATATATAAATATCTTTACTACTCATAAATATTAAAACAGCATTTTCATATTTCAATAATTCATCTACTTTATCTAAAGACATATATTCACCATTTTTAAGTTTATCTAATATTACCTCATATGTAACATCATCATAGCCTTCTTCAAAACGGTCAACACCTACATCCATGATATATGACTTATCTGCAAGATTTAAAGCTTCAGCAAATTCATCTGCGAATTCTTTTGTCCTAGATAAAGTATGTGTTTTTAAAATAGCAACTATTTTCTTATCTGGATATTTTTGTCTTGCACCTTTTATTGTAACCTTAACTTCTGTTGGATGATGTGCATAATCATCTATCGTTACAATATCATCTATAACAGTTTCTTTAAATCTTCTTTTTGCACCTTCAAATGTTTTTAAGTACTTAGCAACATCTTTAGCTTCCATTCTCTCATAATAACATATAGCTATAACAGCTAAAGAATTAAGAAGCATATGTTTACCATATAACGGTAAGTCAAAATGTCCATAATAATTATCTTCTACAAAGACATCAAAACTAGTTCCATCATCTCTATATTCAACATCCTTAGCAATAATATCATTATCATCTGAAAGTCCATAGAAGAATATTGGTTTATCTGGTTGTAAGTAATGTGTATATGGATCGTCTCCACAAGTTATAACCATATTAGTAGCTAGATTAGCATAACTTCTATATGCATCTACTATATCATCAATATCTTTATAGTAATCAATATGATCTAATTCAATATTAGTTATAATAGCATAATAAGGTGTATAGTTTAAGAAATGTCTTTTATATTCACATGCTTCTAAAGAAAAATATTCATATTCTTTATTAGCAGCACCTGTACCATCACCTATTAATGTATTACATCCTTTTATATTATTTAAAACATGATATAGCATAGAAGTTGTTGTTGTCTTACCATGGCATCCAGCTACAGTTATTGTTTTAAACATTCTAGATAGTCTACCTAGCATATCTTGGTATGTATATATTTTAAGACCTAATTCTAATGCTTTAGCAACTTCAGGATTGTCATCTCTAAAAGCATTACCTTGAATAATAGTCATACCTTCTTTTATATTATTAGCATCAAATTCTAATACTTTAATACCTTTTTCAATTAAAGGCGCTTCTGTAAAGAAATGATCCTTTTTATCACTACCTTGTACTTCATAGCCTAAATCAAATAATATTTGAGCCAAAGCACTCATACCTGTTCCTTTAATTCCTATTAAATGATACATATCATCACTCTCTCTATAATAATTATACTACATTTATTATGATAAGTTAAAGAAAAATTAGTAAAAAAATTAAAAAAAAAGTAAAAGTACTTTTATCTGGACCTTTTACTTTCTTTTACTTCTTCTTTTTCATATGTAAGATATAATAGTTTAGCCTTTAACTCTTCTTCTATAATTGATATTTTAGCTTGTAAAGCTTCATAATATCTATCTTCTAAATATTTTCTATATTTATTTGTTACTAAAGCTTTATATCTTGAAACATCATCCATTACAGCTCTTACATATTCTGGATCATCACTTCCATCATCTTCTGCATCAGATAATATTAAATTTAAATATAGATTTAACTTATTTTTTATTTTTTTCTTTAAAACTGATTCAATAAACTCAGGTTTAAATACTACTATTTTAGCTACTACGACACCATCATTAACAAAGAACTCATTTAGAGGTTTAAAAGAAAGTCCATCTAAAACCTCATATTTAATATAACATATTTTATTGTCTTTCTTTATTAAGTAGCGTCTTTCCATATTAATCTTCCTTATCTAATAAATCAGGGCGTCTTTCTTTAGTCCTTTTTATTTGTTCTTCACTTCTCCATTTACGTATATTCTCATGATGTCCCGAAAGTAACACATCTGGTACTTTCATTCCCCTATATTCTCTTGGATTTGTATATACTGGATAATCTAATAAATTATCCTCAAAAGATTCAAATTCACGTGACTCATTTTCAATAACACCATCAATTAATCTTACAACAGAATCAGTTATTACCATGCTTGGTAATTCTCCTCCTGTTAAAACATAATCTCCAATACTATATTCGATATCAGCTAAACTTCTAATTCTTTCATCAAAACCTTCATAATGACCACATATAATTATAATATGTTTTTTTGAAACTAATGTTTTAGCGTCTTTTTGACTATATTTCTTTCCTTGTGGAGTCATTAAAATTATACATGTATCTGACCTTTTTAAATCATCTATCGCATCAAAGATAGGTTGTGGCATCAGTACCATTCCAGCACCTCCACCATAACCATAATCATCTACTTTATGATGAGGATCTTTACTATAATCTCTAATATTATGAATATTTATAGTAACCTTATTATCTTTAATTGCTCTTCCAATTATAGATTCTTTTATAAAACCATCAAACATACTTGGAAATAAAGTTAATATATCAATCTTCATTAATCAATCCCTCTATTTCTTTTATATATATCTTTTTATTATCATTATCAATATTTAATATAAATTCATCTATATAAGGTATCATAGTATTATTATCTAATACTAATATAACATATTTAATATTTGATATTAATTCTTTTACTTTACCTATATATGAGTTTCCATATACTTCATACCCTATTAAATCTTCAATTATAAATTTATCAATATCATCTCTATTTATAAATACATCTTCACTTTTATATTTTAAAACATCATTTATATCATTAATACCTTCAAATGTAACCATATCATAATTCTTATGAACTCTATAACTAGTTATTTTCATTTTTTCTTTATTATTTCCTATATATAAAATATTAGATACATTAAATATAGATTTATCACTGAAAGATGATAGTATTCTAACTTCACCTTTGATTCCATGTGTATTAACAATTTTACCTATATTAATGTATCCCATATTCCACCTACTTATCTAATTCATAAAGTATTATACTAGTAGCAACTCCTACATTTAAACTCTCACATTTTTCATTCATATCTATATAAATAAAGGAATCACATAGTTTATCTAATTCACTACTCATACCATTTCCTTCATTACCCATTATTATAGCAAATTTTTCCCTTTTTTCAATATCTTTTAGGCTATTTCCACCATTAACTTTTGTACCATATATATAGTAATCATTTTTAATATTTGATATAAAAGATAATATATCTTCTCTTATAATGTTTATATTAAAAATCATACCTTGCGTAGCTCTTATTACTTTTTCATTATATAAATCAACTGAATCATTACTTAAGACAATAGTATCAATATTAAACGCGACACTACTTCTTATAATAGTTCCTAAATTACCTGGATCTTGTATATTATCAAGTATAACTATCCTATTACCTATTTTTTGGTTATTAATCTTTTTAGCAACACCAATAATAGTAGGTGTATCTAAATCAGTTATATACTTTAATACTTCTTTAGTAATATAATTAGTCTTTACATCTATATTATAATTACTACCTTCTAATACATATATTTCTTCTAAATAACCTAATTTATTAGCTTCATTTATTAAGTGTTCCCCTTCTATAATAAATTTACCTAATAAATCTCTATATTTTTTAGTTTTTAATTTCTTTAATTCTTTTATTTTACTATTTTCTATAGAACTATATAGCATATTATCACCACAATTATATTATATAATAAAACTAGACTAAAATATAGTCTAGTTTGCTATTTTATCTTTTGAAACCACAATAACAGGTCTTACTCCATAATCGTTACTAGTAACTGCATGAGTGTTAGTAAAACTGCCTGAGCGATCAACTGCGAATGCATATGAATCACCATAAGGTGTACTAGTCCAATATCCAGAAGTAGAATTCGCATATAGCCATCCACTTAAAGCTGGTGAGGATGAATCAGGATTCCATGATACTCCTGCAGCAGCAGCTATTGTTGCAGCTTCTGGAATAGTCACTGATACATTTACCCAATTAGATGTTAAACCTTTTAAATATGATAAAGCAGATTCAGGACCATTTTCTGTTAACCCACTTTCATTCCATGCAACATTCGTACCTAAATTTTTATCCATTATAAGTGATACTACTTCATTAGATACACTAAGTACATAAAAAGTTCTATCAGTTCCATCTCCAGGATCACATATGTAAGTATCTCCTGCAGTATATATACCTCTACTAGTCGCATGACTAACATTACATACAGAATCAACTGGTTCAATGGCAATAGTTTGAACTAATGAAACCGGAATATCGCCTATTGTCGCTTTATATAAAACATAATAAATTCCAGGTGATGATGTAGATACACTGGTACCTTCTATTAATGATGAAGTAATTTCTACATCAGCTACTCTACCATCACCATAATAAGCTTTAACATTAGGGGGTACATAAGCACCGCCAACTGATATAGTTCTTCTAATTGGTGTATCAAATAATAAATATGGTGTCAATCCTTCGTATTTGTCAGTTTCAGTACCTGAATTAACATCAACATCGTATTCATAAGAACCATTATTATTTGTTATTGTAAGCAACATATCATTTGGAAATGGTTTTGTAGTTAATGGATTAATCATTTCTTGTTCTAAATAATTTTCACGTTTTAATTCAGCTATTGTTAAATATATCTTTTCTCCTCTTTTTGGTACTAAACTTGTATGATCATTTTTCCATCCTTGTAAAGCCGTTTTAATCATAGATATATTAGTATTATATGTATTTTGTCTTGCTCTTTTTATTGAATTTAAAATAATAGGTACAGTAATTAAAGTAAGTATACCTAAAATAACCATAATAGCAATTAGTTCAACCAAAGTAAATCCACGTTTCTTCATATTCATCCTACTTTCTATTATTAATATTACCATAAATACAAATAAAAAACTAGATATTAATATTTAATTTACATTATATTTATAATTAATTATATTTACTTTTTTTAAAAAATTAGTATGTATTTTTAAACAAGTTAATTAATTTTAATAACTAATTTTTAAAATTCATCTATATAAATTAAAAAATTGAATATATTTCTATATCAAATTTTTAAAATCTATTATTTGTAATATTACACATATACCTATATAATGTCTTTGGAGTGAAAGACTGTTAGGTAACTACCCTTTACTAATATGATTTTAATTACCTCCTATTGCATCACAAGGAAAGGGTTTGATATTATGAAGAGAGAATTGTACTTTCTAAAATTAATTATCATTATATTATTAGTAATAGTAATATTGCTAGTGATATAAAAAAGTGCCTAATCATTTAACATAAACGGTTAGGCTAGACCAAACTAAGGTAGTTACCTAACGCAAGAAAGTTGAGTAACTCCATTTTTATTTTATGCATCATCTGCATCTATATACATTATATAATAAATTTTAATTTGTTTCAAGACTATTAATATATTTAATAAAGTTACATTTTTATAAATTGATACATATTTAATTTCCAATTTTCAAAATTGGATTTATTTCAATAATCAATTTTATAAAATTAGTTATATAAATAAAAAATTGAATACATTTTTATATTCAATTTTAAATATTCAACATTTGTAATATCCCATATATACCTATATAATGTCTTTGGAGTGAAAGATTGTTAGGCATTTACCTCTTATAAAGGAGGTGATACTATGAAGAAAGATACGCAAATATACTTTCTAACATTAGCTATCCTTTTTCTTTCTTTAGCACTTGTGCTGTTGATTGCAAAAGAAATCGCCTAATCACATAGACTAGGCTTCTTAGACTAAAGGTAGTGCCCAACCAAGAAAATTGAGTAACTCCTTTTTTATGTTATGCAAATCAATGCATCTATATACATTATACAATAAATTTTAATCTGTTTCAAGACTATTAATATATTTAATAAAGTTACATTTTTTAAATTGATCCATATTTAATTTCCAATTTTCAAAATTGGATTTATTTCAATAATCAATTTTATAAAATTAGTTATATAAATAAAAAATTGAATACATTTCTATATCCAATTTTTAAAATTAGACATTTGTTTTATTACATATATACCTATATAATATCTTTGGAGTGAAAGACTGTTAGGTAACTACCTCTTTTCATACTACCACCAGTAGATATGTAAAGGAGGTTTGATATTATGAAGAGAGAATTATACTTTCTAAAATTAATTATCATTATATTATTAGTAATAGTAATATTGCTAGTAATATAAAAAAGTGCCTAATCATTTAACATAAACGGTTAGGCATCCACTTAACTAAGGTAGTTACCTAACACAAGAAAATTGAGTAACTCCTTTTTTATTTTATGCAAATTAATGCATCTACATACATTATATAATAAATTTTAATCTGTTTCAAGAGTATTAATAGCATCTTTAATTATATCAATAGATCTTTGTAAGTGTGCAGTTTCATCTTCATTAAGATTAAAATATATTCTTTTTTTAACCCCTTCTCTATTTATTATAGATGGACCACCTACAAATAAATTATTATCTTTGTCATAACTTGAAATAGCTATAATACTATTTTCATCATCTAATATAGCATTAGTAATCCTAACTAAGGCCATACCTATACCATATGAAGTATTACCTTTGCGATCAATTATTTCATATGCACTTTTTCTAACTTCATGACATATATCATCTAATTCTTCTTTTGGTATAAAATTAGTTATATTTTGTAACCCGATATTAGCATTACTCCAAGGTACAAATTCAGAATCTCCATGTTCACCTATAACATATGCATGTACATTTCTAGGATCAATGTCTAATCTATCGCCTATTAGATATCTTAATCTTGCTGTATCTAAACTAGTTCCTGAACCAATAACTCTACTATGATCAAATTTTGAATACTTCCAAGTTAAATATGTCATAACATCCAATGGATTAGTAGCTACTAAGAATATACCATTAAAACCACTTTCAACTACTTCAGTTACAATACTTTTAAATATAACACTATTTTTATTTATTAAATCCATTCTAGTTTCACCTGGATTTTGGTTTGCACCTGCAGCTATACATACAATATCTGCATCATGACAATCTTTATATTCACCAGCATATATTTTTAGTCTATTAGGCGCGTATGGAAGTGTATGATTTAAATCCATAGCTTCACCTTCTGCCTTTTTCTTATTTACATCTATAAGAACTAATTCATCAACATTTGTTTTTTGATTAACTAAAGCATAGGCATAACTCATACCAACATTGCCACAACCAATTATAACTATTTTATTCATTATACTCTCTCCTTAAATAATTCTTTATTTTCATTTGTATATCCAACTAATACTTTTGGATTTTTCTTACCAATATATACTACCATTTCATCAACTGTTTTTTCACTAAAACCATAACTAATCAAATGCATTTTTTTACTACCTTTAACATAATACGCTAAAGAATGATTTGGAACTCCATTATATCTATATGTATGGCGATATACCCATAAAACATCTTTATAATCAATTATTTTAAGTCCTCCATCTGCATATACAATATAATTTTTAGTTAAAATAGCTTTTTTTGTTTCCCATTCAGGACTATTAACTTCTTCCATTGCTTTTACAAATTCTTCACTATTGACTGTATTTTTAGTAACTACTTTTGACTTAATACCTCTTATGATGAAATATCCTCCAAAAATAACTAACATCATAGCTACTACTATTGGGCTTGAATAATCTTTTGTCCAACCATCCATTTCCAAATAATAATAACCAAAATAGTCATTAAAATTTGTATCATCTAAGAAATCTTCTTCAACTATATCTTCATTATACGCTTCAATCGCGAACTCTTTTATATTGCTTTCAATTTCTTTAGTTGCTCCTGTAATTTTAAATAGCCCATCTTCATTTTCATTAAAATAGTTTTCAATAGTATCATACTGTTCATTTGTTAATCTAACAATATACAAATAATTATTTTCATCCATAGCAATAGCCATCCATTCAGATTCATCACTGTTAGCCGCGAATGAATAAGGAACTACTTTTGTATTAATATAAGCAAGTGATTCAATTGAATCAACCGTTGTTAATTGAGGAGCATTATCCATATCAGTAGCATATATACTATATGCCCAAGCTCCACATAAACCTATTAACACTATAAATACTATGCCTACAATGAAACATATTTTATCTGCTTTAATCATTTTCTTTAATTTATCATTCATATTAAACACCTCTTAATTCTACCATAATTTAGATGAATATGTGCCATCTTTATGAAGCTTAGCTAGACTATCCTTTACATAATCAGTATCTTCTTTATAAGTTACACCATACCAAGTTGCTGTTGTAGGAATGACTTTAACTTTTATATCACCATTTTTAATATGTTTATCAAGTACATCAGGAATTAGATATTCATCTTTTTCTATATCTTTTATATTATCTACAAACTCTTTTAAATCTTTTTCTAGATAATCAAATAAACTTTCATTAAATAGTAACATGTTCATAGATACAGGTGTATCCTCACTTATAATAACTGTATCTCCTCCTGCAAGTGGAGTCATAGATATACCTTTTTCTACTCTACCTACTTTAGATTCAACTATATCAGTTAAATAACCATTATCTATTTCACATATACCTCTTTTAACTTCACCATTCTCAGTTATTGTGTTACATACTTTATAGCCAACTAATCCATATGTAGAATCTTCCATTTTATTTAAATATTCAATACCTTGCTTAAATGCATCATAACCATAATAATCATCAGCATTGATTATCATAAATGGTCCATCTATATATTCTTTAGCACACATAATAGCATGTGCAGTACCTAATGGTTTTACTCTAGTACTAGGTATACCTTCTACATCCATTTTTTGAAATGCATATTTAACTTCTATTTTATCTTCTACTCTACTACCTATTGTACTTTTAAATATATCATAATTTTCCTCTTTAATAATAAATACTACTCTATCAAATCCAACTCTAATCGCATCATAAATAGAATAATCAATTATAAATTCGCCATTTGGTCCTAATGGAGTTATTTGTTTTAATCCTCCAAATCTAGAACCCATACCAGCCGCTAAAATTACTAAACTTTTCATATAATCCTCCTAATCACTAAAATCCTTATCTAATATAACTATATAATTATATTTAGGATATTTCTTTTTTATTTCTTTAACTATTTCATCTTTTACTTTAACTGGTTCTAATTCTTCAAAATCAAATATCAAATCAAATGATACTATATTCTTATCTTCCTCTACATAAAAACCATGTAATTGTAAAACTGTTTTATATTTAGATACTATTTTTGTAATATCTTTTTTCATATCATTATATTTAGAATCATTGGATGAATATATACCCAATGTTAAGACAATACCTAATTTTTCATATACATCCATAACTATATTTCTAGTTAATTTATGTATTTCTCTAGCAGTCATCTTATCTTTAACTTCAATATGAGCAGTTCCTATAATATTATTAGGACCATAATTATGTAGTGTTAAATCATATACTCCTTCTACACCATTATAAGATTTAATTAACTTTCTTAATTTTTTAGTTAATTCTCCATCTGCCCTAATACCTATCATATCATCAATTGTATCTTTTAATATTTCTAAAGATGTTTTAATAATCATTATTGATATAATAACACCTATATATCCTTCTAAACTAATATGCCATATAAAACTTATTAAAGCTCCAATAAATGTTGATAAAGATAATATTGAGTCCCCAATCGCATCTACACCACTTGCAACTAAACTACTTGAATTTAATTTATTACCTTCACGTTTAACATAACTTCCAAAGAAATATTTTACAAATATCGCGACAAAGATAATTATTAAAGACGCAATATTATATGTGGCATCACCACCATTAAGTATTTTATCAATTGATTCTTTTAATGAAGTTCCACCCGCGAACAATACGATAATAGCTATTATAACTGATGAAAAATATTCAATTCTTCCATATCCATATGGATGTTTTTTATCAGGTCTTTTTCCAGATAATGCCATACCTACAATAGTTATAATTGATGATAAAGCATCACTTAAGTTATTAACAGCGTCTAATATAATTGATATTGAATTAGCTATAAATCCTACTATAGCTTTAAATATAACTAAAACTATATTTACAATAATACCTTGAATACTTATTTTTACTATTTTTTTATTTCTATCCATAATATCACCTATTTTTACTATCTATCTTTTGTAATTCAAATCTATATTTTTGACCATTTTTATTTACTTCATCTAAAAACATATCATATGGTCTTGCCCATAGTTTAGTATCACCATATAATGCCCTGTAAGCAACCATCTTTTCATTTGTTTCACTATGATATATTATATCTTCAACTAAATATAAATCTCCTTTATAGTGTTTATATATACCATTAATTTTTATATTCTCCATAAAGCCTCCTATTTAATTATACCATATAAAAAGTAGATTTTGTCATAAATCTACTTAGTCTTGACTTCTAAATGGATGTTTTAATTTGTTTTTTATTTCTTCTTTAACAATAGATACACAAGTTTCATATATATCTGAAGCCTTGTCTTCATCTACTTTAATATTATTCATAATGCTTTTAACTGTAGCTTCTTTATTACTTTTGCTTAAAAAGAAATTGTCATCTAAAGCATCACTTACTAATACACTTTCTTCTCTTGTTAAATTTAGTCTTTCACCTAACATCATTATAAATCTTTCTTTATCCATATTTTTCCCTCCATATTAATTCTATAATAATTCATAGACTAATACTACCACTTTTCAATTGCAAATTAAGGCGCAACTGATTTTTGCAAAAAAAAGAAGAAGTTATTCTTCTTTTAAACTAAAATTATGTGTATCATATCCAAGTAACATAACAATAACTATAGATAATACAATTAATACTGGTTTTCTATATTTATTACACCACTCACTTAAACTTCTAATCCAAGCTTTATCATTCTTTTTCTCTTTTTCTTCTTTTGACTTTTCTACTTCTTCAGTAGATGGTTCTGTTGGTTCGGTTTTAGGACTTTCTTCTACTGGTTTAGAAGGAGTAACCTCACTTTCACTTGGAGTAGGATTTTCTACACTTGGTTCCTCAGTAGGAGTTGGCTCTTCTGTACTTGGTTCTTCAGGAGTGGTTGGTTCTTCTACACTAGGCGTAGAAGGAGTTACTGGAGTACTTGGAGTTGGCGCAGGAGTTGGTGTTGGAGTTGCTTGTTGAACTGTTTTATCAATAACAGCAAATGTACCTAAATAATTAGCTTCTAAAGTAGCATTCCAAACATTTTTATTAGCAAGTCTCACTGCTCCATAAGGCTTAGTTGCTCCATTTACTTGTCTATCCCCTATTTTATATTGAATATATAATTTATAATTACCATTCGTAAAGTTTTCAGGTATTGTCACATTTATAGTATCAGTAACTTTAGTTTTTGTAATATATTTTTGAGGATCTATAGCAACCTCTTTTGTTAAAACAACATTATTATTCATATCTGTTATATAAATAACTGTTTTCATCTTAGATAATAAATTACCAAATCCTACATTTTCTATTGTAAAATTATTTACTAAATTACTTCCTTTTTCTACTTCTTTATATAGTTTACTATCTCTTATAACAAATCTATATCCTAAATGATATTCTATATATTGAAATAAATTAGTTCCTTTATATTCCGCATCAGAACCTGTATAAGTTATACCAGCCCAATATTTGTGTAATTCTTGTCTCCATGATGAATCAATATATGAAGTATGTGTTTTTGGCATCTCATATAAAACATTTTCCATTTTCCCCTTATCATCTACTTGATTGTTGATATCAAGAATTGCTTGTCCACCATATGGATTATGCATATTTTGTTTTTCCATCCAATTTATTTCCTTAGTACGATTTTGATATGTTCCCCAATCAGTACTATTACCTAAATATCCATCATTAAATATTGCGATTCTATATGCATCTTCTCCTATAGAAGATGGATAACTTTCTATATCAGCTATATTTATTCCTAAGTAATGTGCATACCTAGATGGTGTTCTTACAGATATTCTAATACCACTTTCTCTAGTAACCTCCAAGAGTTTAGTCAACGCCTCTTTAATATTTTCATTAGTACACATTGCTGAAGTATGTAGTTCACCATAAGCTCCATAAATACCCTCTTGTATAGTATATATTACATCTGCATTTTTATTCAAAACAGGTCCTAATTGTTCAATATGTCTTAAAATCATCTCTTGTCTTGCTTCTACAATTTGTTTTTTAGTTGTTCCTTCATAATATATATATCCTTCATTAGCTTGAACACCATCAGAATAAGCATCATATACAAATCTAAGTATAACTTGATTATTATTATTTCTAATATTTTGTAATGTTTTATCTAATGCATTTAAAGCAGATTCAGTAAGTTCATAATCTTCTCCTCTATTTCCTTCTTCATCTAAATGATAAGCCCCTGAAAAGTCATGAATATCAACTGCTAAATATATTAAACTATTATTTGCTGAACTAGGATTAGCTGCTTTATTCTTAGAATCATCTATATATAGTCTAAAACCAGCTGCCCAAGGGAAGAAACCTCTACCAGGATTTTTGTATAATGCATCCATTGTACAATAACCTACACCTGTACACAAATAACCATTTCTATTCACATTTTCTAAACCATCGCTGTAATCAATACCTGAGTCTACCATAGTAAGAGATTCTACATATCCATTTGGAAGAAAGACAAACAAAAGCAAACATACTATCAATAAACTATAGTATATTTTTTCAAAACTAAATTTCTTTATATGTTTTATCCTCTTATTCATAACATCACCCTACTACTACTTATTATTATTCTATCATACTTTTTTATTAATATAAACCTTTTTAAACTTAATAATACTAGATATTAATAAAAACATTCCTATAATTATTAAAAGTATTCCCGCGATCATATTTTCTTTCAAAATAAGTATACCAGTACCAAAGATAACTATATATACAAACCCAAAGAATAATATTAGGAATATAATTAATGGATATCTTATCCATTTAGGTAATGTTTTATTAGAACTTGCTTCTATACTACCATCAACAATTAATTCTAATATTAATTCAATCAATATTTCCATGTCATATCCTCTTTCTAGTTAATTCAATATTTATATTTTTTAATTCTTCAAATACTTTATCTATCTCATCATATATTTCTTTTTTATTATCTATATTACTTAATATATCGTCAAGAGATTTTTTATAGTCTCTTTTATTATCTTTATTTAATTTATTCCAATTAATGTTTTTAAAAAACGATGCGATTTCTTTATTATAAGATAATTTATTTTGTAACATTAATACAGCAATAACAGGATAACCTGGATATCCTTGCCAATAAGTTGAATTATCATTTGAATAATATAAATTATTCTCCCATTTAATTAAATATTCTTTTTCTTTATTACTAGATAAAACAGTGGCATAATTATCATATAAGGTAATCCTATTGTCAACAATTGCTGTGTAAGCTTCAGGTATTTTTTCTATTGGAGGTAGTTTTATCATAAACACTATCCTTTCTTAAACTAATTCTTTTTGGTGCTTCTACTTCTATAGGATTAACTATAGCTACAACCTTCTTAGCTTCATAATAAGCCTTTTCAGCTAAATCATAATCACTAGTATCATCGCCTAATAATCTCATCTTGTGTATAGTATCCATAAATTCATTCATAAAATCTTCTGTATCTCTCATATTATCACCTGTAATTATTATACAAAAAACTAGATATAATATCTAGTCATTTGTTCTTTTAAAAATTCTTCAAAAGTTCTAAGCCCATATACATTGTTATAATAATTAGGAAATTCATTTAAATGCGCAAGGGCTATTTTAGCAGTAGTAATTAAATCATCATTAGTGACATTAGTTAAGGGATTTATAGTACCATGTTCTAATTCGATATTAATTCCTTCTAAAAATTCTTCTTTTGTAAATTTATCAAATCTTACATTTAATGCCCTGGCAGCTTCCATCGCATCAAACATATTATACATATAATCACCCAATTTATTGTATGTAAAAAGATTAACTTTTGTTAATCTTAATAATTATCAGCTTTTCTTTCAAAATAACTTTGTGGATGGTTACATACTGGGCATACTGCTGGAGCCTTCTTACCTACAACAACATGTCCACAATTTCTACAAATCCAAATACTATCTCCATCAGATGAGAATACTACTTCATCTTCAATATTTTTAAGTAATTTTCTAAATCTTTCTTCATGATGTTTTTCTATTTCACCTACTGATTTAAAAAGAAAAGCTATCTTAGTAAATCCTTCTTCTTCAGCTACTTTAGCAAATTCATCATACATATCAGTCCATTCATATGCTTCTCCATCAGCAGCAGCATTTAAATTACTAATTGTGTCAGGTATTTCTCCATCATTTAATAGTTTAAACCATATTTTTGCATGTTCCTTTTCATTATCAGCTGTTTCTAAAAATATTGATGCTATTTGCTCATATCCTTCTTTTTTAGCTTTTGATGCAAAATAAGTATACTTATTTCTAGCTTGTGATTCCCCCGCGAATGCTTTCATTAAATTTTCATATGTTTTTGATTCTTTTAATTCCATAAACCTTACCTCCAATTAAATCTTACCAAACGAAAAGAAAAAGGTCAATCCCTTTCTCTTCCACTAATAATTAATACTAATCTAAGTATTTGAAGTAATGTCGTAGCTACTGATGCAACATAAGTAGATGCAGCAGCAACTAGCATTATCTTACTACCTCTATATTCTGATTCATCTACTTTTTTATGATTTTTTAATTCTTTTAATCCTCTTTTTGATGCATCTATTTCAACAGGTAATGTCACTAATTGAAATAATAATATTGCTAATTCAAAATAGATACCTAACCATACTATTTTAGTAAGTCCAAATAAGAAACCTACCATAATAGCAAAGTAACCTGCATATGATGAAAAATTAACTATAGGTACTAATCTAGACCTTATTCTCATCATTAAATAGCCTTCTTGGTCTTGAATCGCATGACCACATTCATGAGCCGCTACTGAAATAGAAGCTACAGTATCACCACTATATATATCACTAGATAATCTAACTACTTTGGCACTAGGATCATAATGATCAGTTAACTCACCTGATACTTCTAAAACCTTTACATTCTTAAGGCCATGTTTATCTAAAATATATCTAGCCATTTCAGAACCTTTAATACCAGATTCATTTTTTACTTTTTTATATTTACTATAGCATGTACTAATAAATCCTTGGGCAGCTAAAGTAATTATACTACCTATTATAATAAGTCCATAACTAACTAAATAATTCATAATATCACCTATTTAATTATAACACATTAACCTCTAATATCATAACTACCTAAGGTAACAGTAGTAGTATGTTCTTCACCATTTCTTTTATATGTGATAGTCACTTCATCGCCTACATTATGTTTATATAATTCATATTTTAAATACGCGGTTGTAGATACTTCTTTATCATCAATCTTAATTATAATATCTCCTGCTTCTAAACCAGCTTTAGCAGCTGGAGAATCTTTTTCAACGGATTTTAGATATATTCCATCTTCTCTACTAAACAATGATGAAGATAAATCATACATTGATACGCCTAAATACGGTCTTACAATAGCATCTCCATTTATAAAGTTATTCGCATATTCAATGGCAACTTCAATAGGTATTGCAAATCCCATACCTTCAACTTGTGATGAAGATAACTTCATATTAATAACACCTATTACTTCACCATTCGCATTACACAAAGGGCCTCCACTATTACCAGAATTAATTGCTGTATCTGTTTGTAATACATTCATAATTACATTATTAACTTCAACAACTCTATCTTTACCAGATAGTATTCCTCTAGTAACAGTCCAAGAATATGTTGATGCATCTACAGGAGCTCCTATAGCAAATGTAGTATCACCTACACTCATATCACTAGATGAACCTAATGAAGCTACTGATAACACATATTTTTTATCCACTTTTAAAACAGCAATATCTGAATATTCATCAGATCCAACTACCTCTACTTCAACCTCATTATCATCAGTGAATATTACTTTAAAACTAGTACCATCTTCTATAACATGATGATTAGTCAAAATATATCCATAGTTATCATCTTCTTTGAATACGAATCCTGTACCTGTCGCGTATAACCTATTATTTACATATGTTTCTACAACTACAACAGAATCATATACTTTAGCTACTGGAACTGATAATCCTGTTTCAGTAATAGTTACATTACTATAATCAGTTATTGTTTTTATAGTCTTTGTACTATCATTACCACTATATGTAGTTACAACAAAATATGAACCACCAACTGATAAACATATTGTTAGAATAGATAATACCACATAAAATATATACTTATTTTTTTCTTTCACATTATCACCTTCCATTATTTATAATATACCCCAATTGTTAAATTTTTGTGAAAATTATGTAAAAAAGAGAAAATATCATTTTTCTCTATACAACGCTATTTTGCCTTTCTTATCCGCGTCAACTATTTTTATCCATAATTCATCGTCAACATTACGAATCTTTTTAGCGTCCATTAAATATCTTATATCAAATTCATAATATTTATCATGAACATCAACATATATAATTGGTTTACAATCATTATAGTATATTTTGTAATTAGTTTGAATATTAGCAAGTTCTCTTTCTATTTCAATAGGAACTTTATTAACTGCATCAATACTATTTACTATTTCATATAATTCTTCTTTTGTCTTTTCTATATCCGCATCTCTTGATATATTAACTTTAAGCTCAGTCCATATACATTTAAATCCACCATTATAGTTTTTAATATGTTTAGATGCAGCAAAGTTATTCGGTATTGATACAATACATCCTGTTGATTGACCTGTCTCTTCATCTTTAACTTCCAAAATATCAAAGGTTAAACGTGAAAAGTTAACAACATCACCTTTTACTCCATTAACTTCAATTCTATCGCCTATCTTAAATGTTTTATGTTTTCTTATATATATTCCATAAAACGCATTTACAACAATATCTTTTAAAGCTAATGTTAAAGATGATATAAATAAACTTATAAACGTAGATATATTATCTATATATCTTCCTAAGAATAAAACAAGCAAAAATACTGTAAAGATATCAATAAACATACTAGCACTATGTACTCTACCATATAATTTACTTTTATTTCTAGTAAAGTCTCTTATCATCGCTGTTATAACTATTTTAAATGCTTTAACAATTAAAATTATAAATATTGTGCCTAAAAATGGTCTTAATATTGTTGGAGATATTGATGTTATGTCACCAACAAATTCAACTACTATATCAAAATATTCCATACTACCACTACCTTAATATAATTATAACAAATTTTAAAATTATATCAAGTACTATCTATTCAATATGTATACTCCTAAACTCAAATAAGATGCATATATAAGCCATATTAAATAAGGAATATTTAGTTTAAAAGCTAAGTCATCTTCTTTTTTAAATCTTATCATAATAAATATTTGTAATATTATCATAATTATTATTAAAATAAATCCTTGTAAATAATTTTGTAAATTAAAGAATACTAAACTCCATATAGCATTAATGGCAAGACTTATATAAAATAGTTTAAGTCCTTTTTTATCTTCTTTGGCTCTATAGCTAGAATAACCCAAAAGTAGATATAAAATAGTCCATACAATAGGAAATACTATACTAGGAGGAGATAATGGAGGTTTATTTATAACTCCATAAAACATTGTGTCAGAAAATATACTACTAATTATTCCTACTACTAAAGGAAGGAATGTATAAAACAAAAAACTAATCATTATATCACCAATAATATATATGATTAGTTTTCTAATTTTATTTATCTTTTTTTAATAACCAATCCAAAACATTTATCTTTCTTATCCCATCATATGATACTTCTGGATCTACATCCATCGTTAATATAAATTTAGGATAGTTATCATTAATTGTTTCTAATGCTTCTAATTCCCTTTTTAAAGTCTCACCATCTCTAACAGTATAAGCCACTTGGAAATAAGTTATACCATCTTTATTTTCAGCTACAAAATCAATTTCTTTATTACCTGATTTTCCTATATAAACTTTATAGCCCCTTCTTATTAATTCTAAATAAACAACATTTTCTAAAACATGTCCTAAATCGATATTTTTTCTACCTAATAAAGCATATCGCATTGTAACATCAGTTGCATAATATTTTTCTCCACTTTGTAAATATTGTTTCCCCTTTATATCATATCTTGAAACTTTATTAAAAATAAAACTTTCAACTAATGATTCTAAATAACTTTCAACAGTATGTACAGATATATTTCGACCATTTGAAGTTAAAGTATCTGCTATTTTTTTTACTGACAAAACATTTCCAATATTTGAAAACATAAATTCAGTTACGCTTCTAAGCATACCAGTATCAGATATTTTTTTTCTAGTGACAATATCTTTAACTATTATTGTATTATATATGCTATCTAAATATTTAAAAACCTCATCTTGGTTATCTAATTTCAATGCATATGGAAACGAACTATTATCTACATATTTTAAATATGATTTATCATTTCCTTCAATATTATAGTAATTTACATATTCTTTAAATGATAATGGAAACATTTTTATTTCAATATATCTTCCAGATAATAAAGTAGCTAGTTCACCAGAAAGCAAATATGCATTTGAACCAGTTATATATTCATCAACATTTTTCTTTATATATAATCCATCTACTGCCTTTTGAAATTTATCAACAACTTGAACTTCATCTAAGAACACATAATACATATCATCATCAACTATTTTATCATTAACATAATTATATAAATCCATATAATTATTGAAATTATATTCTGGAGATTCAAGATTAATTTCAATTATATGATCATCGTTTATACCCATTTCTTTTAGATAGTTAACGTATAGTTCAAATAGTGTGGATTTACCACATCTTCTGATTCCAGTAACGACCTTAATTAAATCCTTATCTTTCCAACGTTTAAGTTCATCTAAATATTCTAATCTTTCTATCATCGTTCATCACCCATATACATTTTATCACAAACAACAAAAAAATGCAATTCAATGCAATCTTTTGCTATTTTATACTATTTTTTGCAATAAAGATTATATTCATTTATGAAATAATCATCTGTCATACCCGCTATATAATCAATTACTTTCCTTTTATTAGAAGTATTTTTTAAATAATCTTTACTCATATTTTTTAAGAATATATTATTTACATTTGAATCTATATTATTTTCTATTTGATTAAGTAAAACATCAAATAAACCATTAAACATTTTAGTATAATTATCTATCTCTTCTTTGCTATTAGCTACACTATATATATGATCATAATTGAATTTTTTTAAATCTTTTAATGCTTTAAATACCTTAGGTGACATTTCTATATAAGGTTTACCCATACTATTATCTATAATATCTGTAATTATAGTATTGATAATATCACTATTATTATTACCTAAAACATCAGTAATTGAAGATGGTATATCTTCTTTTTTTAATACTCCTAATAATACAGCATCTTCAATATCTCTACCTATATAAGATATAATATCACTTATTCTTACAACACAACCTTCTAAAGTCATAGGTCTTAACTTTTTAGATACATTATTGTCTTTATAAGTATCTTCATATTCTTTTAAAAACATATCCTTATCTTTCTTCATAGGCTCATATTTTTCTAATTCTATTTCACCATTATGACACATAATCGCGTCTAATGTTTGCAAACATATATTAGATCCATTACCATTATGTTCAACATTCATCAAAAGTCTAGCTGATTGAACATTATGATTAAAGTATCCTTCACCATTTCTAACACTTATATCATTTAATATTCTTTCTCCTACATGTCCGAATGGAACATGACCTAAATCATGTCCTAATGAAGCAGCTTCTATTAAATCTTCATTAAGACCTAAAGCCCTACCTATCGTTCTAGCAATTCTAGAAACCATTTGAACATGTATCATTCTTCTACTAATATGATCATTATCTTTAAGTGAAAATACTTGTGTTTTATCAATATATCTTATATATGATAATGAATAGATTATTTTATCTATATCCCTAAAAAAGTCAGTACGTATATCTTTATCACTTTCTTTTAATCTAATAGCTTCATTATCCCTACAAGCATAACAAGATAAATATTCATTTTTTATATTCATTCTTTTTTCTAATTCATTCATATTATACCTCTATTATATTTGATATTTCTCTTTGATAAGCAACGTTTATATTATCTACCTTTTTATTATTCTTAGTTAAAGATTCATTTAACAAACCTAGCGCAAGTTCTTCTTTATTATCATCTTCTGATAGATGAGCAAGTACTATATATTTTGTTTTATCTCCAACTAATCTAGATAGATAATATGATGCTTGATTATTTGATAAATGTCCTTTGTCCCCTATAACTCTTTTTCTATATTTTTCTGGCTTCTTACTATGAAAATTCATCTCAATATCATGATTACTTTCAAATATATATATAGTTCTATCTTTTAATACTTCATAGTATTTTTCATTAATATACCCTGTATCTGTTATATATACAATAGATTTACCTTGATATTCTATAATATAACCATGACAGTCTACATCATGAGACATACTAATAGTAGTTATATCAATATCATCAATATTAAAATCAGGTGTTATAGATATATAATCTAAATCTAAAATATCTAACTCATTATATGTTTTATCACTCATATAAATAGTTGGTTTTACCTTCTTATAAAAAGTCATTAATCCTTTAACATGATCAGAATGACTATGCGTGATTAATAACGTATCAATATCTAATATATTAATACCTATTTCATTTAATCTTTTTTCTAAATCCTTACAAGTAATACCTACATCTATAAGTATCTTATGAGTATCAGTTTCAATAATCGTTGAATTACCTTTAGAACCACTAGCTAATACACATACTCTCATGGATTAATTACCTCTGTTTCTTCTACGTAAGTTTCTTCTGGTACTGGTATATTTTCATTATCATCAGTAGTACCTGGTGTATTTTGTCTATCAGTTCCTTCTCTTTCTTTAGCAAAAATTGATACAAATTCAGTTCCATGTAAATAGTTTCTTTTATATTCATATACTTTATAACCTAAACCAATACATACATTAGTAGTACCATCATCATATGTATGTGTATCTTCTTTAATACAAAACATTGGTTTTAAACCATTTCTTACTCTATAAAATTCAAAAGTAGCTAAACACATTAATAAAATAACTATTATCCAAAATATTTTACCTAATACCTTTTTCATAAAACCACCATATTTATTATATAATAATATTTACTTTTTAACAACGAAAAAAGATAACTATTGTTATCTATCCGCGTATGCATTACTTCTATGATAGTTACCTTTTTTATAATCTAAATAATTCAATCTTAAAGACTTAGTTGTTTCATAGATACGAACTTCTCTTGAACCAGTATCTTTTATCATTAAAGTATTATTTAATCTATCAATAGCATTAATAATTACATATTCTTTACTACCTTCTATTATATCATGTAATAATGGATAATTTACAAATTTATCTTGCCATTCAATATAATCTTTACTTAAAGATTCAATTAATTCTTCTTCTCTATTACTTAATCTCTTATGTAGTCTTTGTACATCTTCTAATGATAATTCTTCAAAATTAAGTGCGGATAATATACCTACACTATGTTGATCAAGTTTTGACGCAAATGACTTAGCAAAGAAGACAACATCTGCTAAAACAAATTTGTGAGGTGTAAATTCAATAACTCTTTTTCCATCTTTTACTACTACATTTCTATCATCCATAAAAATACTAGTTTCAGATACTTCGTCATAATCTCTAAGATTATTTTTTATATCTTCCCTTGTTTTATTTGATAATAAATCATCTATAATTTTATAGGTCCTATTAAAATCATCTAATGGCATCTTTCTTAAATTACCTAAAAATCTATCTATTTCATTATCAGTAAATTCTTCTGTTCCACGAATACTATCAACTTTTTTCATTATATTTTCAAGGATTTCCTTTAATTCACCATCACCAAATATTCTTGCTTGACCTAAATAATTACTAACATATTCTTTCTTTTTCATAGTATCCCCCTTTTCAATAGTATGTATTTTAAGATAAATTTATCATTTTGTCAAATTAAAAGCTTAGTAATACTAAGCTAATTAATTACTTGTGTAGTTACACCATTACCATTATTAGGATGAACTGTTGAATACGCAAAGTCAATTCCATATACTGTAAGTAATATAACACATAATGTTATTTTTATAACACGTGGTATTTTAGAATATATATTATTCAAGATAGGTGCAGCAAAATAAGTAACTGCAGAACCACCTAACCCAAATACAAATAGTCCTTCTAAGCATATTCTACCATGTATATTTAAGAAATATCCTTGATATGTCCACCAACTAAGTCCTTTAAATGTTTCCAAATACCATGCAGCAGAATACTCTAATATACCTGCAAGTAACATTGTACAAATAAAGAATAATACTGGTTTTTTTCTTAATGGTTTTAATAAAAGCAAAATGAGTAATCCTCCATATCCATAAATATGTATCCATGGGCCATACAAAGTACCTCTATTTACAAATTCACCTGTATTTAAGAATAACAATAATACTTCCCAAATCCATCCTATAAATGAAAAGGTAAAGAAGAATAATATATATGTAGTTATATTATATTTTTTTCTATAATCAATATCTAAAAATTTTCTTCTTGTTTCAATAGGAATAGTATATAAATGTTTCGGATATGCTTTGTTTTCTACTTCTTTTATATCCAAATATTTATCGTTTAATAATTTTTTATCTGTTAAATCTTTCTTTTTTATTCTTCTTATATACATATATGTCTCTGCGTATACACATTCTTTATATGCATCAAAGTAAAACATTGTACTTATACCTAGAGTTAATATTTGTAGAATATACCATCCTATCATGCTTATATCTAATTTAAATAATTCCCACTTAAAACCTTTTGTCATTTCCTTAGATAATCTAAATGCTTCTGTTTTATTAATATTAGGGTTTTCAGCTAAAACATACGGTATCATTATATATTCATAGTATTTAATAATACCACCTATTATAGTAAACATCCAAAAGAACTGATATACTGTTTTGTTAAATAATATATAGGCAATATGTCTTGTTCTTCTAATTTGAAATGGGAATAAAAGTTTATCTATTTTTGTATTCCTATACCTTCTTTGTTCTAAGAAATACCTATTTCTACCAACTTTTAAAACATTTTGAATAAATACATAGAATAATAACGATATAAAAAATGCGATTATAACAGCCATTCTTGTACTTAATTCTTGTTTAAATATAAGTGTACCTATAGAGTTAGCTAATCCTATAGTTAATGATTTACTTTCAGAAACATTTTTTATAATAGGTGCGATAACACCATTTTTTTGTTCACTACCATCATCAATTATATTATTAAATACATTAACAACTTCAGTATAATTACTTTCAATATATTTATTATTAATATCAAATATATAACTAGTATAGTTATATCCACCTCTAATAATAATACCCGCGATAAAAACAAGTAATATTGATCTAAAGTAGTTTCTTTTTAAACTTTTTCTAGCATCCTTTTTTATTTGTTTTCTATTCATAAAATACACCTTATAAACCCCTCGTTGGCATTATTATACCACATCTTTTATTTTTGTCGAATTCTATATTTTGTATTTATTCATTATAGCTTCTGCTACTTTAATTCCATCAATGGCTGCAGAAGTAATACCACCTGCATACCCTGCTCCTTCACCACATGGATATATTCCTTCAATATTTGATTCATAATTTTCATTTCTTATGATTCTTACAGGCGATGATGTACGTGACTCTATAGCTGCTAATATAGCATCATCTCTATTAAAACCATTAATTTTATTTCCAAATGCTTCGATACCTTCTTTTACAGATTCAGTTATATAATCTGGTAATATATCATTTATATTAGATAAAGTATAACTTCCTTTAAATAATGGTAAAACACTTCCTAAATTTGTACTTTTTTTATTATCTTTAAAATCTCTATATAACTGAATAGGAATACTACCATTACCTAATTCGTATGCTTTACGCTCCAAAGTTCTTTGATATTCTATTCCATCCATTGGATTATTACCAAAATCCTCTGGACCTACAGTTACTATTAAGGCACTATTGGCATTTTCACTATCTCTACTATGATTACTCATACCATTTATAGATAACATACCTTCTTCAGATGAACTATTGATTACATATCCACCTGGGCACATACAAAATGTATATACTCCTCTACCATTCTTACATGTATGTGTAAGTTTATAGCTAGCTGGTCCTAAAATAGAATCATCAACTCCATATTGACTTTTATTGATCATTTTTTGAGGATGAGATATTCTCACACCTAAAGCAAATGGTTTTGCTTCCATATTCAAATAATTATTTAACATATAAAAAGTATCTCTAGCCGAATGACCAATAGCTAGTATCAATACATCTGTTTTAATATGTTCATTATCTATAACAACTTCTTCTATATGATTATTTTTAATTACTATATCTGTAAGCTTAGTATTATATTTAAATGTACCACCCATTGATTCAATAGTATTCCTCATATTAATAATTACTTTAGTTAATAAATCTGTACCAATATGTGGTTTAGCTTTATACATAATTTCTTTAGGGGCACCAGAACTTACAAATATCTCAAATACTTTCTTACCTCTAAATTCTTTATCTTTAACCATAGTATTTAATTTACCATCTGAAAAAGTACCAGCACCACCTTCTCCAAATTGGACATTTGAAGAAGTATTTAATACTCCTGTTTTTATAAAATTATCTACATCTTTTAACCTATCTTCTATTTTACTACCACGTTCTATGATAATAGGATTATATCCATAAGACGCTAACATATAAGCAGCATATAACCCAGCAGGTCCACTACCTATAATAATAGGTCTTTTATCTAATTTAATATTTCCTTTAGGATTATATTTATGTGTTTCATCAGGTGATATAAATATATCATTATTAAACTGAATTACTTTTTCGTTTGTAACTTTTACATCTACTTCATATACTAAATAAATATCTGGTTTATGTCTAGAATCAATAGATTCTTTTATAATATTAATATCTAATATATCACTTTTACTTATTTTTAATTTATGAGCTACTATATCTTTTAATTTATCTATTTCATTAATAGGTACTTTAACTTGTCTTAATCTAATCATTATCTTCACCCGCTAATATACCAGATATCCATGCGTTAGTTAAATTGTATCCACCACATATACCATCTATGTTTAAAAGTTCACCTGTTATATATAAGTTAGGTATCTTTTTAGATTCACATTTATCAGTTACTTCATCTAGATCTACACCACCACTTATAGTTTCACCAAACTCTAATCCTTTAGTACCTACTATATTTAATTTATAATTAGTTAAGCTATCTACTAATTTATTTTTATCTTCCTTATTTAAACTATCCCATGTTGCATCATTATTAATATGTATTTTTTTTAATATAAAATATAATAACTTATAATTAACTATTGTTTCCAATAACTCAATAATAGTCCTATCTTTTAATTTATTATTTCTTCCTTCTATAAAATCATATAAATCATCTATAATTGGAACAAAATTAATGACTAAAGTATTGTTTTTGTCTACAAATCTAGACAAGTTCATCACACATATACCACTAATACCATAATCTGTTAATTGGGCTTCACCACTTTGACTATTAATAAATTTGTTACCTAGATATAAATCTACTTTTACATTAGTTCTAATACCTGCCCAATCTTTAACATTCTCATCAGTTTTTAAAGGTACTAAAGCTGGTTTTATAGGAATAATATTATGTCCTAATTTATTTAATAAAATAAAACCTAGACCATCACTACCAGTTTTAGGATATGATGAACCACCTAATGACATTATTAATTTATCACATTCATAAATACCATTGTTAGTTTTAATAATAAATTTATCTTTCTTATTTATATCTACTACTTCTTCATTTACAACATTTATTTTTAAATGTTCTATTTCTTTTACTAAGCTATTTTGAATAGATGTTGCTGTATTAGAATATGGATAATATAGTCCATCTTTAATTCTAGGTATTATACCAATACTATCGAAAAAAATATTTACTTTATTTAAATTATCATTATTAATAAATCTAGATACACCATGTTCATTATAATAATTATCTAAAGACATATTATCATTAAAATAATTACATCTTCCATTACCTGTTAATAATAATTTTTTACCTAGTGTATTGTTTTTTTCAATTATAGTTACATTATTACCTAATCTTTTTGAAGTAATCGCGGCTACCATACCAGAAGCTCCACCACCAATAATAATTACATCCATAAAATCACCTAAATAAATTATATCAAAAAAAACTATTATATACTAATAGTTTTCTCTTTTGTTCTATTAAGAGTTACACTACTTATAAATTCTTCTACTGTGAATGGAACATCGATAACATAGTTTCCTTTACCATAGTATAAAAATTCTTCAGGTCTATCAATATCGCCATGTTCAATTAAAGTAGCTGTTAACTCATAAGATATTGGTAATTCTTTAATTCCATACTCTTTATATATATTTTCTACAACATTTTCATCTTTTTCTATCATTTCACTTGCTGGTAGATAGTTACTTACTTCTTCAAAACTTAAATGTCTACTTCTCATAATATTTTCTAAAAATTTTATATAATTTTTACTATATATGTTTTTATAAACAATTAACTTTTCTATTTCTTTCGCATACATACTATCATATTGTTCAGTAGTAGCTTTAACACGCTTCATAAACTCTTCAAAAGCTACATCGTTATTACCATATTTATCTATAGTAGCCATTAAATTATGTAATAAGAAACGTTTTTCAAATATATCCTTTTTATATTGATAAGCAATTTCTAGAATAGCTTCTTCTGTCAACATAGGAAATTCTCTTATTAATTTACATATACCTTCTAGATTATCTTTCTGATATTTAACATCATATTTAGTTTCAGAGTTTAAATATCTATTAAAGATATAAAAACCAGTTTTAGTCATTTTAACATCACCCATTATAGAAAGGGCTTTTTCTAAATTATTTAAACTAACTAAATCTTCAGATAAAATAGAATTAACTGTTTCTAATTCTTCATTAACAATTAATTTCTCTCTAGCTTCTTCTATGTTACTTTTTAAAGTACCATAATAGTCACTTAGTTTAATATCTTCTCCATCTTTAAAATATTTACTCATGGCAATCACCATTTGATAGAATACCATAAAATAAGTTATAAAGCAAGAAAAAAAGAAATTATATCTCTAATTTATAATTGGAAATAATAAGTGTCCACACATTTTGTTACCCGAAATGTAAGTTTTATATATCTAATAATACATCATTTGAACTCTTATAGTCAAACATTGCTCTTGGATAATTGTTTATCCAATCTTCTACTTCTTGTAT
>JAFUTO010000007.1 GCA_017484205.1 Bacilli bacterium | reverse complement strand
CCCCATATACGCAAGACTTTTATAATTTGAATTGAAGGCCGAATTTCCTAATCCCGTAGTTGATGATGTATTACTTGCATGCACACATTTATTCGTTGCATCATACGTTCCATTATAAATCATCTTAATGCCGCCGGTATCGGTTGTTCTTACCATTTTCCAACAGTATCCAGCAAATACTACATTATTATTTTGATAATTTCCTCTAAAATAATAGATTGGATATTTATCACTGGCTGTTGAATTCATGTAGTATAAATTTGTTAATCCATCGCTTCCACTTCTATTACTAAATGTTACTACGGTATCACTTATACCTTTACTATTATCTTTATCAAATATTTGTTTATAAAAGTTTATTCCATACGTTTTTTCCTTAAAGTCTCCCGTTACTTTGACTTTTACACTAGCATACATTTTATTCCATTCATCAAGTGAATAATCACCATATAATTGATTTAATTCTCCACCATATACTTTTACATCTTCATTTATCCAAATGTATAATCTATATTTTTGAGAATATGTAGAATTACCTGCAATAGTATCTACATAAAGTCGAAGTCCATCCGAAAAGTTAGCAAAAGATTCTCTTGTTACGATATTAGTCCAATCATTTGCATTATTAGGATCAGATCCAGTTAATTTCTGAAGTGTAATTCCAACAAAACTATCATCAATTCTAACTGCTCCTGTTATATCAGGAGTACTTCCATGAGTTATATTTACATCATAATAAATAGTTTGATCACCTTCATTGGTTCCACTTACAGTAAACTCTAAAAAATCATCAGGTTCTGTGCTTCTTGGCATCATTTGATTTATATCAATTATTTTTTCATCATCTTCTGTCAAATAAAGATTGATATTTCCAGTTATAACTTGACTATTTTGTGTACCCACTTTCGTATAACTAAAATATGCATAAGTAATGCCTAATGCAGCCACTAAAATTAAAGCTACTATTGAAATTATTATTTTTATTTTCTTACTTTTTTCTTTCTCCATCTTAACTCTCCTATTACTATCTACCATCTACCATTTTAGTATATCATTCCAACTTACAAATTTCGACAAATTTGGTTCTATATAAGTTAATACGACATCAGTTGATGTCTATATATTTTTTTTATTTATTATATATTCCTAAAACTCGACAAAGTATGACAAGAAAAAGTAGTATTGTAACAACTCCGAAAGGAGGGATAATATGCCTATTACTAAAACAAGACATGGTAAATATTTTCTTAAGGAGAATATATCTAAAAAACTTTTTAAAAACGAATCTATTGGTAAATGCTTAGCATCAAAACTTATAAGTGAAGTTATTGGAGCTGATTATGATGATGTGTATAATAATATTTCTTTATCAACTGATGAGATAGCTTTCTCCGCTTTAACTATTGATAATGTTGCTGATGCTGTTTATTTCGATGATAAAGTTTATTTTGATATTGAAATTAATAGTTATAATGGCATTCATAAAAAAAGACAACTTGAATCATACGTTTATCAATTATACCTTGGTCAACTTCATAGTTATAAAGATTATGATAAGATTAAAAAAGTATTTCAAATTAATATCGATAATTATGATTTTCTTGGTTACAATGAATTCATATATGATATATATTTGATGGATATAAAACATAAAGAAATCGTAAGTGATAAATTACAAATAAAGCACATTAATCTTGACTATTTAAGAAAATTAGATTATACTGAAGTTGATAAGTTCGGCACTCCTCTTATGAAGAATTTATATTTCTTTATATGTGGAGATATGGGGCTTGAAAATATATCTAAAAAAGGTGATGATTTAATGAAAAAAGTTGTTCAAGAAGTTAAAGAAATATCTGGAAAAGAAGAACCATTTAGATTCTTTACTGATGAAGAGTTACTTGAAATGGATAGAAAACAGTTTAGGGAAGAAGGTTTTGCT
>JAFUTO010000006.1 GCA_017484205.1 Bacilli bacterium | reverse complement strand
GCACTTTCTATTATGTTTGCTACTACTGGTACTATTATTAATGCTATTATTGCTAATATTACTATTACGGCTAATAATTCAATTAATGTAAATCCTTTTTTCTTCATATTACACTCCTCTATTCTATATATTTATTATACCCCCCCCGAATATATTAATCAAGAGGTTTTAGCTATATGTTTACACATTCTTATTATAAGTAATATTAATAAAAACATTCAAAAAAAAGATAGATTAAATCTATCTTGTGCCTCCACCGAAGCCACCACCAAAGGAACCTCCTCCTCCGCCGCCAAAGGAACTACCTCCTCCACCAGCACTATAACTTTCGGCTTTAACTTTAGCTGCACTAGCAGCATTTACTGATCTAGTTGAAATATTGTTAAGGATAATTACATTATCATAATTAAACTCATTATCAGTAACCAACTCTGGATATAAATCTTTAAATTGTTTAGCTACTTCTTTAGCTATACCAAATATTTGAGCATACATTAAATAATATTCCCATAAATTTACTTCAATTGGTTGTTTCTCATGTATTTCAGATACTTCTTTTAAGAATTTTTTAAGTCCAGCTAAATAGATTGCTTCTTGTTCAAGTTTTGGTGTAATTGTATATGCACTATATTTAATTACTTTACCATACTTATCTTTAGTAATTAAACCTTTGTTAACATAATTATCTTTCACATATTTTTCTACACTATCAAACCATTTATATAGTTTATTATAGTTCTTACTTGACCATTTTTCTAATTCATCACTTTCTAATATACCATCATTAGATGCTTCTTTTAACATACTATATAATTCTTTTAAAGGTGAATCATCATTATAATCTTTAGTCATATCAATTGATACTATTTCTTTTGTCTTAAAAGCACCTTCTTTTTCTGTCTTTATAATTTTAACTGTTCCATCTAAAGTCCATTTAAGTAATGCAGCACCAAATAAATCTTCTTTTTTCTTATATAGATTATATATTTTAGATAATAAATATGCATTTAAAATATTCTTATCACAAGGTATTTCTCTAAAACTATTAATCTCTTTCATATTTATTTTATTATGAACATAGCTACCTTCTTTGCTTAAAATGTATACAGCAATTATTATAATAACACCAACTACAACAAATATTAAGACTACAAGTACAATAACAATAATATCCCATACACTTAACTTATCAAAACTATATGAACCACTTTTTGCTTGATTATAAAAATCGTCAAATGTTTTAAATGCATCTATACTGTTATTAGTAGTAAATGTATTTAATGGATATTTTACTAATAATACACCATATTCACTAGATTTAAAATTTCTAGTTTCAATGTTAGACATTGATATAACACCATCAGCTACATAAGCATATCCTTCATAACCATATCCCCATACATCTAATGTATCTTCATAATTAACTGGTCCTGATACTGTTACAGTAAATTTTTTAGGAGCTGGATCCATATCATTATTAATAAACTTCCAATATAATACTTGAGCATCTTCTACATTATATATTACATTTGTAACATCATAAGACATAACATATCTATGTCTACCATAACTAGTCATACCAAAACATAATTCAATTCCATCATCTGTATGATTTATTCCGTTTTTATTAGCTTTACTTGATAATGACCCTGATGTATCCCAATTACTTACATAAGTAAATACATTTCCATCCATTGAAACATTATAATTAGTTATAGTACTATTACCTAAGTTACCCATAGGTTTATATACTTCTGTACCTGTACTAACAGACATATCCCATACCTCTGTTACTTTAGCATTACCTTTGGAATCAATTACCATATCTACATCTATGCTATAGATTTCATTTGCAGATACAATAGATAGATTAACTAATAATACTATCAAAGTAAATAATAAATATCTTAATTTTTTCATAACACACCTCTATTTATATTATATATGAAAAAAAGGATTAAATAAATCCTTTTTAACTTAATTTTTCTTTTTTTACTTTAATTACCGGCCTAGTGCTTCTACCATTTCCAGTACTACTTGCTTCTACCTTACTACCATTTCCAATTAACCATACCTTACCATCTACATAAGATACACTATCAGCTAACCATATACCCCAAGTTGAAGTAGAACTATTATCACTATTGTGCTTGCAACCATATGGTTGACATCCAGTTACATAATCAAAGAGCCACCAATAACTACTATTTCCTTTTCCACTAGCGGATTTTGTTTGCCAAGTAGAACCATCTATAGAATAACCATCTAGATAAAACCAATCATCGCTAGTTGCTGTTTCAGAAGAAAATCCACTTTTTCCAACAATTCTAGCAACCTCATTAACAGTCATAAGTCTTGCCTTAAAACCATCAGTATACCAATTTCTTTTAATAGTCATAGTATTACCACTTGAATTATAAGCAGTTTGAGTATAATTTTCTGGTAATTCAACACCGTTCCATTCACTTGTAAGATCTTTTATTGTATTATAAGCATTAGGAAAAGTTTTATTTATGGCAATATCGTGGTCTAATACCATTTCAACTGTTTCACTATTTTCATCATCTAAAAAAGCAAAAAATCTTAAACAACCTGTAGATAATCCTTCGATAGGTGCATTATCAGTGTAATTGGTTGTAACATCCGCCTCTGTACATTTTGTTCCATTTGTTACATCAAAATTAATAGCATCTCCTACAGCATATGAAGCATATGTTGTTGGTACTTCAATATCCCCTGATACTGCTCCTCCTGTTGATGTATAACTATATGTTAGTTTCCAACTACTTTCTTTACAGCCTGTCGCACCAATAACAAGACCATTTGAAATAGCATATTTTTCACATACTATATTATCATTGTTTGGAAAATCAAATCCAAACTTTGTATTTCTATCGTTAATTGTTCCATCAGTTGTTATTGTCTTTTCTAAATAACTAATATCCTTTCCTTCATTAAATGCCTTTGTCATAATTCCATATTCTATATTATCTATATGACCTTCTACACTTCTTGCATTTGCTGAATTCCTTGATGATGTTATTATATTACTTACTACTGGTGTTACTATAAGTGCGATTATTGCTAGTATTACTATTACTGCTAATAACTCTATTAATGTGAATCCTTTTTTCTTCATATTACACTCCTATTTCTATTGTCATAATATATATTTATATTATACTATATCCAAAAAATTTAAACAACAATAATAAAGATTACTTTACAAAAAAATGCCATTAGGCATTTTATTCAACTACTTCATATGTAATTTCAGTAGCATTCATCAAATTGTCATATCTATAATATGTTAATGTTCTACTTTCATGAGGTTGTAATGATCCTCCAACTACAAACAAGTAAAATGTAGCTATTTCATTACCCTCTGCATCTGTAAGAACTGTAAAAAAGTTACTAACCATTACTTCTTCATCACTTGTATTTGTTACAGTAGTTTCAAGTAAAGATGCATTATTATCATATATTAATGATGTATTTGTAAATTGAAATACACCTACCATAGCATCACCAATAACACCTTGGTTTGTATTTGCCTCGACTGTAGGAGTTGGAATTGTTCCATTATCATCTTTCACTTCATCCTTCTTGTTACAACCAGATACACCTACTACTACAAATAAGGCTACAAAAATTACTAATAATGTCTTTTTTAAATTATTCATACTATATTTCCTTTCCTGAGATATAAATGCAATACTCTATATCTTATTTATACCAAAAATTATAACACATATTTTTTTTATTTACAATAAGAAAAAAATAACTTATATAAGTTATTTTTCGCTTTTTTTAGTTTTTGGCATTAAGTTATCTAAATAAATTACAGAAGCAACTATCATATAAGGTGCTAACCAAATTAATATTAAACCTAATGTACATGGAATTAATAATACCCAACCAATAAAACTTAGACCAAATACAAAATATTCCCACTTATGACCTTTCATAAGTTCTCTACTTTGTTTTAACGCATCACTTGCTTTAACATCAGTATCAATTACAAGTAACATAACTAATGAATAAGCTAAAGCCATAATGATACCTGGAATTACAAATAATATTGAACATAATCCAACGATTACACCAACTAATATTGTAGCTATTAATATATTTACCCATTTTTTCTTAACTGTTTCAATGATTACACTAGAATCAAATTTACCAGTTCTAACAAAATCTAAAATATATTTCATATATCCAGCTATAACAATACCCATAACAATTGATACTAGGTTACCAATTAATTGTGAACCACCAGTAACAGCAACTGCCATTGTATCTGGATCAATGCTATATTTAGGTCCAAATAAACCATTTAATATACCTTCAATTACTGATATAACTAATAGAGGCCACCAAATATTCCATTTGTTACCTTTGATCTTAGACTTAGCTAATTCTTTAATTTCCTTTCTTTCCATAAACCCATACTCCTCTCTAAATATATTATATATCATTATTAAAAATATGGCAAATAAAAAGTCAGAAAATCTGACTATTTTACAACGATACTAACTAATTTCTTAGGTATTGTAATTACTTTTACTATTTCTTTTCCTTCAATATAACTCTTAACATTATCTATTTCAAATGCTTTTTCTTTCATTTCATCTTCTGTTGTATTAGAAGAAACAGTAATCTTACCTCTTACCTTACCATTAACTTGAACAACTAGTGTAAATTCTTCATCTTGAATCTTATCTTCATCATAATTAGGCCACTCTGATTCACATATAACTTTACCTAATTTATATTGTTCATTTAATTCTTCAGTAATATGAGGAATATATGGATTTAATAAAGTTAATAAAATTCTATAATCATCCTTACTTATACCATCTTGTTTTTCATATTCATTTAACATAATCATTAAACTAGATATAGCTGTATTGTATTTTAATGAGAATGAATCTTCTGTTACCTTTTTAATAGTTTTATGAACTAATGATTCATTTGTATATCCTACATTATCATTTAATTTTTCACCTATTTTGATAACTCTATTTATAAATCTTTCACAACCCTTTAATGAATCAGTATTCCAAGGTGCATCCATCTGATAATCACCCATAAACATTTCATAAAGTCTTAATGTATCTGCACCACTTTCATTTATAATGTCATCAGGATTAATAACATTTCCTTTACTTTTACTCATTTTCTCATTATTAGAACCTAATACCATACCATGAGAAACTCTAGTCCATATCATCTCTTTATTAGGAACTAATCCAATATTATATAAGAATTGTACCCAGAATCTTGCGTATAATAAATGTCTTGCTGTATGTTCCATTCCACCATTATACCAATCTACTTTGTTCCAATATTTCATAGATTCCATTGATGCGAATTCATCTTTATTATGTGCATCCATAAATCTTAAGAAATACCAAGATGAACCAGCCCAGTTAGGCATTGTATCTGTTTCTCTTTTAGCAGGTCCACCACATTTTGGACAAGTTGTATTAACCCAGTCTGTTATTTTAGCAAGTGGAGATTCACCATTATCTGTTGGTTCATATTCAGCAACATCTGGAAGTAATAAAGGTAAGTCTTTCTCATCCATAGGTACCCATCCACATTTTTCACAGTGAATCATTGGTATTGGCTCACCCCAGAATCTTTGTCTTGAGAAAATCCAATCTCTCATTTTATAATTATTAACAACTTTAGCCTTACCCATTTTAACTAATTTATCAGTAATTGCTTCTTTTGCTTCTTCAACTGTCAATCCATCAAATTCTTCTGAATTTATAAGTTTACAACCTTTACCTAAATAATCATGTTTTTCAAATGCACATTCAGTGATATCTCTACCTTCTATTACTTGAATAATATCAAGATTGTGTTCTTTTGCATATTCAAAATCCCTTTGATCGTGAGATGGTACCGCCATAACAGCTCCTGTACCATAATCGCCTAATACGAAATCACCTAAATAGATAGGAACATGTTTTCCTGTAATTGGATGTATTGCTTCAACACCTTCTATTAAGCAACCACTCTTACCTTTATTTAATTCAGTTCTATCCATATTAGATTTAAGTTTAGTTTCATTAATATATGCTTCTACTTCTTCTTTATTTTTAACTCTAGGCATTAACTCTTTTATTAATTTGCCATCAGGTGCAATAACAAAGAATGTAATACCATATATAGTTTCTATACATGTAGTAAATATAGAAAATTTACCACCACCTACTATATCAATATCTACTTCAACACCTGTTGATTTACCAATCCAGTTAATTTGACCTAATTTAACTTTTTCTGCAAAGTTAGTATCATCAAGTCCATTTAATAAATCTTCAGCATAGTCACTCATGCGAAGCATCCACTGACTTTTTTCTTTTTGTTCTACTTTAGCTCCACATCTTTCACATACTCCACCTGCTGCATCTTCATTTGATAAAACTGTTTTACACTCAGGGCACCAATTCACTGGTATTGTATCTTTATATGCCATATCATGTTTATAAAATTGTAAAAATTGCCATTGTGTCCATTTATAATATTCTGGATCTGTTGTTGAAAATTCTCTACTCCAATCAAATGAGAAACCTATCTTTTTCATTTGACCTTTGAATGTTTTTATATTTTCTTTAACTGCATCTTTGGGATGAATATGATTTTTAATTGCATATTGTTCTGCTGGAGCACCAAAAGCATCCCATCCCATTGGGTATAATACATTATATCCTTGCATTCTTTTAATTCTAGCAACAGCATCTTGTGCAGTATAACTTCTGACATGACCTACATGCAATCCTGCTCCTGATGGATATGGGAACTCTACTAAAATATAATAAGGTTTTTTCTTACTACCATTTTCTGCTTTAAATGATTCATTTTCTTCCCAATATTTTTGCCATTTCTCTTCTATTTTTTTATGATTATACATTTTTATTCCTTCTTTCTATATATATACCTAATAATCTATAACATATAAGTATTAGTAATATTAATGTTATAAGCGCAAATATTAATTTTAATATTAAATTTGGTAAAAATTGTACTAATATTATTGTAATACTCATTATAAATGAATTTACAATTGATAATATATTAATAAATTTATTAAATGGTATTTTGTCAAAATCTAAATTATATTTATTAACAAAGTACATCACCTGCTTACTTTTTTTATATTTATCATATTTTTTCTTTTGAATAATAACTGTAAAAAAGTAAAATAAATATATTAGTATAAAATATATTATAAATGATATTAACTTTTCCATACTACCTCCACAATAAAAAGTATTACAATATAAGGACGATATTAACCGCGGTACCACCTTATTTCATAATACTTATGCACTTATCTCTTAACGCGAGTAACGAATAAAACTCCAAAGCAAGTTCATAACTAACTAACGAATATTTTCATCTACCATATTCTTTCTATAGATAGTATCATTATTACTACTCTTCTTCATCGCTTTCTTAAATATATTAATATTATATTATATTTTTTAAATTAAAACAATAGAAAAAGAAAGTTTGTTATACCTTTTTCCATTTATCACATTGATTACTTTACGCAAAAAAGAGCCTAAGCTCTTTAATCGTTTAATCCATCAATAACATTTTCTAATGATGTTTCATCATTCTCTACAGGTAAATTTGTATCTACATTTGTACCATCATCAACAGATGTCTCATCTTCATTTTCTGATGTTATTAACTCATCTTCTGTAGGTATTTCATCACCTATAATTGGTTCATCAATTATTGGTTCGGGAATTATATCACTTTTTACAATAATACTATAAAGTCTATTCAATAACGAATCAGTTGTTATTGTTTCTAAAATAGTATTTTCTATTGTTTCGTCATATTCACTATATAATTCTATATTAGGTAGCGGTACGCTTGAAGATTTAGTTACATTATATGATATATTTATAGTTATAGTATCACCATTTATTGTTTTATTAATAGTAATTTTCTTAAAATTATTATCTATATTAACTTCTAAATCATTTGTTGTTATTTTAATAGATTTAATTTTATTATTTTCATCATAATTACCAGTTATATTATATGTTTTTCCGCCTTTTACGATAGATACTTCGATAGAATAACATGTTTTTGTTAAATAATCAGTATATAATGTAAATTCAATACTATCAACGTCTATATTAGAATTCAAAACATATTGATCTAATTTATTTATTACATCAGCACTAGTTGTAGAAGTAATGTTAGCTAAACTAGTAGCGATGACATTATTTCCTTTAAATTCATTTATTAATGCATAAACTAATTTTTGTGATCCTACTTTATCTAATTTGTAATTAATTTTTGTAACACCCATATTCTTTTCAGAATAAGTCATAGTTGTAAATTGTCTAGTTAATTTATCTTCTTCAACGAAATTAGATATTTTTTTCTTAATTTCATTATATATATTATTTATATCATTTTTATGGGCAAATAATGATACATAATTAAGATAATTCAATTTTTGTGACAAATAATCATTATCAACTTTTACATATTCTTCAGATATATCATCAAATAACATATAAGTTGAAGTACCATCATTTACAAACTCATATTTTTTATCTAAAGCATCATTTTTTAATTCAATATTAGTAATACCACTAAATGTAGTTGTATCTATACTGGATTTTACTATAATTTCTGAATTATTAAGTACACTATTCTCACTTGTACTATTTGATGTAATAATATCAATATTTCCATCAATATCAACACTACCAGTTGAAATATCAGATGTAGTAAACAAATTAGAATTTTCAACTACTCTAGTTAAAATAGCCATTGGTTTTCCAAATATTAAGAAATAATATGCTACGACACCAATTGTTGCAAAAAATATTAAAGAAAATAATGTACTAAAGAATTTACCTATAACACCCTTTTTCTTTTCTCCCTTTTCTTTTTTTGCTTTTTTATTTCTTTTTTTACCGTTTTCCTCAGCAGTTTCCTCAGTAGTAGATTGTTCTGCTGTAACTGCTGATGTTGTTGGCACCTCTTGATTTTGAACTTCTGGTGTCACTGGAGCAGATGGTGTTTCAGTAGGAACTGATTCTGGTGCTGGAGTTTCTACTGGAGTCACTTCAGGAGCCACTGGTTGTTCTACTACACTTTCTACTGGTGCTTCTGCTACCGGTTCTGGAGTAGAAACTGATTCTGGAGCTAGCTCTGGAGATACTTCAGGTGTTACTGGTTCTACTGGAGTCACTTCAGAAGCTACTGGTTGTTCTACTACACTTTCTACCGGTGCTTCTGCTACCGGTTCTGAAGTAGAAACTGATTCTGGAGCTGGCTCTGGAGTTACTTCAGGTGTTACTGGTTCTACTGGAGCTACTTCAGGAGCTACTGGTTGTTCTACTACACTTTCTACCGGTGTTTCTGCTACTTGTGAAGTTTCCTCTGCAACATTTTCTACTGCTGATTCATAAGTTGTCTCTTCCACCGGAGCTTCACCAGTTTCTACTACTCCTTGAGGAATTGTTTCTGGTGATGTACTAGTTTCTATAGACGGAGTTGATTCAATATTAGAATCTATTTCAGAATTAGTTTCATATATGATATTATTTGTCTCTTTTAAAGCTTCTACGTTAGTATCACATCCTGGACAATTAACATCTGTACTAGATATAATATGTCCACATATCTTACATTTCATATAATCCCTCCTATACTTGATTTATATATTCTAATAATTTTAAGAATAATTTAACAAATTTTGGTTCTAAACCATACCTACCTAATTTTCTAATTTCAATTCTCTTTTTAGGTATAGGTAAGTTTTCATCAAATAGTATTATGTCTATTCTTTCTTTAATTTCTGTTGGTATCTGTAAATCACTTAATATTTTCTCAATATCACTATTAATAATTCTTACCGCGTCTATTTCAATGTCTTTTCCTTTACAGTTAACTGTTATTTGACCAATTGTTTTAGCATCCTTAATTTCTACTATGAAATCTGGTCCATTAACATAAGATCTATATTCCATCTTAATATCATTACTATACACAATAACTTCATCAGCTTTTTTAGTATTTCTAAATATAATTTTATAGTTTCTATGAGGTGGTACTATACCACTTTTCCCATCAATTGCTCTTATAATAACAGTATAATTATTAGGCATATAGTTATAATCTATATCTGTTAATAAGAAATAATCTTTTTTATATAATCCACTTACTCCATCATCTTCATACAAATGATATGTATTAGACTTACCTGGGAAAATATGTATTTCCATATCTTTTGGAGGATTTGTATCGTTCATATTTTCATTCAATCCCATTGGTATAATTGATCCTGCATGGGCAAATACTGGATAATCTTGTTCTCTATAGAATGATACATATTCCTTTCCACCTGGGAATTTTTTACCAGAGAAGAAATCATACCATACTCCTTCTGGCATATAAAATTTATGAATATTTCTATTCATTACAATTTCCTTTTTCTTTGTTATTGGTGAAACTAATAATTCACTACCAAAGTAATATTCATTGTAATATTGTTCATCATCATATAAATGTTTATCAGTATAATATACTGGTTTAATAATTGGTATACCATCTTTACTATATTTGAATGCTTCACTATAAAGATATGGTATTAATTTATGCCTTAGAATTAAAAATTCTTTCGCGATTGTACTAGTCTTAATACTCCATTTCCATGGTTCTCTTTTATAATACTTACCCCTATCGGAACTTAATTTTAATATTGGAGAAAATACTCCCAATTCAATAAATCTTGTGTATAATTCATTATCTTCAATACCTCTAGTAAATCCACCAATATCATGACTCCACCATGATACTCCTATATTTGTTGATAATATATTATAGAAAGATAATATTTTTAAATCATCCCAACTAACTTCCATATGAGGCGATGTAAGTACTGAATATCTATGAGGCGCTAAGGAAGTATTACTTCCTACTATCATAGGTCTCCTTTTATGATTTCTCGCCATATCTAATAATTCATAATGTTTTAACAATGCTATTTCCTTTTTCTTTTTATCTTGATAATAATCCACAAAATAGAAGTCTACATTAATATTATCTAATGGGTGAATAAATAGTTTTAAGTATACATCTATTGTTCTTGGATCTAATACATTAAAGGGTATAACACCATTTTCATCTGTTTTTAAGTATTGTGTAGCTTGAGTATAATACTCATCCATATTATAAAGTCCATCAAATGGATTTATTGGCAAACCTACTTTAATACCTTGCTCATGCAAATAATTTATCATTGCAACAGGGTCTTGAAATCTTTGTCGATTAAAAGTAAATCCTGATGTAATATTCTTTTTATTATCTTCTGGAAATAAATGCCAGCTTTTATTGAATAATATCAATGATAATGGTACACCATTATTTCTAAAACTATCAACTAATTCTTTTAATGAAGAATCATTATAATCATCGTTCTTATACCACCAATTACCCAATGCATATCTAGGTATCAATGCTGGATAACCAGTTAAAGAATAATAATCTTTAAGACATCTATCAAAATCATCACCATATACAAATAAATATACATCTATTTCTTTATTAGGATTTTGACCAAATGTACCATCTTCTTTAATAATCATTCCATTGGAATCATTAATACTAACGAATCCATCAAATGAGAATAAACCTTTTTCTAATTTTAAATCGCCTGGTTTTTTTATTAATAGTAATTTTTTTGAGCTTATCTCATATCCAGGAGCACCTATATTACGAGCCTCTGGATGCTTATAATACCAAACCTTATCACTATTAGTTGGTTTAACACTAAGATTTTTTGTTGGTTCTAATTTACTCGCATCAAAAGGTTTTTCTTTAGTATATAATAGCCTAAAATATTTAGTTGTTACTTCTAAATAACTTTTATCTTCTTTTTTTTCAAATTCTGGTTTTGGAAAGTTACGATACCAAATTAATTCAGTTGGGTTATCATTGAATGTACCAGTTTCACTATATTCAAATCTAATCAAACTCTCAGTCATAATTGTAATACGAAATTTCGTACCTTGAATGACTGAATCTGGGTTAACGATAGCTTTCTCTAGATCTGGTCTAAATTGTTCACCCAAATCATACATAGTATCACCACCTTTATATTTCTTCTATTTTCATAAAATTAGTATTTTTTGACTCCTTAAACGGATAACCACCTGTAATAATGATTTTATCACCTTCATTAAGCGTTACGAGTCCTCTTGTTATATTTTCTGATATTTTAATTATCTTATCTAACGAATTTAAATCATCAATTAACACAGCATTTATACCAAAATGAAGAGACAATGATGTAACTGTTTCATACGAAGGGCTTACCGCAATAATAGGACAACTTGGTCTAAATCTACTTATTTTTCGAGCAGTGTAACCTGTTATAGTTGGAGCTATTATTGCTTTACATTTTAATTTATTAGCGGTAGCCGCCACATTTGTTGCAATCATTCCTGTAACATCTGCATTTTCTTCTCTTGCTGCTTCTTCAAACATATTCGTATAATCAATACTTGTTTCAATTTCTTTTAATATTGATTCTATTTTATTTATAGTTTCTACATAATTAGAATTAACTTTTATCTCATCATTTAGTAAAATACCATCCACGCCATCTAAAGAGGCATTTGCTATATCTTGTACTTCAACACGTGTAGGAATATTATCCGTATTTATTGGTATATCAACTGATACAACTGATATTTTACCTATTCTCCTACATTTATTAATAATTATTTTTTGTATACCTGGAATACGTTCCATAGGTATCTCCGCACTTAAATTATTTCTATCTATTAAAACTCCATCACTTATTTTAATAATATTATCTATATCTTCGATGGCACTTTCATTTTCGATTTTACTTAGTACGTTAGTATGATCGTTTTTTAAACTTATCAACATATCAGTAACCATCATGACATCATCACTTGTCTTAATATGTGGAAGTTCAATATAATCAACACGCATTTCATTCGCAAACTCTATATTTTCTATATCTTTAGTTCTCATAGCTGATTTTGTTTCATTAAACTCATCATTTATTTCTACATTAGCATTATCAATAACTAGACCACCTTTTAATACTTCACATATTAAAAAATCTTCACCTTTTTCATACACTTTTAATTTAACCGAATTTTTATTTATTGATAACAAATCATCTTTATTAAGTTCACCGATAATATTTTTATAATCTATTTTTGCTTTAGTTTCATCCCCTAAAATGTCTGTAATATATAATCTTATTTTATCTCCCGTTTTAAAATATGCTTCGCCATTTTGAAATTTTCCTAAGCGAATTGTTGGACCACCAATTTCAACTATAATTCCCGTATTTGTATCACATTTTCTATTTAACATTCTAACAATATCAATCACATTTTTACCATCATCTTTAGAAAAATTATTCATATCAATCTTTATGGCATCAACACCATTTAAAATAAGATTCTGAATAACTTCTTCAACATGATCAATAGACCCTATTGTTCCAACCACCTTTATTTTATTCATAGCATTCACCCTATTATCCATTATATCAATATTTTGTTAATATTACAAGTTAAATTCAAATAAAAAGAAGATATTATAATTGGAAATAATAAGTGTCCACACATTTTGTTACCCGAAATGTAAGTTTTATATATCTAATAATACATCATTTGAACTCTTATAGTCAAACATTGCTCTTGGATAATTGTTTATCCAATCTTCTACTTCTTGTAT
>JAFUTO010000005.1 GCA_017484205.1 Bacilli bacterium | reverse complement strand
CATTTTCAATACACCTAGCTGCATACGTAGTAATCTTTGTAGCTTTTTCATTATTATAAGAATCTATTCCTTTAATTAAACCAATTGTACCAATACTTATTAAGTCATCAGTATCTCTTTCTTTACTTTCAAACTTTTTAACTATATGTGCAACTAATCTAAGATTATGTTCTATAAGTTTATTTCGGGCATTAGTATCACCATTTAACATCTTATTAATACACTCTTGTTCTTCGTTGCTAGATAACGGTTCTGGAAAAACATTGTTAGAATAGCTTCCAGTAAAAAATATCATATTTTTAATTAAACTAATTATATGTAAAAACATTTACAACACTTCCTTGATAAAATATATATATTATTTCAAAAAAATATGAGTGACTTAGATATCTGTTGAGCCCATTAATTTACATCTAAAATTATCCATGATATAATATTTTAGAAGTGAGGAAAAAATGATTACAATAAAAAATGAAAGAGAAATAGAGTTAATGCGACATGCAGGAATGCTTGTATCAAAAATGCATAAGTTTATTAAACCATATATTAAAGAGGGAATAACTACTAAAGAACTAGATAGATTATGTGAAAAATTTATTTTAGATAATGATGCAATACCTACTGAAAAAGGTTATGAAGGTTATCCAGCTAGTATTTGTGCTAGTGTAAATGAAACAGTAGTTCATGGTATTCCAAATAATTATAAATTAAAAAATGGTGATATTATAACCATTGATGTAGTAATAGGATATAAAGGATATCAAGGAGACGCAGCATGGACTTATAAAGTAGGAGATATATCAAACGAAAAAGAATATTTAATGGAACATACCGAAAAAGCTTTATATGAAGGAATAAAACAAGTAAAACCGGGAAATAGAATTGGGGATATCTCAAATGCTGTAGAAGTTTATGCTAAGGCTCATAACTTAGGAGTAGTAGAAGAATTATGTGGTCATGGAATTGGAACAAATATGCATGAAGATCCGGATGTTCCTAATTTTGGTAAACCTGGTACTGGTCCTAGATTAAAACCGGGTATGGTAATATGTATTGAACCAATGTTAACTTATGGTAAACGCTATGTATACATGCTAGATGATGGGTGGACAATCAATACTAGAGATCATTTACCTGCAGCTCATTATGAACATACAGTATTAGTAACTGAAGATGGTTATGAAATACTTACACCTAGATTAGATTAAAGAAAGGAATTTAGGTAATGGAAAAAGAGTTAAAAATTGTTGATTTTTGTAACCAAGAAGTTTTAGATACAAATTCAATTCAAAATGTTCAATGGTATAAAGATAATTTAAATTTACTTATTAAAGAAGCCAAAGAAAAAGGTTATATAGATAGGTTTGCTTTAATAAGAGATGATGACTTTTTACCTATTAATTCAATGTGGTATGAGGCAAGTAAAAATACAGGTATAGAAAAAAATATGCTTGGACTATCTTTAGCTATTAGAAAAAAATATGCTTTAGAAAAAAATAATATTAAAACAAGCATTAGAGGTGTTGAAGTTCCTATATCACCAAGCAAATTAACTCAAGCCTTATCTAGTGTTGATAAAAATATAGGTAGCGTATATATGCCAGTAAGATATCGTTCTACTAAACATTTTACAATTAATACACCCTTGGAATTAACTGGAGATTATAATTTTGTTGATTCTAATCGTAACTTTACTATAATTGATAATATTGATAATTTTATAAATAGTGGTTATGGTTATTCAATTTCTTATCATGACGCTTATTTAGACGTAGCACACGAAGGATTAAAAGTATCTGATAAAGCGATTATTTTGATTGAAAATAGCAAATATGAAGATTTGATAAAAAATCCAGAAGTAAACAAAGCTTTATTAAATAAAAAGGTAATAAGATATATAGGCGATGAATTTATGGCAATAAACATGATATTATCTTCTATGAAAATATTACCAAGTAAAGTTGGAGATGTTTACGCAAAATATGATAATCAAATACAAGATATATTGGAGTATAGTATCAGAAAGTTAGCAAATGATAATAATTTATTATATGATAAAAGTCATAGTGCAATTTATGGCAAAGGTCATTTTTCTGATTATTATGATAGTAAAAATACTGAGTATAATATTTATTTAGAAAAATTTGTTAACTATTTAGAAGAAAAATTATCAAAATATGATTTATCAATTAATGAGAGTATGGTAACGAATGAGCTATATTCAAAAAGCATTGTAAACAATATAGATATTAATGAATTATTAAAAATAATTGATGAATATAATGAACAAATAAATAATGAATATTATGAAAATTTAAAAGAATATTTATTAGATAAAGAAAAAATAACACCTGATGTATCTATCTATTTTAAAGTTATTAATAGTTTGATTATTCACTATTATGAAGAAGAACGAGACAATTATCAATATAATTTACAAAAAGAAATAGATGATTATATTATAGAATTCTATCAAAGTGGGAATTTAGCCAAACAATTATTAGCAGCTCAAAAACTTGCTTTGATATTAGGAAAAAAGATTGAAAATCAAAATATAAATGATATGAATAATGTAGAAAGAAAGGCATGATAAATATGGATAAAAAGATTATAATTATAAATGGAACCGGTGGTAGCGGTAAAGATACTTTTGTGGAATTTTGTTCTAAATATGCTAATGTATTTAACTTTTCATCTATTGATAAAGTAAAAGAAATAGCAAAGATTATTGGATGGACTGGTTCTAAGAGTGAAAAAGATAGAAAATTTCTTAGTGATTTAAAAAAATTAACTACAGAATATAATGATATGGCATTTAATAGTATAAAAGATGCTATTAATACTTTTAATAATTCAGATATGGATGTAATGTTTATTCATATACGTGAACCAGAAGAAATAAAAAGAGCAGTTGATACTTTTGGGGCTAAAACATTATTAGTAAAAAGAGATGGTTTAGCTAATATAGAATCAAATTATTCAGATGCTAGTGTAGATAATTATAATTATGATTATGTAATAAGAAATACTACTTTAGAAGAACTTGACGAAAAAGCAGATAAGTTTATAGAAAAATTAAATAATAATTTAATTAGGAAAAAAACAAAGTAAAATTGTAATAGATACATTATTTGTCGAATAATAGGAATAAAAATATGTTAGATTTTATTCCTATTTTTTTTATATAGTTTTTTTTACTTTGTCGATATATGTATTATTAACGCTAGCTAATGTTAATATATGTCATTACTTTCTTTAGAAAAGCTATAAATGTTAGGAAATTTAACTAAAAATAGGGGGATTTAAGATTTTTTTGACTATATGAATAGTAGAGGGATAATTTATTATCTCTAATATAAAATGAAAGGAGGAAACGATTATGCCAAAAGAAAAAAGTACTTTTCTAACTTGTAAGTCAGATAGAGTATTTAGAACTATATTTTGTAATAGAGAACATCCAGATTTAATGATTGGATTATTAGAGAGAATACTTCAAGAAAAAATATATAGTTTTGAATTTCTAAATGATTTTTTACCAATATCTCATACTAAAGAAAGAACTAAAACAGTAGATGCATTAATGTTAGTTAATAATAAGTATATTCATCTAGAACTTAATAGTTGTGCTGATGAATATATTCACTTTAGAAACTTTGCAATGT
>JAFUTO010000004.1 GCA_017484205.1 Bacilli bacterium | reverse complement strand
TATTACAGGCAAATTATCTTCAAACATAGCTTTTTCTTGTACACCAGTCCTAGTCTTATCTTCTGTTTCCTGGTTTACTTTCTTCTCTAATTCTTTTAGCTTAGGTATAATATCCATTACATTCTTCATTGCAGTAGTGACTTTACTTACATCATATTTTACTTTACCATTATCATCTACTTCATTTAAGTCTACTTCTGCTAGGAACTTACGTATCTTATCAGCTGCAATTAAAGTACTTTCCAACAATAAAGCAGATGGAGTGATAGTATGCTTTTTATACCACTCCATTGCTTCTTTAAGATATGAAGATATTTCAAAATTACCATTTGAATTAGCTAGACCCTCCTGTTCTATTATAGTTTTACTTCTTTCTTCCTCATTAGTTATATACATATATGTACTTCTAGGGTCCACCATAAAATATAGATAACTCATTTGCCTGAAGAAAAATTCTTTATTTCTCATAGTGTCTTTTCTATATACTTGTCTTATAGGACCTATAAGCATAGCTTCAGGAGAAATCTTTAACTCGTAATTTTCAAATGATATAAGATGCATATTACAATATTAGTTCTTTAGTTCCTTTCCCACTATGGTTTTCTTTTGATATTTTATCAGCTAGTAGTTTAGCTTCTAAAGCATCAGAAGCATCAGCTTCTTTTTCTTCAAACTCTGTTCCTTCTACTATACATATAATATCCCTATCATATATAGATAATACTGGAGAGTATGTTTTAGTCTTAGTATCAAATACATCATAATTAGGAACATCATCTAGTGTTACTAGAACATCCTCAATAGTAAAGTCTTCTTGATTAAACTGCTCTGATACTTTTTTCCTTTTCTTATAAGGAATGTAGTTAAGAAAAACTTTCTGACCCTCTTTAAATCCCTGATTTTTAGCTACAGGACCAACCTGTAATATAGTCTGATATTCTTTTAATTTGCCAGCACGTTTAACATCTATAAAACCATGCTCATCTACAATACCATTACTAGGGTATCTGTTAGCAGTAGTTACTATACTATTAAATACTGGTATTATTTTCTCTACTCTTAACATAGTAATTTGCTTTTTTATACAATCTATAATTAAATCTTATTTGACCTAGATGAGGTAAGACAAATCTTAAGTTTGAGAATCTTTCATTGAACTCTTCTTCAGTATATGTTTCGCCTGCATCAAAACCTGAATCAGCAATGACTTCTTCTATCAATTTGTCTACACTCCTCATAGCTAGTCGAGCTGCTTTTTCATTAATACCTAATTCTTTTGCTTTAGCTTTTACTATATCATTTAAACTTACTATCATTCTTTTTATAAAACTTTAACATAAGTCTAAACATATTATCATCTGTTATTTCTGGTATGAACTTAGGATTTACTTTATTTTTATTGATAACTCCATATTTCCTAAGTACTGACAAATGACACCAAAATTTAATCTTATCTATATTTAATTTCTCACATATAATGTCTTGAGCTTCAGGAGAAAACAATATAGTATCTACATTATTACTGTCATTTGTCTTTGCATACTTTTCTCTTTCAGCTAGAATAACAGCAAAAACTTTGCAAGGAACAGAAGACATTTTATGAATAGGTTTAAGGAAAGTTACCCACCATTCATAAAATTCTTCTTTGCTAGAATAAGGTATATTTAATAAAGCATTTATCTTCTTATTCTGTTGTTCCATTGCTTATTTTCCTTCTTTTTCTTCCCCTTCTTGTTTTGCAGGTTCTTCATCTTTAATGGTAAACATGTCAATAATATCATTAACACATTTATCAATAAATTCTGAAGGGAATAGGTCTTTTCCTTCTTTAATAAATGTCCATAAGAAGTTAGCTCTCTGATAAAAATCACTTACTTTCAACATAGTGTTCTGTTGATTAAGTTCGTAGTTTTTATCAGTAAGTACTTTCAACTGATTAAAGGCTTGTACCAATCTACCTTTCAACTCTTCTTCTTGAGTTAATTCTTTCTTTTCTTCAATGTTTTCCATCTTTTTTCTTATTTTTTAAAAAATGTTTTATTTGAATATAAATAACGTTTGCAATTATCGTCTTCTTTATAGGCTTCATTATACATATCTACCCAAGCATCCATATCACTACCTACATCTATATTAAGAGAACCACAATTATTACAGAATGTAATACCATCATCTTCTCTTATGTCTAATGATAGACATCTTTTACAATAGTAAAAAGGTTCCTTCTCTGCTTCTTCGATAGTAATTTTACTCATTTTACTTATTCCTTATAGTATATAATTAGCCAAGTTTCTTTGTCTTTTTCTAACTTGATAATATCACTAGGTTTGATATTCTCAGTATTAAGAAACGAAATCAAATCCCATATATTATCTATCTTTTTAAATGTATACATATTGTACTTGTTTTAACGCTGCAAAGATACAATAAATTTTTATATAACTAATATTTTTAATTAAAAATTTTTATTTTTTCTTTTATATAGTTGATTTGCAATACCTTTTATTTTTATACTTTATTTTATTATACAGAACATTTGTCTGTTTAAATAAATGTTTGTACCTTTGCACACATGAAATATTTAACTAAATATAAAGATAAGATATATCACTTTTACGTATGTTTCTCTATAACATGCATTTTGTCGTACATCTCTATAATACTTGCGACAAGTGTAGCTTTACTAGCAGGACTAATAAAAGAGATATATGATGATAGACAGCCTAACAATAAGTTTGATTTTTATGATTTAACTGCTGATGTATTAGGTGTAGTAATGGCTATTTTTTATTTATTAACCATAGTTTAATATAATTTTATAAATAATTTTTTACATAAAAAACTAATATCGTTCTTTCATTGGTTTGAGGTTTTGTTAGTTTTTCCTCAAGTCCCTTTTGTATATTCTTTTTTTTATTATTTCATGATTTTGAAAAACCTCCCTACAACAAAGTAAGGAGGTTTTCTGTAAAAGAGTAGCTTACTTATGGTTATTCACCATCTTCTTCTTTAGGTTCTTCTAGTATAGTTGGCTGTTGTTTACTAGTTGAAGTAGTACTTGAAGTAATCTTTGCTTTCTTCTCATTTTCAATTAGTTGCTCAACTTCTTTTACAATAACATTAACCAACTTTCTAGCTTTACCTTTACGTAATGTTAGTTTTACTAACATACCTAAATACGTGTTTAACTTTTCCATTTTACTTAAAAATTTAAAATTACTATTTACTTATAACTTTACATGGTCTATTACTATGTTCATACCAAACAAAATAATTAACAAAATGAGTATCATTCTCTTTTTTGTCTGATATACCAACTACTCCACTATAATGTGTTCTCCAACCTAGTAATCTAGATTTATATGTATGTTCATAATAAAACATTATCTCTCTACTATTATCCCAATACACTCTAAACCTCTTACCTACTTTATGGTTACCTGTACCAAAGTTACTAGTATCTATATCAGTTCTCTCATCTAGTACTTCATCAATATATCTTATAGGACCTCTTACATACTTAGTCCATACTCTATTATAGAAAGGATTCCTTATAGCACTATAAAACCATCTTCTTATAAACATAGGTAACTTAGGTTTATAATTAATAGGAGTACCTCCTGTTTTATCAACATCTATTATATCACCACTATACCATAAAAATCTCTCTAGAGGAGATAACTTATTAATAGCATTAATACATAACCTTCTATTAT
>JAFUTO010000001.1 GCA_017484205.1 Bacilli bacterium | reverse complement strand
TTATCATATCCTATATATCCTACTGCTGCTAGTAATAGTATTAATAGTAATATTACTAATCCACTATTACCTTTCTTTTTTGATTCATTATTCATTACTGGTTGATTATTGTTATTAAATTGATTATTATCCATAATTACACTCCTTTATTCTATATATTTATTATAAATCTATATACTAACTTAATCAATAAATATTAACTTAATGTTTACAAAATATGACATTTTCTAAATTAGTCTATATTTAGTTTCCAATTTTTAAAATTAGATTAATTCTAATGACTAATTTTATAAAATTAGTCATATAAATAAAAAATTGGATATATTTTTATATCCAATTTTCAAAATTCGACATTTGTATTATTAATAATTTATTTATTAACAATAATAAAAAGTGCCTAACCATTTAACATAAACGGCTATGTTAAACCTAACTAAGGTAGTTACCTAACACAAGCAAGTCAAGTAGTTCCTTTTTTATTTTATGCAATTTCTTGCATATATATACATTAGACTATTTATCTTCAATTATTTCAACTATATCTCCTTGTTTTAGCATAAAGGCATTAGCATCATCAGTATCAATATGCATTTCAAAATAAGCTTCTTCTGATACCTTAAGATCAACATTAAACATTATGCCACCCTTTTCACCTTTTACTAAAACATTTACTTTATTTTTCCCTTCTAAATGATAGAATTTTTTCATATCTTCCGTAACATGTATATGTCTATCAGCAATGATACACCCTTCATCTAAATGTAGTTCTCCATTTGGCCCTATAATTGTAATAGGACTACTACCCTCCACATCTCCAGATGTTCTTACTGGAGGATTTAAACCTAGTTTATACGCATCTGTTCTTGATATTTCTATTTGATTATAATCTCTTAATGGTCCTAATAACCTAACTTTAGGAATTTCTGCTTTATCTGTTTTTATTGTAAAAATATCTGTTGTAACAAACATCCCTGGTTGATTAATTGGTCTCAATTCTTCTAATTCTTTATCACCACATAATATTTGATATGCCTCTTTGGTCAAATGTATATGTCTATTTGATACACCTACTTGTATTTTCATAATTCCTCCTTATATTCTTCTTTTCATAACATTATATTCATTAGGTTCACTATAACCCATACTTTCATAAAAACCGATAATTTCTTTAGAATTGGGTTCTAATTTGCTATATAAAAATTCAGTGTCAAAGTATTCTTCAAATTTTTCTTTATGATCAAGAACATATCTTATCAATTTTTTACCATATCCCTGATGTTGATATTCTTTTTTTACAAAAATATTTTCTATATACAATGACGTTCTAGATTTTGATATATAGCAACCCGCGATCATCTCGCCTTTTAAAATTGTAGCAACCGCGATGATTTTCCCAAATTTTAATTGGTTATGATAATAATTATCATTAGACGAAGGCAAATTATTAACTTTTCTTCTTAATTTATCTATTTCCTCATATTCATCCATTTGATCTAGTAATATATACTTTTCCATAATATCACCTAATTTAATTATAGCATAATTCACATTCTTTATAAATATATTTTATAAGGAGATGATTATATGAATAATTATTATGGTAATCCAAATACATTCCCTGGTAATCCACTTTATAGTAATAATATTACCATGCCCAATCAAGCAACTGCTTCTACTTCTATGAATGAATTATCATTGGAACAATCTTATATTGAAAATATCTTAAGATTAAATAAAGGAAAAAAAGTCACAGTGCATATGACTTTCCCTGATTCTAACGATTTTAGAGATAGAGAATTTAAAGGAATTATAGAACAAGCTGGCAGAGATCATATTATTTTAAGCGATCCTACTACAGGAAAATGGTTCTTATTACTTATGATTTATGTTGATTTTATAACTTTCGATGAAACTATTAATTATAGTAATGCTTTTATACCTAATTAGATTGTAAAAATTGTCTAATTTTGTTATAATGATAATGGTGGTAATATGATTATAGAATATGTATATCTAATAATAATTGTTATATGTATCTTAACAATGTGTTTTGCTGCAATATACAATAAATTTCAAATTAACATTATAAGAATTAATGAGGCTGAAGCTAATATAGATTCTACTTTAAGAAAAAGATTTGACCTACTTAATAAAGCAATCAATGTAATTAAACATAATACTGAAGAAAAAGTAGTTTTAGATAGTATTAAAAAATTAAGATCTAGAAAGTTGAATAATTTTGATTTAGATCGCGAATTAGTAGCAGGGTTAAATGAATTCTATGGTTACACAGAAAAATATCCAGATTTAAAAACAAATGAGCAATATATGAATATTAATTTCGGATTAGCAGAAACAGAGTCAGAAATTGTTGCTTTTAGAAAATATTATAACGATATTATTACAGATTATAATAAAATGGTTAAAACTTTTCCAACAAATATAGTTGCATTATTTTCTAAATATAAAGTTAAACCATATTTTGATAGGAAAGATAATGACATAGAAGAAGATGTAAAATTATAAAACTAGATATTTAAATATCTAGTTTTTGTTTTAATCTTTATTTCAAATATGACATTCTTCTAAATTAATCCATATTTAGTTTCATTTTTTAAAATTAGATTAATTTTAATAACCAATTTTGAAAAATTAGTTATATAAATAAAAAATTGGATATATTTCCATATTCAATTTTTAAAATTCAACATTTGTAATATCCCATATATACCTATATAATGACTTTGGAGTGAAAGACATTAGGTAACTACCATTTCCTTATATATACAACTTGTATAATAGATTGGAGGTGGTTCAATACTATGAAGAAAGAAGTATTATTTCTAAAAATAGTTATTGTATTACTTTTAGTAATTATGTTATTAATTGTAATAAAAAGTGCCTAATCATCATAGACTAGGCATACTCTGTCTAAAGGTAGTTACCTAACATACGCAAGTCAAGTAGCTCCATTTTTATTTTATGCAAATTAATGCATCTACATACATTATATAATAAATTGTATTAATAATCAATCTATCATTTATCATCCTTTTTTCTTATAGCTAAACTTATGATAACTAAAAATGCAATAGAACCAACTATTATATATTTATATTTTGTGTTTTCCTTTTTTATCTCTTCTATTGTATCCTCTGCTTGGTCTATTTTTATAACATATTCGCCTTCTCTAGTATATAGATACTCTTCTCTTGCAAAATTAGCTATATATTCGGGATCTTGTAGTTTTTTTATTTCTACATCTAATCTCTCTTTTTCAGTCTTTAGTTCATCTAATTGCTTTTCTAAAGCTGCTTGTTCACTTGTAAGTTTAATTATTTTATATGAATAATTAACGACATTGATACAAAACACGACAAAAAAGAATATACATACAGAACCTATTATTAAAATACGTCTTCTTCTTCGTCTTGATATTCTTTTATTTGCCATATCATTACACTCTCCATTTTAAATTATATCAAATGCGTCTTCTTTTGTCTATATAGTATCCTAAAAGAAAACCTAATATAATTGTTAGTGAAAAGTATATATGAAATATTCCATTATTAATATATCTAAGTATTATAAAATATAATAATACATTATCAATAATAAATAAAACATCTATAATAAAAGATATTTTATTACCATATAAATACTTTTTATTAAGAAGAATTAAAAAGTAAAAGATTAGTCCATATACAAACGAAAATATTAAGCTTATTATTTGTAATTTTAATATCATCTAAATAATTTTGATAACATACTTTCTTCTTTTTGCTTTTTCCCATCTTCTTTATAAGTAAAACTATTAACATATCCCTTTATAGATACATTACCTTGATATGTATCTAATTTTATAATTTCTAAATCATTACCTTTTATAGAAATTGGTCCTAATGTTGTATCCATTAAAAACTCTTTATCATTAAAACTTTCTATTTTTTTAACACCTGTTACTACAATATTTTTTCTATCATTTAAAGTCACTGATGATTCTAATGATGTAACTCCTACTCCATCTAATCTATCCATATTATCACCCACTAAATTATATGTACAAGCATATTTTATAGAACAAAAAAAGTAACTAATGTTACTAATTTTGAAATTGAGAATTATAAAGTTCTGCATAAAAGCCATTTTTCTTAAGTAATTCTTTATGATTACCTTGTTCTACAATATTACCATCTTTCATAACTAAAATTAAATCAGCATTTTTGATAGTTGATAATCTATGCGCAATAATGAATGAAGTTCTTCCTTTAGTAAGTTTATCCATTGCATCTTGTACTAATTTTTCTGTTCTTGTATCTACTGAAGATGTTGCTTCATCTAATATTAAGAATGGTGTATTTATAACCATACTTCTAGCAATAGTAAGTAATTGTTTTTGGCCTGCTGATAGACTATCTGCATCACCAATCAATGTATTATATCCTTTCGGTAATGTCTTAATATAATGTTCTAGTCCTACTACTTTACATGCTTCCTTTATTTGCTCATCTGATATATTTTTTTGATTATATCTTATATTTTCTTTTATAGTTCCATTAAATAACCATGTATCTTGTAATACCATTGTAAATAGTTCATGAACATTTTCTCTCGTTAGCTTACTTAATGGTATTCCATCTATTTTAATTTCACCAGAATTAACTTCATAAAATTTCATAAGCAAATTAACTATAGTAGTTTTACCTGCACCTGTAGGACCTACAATGGCAATTTTTTGTCCAGCTTTTACCTTTGCAGAGAAATCTTTAATAATTACTTTGTCATTATTATAACCAAATTTTACATGTTCAAATTCTAAATTACCTTTTACATCTTCCCTAGTCAAACTTATAAAGTCATTTTTATTTTGTAAAGTCATTTCTTCTTCATCCAAAAATGCGAATACTCTTTCTGATGCAGCTGCTGTTGATTGTAGTTGTGTAAATGCTTGTGCGAATTGCATAAGTGGATTTGTAAATAATCTAACATATATCATAAACGCGACAATAACACCAAATTCAATTGAACCATTCATTGTTAATATGGCACCTACAATACATACACACACATATCCAAAGTTACCAATAAAGTTCATAAGTGGATGCATTAATCCTGAGAAAAATTGACTCTTAACATTATTAACGAATAAATCTTCATTAATCTCATCAAAAACATTTAAACATTCTGAAGATGCATTATATACTTTAACTACATTTTGACCTGAGAATACTTCTTCTATATGTCCATTAATATCACCTAATCTATTTTGAACTGTATCAAAATATTTTTGACTTTTTGACATAATAATTATCATTATAAAGAAACCAAATATAGTAGAAAATATCGCGACTAAAGCTAAAGTAGTATTAATACGAAACATCATAAATAATGTACCTATAAACATAGTTAACGCAGAAACTAATGTACCTAAACTTTGATTCATTGTATTACTTATTGTATCGACATCATTTGTTACTCTTGAAAGTACATCACCTACTGTTGTTTTATCAAAATAAGATAATGGTAATTTATTTATTTTAATAGCTATCTCACCACGCATCTTCTTTGAAAACTTATTAGTAACAATAGCCATAATCACACCTTGAATATAGTCAAATAGTAAGCTTGCTAAATATATGATAAGTAAGAATAATCCTATTTCTTTTATTTTAGTTAGATCAATTGACGTAGCTAGACCTGCAGTTATAACATTAGTTATTTCTTTTAATTTATCAGGTCCTATTATAGCTAATACAGTAGATGTCATAGAAAGAGTTAAGGCAATTACGATAAGAACAATGAAACTTTTATTATAATGAAGTAACTTTTTAATAGAACCTTTAAAATCTTTAGCCCTATCAGTTACTTGACCTGCTCTTCCTCTCATGCCAATTCCTCCTTTGATAACTGTGATTCTGCTATTTCTTTGTAAACTTTACAACTCTTTAACAAATCCTTATGTTTACCTATTCCAACACATCTACCATCATCTAAAACAATGATTTTATCTGCATCCTTTATAGTACCTATTCTTTGAGCTACTATAAACTTAGTAGAATTTTTAGTATGTTTATTTAATTCTTTTCTTAAAGTATAATCTGTTTTATAATCTAAGGCTGAGAAACTATCATCAAAGATATATATTTCTGGATTTCTAGCAATAGCTCGTGCGATAGATAGTCTTTGTTTTTGACCACCTGATATATTATTACCACTTTGAGCTATATCTGCATCTATACCATTTTCCATTTTAGATACAAATTCATCTGCCTGAGCTATTTTAATAGCTTTCATAACTTCTTCTTTCTTTGGTTTACCAGCTTTTGTTTTTCCAAATGTGATATTATCTTTTACAGTACCTTTAAATAAAACTGCTTTTTGAGTAATATATCCTATCTTATTATAAAGATACTCTAATTTCATGTCTTTAACATCTACACCATCTACTAAGATACTACCTTCACTTGCGTCATATAACCTTGGTATTAAATTAACTAATGTTGATTTACCTGATCCAGTAGAACCTATAATAGCTATGGTTTCACCTTGATTAGCCTTGAAGCTGATATCTTTTAAGACATATTCTTCAGCATCTGGATATTTAAAACTTACATTTTTAAATTCAATAATTCCTTTTAAATCTGTTGTATCTTTTGATATTTTACCATCTTTAATCTTAGGTTCCATATCTAAAACTTCATTAATTCTATTTGCGGATACTGAAGCTCTAGGGTATATAATGAATATCATAACAAGCATCATAAATGACATAATTACTTGTACCGCATATGATGAGAAAACAACCATATCACTAAATATTGTTAATTTATCCATTATATTTGCTTCATTGATTAAAAAGGCACCTACAAAATATATTGCTAAAGACAAAAATTGCATAATAGATGACATAAATGGTCCTATTAAAGCCATTATCTTTTGTACGAATAATTGCGTATTTGTAAGTTCATTATTAGCGTTATTGAATTTATTTAGTTGATACTCTTCAGCATTATATGCCCTTACTACTTTTAAACCTGTTAAGTTTTCTCTTGTTACTTTATTCAAATTATCAGTTAATGTTTGAATCTTTTTAAATCTTGGTATAGCAACTAAAATAACAATTAAGTTCATTACTATTATTAATACTACACCAGTTAATGTAATCATTGAAAATTCAAATTGTTTATTTAGGATTTTTAAAACAGCCATAACAGCCATTATTGGAGCCTTTGCCATCATTTGAATACCCATTGTAACAAACATCTTTATTTGAGTTATATCATTAGTATTTCTTGTTATTAAACTACTAGTAGAAAAGTTTTTAATTTCTTCCATACTAAATGATTCCACTTTTGTATATACTTTTCTTCTTAAATTTTTTTCAAATGAACTACCTACATAAGCAGCCCCGTACCCTTTTAAAATATTTAAGACTAAACTACCAAAGGCACATAACATCATAAATATGCCTTCTTTGATAATTAAAGATATTTCACTACCAGGTGTTTGAACTAATATCGTTATATTAGACATGTAATCAGGTAATTTAAGTTCTAACCATGATTGTAAAACGATTAAAACAATACTTATTAATATAAATATCTTTTCTTTTTTATTAAAATTTTTTAATAATTTAAACATATTATCCTCCTCTATAATTTTATAAAGTCTATTTAATTATACACTTTTCTATGTAACAATACAACTAATACAAATTAAAAAATATCCTTAAATACTATTTACTTGCACGAACATATGTTATATAATTATATTTAAGGATATTTGATAGTTCAGGTGTTTTACTCTTAACATTTTTTTGATTTTTCTTAATTTGTTAGGAGGTGATCTTTTATGAGCAAAATCATAGAAAGGGGTCCTACATGGAATTAGTTGTCTTCGGACTTCTAATAGTGTTTTATACACTCGTACTTATCACGGATAATCGCGGTAAGTAACTTAAACGAAAACACCAGAATCAACTAGCTCTGGTGTTTTCTTGAGTTAAACTTGAGTAAGCATCTGACTTAAGGAATCAAATACTCCTCTTTTTATTTTATGAAATTTCTTCCATCTATATACATTATATCATATTTTTATATTTATTCAATATTTTATTTATAATTCCACATTATGATATACTGTTTGAACATCATCGACTTCATCTAATGCATCAACAAGTTTATTAAATGATACTAAATCATCACCAGTTAATGTGATACGTTCTTTAGGAAGCATTGATATTTCATCAACATCAAATTCAATATCACTTTTTAATGTAGTTATTGCTTCTTTTATTCTAAATAAATCTTTAGGGTCACCATATATAAGTATATGGTTGCCTTCAGTTTCCATATCTACTATATCAATATCATTTTCAATTAAAACATTCATTATTGATTCTTCATCTAATCCTTTTAAGCCAACAGTACATAAATTATCATACATATATGATACACTACCCATCGCGCCCATTTTAATTTTATGTCTATTTACTACTGCTCTTAAATCAGATACAGATCTATTAACATTATCAGTTAAGCATTTTACAATTAATGTAGATCCAGCAGGTCCAAATAATTCATATGTTGTTTCCTCATAATTTTCTCCTGTTCCACTATTAACTTTATCAATAGCTCTTTTAATAATATCTGCTGGTACTTGTTCTTTCTTTGCTTTTTCTATTAATCTTTTTAAACTTGGATTACCTTCTGGTGTTGCACCACCATTTTTAGCTACTTGATATATTTCTCTAGCATACATACCATATAATTTACCTTTTGCTGCTCCTGTTTTAGCTTTTGCTGCTGCTATATTTGGAAATCTTCCCATTTTATCACTCCTTGTCAATTAATAATTCATTAAAATTAGTTTTACTCTTACCATCAAATTTATATACATCTATATTCATATATTCATCACATTCAAATGGAATGCTTGATATAATTATATTATTAAATAAATTTCCCATGCTAGTAAAATCATCTAAAATATTCTTTGCAGATTCATTTGTATCTCTCATAGGCAAACAAGATACTACTTTTATCTTACCTATACCATAATTATATAATTCTTTAGTTAATAATGATAATGTTAATAAATTTACATCATATTTAGATTCAATTTTTCTACTCAATTTTATATCATTATCATGATTAGTTAATTTATATATATAACATGTATCATTACTTATACCATAGTTTATGGATGGTAAATAATATTTATCATTATCTATTTTTATATATGCTTTAAAAGCATAAGGTGTTTCTTTATATATAGATTCAATATTTTTCTTGATAACAATATTATCTATTTCTTTTTCGTGTTTTAGAAAGTCATCATTTATATAAAAGTTAATACGATTATCAATAAACACGGTTGGTTTACTGAAATCTTCAAAACAAGCATTAGACCATAATAATGCAACGCATTTTTTTATATTAGATCTACTTGGGTCTAATTTTTTTTGTTTTAAAACCAAATCAATATAAGTTTTTAGTTTATTTATAGTCTCTCTTTTGTTGCGTATTATTAATACTGGAATATCACTAAATGCTCCATTAAGAATACATTTATCTAATGTATGGAATTTTATATTTATGCCATTATATTTAATTCCATCATTAGCTTCTTCTATTACTTCATCAAAAATTTCTTCCAACTTATCCATTTTGACTCTTCTTCAAAGCATCATGAGCAGCCATTTGCTCTGCTTCTTTTTTACTATGTGCGATTCCTTTTCCATAAATAATATCATCAATTTTAACTACAATAGTAAATGTCTTATCATGAGATGGACCACTTTCTTCTACTACTTCATATAAAAGACTTCTTTTATCTGTTTGAACTAATTCTTGTAATACTGATTTATAATCTGTAAATACATCCATACTTTTATTTTCTATCTTTGGTATTACCAAATCATAAATAAATTTTTTTACAACGTCTAGTCCTTGATCTAGAAACATCGCGCCTATAAATGATTCGAAGATATCAGCTACTATGGCTTTTCTTGTCCTACCACCATTTTCTTCTTCGCCATGACCTAATTTTAAATATTCATTTAGACCTAATTCCATCGCATACTCAAAATTAGCATTTTCACATACATATTGACTTCTGAGTTTAGTCATCTCGCCTTCGCCATACTCTGTATTCTTATATAAATATTCACTTATAATAAGTTCCATTACAGCATCTCCAAGATATTCTAATCTTTCATAACTTTCTACATCATGCTCATTCGCATAAGATGTATGAGAAAAAGCCCTATCATAAATTTTCTCGTTATTAGGTGTTATGCCTAATTCTTCTAATATCTTCATATTACCACCTGTAAATATTATATCAAATAATGCTTAAACATTGAATAGCATTTTACATTTTTTCTATATTTTAGTATAATTAAAAAGGTGATAGTATGAAATATTTGCTTAATTGTTTGATAAATATATATCAAAAATTACCTATTTCATCACACAAATACTGTAGATATACACCTACATGCTCAGAATATACTAAAATAGCAATCAATAGATTTGGTGTTGTTAAAGGATTAAAACTAGGTATTAAAAGAATAATAAAATGTGGTCCATGGGGTGGATATGGTTATGACCCTGTACCTAAGGAGGTTAAAAAATGAAAAAGAAATTATTATTATTATTTAGTATTATATTGTTAGTTCCAACAGGATGTGCGATTAAAAGAGATACTATGGAAGATATAAAAATATATACTTCATCATATCCAACTGAATATATAACTGAATCTTTATATGGCAAACATAGCGATGTTGAAAGTATATATCCTAATGGTATTATTAATAGTACATACACTTTAACTGATGAACAAATAAAACAATATAGTAGCGCAGCACTTTTTATATTTAATGGCAATTCTAAAGAAAAAAATTATATTAGTCCTATGTTAGGATACAATAAAAAATTAAAAATTATTGATAGTACGAAAAGTATTGATTATGAATATGGTGAAGAAGAACTATGGTTAAACCCATCTAATGTACTAATGATGGCAAAAAATATAAAAGAAGGCTTAGATGAATATATTTCTAATCAATATTTAAGAAATAATATAAATTCTAACTACGAAGAATTAAAGCTAACAATATCTAAATTAGAAGCTAAGATATATTTAATGGTTGAAACTGCAGATGATCCTACTATTATAGTTTCTAATAATACTCTTAAGTTCCTAGAAAAATATGGATTTACTATATATTCATTAGATGAAAACACTTTAACTGATAAAACAATTGAAACAGTTAAAAACAAAATTAGAAGTAATAACTTAAATTATATATTTATGCTTAATGATGAAAAGACAGATATTATCAATACACTTGTAAATGATTATGGAATTGAAACAATAAAACTAAATGACTTATCTAATTTAAGTGATAACGATAGAAAAAATAATAGAGATTATATAAGTATAATGAATGACAATATTGATTTACTTAGAAAAGAAGTATATAACGATTAAAAGCATCTAAAACAAGATGCTTTTTATAATTAATACTATAATTAATATCGATACTAACAGAATAATTCCTAATGGTATAAAAACATATTTTAAAATTAGTTTTAATATATTCTTTATAATTTCAAAAATATCAGTTTGTGGTTCTTCATAAAGTTTAATATTATTCTCATTAGTCCATCCTAGTTCGTCAATTTTATATGGATGTAATACTCCATAATGGTTATTAGTATCAGTTATAGTAGCTTTATAATTTGATAGTACCATAAGCTCATTATTGCTAGTTGGTTCATCATATAACGCCCCATCAACTTCTACTACATTACCTATAGAATATTTCAATGATATTGGTTCATCTAAAGTAGTAAATGATATGCTTTTTTCAGTATAATTATTTGTATATTCTCTTTTAACTTTAATTTTAACTTCGTACTTAGTATTTGGTAATAAACCACTAATAATACCATCTATAGGTAAATTTACATAATTTCTATTATCCAATGAATATAAAACTTCAGTTATTGGTAAATCTACTGTATAAATGATTTTAACACTTGTAGTAGTAATATCTTCTACTGCCAAATTTGTTATCGTAGCGTACCCACTATTATATGTAATATAAGGTAATCTTCCATGTTTAACCCATCTATATACTTGGTGTCCATTTCTTATCCTGACTCCATTAGTCTCAACATATGATACTAATACTTTATTCTCCCAAGCTGCTGTAGCTTCTACTACAAATCTTTCACCAACATAAATACCAACATGACCATCTAACCATAATATTTCCCCTATCTCTATATTATTAAAATCTTCAGATATATTCGTACATAGTTCAATCATACGATTAGCGCCTACATCAGGTACACCATTAGCAAGATATACTGCGCCACCATGTCCGCCTACTTGAAAATCAAATCCCCATAATATAGATTTAATAAGACATACACAATCAAAAAGATAATATCCATCTTGTTGTTGACCCCATCCTCCTAATTGATATCTTGTTGGGATTGTATCCGCGATTCTTCTAGCAATATCAATAAATTTATAATTGTCCATCATATCACCTCTATTATAAGAGATGATTATTTTTTTATTTTGGTAAATAAAAAAGTACTATAAATAGTACTATTTTAAATAATCTTTTAATTTTTTAAAGAAAGAATCATTATTTTCTATTTTATTTAATTCTTCATATAATTTCTTTTGTTCTTTTGTAAGTTTAGTAGGTACTACCATATCAAGGATAACATACATATCTCCCTTACCATACCTATTAGGATCTTCTATACCTTTTCCTTTTAGACGCATCTTATCATTAGGTTGTGTTCCAGCTGGAATGGTTAGATTAACTTTACCATATAATGTAGGTATTTCTTTCTTACATCCTAATACTACTTCTGGAATAGTTAAAGGTAATGTAAAATATATATCTTGACCTTCTCTTTCAAATATTTCATGTTTTTGGACAGAAAATTCTAAATATAAATCTCCATTAGGTCCACCATTAGTTCCAGCTTCACCTTTACCAGGTACTCTAAGTTGATTACCATCATCTACACCTGCTGGAATCTTAACATTAATTGTTTTAGTAGTTTTAACTTTGCCTTTTCCATGACAATGAGTACATTCTTTATCGTATGTTTTACCTTTTCCATTACATTCAGGACAAGTAGTTCTAGTCATAAATGAACCTAATATAGTTCTTTGTTCGGATGTTACTGTTCCACTACCATGACATTTAGAACATGTAGACTCTCCTGTACCACCTTTACCATCACAATAAGAACAGTCTTCTGATGTTGTAACTTCTATATCTTTTTTACAACCAAATGCGGCTTCTTCAAATGTTAAACGAACTTTAGTAAGAGTATCTCTACCTTTAGTTGGTCTATTACCTCTGCCAGTATAACTTCCAAAACCAGAAGTGAAGTTTCCACCAAAGATATCACTAAATATATCTGCAAAATCAAAATCACTAAAGTCATATCCTGCACCACCAGAACCATTACTAAATGCAGCATGACCATATTGATCATATTGACGTCTTTTTGATTCATCTGATAATACAGAATATGCTTCTTCTGCTTCTTTGAATTTCTCAGGAGCATCCGCATCTTTATTTATATCAGGATGATACTTCTTCGCTAATTTTCTAAATGCACTTTTAATCTCATCTTGAGATGCATTTTTACTAACGCCTAATACCTCATAATAATCTTTTTTATTCATACTATTCACCTACTTAAATCATAGTTTCAAATTTATCTAATAATGATGCAAAATAATTAATCGCGCCTTCATAAACATCAGGTTTTCTTAAATCTATACCTAATATTTTTATCGCATCTATTGGCCATACATTAGATCCTGTACATAAGAATTTATGATATTTTTCTAACATATCTTTATTACCATTCAATATTTCACTAGCTATATATGAAGCTATACTTATACAAAAGGCATAACTATATAAATAATAATTCATATAATAATGACTTCTAACTATCCAAGAGTTTTTAGAGTGTTCATCTAAAATTACTTCTTTACCATAATATTTTTCTAATGACTTATATGTCAAATCATCCATATAATCTTTAGTAATTGTGTGACCGCTTGAAACATAATTATAAAAATCTTGTTCCATTTTAGCTTCCCTAACAGCATCATAATAATTATTAGCAATGACACCTAATATATTGTCTATACCAGACATTTTTTCTTCATCTGTTTTTCCATTTATAGAAAGATAACTTGATAATAAACATTCATTTGTTAAAGAAGCAACTTCAGCTACTAAGTTGGATACTTCCCTATATTGTAAAGGATTATTATCATTGACATATGTATGATGTATATCATGACCACCTTCATGAGCAATAGTTGATACTGAATCTAAGTCATAGTTAAAACTCATCAATATGTTCGAATGTTTATCTAATGAAGTGGCGCAATAACCACCTGAACATTTAGAAGGATATTGAGCATAATCTATATGATGTTCATCAAAGACTTTTTTAAATCTATTCTCATAATCTTCACCTAATGGTTTAATTGCTTCTAAAACTAATTCTTGAGCCTCTTCAATAGAATATTTTTTACTATTTTTAGTCATATCTAAAGATAAGTCATATTGATATAATTCTTTTAATCCTACAGATTTTTTAAACACTCTATAATATCTATGTAATACATCTAAATGTTTCTCAGTTGTATTAAGAAGTGTTTCATAAGCTTCATTAGGCATATTTAGTTTAAATATTTTGGCATCCCAAGCATCTTTATAATTATGTAATTTAGCTTTTACAATATTACTTTTAACATAACCATTTAGCATTTGAGCTGCGCTGACACCATACCTATCTAATACTTTATTATATTTATCTCTTACTTCTTTTCTAAAACTTCTATCTTCATTTTTAAGTAATCTTCTTATATTAGTTGTAGCTATCTTTTCTTCTTCACCATCTACTACTACTGTACCATAATCATGTTCACCATTAAGCATTGTAGAAGACATATCATCAAAATGATTCATAGCATTGTCAAGTTCAGATATTATATTTTCTTTTTCTTCATCAATAACATGTTCCTTACCTCTATATATTTTATCTAAATCACTTTTAAATTCATTTAATTTATTATTCTTATTAAATAATTCTTCATATTCTTCTTTAGATAATTTGAGTAATTCAGGCGCAAAGAAACTTGTATTAATAACATATTTATTAAATGTGTCTTCAACCTTATTTAATAACTCTATATTTTTAGAATTACCTAATTCTTGATCATTTAATAAAGATACATAAATATATAAATTCATTATTAATGCATTTGCCTCTATATCATTTTTTAAAAACTCATATAGTTTTTTTGCATCTTTTGTAGAACCTACATAATCTTTTAATGCATCAATCATAGTTTCACATTTACTTAAATTATCATTAAAATCTTTTTCATCTTTAAAATAGTGAGTTAAATCCCATTTATATTTTAGAGGAACATCTTTTCTAGATTTATATTTTTGCATATTATTTCCTTTCGTAGAAAAGTTCTAGTTTCCTAGAACTTTTTAATTATTCTTCTTCAAATTCTGCATCTTTGACATTGTCTTCTTTTTTATCATCAGATTTTTCTTCTGTCTCAGATTCAGCATTTGCTTGATTTGCTTTGGCTGCTTCTTCGTATACCTTAGTAGCTAAAGCCATAGCAACTTCATTTAATTCATCTTTCTTTTTATTGATGTCTTCAACATTATCCTTTTCACAAACTTCTTTTAATTCAACAATTAATTTTTCAGCTTTTTCTTTATCTTTAGCATCTACTTTTTCACCTAAATCTTTAATTGCTTTTTCAGTAGCATTAATTAATTGTTCAGAATCATTTTTAGCGTCTACTAAATTCTTTCTCTTTTCATCTTCTTCTCTATTTTGTTCTGCTTCTTTTACCATTCTATCAATTTCTTCATCTGATAAGTTAGTTGAAGCAGTAATTGTAATAGATTGTTCTTTATTTGTACCTAAATCTTTCGCTTTAACATTAACGATACCATTGGCATCTATATCAAATGTAACTTCAATTTGTGGTACTCCTCTTGGTGCTGGTGGGATATTAGTTAATTGGAAGTTTCCTAATGTCTTATTGTCAGCAGCCATTGGTCTTTCACCTTGTAAAATATGAATATCAACAGCAGGTTGATTATCAGCAGCTGTACTAAATACTTGTGATTTAGATGTAGGAATTGTAGTATTTCTATCAATTAATTTTGTAAATACTCCACCTAATGTTTCAAGTCCTAATGATAATGGTGTTACATCCAAAAGTACGATATCATTAACATCACCTGTTAATACACCACCTTGAATAGCTGCACCCATCGCAACTACTTCATCTGGGTTAACTTCTTTAGATGGTTCTTTACCTAATTCATCTTTAACTAATTCTTGAACACAAGGTACTCTTGTAGATCCACCTACTAATAATACTTTATCAATATCAGATGGACTTAATTTAGCCTCTTTTAATGCATCTTTAACTGGTTTTCTAGTAGATTCAACTAAATCATGAATTAAATCTTCAAATTTAGCTTTAGTTAAATTAGTATTTAAATGTAAAGGTTCTTTATCATCATTTTGAGAAATGAATGGTAATGAGATTTCTGTAGAACTCATACCTGATAAATCCTTTTTAGCTTTTTCAGCAGCTTCTTTAATACGTTGCATTGCCATTTTATCTTTAGATAAATCAATACCATTTTCGCGTCTGAATTCTTCAACTAAGTAATCCATTACTTTTTCATCGAAGTCATCTCCACCTAATTTATTGTTACCAGCTGTAGATAAAACTTCAAATACACCATCACCAAGTTCAAGTATTGATACATCGAATGTACCTCCACCTAAATCGTAAACTAATACTTTTTCAGCTTTTTCTTGTTTATCAAGACCATACGCTAAAGCAGCAGCTGTTGGTTCATTAATAATTCTTTCAACTGTTAAACCAGCAATTTTACCAGCATTCTTTGTTGCTTGTCTTTGAGAATCGTTGAAATATGCTGGAACTGTAATAACTGCTCTAGTTACAGGTTCACCTAAATAAGCTTCAGCACTTTTCTTCAAGTCTCCTAAAATCATAGCAGAAATTTCCTCTGGTGTATATTCTTTTCCATTTGCTTTTACTTTACTTCCACTACCCATCTTTCTTTTAATAGATGAAATAGTATCTTTGTTAGTTATAGCTTGGTTTTTAGCCTTTGCACCAACTATAATCTCACCATTTTTGAATGCAACTACTGAAGGAGTAGTTCTCATTCCTTCTGGATTAGCTATTACTTTAGCTTCTCCACCTTCATAAATAGATACACAACTATTTGTTGTACCTAAGTCAATACCAATAATTTTACTCATATATAATCACCTTTCCTATTCACTTACTTTGACCATAGCAGGTCTTATAACTTTATCTTTTAATAAATAACCTTTTTGTAATACTTCCAAAACCATTCCTGGTTCTACACCATCTTTATGTTCTGTAAGTACTGCTTGATGATAAGTTGGATCAAATGGTTTATTTGCTCCATCAATAGCCTTAACATCATATTTATTTAAAACGTTTACTAAACTGGCGTAAATCATTTTAAATCCTTCTTGATATTTTAAAATAGCTTCATCTTCTGTTTTAGTCATTATTGCTCTTTCAAAACTATCTATATTAGGTATTAATTCCTTTACAATACCTTCATTAGAATATTGTAACATCTTCATTACCTCTTCATCTTTTCTTTTTCTATAATTAATTAATTCAGCTTGACTACGCATTAAGCCATCTTGTAATTCTTTAATATGTTCTGTAGCTTCACTAAATTTTCCAGTTATCTCATTTAAACTATCTTCTAATTCTTTTATTTTTTTATTATCTTCATAGTTTTCTTTATTAATTTCCTTTTTCACTTTTTTTTGAGGTTCTTTTTTTATTACTTTTGGTTTTACTTCTTCTGTATTCACTATATTCCTCCTATTTATCTAAATTATCCATTATATAGTTAAGTAATGTTATAGCTCTATCATATTCCATTCTCTTAGGTCCTATTAATGCAATAGTTCCCTCTTCTCCATTTAATGTATAATGTGTCTTTATTATTGAAACATCATCATCAAATTCAGATTCACTACCTATATATATATTAATACCATTTTTATCTTCTTTAATATTAGATACTATTTCCTTATCTTCAAATTTACTAACTATTTCTCTAATTTTATTAGTATCATCAAATTCTGGTTGCATTAATATATTTTTAGTACCACTCATCTTTATAACAGGATCTTGAGCAAAATCACTAAAAGCATTATAAAAAGCATTATATAAAACTTCATGTTGTTTAACATATTTCCCTATAATCGGTTTTACTTCATATTCTAACATTGCACTTACTTCATCTATCGGAGTACCAATAATAAGTTTATTAATTAAATCAACTGTTTGTTTTATTTCTTCTACAGTCACATCTTCTTCCAAAATAATATTTTTATTTTCAACATGACCTTTATCAGTAACAATAATCGCGATTAAACTATTATCACTAATTGGAACTGCTTCTACCTTACTAACTTTATTTTCATTTGATGTATCACCTAAAATAACACATGTGTAATTAGTTAATTCAGATATTATTTCCATACTTTTAGTTATAGCGTCGCTTAATACTAATGACTTATTATGAAATACTGTTTGTAACTTTAGCATATCATCACCAGTTAGTTCCTTAGGTTTCATTATATTATCTACATAATAACGATAGCCTTTTTCTGAAGGAACTCTACCTGAAGATGTATGTGTCTTTTCAAGTAAGCCTAAATCCTCTAAGATACCCATTTCATTACGTATCGTAGCTGATGAGCAATCAAGTACATCACATAATGATTTAGAACTTACTGGTTTTACAGTTTTAATATACTCTTCTACAATAAGTTTTAGTAATTCTTCTTGTCTATTACTAAGCACCCACATCACCTCTTTAGCACTCTATTTTCTTGAATGCTAATCTCATTATACTATTATATGTTAGCATTGTCAATATATGAGTGCTAATTTTTAAAAAATTAAAAAAGAATTAATTATAATTCTTTTCTTAGTGTCATTCTAAATTCTTCAAAACCTAATAATTTATATAGGTTTTTTGCTAAATCATTTTTATACATAACATTGATATCTATACATTTAGCATTTCTTTGCTTACATAATTCTAATGCCTTATTAATTAACTTTTTACCAATACCTCTTCTTCGATATTCTTCTTCTACATATAGCCCATCTATAAGATAATTTGAGTTATCAATATTTTTAATAAATATATATCCAACTATTTTATCATCAATAATATACCCTAATAAAAAATTATTTCCTTTGATAACATTTTTAAAGTAATCTTTCACTTTGAAATATTCATCTATAGTTTGGTCATATTTTCTTTCATCAAGAATTAATAGATTTAGAAGTTCATCACATCTATTTAATTCTATTTCATTAGTTATTTCCTTTATCATCTTTAAGTTCCTTTGTTACTATATCGCCTATTCCCCACCAAGCAAGTAACGCGCACTTTTTTCTATTAGGTTGCTTTGCAATATCTTCATATACATTTGCTTCTTCTAGAATATCTTTATCATATTCTTCTCCATCAATCATTTTATAATAATTACTTATTATTTGATTTGCTTTTTCTACATTTTTTCCTTTAAGTGTTTCTGACATAATTGATGCAGATGAAGTACATATAGCGCAAGCTTCTCCATCAAAATGAATATCTTTAATAATATTTTCTTCTACTTTTGCTTGAACAGTAACATGATCTATACAACTTTCATTATCCATATCTGATATCTCATACTTTTTATCATCAACTAATCCCCTATTTCTAGGATTTTGATAATGATCTAATATAATTTCTCTTTTTAAATTTTGATCCATAATATCACCTCAAAACTATATAAAGTATACAACACTTTATAAAAAAAGAAAAGAGGTTAACGAGCCTCTACTATTAATTTTAATGCAGTTCTTTCTTCACCATCTATAACAATATCAGTGAAAGCTGGAATACATACTAGATTCTTTCCAGAAGGCGCTACAAATCCTCTCACAATAGCTATTGCTTTAACTGCTTGGTTTAATGCACCGGCTCCTATTGCTTGTATCTCAACACTACCTGATGTCCTAAATACATTAGCTAACGCTCCTGCAACAGAATTTGGATTAGACTTAGATCCGACTTTTAGTGTTTCCATTAACTCATTCCTTTCTATATTAGAATATATGATTTTCATTATTTTTTATAACAAAAAATGCAGACATAAATCTGCATTAATTATTTTTATTTAATAATTTTTCCATATCAACATTACGATCATGTGATATTGGTTTCCAAGTTACATCTTTCTTTATCATACATACTATATTAATTGGTATCCAAGTTAATATAAATAATGCGAATAAGAATATACTACTTGTTACTTCTTTTAAATTTTGTTTATTAATTTTAAATATAAATACATTTGTAAGTACACCAATTAAATATGTTACTATAAAGAATAATATGCCTGATGCGAAGACGTATGAGAATATGTCTATTAATTCAATTCCAAAATATTTAAATCCAGCCAACATAGCAACCATTATTAAAGCAACTACTTGAACAATTGGTGCTAGAAACATCATAAGCATATCTAAAGATGTCATATTAGAATTTTTAAATATATTAGCAAATAATCTTCCACCATATGTTTTTAAACATTGTAATGTACCTTTTGACCAACGTTTTCTTTGATTCCATGAATCAATAAATCTAATTGGATGTTCATCATATGTAATTGCTTTTTCAACATATGCAATACGTTCACCATTTAAAGAACATTGAGCTGTAAATTCTGAATCCTCTGTTAATGTTAATGGATTGAATCCATATTTTTCAATTATTGATTTTTTAACAACAAATCCAGTACCATTAATAGCTGCAGATAATCCCATATTCATTCTAGCTTTATTGAAGAAGAAATTCTGCATATAGTAAAATAAACTATAACTTCCACTTAACCAATTATCTGTAACATTTTTAGAATCTCTATTACCTTCTGCTACATTAAATCCTGATAATAATGCATTATTCATTTCCTTTAAAAAATTAGGATCTACAATATTATCTGCATCAAATATAGCAAATGCATCTACATCATCTTTATCCATAAATTTAGCAAAGATATGTTTTAAAACATCACCTTTTGTCTTTACAGGTACTTCACATGGTAATAGCTCTGCGCCTGCTTTTTTAGCTACTTTAGCTGTATTATCTGTACAATTGTTAGCTATAACATATATTTTATATAAATCTTCTGGATAATTTTGTTTTTTCAAACTTCCTATCAAATTTCCTATTACTTTTTCTTCATTTCTTGCTGCTATTAATATAGCAAACCTAGTCTTAGGTTTATGATTAGTTATTTGTTTTCTGCCATTCTTAGCAAAACCCCATAAACCAGTGACAAAAAAGAAAAGCCCATAAGTCAATGATAAATAAAATATAACATAATAAACATAAACTAAATTATTCATACTACACTCCGCTTTCCACACAAATAATCCTAGATTAATTTTACTACTTATTTGGAATAAATGCAAATTGTACTATTAAAATATATTCAATACTTTTTTAAATTGTAACTAAATGATAAAAATTGCATAAATTTTACTATAGAAGTATTGACTTTATCTCAAAATAAGGTATAATTAAAAGTGCCTACTATTTTGCGGGTGTAGTTCAATGGTAGAATTCCAGCCTTCCAAGCTGATTACGTGGGTCCGATTCCCATCACCCGCTCCATTGACGAATCTGTTCGAACTATTCGAACTTAACATAAAATTCAGTCTGAAATATGACTGATTTTTTATATATTATATAAAAACTTACTAAATTATTAGTAAGTTTTATTTAAGAAAAAATTAATAATTGGTTCTTTCCCCTCTACTATTTTTCTTTCAACAAATAGTATTTTATCATTGCTTATATTAAATGACCATTTTACTAAAGTAATTTTCCCATTTTCTATTTCAATACAAGTTATACCATTTGGATGTATGCAAGATCCATCATTAAAATAAAGACTTTGACCTATTTTAGGAAATATTGGCCTATGGGTATGACCCGCAATTAACATTTTATTATTAATCATACTCCATTTTTTTAATTTCTTTTCTGTTTTTTTAGTCACTTGATAATTTTTAGCCGCACTTGTAGGATCTTTTATACCAATATTTTCTAATGGTTTCCACAAATGATTAACTAAAAAAGCAGCTAAATACCAAAAAGTACTATTAAGTAAATCTACTTGATGACCATGAATTAAAAAAATATCATGGTCTTTATAATCTAAAACTAATGATTCATATACTTTCAAGTCTGTCAATAAATCTTCATTTTTATTGGTAATATTATTGTAGTATTTATGAAAAGTATCTTCTAACACTTTAGGTTTTCTTTTTACTATATCATGGTTCCCATACACCATAATTAATCTTTTAGAGTCGTTGAATTTCTTTAATATTCTAAATGTATCTATATGTTCTTTTACAATATCCTTATAATCATCTACTTCCCACATTTCATCACCATCACCTAGTTCTATATAAGTAAAACCATTAATGTAATAGTGTCTTAATGCAGCTAAAACTATGTTTTTATTCTTAACAAAATTATCAAAATTATCTCCAGTTCCTCTATGACAATCACTCATAATAACTAATTTCGTATTATCATCTATATGATATTTCTTAGAATTTTTAAATATTTTATCTAATTTACTCATATAATTTTCCTCTTCAAATTAGTATATATGCTGTCATTTAAAAAAATAATATTATTAGTACTATCTATTTCAATATCCGCTAAAGATTTTTTATTTAAAATAAACTTTGCTTTATGATTATTTTTTAGGATATTAGGTATAATATTATTTAATATAATCATTTTATTATTTGTTTTTGAATCATCTATACCATTGTTATCTATTACATCTGATAAATATTTATTATATAAATTTACATTCCTACGATTATATTTTTGTCTTATCGCATCAGCTATTAAAGACCTAGTCCATACTTTACGAGTTTTTGGTTTTTTAAATGTAAAATAAAATGTATTATCAGAAATCCAATAACTTTTCTTTGAATGTTTTAATTTTTTAAATGATGAGACAAAAGAATCTAACATTTCTTCATTGGGGAACGTAATTGAAATATCCATAACAAGATCTTTAGGTTTACTAAACATACCTAACTTAAATATGGCAAGCCACCAATGTTTCGCGGATTCCCTAGCTATAACTTCACCTTTTTTATATAAAACAAAACTCATATCAAGCATTTCATCTTCTGTAACTGGATAATATACTGTCTTTTTATTAACTTTTCTTTGTGTTGTAGAATATATACCTATTTCACAGCCAGTAGTCATACCATATTGACCCTTCCAAAATGTAAGTAAATAGTTTTTGTTATTATAATTAAATTTAATTGGTTCTGTATCAATAATCATATTAAATATTGGGGCACCTACATCATATAAATGACAATATCCAAATTTCTTTTGCCATGCATCTTTTGTTGAATAGAACAAATCTTTTTTTGAATTATATGCGAAACCAAATGCACCCAATCCATCATAAGAAAATTTTCCAAATCGGTAGACTATATAATATAATACGATTTTAACTGGTATATACAAAATTGGTATAAGAATAAAATATATTATCATATAACCTCCTTATTCTAACTTATAATATGATGATAAAAAGAATAAGTAAGGGTAGTTGTAATACGAAAAATAAAAAACCAATCAAACGATTGGTCTTAATCACTATTTTGTTGGCCATGTACCTAGTTTTTTGGTTTTAGCAGCCTCATTATATTCTTTTACTCTTCTTTCATATTCTAATCTTTCTTGTTCATGTTTTTCTCTTTGTTTAGCTTGCTTTTGTATTTCCATTCTTTTATTTTCTAAAGCAGCATTCGTATTAGAACTAGTTTTATATGATTCCATTAATCTTTCTAGTTCTTCCATATTAACATTTGTATTAATATATGGATATTTTCTTTTAAAAGTTGCCATATTAAGCACATTCATTAATTTTGAAATTCCTTTTAGAGATACAAACGCACCTACACCAACAGTAGCCAAAGATATAAATGCATCAAGAAAAATCCATATAGCAGATGTAGTCCATGTTGCCCATCCAAAGAATATAAGAAGTGCGATTATAGTAACGACACTAGCGCCTTCAAGCATATAAGCAATTAAATGATTCTTAGCACCATATTTAGGTATTTCATTGCCAGGTCCTTTCTTAATATAAAGTAAATCTTTATAAGCTGAATAGTTTTTTTGCAAGATTTATTTCTTCCTTCATAATATTTCCCCCTCTAAGTACCAACTATTATAGCATTTTTAAAATAATTTGCAAATTAATAAAAAAAAGCTTATATTAAGCTTCTTTCTTTGTTGCTTTTGATTTTTCTTCTTTTGTTTCATTAGAATCATCTATACCGAAATGTTTACGCACTGCTTTTTCTATTTCAGCATATACTTTTGGATTTTCTCTTAAATAATTTGCAGCGTTTTCTTTACCTTGTCCGATTTTTTCACCTTTATATGCATACCAAGCACCACTCTTTTCCATAATATGTGCTTCACTCGCTAAATCAACAAGTTCACCTGCTTTAGATATACCCATACCATACATTATATCAACTTCACAAGTTTTAAATGGTGGAGCCACTTTGTTTTTAACAACTTTAATATTAGTTTTATTTCCAATAACGTTAGTTCCATCTTTAATAGCTTCAGCTCTTCTAATTTCCATTCTAACTGATGAATAGAATTTTAAAGCTCGTCCACCAGGTGTAACCTCTGGATTACCAAACATTATACCAACTTTTTCTCTTAATTGATTGATAAATATAGCAATTGTATTTGTCTTACTAATTGTTGATGCTAAACTACGTAATGCTTGAGACATCATACGTGCTTGTAAAGCAACATGAGTATCTCCTATTTCACCTTCAATTTCTTCTTTTGGTACTAATGCAGCAACAGAGTCTATTACAATTACACTAATTGCACCACTTTGTACTAAAGCTCTACAAATTTCTAATGCTTGTTCTCCATTATCTGGTTGTGATAATAAAAGTTCATCAGTGTTAACACCAATTTTAGCTGCATATGTTGGATCTAATGCATGCTCAGCATCTATAAACGCAACCTTACCACCTAACTTTTGTGCTTCAGCAATTGCATGTAAAGCAAAGGTTGTTTTACCACTTGATTCTGGACCATATATTTCAATAATTCTTCCTTTAGGATATCCACCTATTCCTAAAGCAATATCTAATGATAATGAACCACTAGGTATAGCCTCTATCTTTTGATGCTCATTACTTCCTAATTTCATTATCGCACCTTTACCAAATTGTTTTTCTATATCCATTAATACTTGATCTAATGTTTTATTGTCTTTCATCTTATTCCTCCTACTGTACAATTTAATTATATATTAAACTTACTACATTGTCAATACTTTTTACGAAAATTTGTTCGTTTTTTTTATTTTTACCTATTATATCACCATATTTTATACCACCTCCTATTTATAACATACGCGAAAACTTTTTAATTTCCTTTTTTTTCAATAAAAAAACGCTTATAAAAGCGTTTTTTAAAATAAACTTAATTGGTTTGATTCAGGCATATCACCTAACATTCCACTTATCTTCATATATTCAACTATTGTTCCTGATATAGAAGTCCTATTATTCAAATCTTCTATACTGATAAATGGAGATTTATTTCTTTGTTTAACAATACTTGTTGCAACGGCATCACCTAATCCATCAATCGCGCTAAAAGGTATAATTAAACCTTTCTCATCTTCAGTAACTTTAAAATATTTTGCATCAGATTTATTGATATCTACATTTTCGAAATGGAACCCTCTAGCTGTCATCTCTAAACAAGAATATAATACATCACATATTTGAGTTTCTTTATTTGATGCTTTTTTATCTGCTATTTTAGCTTCTAGTTCATCTATACGTCTTCTAATTGCATCTTCACCTTGAATCATTGATGCTATATCAAATTGTTCACATCTAATTGAGAAATATGCTGCATAATAATATATTGGCATATGAACTTTAAACCAAGCTATTCTAAATGCAGATGTTACATATGCTGTGGCATGAGCCTTAGGGAACATGTATTTTATTTTTCTACATGAATCTATATACCAATCTGGAATACCTGCTTCAGTCATTTCCTTAGCAAAACCTTCCCATGTTGCAGGATCTTTTGATGCTTTACCTTTACGTACAAATTCCATTATTTTAAATGCTTTAGCTGGTTTCATACCCCATTGTATTAAATTAACCATAATATCATCACGACATCCTATGACATTTTTAAATGGAACTCTTATATTACCATTACTATCAGGTGTACATAAATCTCTCGCATTACCTAACCATACATCAGTACCATGTGATAAACCTGATATTTTGATAAGTTCTGCAAAAGTTTTTGGTTTTGTTTCTTCAAGCATACCAAGTAAGAAAGATGTACCAAACTCTGGGACTCCTAAAGTACCTGTTGGGCAATATTTTCTTCCATCTTTAGTTAATCCACGAAGTCTATCTTTTTCTACGCCTAATACTTCAGGACCTGTAAATATTTTCATTGTATCTTGATCACCTAAATCAATATTAGTAACATCAACACCTGTCATATCTTGTAATAATCTTAATACTGTTGGATCATCGTGACCAAGTATATCTAGTTTTAATAAGTCTGCATCAATAGCATGGTAATCAAAGTGTGTTGTTCTCCATGGTACTGTTGGGTCATCTGCAGGATATTGAAATGGTGTAAAATCCCATACATCTTTATACCCTGGTACAACAACTATACCACCTGGATGCTGTCCTGTTGTTCTTTTAACACCTGTACAACCTACAGCTATTCTTTCAACTTCTGGATTTCTCTTGCTCGATTTAATAACACCCTTTTTCTTTAGATCATCTTTACCTGGTATTGATAGTCCTAAACTAGCTGTTTCTAAATATAAGGCATTGTACATCTCTTCTTCAAAGAAACCTAAAGCATAACCTACTGCTGTTTTATCAGCTACTGTACCTATTGTTCCGGCTCTATAAACATTATCGGTACCAAATAATACTTTTGTATATTCATGAGCTGAAGCTTGATTATCACCACTAAAGTTAAGATCTATATCAGGTACTTTATCAGCATTAAAACCTAGGAATGTAGCAAATGGCATATCATTACCTTGATGTATCATTAATGTTTTACATTTTGGACAGTCTCTATTAGGTAGATCATATCCTGATGAATATTCTTCCGTAAATTTAACACCATTTTCATCTTCAAACATACTATACTGACAATTTGGGCAGTAATAATGTGGAGGTAGTCCATTACATTCAGTTATACCCATCATTGACGCAACGAATGATGAACCAACGGAACCTCTCGAACCAACTAAATACCCATCATCATTAGAATGTTTAACTAATTTTTGAGCGATTAAATAAATAACGTCGAATCCACCACCGATAATTCCACCTAGTGAAGCTTTAGCATTTTCTTTTGCCTGTTCTTCTTCTAATGTACTATCTTCACGCATTAATTTATCTTTCATAATGTCTACTACGCCATCATAACCTGACATTATAATCTCATGTAGTTTAGTTAAGAATACTTCATCTACTTTTTTATCATCATAATCTGGATTATCAAGTTTAATTTTTTCTTCTACTAAGCCTAATATTTTATCACCATAAAACTCTTGAGCAATTCGTTCTTCAATAAGTCTTGGTAGAGGATTTCCATACATACTATGTGCTTTATCATATACTAAATCTCTACATGTTTCTTGTGAATGTTCAATGATTGGAGAGTATGGTTTATCTGGATATTCTACTACTTCAATTTCTTCTACCATATCAAGTATCTTATTAGGATTTGTTACAACTATTTCTTCTACTAATTCATCATCATCTAAGAACATAAAGGCATCTTTCATTTCCTTTGTTGTTCTAAAATACTGATTAGGTATATGTCCCATTTCTGGTACATCTGTCTTAGTGAAATATTTAAAGTTTTCTGCAAATGTATATAAAATTTCATCACCATGACTATATTCTATAATTATTTCTGCTGCTTCTAAATTTCTTAAAGATGTAGCTAAATAACTTTTCTTATCAAAATCCTTTGCTTTGAATTTTTCTTCATCTTTGTTTGCCTTATCTATAGTATATATTTCAGTAATATTATCTAATGTTATAGGTATATTCTTTATATTATATAAAGCATAAATGTATTTTAATACTTTTATATCTACATCGCTTAATGAATAAGTTGTATGTTTTAATAGTTTATCTATATTAACTATATTAGGATTATATTTAGATTCACCTCTTAAATATTTAGCTAATATATGTCTACCTTTACCTGGAACATTTTGATTTACGATAATTTCTCTAGATATTAAATCTTCAGGTTCTATATTATGTACATCACCCGTAGCTACAATAAGTTTATTCATCTTTTTAGCACATTTAATTATTTTCTTAATAGCATTTTCTAAAGCTTCTTCATTATTGATATCATGTCTTCTAAGTAAATGTCTATAGTTTTCTAGTGGTTGTACTTCTATGTAATCATAAAATTCCATAGCTGCACATAAATCTTCTTCTGTTCTTGTTAGTGCTTTATCAAAAATTTCACCACTTAAACATGCTGACCCAATAAGTAAACCATCCCTATTTTCTTCTATTAATCTTCTTGGTATTCTAGCATTTCTCTCTAAAAAGTTACTATTAGCATAACTAACTATCTTGAATAAATTTTTAAGTCCTTTATGATCTTTAGCTAGGAAGGTTACATGAGAACCTCTTGAATATATATTAGCTATATTCTCTGTAAACGTCTTACCTGGAATATTTTCATACATTTGTAGATAGTCATTATGACACCATTCATATTTCCATACAAATTTTTTATTATTAAATTTAATAAATGGATATCTATCATCAGCTACTTCTTCATCTTCGCCTAACGGTCTTATATAGTTTTTATATGTACATAGTGTGTCAATTTTATCTTGTAGTTTACGATCGTTTGTAAATATTGTATCTTCTAGCAATCCTAGATTATTTAAATCATTTAATGCCTTAATACCACTTATTTGTCTTAGCATTTTAATAAATATATATCCTGTATTTTCTGAATCGACATCAGCACCATGGTGTACTCCGACATAAACATTAATTCTTACACTATCTAATGGATTATATGAAATATCTATCTCATTCATAGCTGGGTGCAAAGATACTTCTTCTTCTATCTTATTGCCATCTAATAATAATATTTCAACATTAGCTTTTTCACTTTTACTGGCTAAATGTTTCATACGAATATATGAATCTTTGTCATCAGATACAAGTACAGATTCTCCATTAACAATTATATCTTTAATACTATTTTTAGCCCTATCATCTAGTTTAACACTAGTATTACTTGATGTAGCCTCTTCATCTTCATCAGCCTCACCAGTATCTACACCATAAAATTTACCTAACGCTTTTAAACTATGTTTTTTTAGATCTCTATTTATTACTCTAGATAACATTAATGTATCTATAATTGGATTTTTTAGTTCACCTAAATTATATTTATAATATGCCATATCTAACATATTTTTATCAAATGTCGCGTTGTGCGCAACTAGTGGTAAATCACCAATCCATTCTTTAAACATCTTAGTTACTTCTTCTTCATTTTTGGCATCTTTTACATCTTCATCTGATATTTCTGTTACAGCTGTGATAGCCTCATCAATATGATGACCTGGATTAATTAATTCATCAAAACGATCTAATATTTCACCATCTTTGATTTTGACTCCACCTATTTCAATCATAGAGTCTCCTAATCCTGGATTAAATCCTGTTGTTTCAGTATCGAATATAACATATGTATTACCATCTATTAAAGCATCATTTGGATTATAACATACATTTAATGTAGATTCTGTCATCTCTATTTCAGTTCCATATATTGCTTTAAAAAATTTTAAATTCTTTTGTTCTTCTTTGGCACTTTCTAATTCTTGTTCTAACTCTAAAGTATCTTCATTATTTTTCTTTGCTTCATCTATTTTAGCTTGAATTTCTTCTACTTTAGCCTTAGCCGCTTTTTTTAATCCTTTATTATATCCTGTTACTTCACCAAATACATGAGGAAATGCTTGACAACAATCATGATCTGTAATAGCTATACCAGGATGTCCAAATTCAATTGCTTTTTTAACTAATGCAACTTCATCACATACCCCATCCATTTGACTCATCATTGTATGTGCGTGAAGTTCAACACGTTTTTTATCTTCTTCATCTTTTCTCTTATCTATAACTTTTTCTATTTCTTCGATATCTCTAGGATTAAATACTAATTCATGAGCATATTCATCATATTTTATATATCCTCTTAATCTATACCATTTTCCTTCTTTTAACTTTAATATTGTCTCATATTGATCATCAGTCCTAGCAAACATTTTCATATACATACTATCTGTATAATCAGTTAATTTTATAGTAGCTATTTTAAGTCCACCTTTTACTTCAACAACATCCATGCCAAAAATAGTAGCTTCAATAGTTACTGTATCCTCTTCATCTTGAATACTACTTATAGTATCAATATGTCCTTCTATATGTTTACCTAAAATACATCCTTCTTCTGTTTTACCTCTTCTATGCATACCTTTAGTAAATTTAAACTGTCTATTTTCTTTAACTTCTACTTTGGGTATATCATAAGTTCTATCTAGTTCTTTTTTAATTTCTTCATCAAATTTCCTGCTATATTCATCATTAATAACAATATCTATTTTAATTTTTCCAAATCCTATATGCATTAAATCTTTAGTTAAGTTAGGTATAACTGTTTCTAATTTTGTTTTCTCTGTAGTATTATCTACTTCTATAGTTAAATTATCATTATACTCCAATTTGTTTTCACTAAATAAATCTATTAATGGATGTTTCTTACTATATTTAGTTAATAAATATTTATAATATTCACCTATCATATTCTTATCTATTTCTTTAACATTAAAAGAAGCAATTACACTATTATAATTACTATAAGTACTTTCTAATTTTGTTATAAATTCATCATAAATATCTACAGGTAACATCTTATCTATATTTATAACAAAACAGTAATTATTATCTAATTTATTACATAATACTTTGGATAATATAGCATTTTTATAATATGTTTTATTATCTTCCGTTATTTCTATTTTATCAAGTAATTTTGCTAAATTATTATCCATACTACCACCTAATATATATAATAACATACCTAAAAATCAGAAACAAGCGAACATACGAAAAAAAGTTTGATTTTTTATTTAAGAATTAAATCTTTAATTGACATAATTTTTAAATAATATTTCTAATTTGCCTAATGACTTCACTAATAGATAAATTAGTATTTGACATATCAATAATAAAACATTTAAGTAAATAAAAAATGGTTCTAAACCATTTCTTATATTAATTTTTCTGTTGTTTTATATGAATATGTTCCATTACTACTCTTTTCAAATACAAATTTGTATTGTTCATATTCTAAATAATTATTTTTTACTATTTCTTCATCTAATTCTTCATTAGCTTTAATACTTACATATACATACACATTATTACCTTTTTGTGTATACTTATTTTTATAATATGTAATTGTATTATATCCTGAACCTCTACAAGTTTCATTATGTAAATAGATATTAGTAGAAGCACTATAGTAGTAATTTGAACAACCTGTAATACTTTTATTAACTGGTTTTGTTCCAAATAATTCAGTATATGCATTTTCAATTATACTACTATCTATTATTGTTTCATTAGAATTAATAAATCTATTTATATCTCCTTCTCCATCAAATACTATTTCAAAAATAGGTTTTATTCTTTCTATATCATTTTCAGTAATCTTAGTAAATTTTTCTAAATTATTATATAAAACAATTTCTAGTTTTTTATCAGTTGTTGGATTATAATCGTTTAAACTATCTAGATAATCAATATCAACTTTAACTGAATCTATATCTACTGCTCTGCTATTACCACCAGATAATATCATACTAACTTTGGAACTAACTTCTTTTTTTATATCATCATCAGTTAATTCTGATTCTTCTACTTTATCATTAGTTTTTATTGGTTCCACTTCTTTATTATTTTCTACTTCTTTTGGTTTATTATTATTTTGCTTTGATACAAATAATTTATCATATCCTATATATCCTACTAAACCTAATATAACTACAATTAATATTAATACTATTAATCCACCTTTACCATTTTTTTCAAGTTCTTCATTTCTTTGTAATGCATTTGCGGCTGAGGCTACATCTTCTACTGAAATTTTAGTAGTATATCTTAGTGAATCAAAGGCAGGATCATTCTTTATTTCATCAACATTATTTTCTGTTTTCTTTTTCTTATCAACTTTTTTACCCATACTACACACTCCTTTATCATTACATATTAATTATAAATCAAAATATATTAAAATACAACAAGAAAAAAAGAGTATTTCTACTCTTATTCAGCATTATTATAAGCATCAAGAACTTTATCTTCAAACATTTTTCTTGTTTCAGGATTGATTGGATGAGCTATATCTCTATATTCACCAACGCTAGTCTTTCTACTAGGCATTGCAACGAATAATCCGTTATCTCCTTCAATAATTCTGATATCGTGAATTGCAAAGCAATCATCTAATAATACAGATGCAATTCCTCTCATTCTTGAATCTTCTTTTTCAACCTTTCTGATTGTAACTGATGTAATTTCCATACAACATTCTCCTTCCTGTAGTATACTTTAAGTATACTACAATAATTTTTAAGTTGCAAGTACTAATAAGTTATTTTAACCATCTTAGTCATTACATCTGTATAAGTGAAAGATTTAGTTTCTTCCCTATCTTTTAATTTAACTAAAAAAACATGTTCATACGTTTTATCTATTTTAACTTCATAACTTTCATATTTATTTCTTCCTAAATTATACCTTATAGTTGCTGTATCACCTATATGACTTTTTAAATCTTCTCTTATCTTTGATATTATCATTTTATTCTCCTATCTAGGGTAACCTATATACATAGTGCCTTTTGTTTTAACTCCACCCATACCTGAACTACCATATTTAGTACTTTCCAATATAGACTTTAAATCTATATCAGTACCTACATCAGATAGGCTCATCTTACTAGCTACAATAGCTGGATCTAGAGCATGTATATTAATTCTTTTAGGACTTGACGCGAAGTTGGCACCTGCTTTAATCAAATCTTCATAATCAGATTGGCAAGCACCCGCGATGATGATTAATTTATCATGACTTTTCTCTACTTTCCTGGCTTCTTTAATGGCATCTATAAAATTCATACTATTTTTATAAGCTTTTATATCACTAGTACTACCTTTTTTCTTATAATAAGCATCATGTCCTGTTATAACAACAATATTAGGATTATATTCATTAATCCAATCTTTAATATGAACTTTAATATTTTCTTCCTTCTCTTTAATCCCTTTCGCCCATATATTCATCTTTTCATAATAATCTAAACATCTTTTCAAATAATCAGGATCAGCATCAATATGTAGTATTTTACCAGGTAGGTAAAAGTAATCATCTCTGTTTAAATCTTCTGGTTTTAGTCTTTCTTCAAATTCTTTTTCTTCAGTATCATCACCATCATATTTTTCTAAATCATCTATTAAAGCATCAGCTTCTAACCTAATATTAACACCTTTTAAATAACATGTATTATTATCAATATCAGTTATAATAAATGTCATATCATTATGATGTGATTTACGTGTTACTATATCGCCTATTTTAAAATCCACATTATCACCCAACTAATTATATTTAAAAAGAATAAAAAAAATACCATATTATGGTATTATCTTTTATATTTACGTGTAAATCCACTAATTATATCATCTGCATGGTCATCATAAAATTGTTTTTCTTCTTCTTCCTTTAAAATTTTTAGAAGTTGTTCCATTGCTGCCTTACATTGTGCATTATTTATCTCATATATAGCATCTTTATATTCTTTAACAAGATTTTCTCTTTCTAATTTTAAAAGAAACTCAGCTACTTCTGATTTAGAAACAAGATATTGAGGCCACTCCCATGAGCCATACATTGGTTTCTCAGTACATACAGAAAATTTTTTTGATGCAATCAAACAATCTTCTTTATCTCTTAAATAGCACCTATTTGCAGCAGGTAATCCTGTTACTAATTCATTAAATAGTCCATTACTAGACACTATATAAACATCTAATTTTTCTTTATTTGGACCAACATAAACACCATCATAAGTTTTATCAACACCTGCTAAAATACTCGAACATCTATAGTATTTAACTTCTTCTTTTGCTTCTTTCTCTTTTCTACCAAACACTTTATTTTTTCCTTTCATATCTTTTTAATCTTTTCTCTTAGTTCTTTTACTTGTTGAATATTATATGTCTTTTCAATTAACTTTCTATATTCTTTCATGTATCCTGATTTGGATATTTGAATCATATTATTTTTTACTTCTAATATATCTACTTCTTCCACTACTTTACATTTCATACTATTTTTATTATTAGTTACATAAAAACTATCATCGGATAATGGAATACCTGTCGTAAGTTCTGTTAATATAGAATCTTCCATTACACCATATATAGGAAATATTTTTTTATATTCACCTAATATTAAATATGAAGAATCTATAATTGATTGTGTGCGATATGCCCTTTTATAATTTATTATTCTCTTAGGTTTTACATTATCTTCTAACCCTACTCTATAATATTTTCTCATAACATCCCCCTTACTTGACCAATATATTAAACTAAATAAAAACAAAAGTCAAATTAAAAAGGATATTTAATATCCTATTTTTCTTTAATTATTGTTCCTGATGTACCCTTAATCGCATCTGATGCTTTTTCTAAAGAACCTATAATAGCTTTCTTAGATGGATTACCTTCTACAAACTCTAAACATGCTTCTATCTTAGGTAACATGCTTCCCTTCGCGAAATGACCTTCTTCAATATATGCTTTTGCTTCTTCTACTGTTAAACTATCTAAAGCTTTCATATCTTTTTTATTATAATTTATATATACTTTATCAACAGCAGTTAATATAAGTAATATATCTGCATCTAACTCTTTGGCAAGTAATGCAGCTGAACGATCTTTATCTATAACTGCTTCAACACCTTCTAGTAATTTTATTTTATCCTCTTTAATAACAGGTATTCCACCACCACCAACAGCTATTACAATATTGTTATTATCAACTAACTCTTTTATAACTCTTTTTTCAACTATATCAATTGGTTTTGGAGACGCGACTACTCTTCTATAACCTCTACCTGAATCTTCTACAAATTGATACCCTTTTTCTTTTGCAATCTTTTTAGCTTCTTCCTCACTATAAAACATTCCTATAGGTTTAGTTGGATTATCAAATGCAGGATCTTTCGGATCAACTAATACTTGTGTTATCAAAGTTGCACAGTCCTTTTTAATCTTTTGTCTTTCTAGTTCATCCTGTAAACATTGTTGTAACTGATATCCTATATACCCCTGACTCATACTTCCACACTCAGGAAAAGGCATTGGTGGAGTTTTTACTTCTCCATTGGATGAATAATCCATTGCAAGTAAAATCATACCAACTTGTGGTCCATTTCCATGTGTTAAAACTATTTTATTACCACCTTTAACTAAATCTACAATTATTTCTGCAACATGTTCCAATAAATTTAATTGTTCACTTGAATTATTTCCTAAAGCATTTCCACCTAAAGCAATTACTATTTTTTTCATATATTCACCTCTATTTTAAGTATAACATAATAAAAATACTGATTCAATTAAAAAGAGAAGTTTTAACTTCTCTCTTTACTATTTCTTTTCACCTGCTGGTACTTGTTGAGTAATACAATGAATATTTCCTCCGCCTAGTAAGATTTCTCTAGCATATACTGTTTCTATCTTTCTATCTGGATATAATTCACCTAATACTTTAACAGCATTCTCATCATTTGGATCACCAAATACAGGTAAAGCTATAAATCCATTTCCTGTATAGTAATTTACATAAGAAGCTGCCATTCTATCTCCTTCTTGTCTTGGTAATGTACCATCTACAGCATCAACACCTTTAGATTCTTCTGCTGTAATTAAAATTGGAGATGGGGTTAAAAGTTTATGCACTTCTAATTTTCTACCCTTAGCATCTGTTTCATTAATTAGATAATTATAAGCCTCTAAACTTCTTTCATATTGAGGATCATTTTCATCGTTAGTCCAAGCAAGTACTACTACACCTGGTCTTACAAAATTGCACATATTATCAACATGACCATTAGTTTCATCATTATAAATTCCTCTTGGAATCCATAATACTTTTTCAACATTTAAGTAATCACACAATACTTTTTCTATTTCTTCTTTAGTTAAGTGTGAATTACGTCCTTCAGATAATAAACATTCAGCTGTTACCATTGCAGTTCCTTCACCATCTACATGAATAGAACCACCTTCTAAGATAAAGTCATCTAGACGATATCTATCTGTGCCTTCTAATTCGCACATTTTTTGAGCTATTTTATCATCATCATCCCAAGGAAAATAAAGACCATCTACTAATCCTCCCCAAGCATTAAATGACCAATCTACAGCACGTTTATTTCCTTTATCATCTACTACGAATGTAGCACCACAATCACGTACCCATGAATCATTGTTACTCATTTCAACAACTCTTACATAATCAGGTAACATTTGTCTAGCATTAGCATATTGAGCCTTACTAACAATCATAGTTACAGGTTCATATTTACCAATAACTTTAGCTACATTAACAAATACCTCTTGAGCTGGTTTACCACCATTTCTCCAATTATCTGGTCTTTCAGGCCAAATAATATATGTTCCAGAATGTTTTTCAAATTCACCTGGCATTCTATATCCATCTTGTTTTGGATTACTTTCTAATCTTTTCATAATTTACCTCTATTTCTTCACTTTTACTCTTGCAACTAAAATTTCTTCAATTATAAATGATACAACAACACCTACAATTAGTGGTAAGTTATCACCTATAAACTCAGCAGTGAAATCACCAAATAAAGTAAATACAACACCTAGTATTAATAATACAAATGGTACAATAGCAAGTACTTTTGTAAATACTTCGCCTCCTGGTACTTTATAAACTCTTTTTGTTTTGTCAGTTTTTCTTAATTTTAAGAATGCCATAAATAATGGTACATAACTAATTAATAATGTTACTAAACTTAAAGAGAAGAATGTCCAGAATAAGTTACTAGCTGTTTCTGATACTTCACCTAAAATTACACCTATAATTAAAATTATTGAAGCAACAACACCATTCATGATAGATGCCATATAAGGAACACCTTGTTTATTTGTTTTACTAAATACTTTTGGAAGTCCTCCATCATCAGCACTATACTTAGCAACTGAGTTAACACCAAATGACCATGATACGATATTTGCTACCATTGTATAAATAAACATTAAACCTACAATTATAACAATAATTCTAACAGCATTTTCACTTACACCTAATGTAGTAAGTAAAATCATAAAACTTTCAGTAATACCACTAGCTTCAGCATCTTCCAAACTCATTGCAATATTAATACCTGTAGCTGGTAAAATATAGAATAATGCCATTAAAATACCACCAACTACTAATGCTTTTGGAATTTCTTTAGATGGTTTTTCCATATCATCTACAAATGTAGCAACTACTTCAAATCCTAAGAAGTTAAAGATAATTACTGATAAGAATGATAATCCAGCTAAATCTAGACTTGGTAATAGATCAGCAACACTACTAATTGGGTTAGCAGACTCACCAGTTTTAATATACACATAGATACCTAAAGCACCTAAGCCAACCATAAATAAGATTTTAAATACTGTTCCAATATTTACTATCCATTTACTTTCACCTATTCTTTGAGTACCTAATATACTAACTAACCATGTATAGGCAAGTTGAATAACAATTAACCAAAATAATGATAATTCAATATCAAATATACCTACGATTACATCTGTTACTGCTACTGCTAAAGATGCAATCCAAAGTGGGAAATTAATCCAATAATTCCAAGCTACACGTGCAGCCCATTTTGGACCAAATGCCTTTTTTACCCAGTCATACATTCCACCTTCACTTTGATATGTTGTACCAAGTTCAGCAGAAATCATTCCATAAGGAATACAAAATGCTATTATTAAGAATAACCACCAAAAATATTGTGAATTTCCGATTGCGGCAGTTGGTGGAACTGATTCAGCAACTAATGTAATACAAACTGTTGCCAAAACCGCATCGACTAATTTAAATTTTTTCTTTTTCATACTACTCTCCTAAATTCTTCTTACATATTTCAGTTGTTTCTTCCATTTTATCCATGAAATAAACAAGTAATCCTCTCATTGCTGTAAGTCTATTTTCAGCTTCATCAAAACAAATTGATACATCTGGATTATCCATAACTTCATCAGTTACTTCTTCACCTCTTGTAGCTGGTAAGCAATGCATAAATTTAACATTAGGTGCACATTTACTTAACATATCCATATTAACTTGATATTTTGGATAGAATATCTTCATTCTTTCATCTTTTGGAAGTTCAGATTCATATAAACCATACCAAACATCAGTATAAATGAAGTCAGCATCTTTTAAAGCTTCTTCAGGATCGTCAGTAACTAAATAGCTACCTCCACTTACCTTACAATTAGCTTCTGCAATTTCTAGATATTTTCCTTTTAATTGAAAATCTTTAGGTCCATAGTGAACAAAATGTCCACCCATTTTTGTAATAATCATCATAAGTGACGCGCATACTTGTGTGCAATCACCCACAAAGACAACTTTACAATCTTCAATAGATTTTCCTTCAGGCATGTGCTCAAATATTGTGATCAAATCTCCCATTTCTTGAGTTGGATGATTATAATCACTCATACCATTTAATACAGGAACTGTTGAATATTTTGCTAATTCAACTACTGTATTATGTTGTTGTACACGCGCCATCATAATATCAACTAGTCTAGATAATACAATTGAAGTATCTTTCATACTTTCATGTTTACCAAGTTGAATTTGTCCTGGTGCTAAGTACTGAGCATGTCCACCTAATTGAGTCATTGCTGTTTCAAAAGAAACTCTAGTTCTTGTAGACGCTTGCTCGAATATCATACCTAATGATTTATGATATAAAACATTAAGTGGATATCCTGCTTTAATATTCTTTTTGATAAGTAAACTTACATTAAGAATATCAAGCAATTCTTCTTTTGTGAAATCCTCTGTTGTAATGTAATCTTTTACCCTTACACTCATATTTACCTCCTATTATAATTTTATTATACCACTCCAAATTTTGTTTTTCAATTATATTTTTACTATTGCTTAAATACTTAAAATTATACCTATTTAATGTCAGCCCATAACTTATCATACTCCTTTATATTACTACCAATATTTTCTACATAGTATCCTTTATTAAATATATCATCTAAACTTATAGTATTATATATACTTTTATTTGGACTTATATAAGGATATTCAGCAATTATTTTTTTACTAACATCGTCTCTAAGTAAATAATCTATAAATAAATATGCATTATCTACATTCTTAGATCCTTTTAAAATTACATAATTATCCATACTAATAGCATGACCTTCACTAGGATATATTATATTTATATTAGGGTTTTCATCTCTAGCTAAAATAGCCTCTGCACTCCACATAATACCAATATCAACTTCATCTGTTATAAAAAATGTTTTAGGACTATCACTATCATAAGCTTTAATATTTTGTTTTAACTTAATCAACCACTCTTCAGCTTCTTTCAAAGCCTTAGGATCAGTCTCATTCATATCATAACCTAGCGCCATCAAAGACATACCTATAACAATTCTTTGATCATCTAATATAACAATATTATTTTTATATTTGCTCATCAATAAATCATTATATCCTGTAATATTATCAGTTATATTAGCTTCGTTAACAGCAATAACTACTACTGTTGATAAAAATGGAAGTGAATATTCATTATATGGGTCATAACTTTGGTGTAAAAAAGTATCATCTATATTATAATAATTGAGTATTTTATCTTTATCCAATTTCATTATTATATTTTTTTCTTTCATAAGTTCTACCATATAATCACTTGGAAATACTAAATCATAAGTTCCTTCTTTAGAGGATGTTACTTTCGCGAGTAATTCTTCATTTGATGAATATGTGCCATAGTTAACTTTGATATTATATTCTTCCTCAAAGTCATGAATAACACTATCAGGAATATAGGATGACCAATTTAATACATTTAAAACTCCATCATAATCACTACTTCTATTGCATCCTGTAACCAATATAAGAGATACTATAATAATTAATAATTTAATATATTTCATTTTGTACCTCCTACTATTTTTCTACTTTGAATTATAGCTGACGTTGTTAAGATTATCATCGTAGCAAGTAACATTAATGTTGATAATGCATTTACATCAGGACTTATTCCTGTTTTTATCATTGAATATATTTTTAATGGTAAAGTATTACTGCCTGGGCCTGATGTGAAATAACTTATTACTACATCGTCTAACGATAATGTGAATGCAAGAATAGCACCACTTATCACACCTGGCATCATTTGAGGTAAAGTAACCTTAAAGAAAGTGTTCATACTATTCGCGCCTAAATCTTTGGCAGCCTCTTCGTATGTTTTTAATGTACTAGATAAAGTTGATCTAACACTTACAATAACAAATGGTATTGAAAAAGCAATATGAGAAAGTATCAGTGTAAACATACCTAGCTCAATTTTTGTTAATGTATATATTGATAATAATGATATACCTAATACTATTTCAGGTATAACAATTGGTATATATATTAATAAGTTAATAAATGATTTAAATTTAAAATCATATTTATTTAATCCTACAGCACCTAAAGTGCCAATTATTGTAGATACTACTGTACTAGTAACAGCAATAATCAAAGTATTTATAAACGCTTCTATCAAATCTCTATTGTTAAATAGATTTTTATACCAATCAAATGTAAATCCTTCAAAGACAATATTCATTTTAGATGTATTAAAAGAATATACAACCAACACAATGATTGGAAGATATAGAAAGAACAATACTAATCCAATAAAAATATTTTTTAATTTTTTATGTTTCATCTACATCCCTCCTAAATCATCTAATTTACCGCCTAATTTACGATAAATCCAAACTAAGAAGAATGTTATAATTATCAAAAATATTGAAATAGCTGATCCAAATGGCCAATTTCTAGCTGTTAAAAATTGATTTTTAATTAAGTTACCAATAATCATAGCCTTACCTCCACCTAGGATATCCGATATAAAGAAATAACCTATAGCAGGTATAAATACCATTAATGATCCATTGAAAACGCCTGATATTGTTTCAGGAATAATAATTTTTTTAAATATAGCCCATGGCTTGGCACCTAAATCTCTTGCTGCTTCAATTAAAGTATTATCTATCTTAAAAACTGAACTGCATACTGGAAGTACCATAAATGGAAGCAATGTATATGACATACCTATTATTATTCCCAAATTGTTATACATTAAACTTAATGGATTTTCTATTAAACCAGAAGTTATCAAAATACTATTAACTATTCCATTCTTCCTTAGCAAAACTATCCATCCATAAGTTCTAATAAGAGAATTAGTTAAAAATGGAATCATAATAAGTTTCGTCATTAAATTTTGTAAATTTTCGCTTCTTTCTCGCAATATTAAAGCAAATGGATAAGATATACAAATGCATATAAATGTGGCTATAAAAGCAATTAAACTCGATTTAACAAATATATTTAAATATGTTATATCAAATATAGCAATATAATTAGATAATGTAAAATCATATATTATTCCACCATAAGAATCATTTTTACAAAAACTTAAGAAAAAGATATATATAAGTGGTAAAAGAATAAGTAAACTTGTATATATAACTATTGGAGATAATGTTATAAATTTAAAAAATCTATCTCCTTTTTTCATTTTTCTTCTCCCTTATAGGAACTATATTCTTATTTTCTACCGCAATATATAAAGTATCTCCTTCTTTATAATTAGTATTACCTTGTACATTAACTTTTAAATCAAAATCTCCCTCAGTATCTACAAATAATTTAGTAACAGCACCATCATATACTAAAGTTTTAATAATGCCTTTAGAAGAATTATTAATTTCTTTATTTGATACTAAAACATTTTCTGGTCTAATCATCAAATATACTTTATCGCCGATATTATCTTCTTCTTCACGGTTTACAACAAAAATTTTATTATCAAATTTAACATCTATGGTCGTATCATTTATCTTATCTATTGTGCTTGTTAATAAATTTGACTCTCCTATAAAATCCGCAACAAATGTTGAATTAGGATTTTGATATATCTCTTGTGGACTACCTTCCTGCTTGATAACTCCTTTTTCTATAATAATAATTCTATCACTCATTGTTAAGGCTTCATCTTGATCGTGAGTTACATATATAAATGTTATTCCTAATTTTCTTTGAATTTTCTTAAGTTCTATTTGCATCATTCTTTTTAATTTTAAATCTAATGATGCCAATGATTCATCTAATAGTAATACTTTTGGATTCATTACTATTCCTCTTGCGATAGCAACTCTTTGTTGTTGGCCACCTGATAATTGAGATGGATATCTATCTTCATAACCATCTAATTCCACTAATTTTAATACTTTTTTTACTCTACTTTCTATTTCTTTTTTGGAAACTTTTTTCATACGCAAACCAAAACTTACGTTTTCAAAAACAGTCATATGTGGAAATAAAGCGAAGTTTTGAAATATTGTATTTACTTCTCTTTTGGTAGGATCTAATTCTGTTACATCCTTATCATCTATATATACTTTTCCATCTGTAACGTGTTCTAATCCAGATATCATTCTAAGTATTGTTGTTTTACCACATCCAGAAGAACCTAATAATGTTAAGAATTCTCCTTCATAAACATCTAATGACAAATTATTGATTACATATTTGTCCTTTTCGAAACTTTTACTAACATTTTCTAATCTAACAATAGTTTTCATAGCAAGTCCTCCTATTATCTTACTTTTATATTATCACAAATAAATAAAAAATAAAAGAGTCATAGACTCTTATATCTTTAAATATTTTTTAACAGCTCTTAATGAACCTACCATACCAACTACCATACCTATTACAAGTAATAGTAATGATACATTATACATAAATGGTTCTGGTACTATTAACTTAATAATTGATGAGAATAATTGTCCATGCAATCTAGTATATAAAGCGGCATAACCATAGCACGTAATTATTATTGGTATAATAGAACCTATAACGCCTAAAACTAAACCTTCAAATATAAATGGTATTTTAATATTAATATTTGAAGCACCAACTAATCTCATAATTTCTATTTCTCTTCTTCTAGAATCAATAGTAATCTTGATTGTATTCGCGATTAAGAAAGCGGTTACTAAGATTAAGGCAATTACAATAACGATTGTAACATTCTTAATCATATCAAAGATAGATACTAATTCTTCTACCATGCCCTCACCATATTTAACAACTGATACATTTTCTAAATATCCTATTTCTTTAGCTACTTCAGCTATATGATCAATATCAGTTACTTTAACTAAATATGTATCTTGTAATGGGTTATCTTCATGAGTCCAATTAGACATAATACTATCATAAGTTTCTGAAGCTTCCATCATTTCTCCAGCTATTTCATCTTTTCCTTTAAAAGTAATAGATTCTACATATTGTATTGTATCTATATCATAATATAATGAATCTATATCATCTTCTTCTATATTTTGATCCAAGAAAACAACTATAGTAACATCTTTTTCTATTTGTGAAGTAAAATTATTAACATTTGCAGATAGTATCATCGCGATAGATACGACGATTAATGTAATTGTAATACAAGAAATAGACGCTAGGGAAAGTGATAAGTTTCTCCATACTCCTCTAAATGAATCTCTTATATTTCTTCCTAATATTCTGAATGTTTTCATTTTGTATATTCTCCTTCAGCATAATCTTTTAAAACTCTACCTGCATTTAATAATACTGTTCTTTTCTTCATCTTATCTACAATATTTATATCATGTGTTACCATCAATATTGTTGTACCTAGTTTATTAATTTCATCTAATACAGTCATTACTTCCATACTAGTTTTAGGGTCTAAGTTACCTGTTGGTTCATCACATATAAGCAATTTAGGTCCATTAACAATAGCTCTTGCAATAGCAACTCTTTGTTGTTCTCCACCTGATAATTCTCTTGGATACATTTTAAGTTTGTTCTTAAGTCCAACTAATTCTAATGCTTTAACTACCTTTTCATGAATTTCGTCTTTTGGAAGACCGAATATTTCTAATGCAAACGCAACATTTTCGTATACCGTTAATTTATCTAACAATTTATAATCTTGGAATACAACACCCATTTTTCTTCTTATTTTATATACTTTACGATTAGGGATTTTACCTACGTTTATACCACCAACTAATATAGTACCTTTAGTTGGTTTTAATTCACGATATAATAATTTACCTAGTGTTGATTTACCACATCCTGTTGAACCTATAATGAATACAAATTCACCTTTTTCAACAGTTAGATCCAAATCATATAAAGCTGTAACACCTGATTTATATGTATGAGTTACACCTTGTACTCTTATTTGATCCATAACCTCACCACCTACTTTAATAATTATACTACATTTTTAGACATTTTTAAACATTAAATGCTTCATATGCATCAGTTATTAATATTAATGCATCTGAATCAATATTTAGCACACCTTTTTTAACTTCATCGTATTCTTTTGTAGAAACAATACATACAATTATATTCTCATTTGTACTATTTCCACCTTTACTTTTAATAATAGTTATATTACTATCCATTTCATTCATAATATAATTTTTTACTTCACTTTCTTTATTCGTAATAATAAAGAATGTTTTTGAAGAAGAAATACCCAATAATACTTTGTCTATAACAATACTTATAATATATATCGCGATTACTGAATATATGAAATTAGATAAACCTAATACAAAGATACTTAATAAGATAATAGTACCTTCTGTAAAGAATACTGCTTTACCTAATGTCTTTTTGAAATATTTAGACACTAACTGCGAGATGATATCCGTTCCACCTGTTGTAAATCCTGCTTTTAATACTAATCCCATACCAATTCCTGTTAAGGTCGCACCGGCAACTACTAAAACAATCGTCTCCACTTCTATCTTTGGTATATATGGTACTAGTAAAGATACTAATTCTAAACATAATGGATATAATATGGAACCTATTACTGACTTACTAGTCTTTTCTCTACCTAGCAAAAAATAACTTAATATAAGTAGTATTATATCTAATACTAATACAGTTAAAGGAATATTTAATTCATATATATTATTTAATAATATTGCTATTCCACCAACTCCACCATAAATAATATTAGCTTTTAATATAAATAGTTCAAAGCCTACTGATACTAATATAATACCTAATATAAATCCTAAATATTTTTTCATATTATCCCCTCTTTAAATTATCATTTATAAATGAATCAATATCTCCATCTAAGACTTTATTAACATCAGTAACTTCCGTATTTGTCCTATGATCTTTGACTAATGTATATGGACACATCGTATATGTTCTTATTTGTGAACCAAAGTTTATCTCAGTATTAATTCCTTTAATCTTATTTAATTCTGCTTCTTTTTTCTCTACTTCTAATTCATATAGTTTGTTTTTTAATACTTCCATTGCCTTCTCTTTATTTTGAATTTGACTTCTTTCATTTTGACAAGTAACTACTATTTTAGTAGGTATATGAGTTATTCTAACAGCTGAATCTGTTGTATTAACTCCTTGTCCACCTTTACCTGAAGATCTATAAACATCTACTCTAATATCTTCTGGATTTATAACTATATCAATATCATTATTATCATATAATGGTGTTGTTAAAACTGCTGCAAAAGAAGTATGACGTCTACTATTAGAATCAAATGGTGATATTCTAATTAATCTATGGACACCTTTTTCACATTTCAAATATCCATAAACATATTCACCATGTATTAACATAGATACACTCTTTATTCCTGCTTCATCACCATCTTCATAGTTTATGATTTCATATTTATATCCTTTTTTTTCACACCATCTTGTATACATTCTATATAACATTGATGCCCAGTCACAAGATTCTGTTCCACCTGCTCCTGGATGTATTTCTAATATAGCATCACAATTATCATATGGTCCATTTAAAAGTTCTAATGTCTCAACACTATCTAGATTTTTTTGAATGCTAATACTTTCTTCTTGTAATAGTTTAAATACTTCATCATCCATTTCATTTTTTAAACTATCTAACATATTTATATTATCTTCAATATGATTTTTTAATTTACTTATACTTTCATATTTACTTTTTAAAGTATTTAGTTCTTTAATTATCTCTTCACTTTTCTTCTTATCATCCCAAAAATTAGGTTCATTCATAATAGTTTCTAATTCTTTTATTTTTTCTTTTGTGGTCTCTGGGTCAAAGTAACCTCCATAAATCAGCTACTCTGTTTTGATAACTATTATATATATTTAAAAGTTCAGTTATTTCCATATTATCACCTATAAAAATTATAACAAAAAGTAGATATTAAATCTACTTTTAAATAACTTTATTAATCTTTTTTATTATCTTTTAACATATATGATTTATCTTCATATTTTGTATGTAATAATTCTTGTGCAATTTTACTATTAGGATTTTCTAAATAATTTTCATATATAGATATGATATTAGGATTCTCATGACATAATCTAAGATCTAGATTCTCATCTTCACTATATAAGGCATTCATTCTAGCAATTTTAGTATCTAACATATCATGAGGTTTTACCTTAGGCATACCACCACCTGCTATACAGCCACCAATACAGTTCATAACTTCTATAAAATCATAATAAACTTCTTTTTTTAATAATTTATCAATTAATTCTTTCGCGTTTTTCATACCATTACATACCGCGACTTTAATTTCCCTACCATCTATATTTATGCTTGCTTCTTTTATACCTTCCATACCTCTTACTGACTTAAATATAATTTTACTTTTAGGTAAGTTTTTACCTGTCATAAAATAGTAAGTTGTTCTTAATGTTGCTTCACATACTCCACCAGATGTACCAAATATTACACCTGCACCTGATCCTCTTGGCATAGGAGAGTCATATTTTGAATCTTTAAGTTTCATAATATCTATATTTTCTTCTTTAATTAACATAGCTAATTCTCTAGTAGTTAGGATATAATCTGTATCTTTAGAAGTTATACTTAATTCACTCCTATTTATCTCTGATTTTTTTGCTGTACATGGTGCGACTACTATATTAACAATATCAGTAGGTTTTAAATTATTATTTTGAGCAAAATAGGTTTTGATAATTGTTGATTGCATTGCTATGGGGCTTTTAGTCGTAGACAAGTTAGGTATAAGGTTAGGATAAAATATTTCTAAATATTTAACCCAAGCAGGACAACAACTTGTAAATTGAGGTAATACTCCATTATTTTTTATTCTATTAACAAATTCCATTGCTTCTTCCATTATCGTTAGATCTGCTCCAAAAGTTATGTCAAAGACATAATCTGCACCAAGAGATCTTAAAATAGAAGCTATTTTACCTTCTAGATTAGTACCTACAGAATATCCTAAACTTTCTCCTAAAGATACTCTTACCGCAGGGGCAATACTAAAAACTACTTTCTTACCTTTTTTATTATGTAAGATGTTTTTTACTTTCAAATAATCAAGTTTTTCTCTTATGGCATCTGTTGGACATACATTACTACATTGCCCACAATTGATACAAATAGGTTCTTTTAATGAGTCTATCTCATACATGCGCGCGACTGTAACATCATCAGTACACACTCTCATACATAGACCACATACAATACATTTCTTTTCATTTTTTTCTATCGCATCATTATTTTTTGATATAGGAACTTCTAATAAACCTTTTTCCATACTACCACCTACTATTAACATTATATCAAAAAAGTAGATATTAAATCTACTTTATTGTTTCTTTTAACATATTACTTAAAGCATTATTACCATCTTCAGTTAAATGGATTTTATCAACCATTAAATATTCTGGATGAGAACTAATTTCCTTATAAAAATCGATAGTTATTACATTATCATAATCAAAAGTATATTCTTTATTAATAAGCAATATATATATTTCATGTTCTTTACATAATTCTATTAATTCATTATATTCATCAATACTTAAGTCTAATGTTTTATCAAAAGCAAATACTATTTTATAAGTTAATGAATTATCTAAAGCACTTTTTTCTATTTCCGCTTTTAATAAATCAAAAGTATATTCTTTATTAATAGCAAACTTGGCTGTTTCAAAGTTATCATGTACACTATCAAATGCATTTAATAATAAATCATTTCCATAGAATGTTACTTTAGTTTTAAGCTCATCCTCATGTTCTTGTAATAATTGTTCTTTTTTAGCATTATGCTCAGCTAAATATACTTCATATATTGAATTATATATTGCTGTAGCAAAGGCTTTCCTACCAGTAGTAGTTAGATGAATACCATCAGATACGAAATATTCAGGATGCCCAGTTGAAATAGAATTCCAATCTATAACATGTAAATTAGAGTATTTACTTGCTAAAGATTCTATTCTACTATTCATATGCACATCTTTATCATTTGTTACATTCAACCAAAATGCTTTACGATCTCCAATAACATTCATAATCTCTATTCTACATGCTTCAGGACAACCACCATTCGCACCTAAGTTAATAACGATTGGTTCCCCAAGCATTCCCCTACTAGCTAAATTTTTTAGTATGCCACCTGCTTCGTAATCAGTTCTTGAAACTTTTGCATCAATATAAGCATTAGGGAATGTCTCATATAAATTTGGACTCGCTCCTAGCATAACTGAATCTCCTACACCTACCACTGGTAAATTAGTAACTAATTCATGTAACTTTTCTTCTGCATTATCTAAATCATCCATTAAAGCATTCCAAGCATCTTCCTCTTCTTTTAAATGAGACAAGTACTCTTCTTGCTTTGTTTCTACCATTTTTTGATTTTCATTTAATTGTTCTTCCAAAGCTTTCATTTCAGCTGTGTGATCTTCTGCGATGATATATTGGAATATTCCATATAAACTTATACCTAATATAATTATTCGAATAATATATTTAATTATTTTATATTTACCTTTTTTATCAAAGTTAAGACTAAAATGTAAAATATAAGATACTATAAATACAATTATTATAATTAATAAAACTTTTATAAATTCTGGTATATTTAAGTTTTGTAATAAAAATATTACAGGATATTGAAATAAATACACTTCATAACTTACACTTGATAAAGACTTAACTACTTTATCTGCCTTAGATAAATTTTTCTTAGGTGTAATAGTACTATAATCTATTATACGTAAAGTTACTAAAGTAGTAATTATCATAGCTGATGCGAAGAAAATAGATGCAGAATCTATCATAATAAATAAACATATTAAAAATACCATATATGAGCAATACATTATTATATTGAAAGGTTTCTTCTTTAATTCTTCTGGAACTACAACACTATAATAAGAATGAATAAATCCTAATGATAAACCAAATAATAATGAATAAATTCTTAAGAAAGTATTGTAGTATACTATCATCACATTTTGATTTGTACTCATAATATAGAAACAAGTAGCACCTATAATAGCTAATGCCATTGTTATAATACAAGGAATAATTTTATTATATTTATCACCTAATTTTTTTAAACCTATATATATAAATGGAAATACTAAATCGAATTGTAATAAAATCGCGATATACCATAAATGCATAAATGGAGAATCAACATGTCTTGTAAAATAATCTAAATTTGCATTTAATTGCCAAAAATTATTATATCCTAACAATACTGATGTTGTCTCTGGTTTTAAATTAATCCAACCAATACTAGGAATTAAAGATACTACCGCAATAGATATAAATACAACCAATAATAATGGTAAGTATATATGTAAAAATCTATTTTTATAATAATCTTTTAATGAAAACTTTTCTTTTCTAAAGGCTGATATACAAGATAGATATCCACTTAATGCAAAGAAAGTACAAACAGCTAGATAACCACCCTTTAATATACCTAAATGATATAAAAATATTGCTATACAAGCAAATACCCTAACTATATCTAAATCTCTATAATATTTTTTTTCTTCCTTTTTATACTTCATACTACACACTCCATACTTATAATTTTATGATAATTATTTTTACATATTCAATTATACAACAAAAAAGTAGTTTTTAAAACTACTTTTTAATAATAGTAATCTATTATTTCATTATAATCTGGTTTTACCCAAACTCTAAAATACATTCCCCAATAGGTATCACCACAGTCATCTACTATTTTCTTACAGTTATACCACATAAGATCTTCTACTAATTTATTATCATCAACATAAAAGTAATCTTGATTTCCTTGGTGCTCGCATTCATATTCAGTATCATATACATAAGTATATTTATTTTCAAATTTCTTAGGTGTACAAGAAGGTGACGCTACATCTTCTTTTGTTTCTTTTGTTGTAGTTGCTGGTTGAGTTTGAGATGGAGTAGTTGGTTGAGCTTGAGTTGTTGATTCTACAGTCTTAGTTTCTTCTTTTGTATTTTCTACTGTTTTTTCTTCTTTTGCTTTTTCTATTTCAGCTAAAACATAAATAGAAAAATGTGTTGTTTTAAACTTAGCTAACTCACCATCTACTTCTACTTCATAAGTTTCTTCAATTTTATCATCTTTCATATAATAAATAACTAAATCATTATCTTTATTAAAATTACTTGGTATTTTAATAGATACTTCTACTTCTTTAGATATATCTATTTTTTTATCTAACTTAATATCTCCATCATATTTAGCTAATGAAATATCATAAGCAACATAGTGTAAAACTCCATCTACCATAGTTACATCATTTGTCTTATCTTCTACTACTACTTTGACATCATCATCTATATATTCATTAGGAGTTATTGTTATACCTGTTTCATCATCTTTAAGATTATTAGATAATACAAATTCATTCTTTGATCCACATCCTGTAATACCTAGAATAATAATTCCACATAATACTAAACTTAATATTTTCTTTTTCATATTATCACACTCCTATTCAATTATACTACAATTTATAAAAAAAAGTAGATTTAAATCTACTTTTCTATTCTTATTATTTCTGTTATATCAGATTCATTATAATACATTATAGTAATGTTTTCATTTGTACCTATAAATGGTAAATAATTAGATACACTTATATTTGACACATACTTGTCTCCTTCAGTGTCAACTATATAATAATATGTATTACCATCTTTAACTGCTGTAGTTATTTTCTTAATTGTTATCTCTTTAGTTTTTATATCACTTGATGTATCTTTTGGATTAGTATTTAAGTAATTTTCAGCAGCTTTTTTAATTCCTAACGCGGCATCAGTAACAACTACTTTTTGATAATCAGTAACATCTACAAAGCCATACATCTTAACTAATCCTGCATTATCTTTTAATGAAACTAAATATGTAGGATGTCCCTTTAAATTAATTAATAATGGGAATGTTGATGTATAACTCATTTGTTGAACTTGACCTTCTGCAGAATCCATAGCCGAATATTCTTCTGCACCAGCAACATTGTATAATGCTGTTTTTCCTGTTCTTAAATTAGTTAATATAAATCCTAAGTTAGATTCATCTGTAAGAACTGATGTAATACCAGTATATAAATATATGTCATCATTTAAAGCTAAATAATTATATCCTTCTGTTGTATTAACAACATTCTTTTGACCAAATATCGAATTTACAAATCCACTTCTATAAGTTCCCCAATCATTTACTTGTTCTATAACTAAATATGATGGATATACATTATCTACCCATTTAGGTATATCTTCTAAACTATATTTTTGAGATTCACCTGTTACTGGATTAAAGATAATAGCTCCTGTAACACGGGTTTTCGTACTGACACCAGTATATCCAAGTGTAGGTACAATATAATATGGATTACCATCATTATCTATTTCAAATTTAGCATCTCCCATTATTGTAAATGGATAAGAAAATCTTAATTTTCTTTTTAAGTTACTATTGAAATAAGCACTGCTAAGATATTTCATTCCTTTATCTAATTTAACTAATTTTACTTCACCATTAACTGAATTAACTGTGATATACGCGCCTATACCCTCTTTTTTATTAACTAACCATTTAATAAATCCATCGTATTCCAATGGTGTAACTCTAATAATATCATCATTATAATTAATTTGAGTATACTCGTCTGATACATAGAATTGAGATACATATTCACCATATTGTCCCATTATTCTATCACCTACTTTTTCAGATGAAGCTTTATCCAATAATGGTACTTTAGAAAAATCTACTTCTTCTATATCTTCTTGGAACACACCTTCTACTACACTAATTCTTTCTGAATAACTTTTAGCATTAAAGATAGGTCCAACTATAATGTCTATTATAATAGTTCCCATTATTATAATAGCTATAGCACTCATAGAAAATAGTGTCATTTTAGGTAAATCTTTTAGTCTAGATAGTTTAAGTCTACTATTTATTATTGATGAGAAAGAAGATATTATCCATACTTCTATTATAATAAATATTACAAATGCCCAAAACGAAAATGCCGTTGGATTAATAACTGGTAAAAATAAGTAGTAAGCTACTAAAGCTATTACAATTTCTACAATAATACTTAAAATATTTCTTTTCATAAATCCTCCCTATAAATATATCTAATGTAATTATACCACACAAAAAGTAGATTTAAAATCTACTTATTCACTATATGTAGCAACTCCACTAAATATATTAACAATACCACTTACTATAAATTCTTTATTTGTAGCAGAAGTTATATTATTAGTTCCTTGCATATCAGTAGGTGCATTTCCCATATTTGATGAATTTTCACCTTCTGGCATACTAGGTCTTTCGCCCATATTTGATGGAACTTCTCCTTCAGGCATACTAGGTCTTTCACCCATATTTGATGGAGCTTCACCTTCTGGCATACTAGGTCTTTCACCCATATCACTTGGAGCTTCTCCTTCAGGCATACTAGGTCTTTCACCCATATCACTTGGAGGGGTCATTTGATTACCTTGATTATCACCCATAGGTCCACCTTGCATTCCCACACCAGTATTAGTATATCCTAACATAGTACCTTTTTGATAATTTGTGATAGTTCTATATAATCCATATTCATTAGTTCCTGTTACACTACCACCCTTATATAATGAATATGTACCTTCTTTTAAAGATGAACTACTATATATTAAATTAGTATAAGTCCTATCAGTTAGATATGAAAATATTACATTTTCAGTGTCATCTAATAAGGTAATTAATGTATCCTCACTTATTCTTTCACCCATAGATAATACAATAAAGTTTTGTTTTGAATCACTACTAATTTCATCATACATATCACCTGTAGCTAAAATAGTACCACCATTTACATATGTCCCTTTAGATGAATCTAATCCTGCATCTTGTCCTGGTTTTGATAACGCAATAACAATTCCACCATTAATTGTTAATGTACCATTAGAATCAATTGCATCACCTTCATCTGCATCTAAATCTACAATAGCAACTAATTTATTAACATCAATTGTTAGACTATTTCTATAATTATCTCCATCAGTTGTAGTATTCAAGCAATCATCCTCTGCATTTATATAATAGTCTCCCGTTCCTCCACTAAATGTTAAATTACCTTTAGTTTCAATACCTTCTTTATTCTTACTAATAACACTTAAGTATCCTTCTCCTTCAAAATATAAATCGATATCTGAAGAAATGGCACCTGATGCTTTATAAAAATAGTATGGATCTCCATCTTGTAAATCTTCTTTATCAGCTTCTATTTTCGCGAATAATATGTTATTAATTTCACTGCTAGTATATACTCCATAATAATTTGTATATGTCTCATAATTAGTTTTATTATCACCTGAATAGTTATTTGTATAATTAGATAACTCTTCATTTGCGACTAAACTAGTTTTCTTTAATTTACCACCTTCAATGTAGTTTTGAGTTCCTTCTACAGTTTTAATGGTAACTTTATGATCAGTATAATTTATATCTTTGTTATATACATATATAGCAGGTACTTTTTTAGAATCAGTATCAATATTAACGCCATTTAATACTAAATTAATATTACCTTTAATATCATTTGTATTAACGGCAATCATACCACCTACTATTTCACCAGTGAATTCAATATTACCTATGGTATTGACATTAATAGTTGTTATTTCTAATGCATCATATTCATAATCATTACCTTCCTCTAAAAAGTCATCTAAATCATAAGGTTTTACCATAGCAACTCCATCAAAGATAAATTCAGTTACATAAATACTAGGTAAATTGCCTTCATTATAATCTTTTACAAATGCATCAAATTCATCTTGTGTATACTTTTTTAATTCTATAACACTATCATCTACTTCATATGTTAGATTAGTCAAATTAACTTTTAAAGTACTGATACTATTATATTTATTTATATAAACTATAGATATCACTACTGTTAAAACAATTAATATAACAAGTGTTACTATACCCCCAATATGCTTTTTCATATTACCACTACCTTTCTATTATTAATATATCATAAAATATAATTTTTATCTAGTTAAACAAAAATAAAAAGTTGAATAAATTCAACCTTTTTCTATTTATTTTTCTTTCTATTTTCTTTATTAGTATAATACCCTATAAATCCAAGTATAAAGAACATAATTACTTTATCCCATTCATTTGTCTTATTTATAAATTGAAATAGCGCTAAAACTAGTGATCCTATAATTGTTAATATTGATACAAAATAAGCAATGTCATAACCTGTTATTACAATTTCGTTTTTTATTTCACCAACTACAATCGAACTAGATACATTATAAATGTTATCAGCTTCTTTTTCAGTAATATTTAATTCTTTAACTAAATGTTTGAAGTGAACCCTATTTTGGACACTTTAAAAAAAGACTAGTTTCGTATAAAATAGAATCTCAAGAAAGGAGGTTTTATTTTTATGCCTAATAATAAATACACTAATGAATTTAAAAAGAAAGTAGTTGATGAATATGTT
>JAFUTO010000003.1 GCA_017484205.1 Bacilli bacterium | reverse complement strand
TGTAATTATGGATAATAATCAATTTAATAACAATAATCAACCAGTAATGAATAATGAATCAAAAAAGAAAGGTAATAGTGGATTAGTAATATTACTATTAATACTATTACTAGCAGCAGTAGGATATATAGGATATGATAAATTCTATGCATCAAAACAAAATAGTAATAATGGATCAAAAGAAGTAGAAGATAATAATGTAGTAGAGAATAATGATAATCAAGAAACTAATAATGAAATTAAATCATACTTGATATATGATAATAGCACTGGTCAAAAACTTATGGTTGATAGTTCTCATGGTATAAGTGTTGTATATGAGGAAATTGATGATATGAGTAAATGTGGAAATGGGGAATATACAGATTGGTGTTTTAGGTATATTATTAGATATAATAATAAAAACATTTATACACTAACTAGTTATGTTGGTATTAAAGCTTTAAATAGATTATATTTAATAGGTGATATTTTGTTATACACATGGAGTGGTAATGATATAACTGGAAGTATCGGCTTTATAGATTTGAATGGAAATGAACTTGATAGTGGCATAGATTATAATGTTATTAATAAAGAAAAAACACCTTTTGGTTATTTGTTTTATGAAATAACAGTTGACAATAATAATATTTATATACCTTTAATAAATGGTGATACTTCTGGAGAAGGAGGTTGCTATTCATGGAAAAAGGATTATGCTGGTATAGAAATATATAAAATAGAGTATTTAGGTAATCATCAATTTTCTAATATAGAAAAGGTAATGTCAAAAACAAGAAGTTGTAATTAAAAACTGTTAATTATTAACAGTTTTTATTTTGGTTCAGTACCCCTTGTATAATATACTATTCTTTTATTTTTATCTTCATTAGTTGCTACTTCACCAGTAATAGGATTTACTAAAACACCAATTACATCGTTAGGTTTTTCATATAAAGTTTCTTCTTTATCCTTTAGATATCCTTCAATGGCATCTACCCATATATTTTTTACAAGTATTCCACCTGTGGGTGATACATAACTATTGTCATCATATCCAGCCCAAATACCTACAATAGCATCTTGGTTATATCCGAATATTAGATAATCACTATCAGTCGTACCAGTTTTTACAGAGTAACTATGAGTCATTCTGTTTTTAATAACATAACAAGTAGGGTATTCATAATCTATTAAAGATGTGTCATAAGTAGCTTTTAATATATCATTAAGTATATACACATAACTTTCATTTAAAATTCTATTTCTTTCTTCTTTAGCATCATATAAAGTATTGCCATAAGAATCAACAACTTTTCTTATAAAATATGGATTTACACTATAACCAGTATTCGCGAAAGTGGCATATGCTTTTACCATTTCAATCAAGCTAATTTCTTTAGAACCTAATGCAAGTGAAGGTATTGCCTCTAATTCACTTGTAATACCTAATCTATTCGCCATATTAACAAGTACCTCTTCACCTAAGAATAAGTGTGTTTTAATTGCATATACATTATCTGAATATGCTAATGCTTCTATCATTGTAATATCTTTATTAGGATATCTATCAGCAAAGTTTTGTGGAGAATATACCTCATCATTAGAGAAAACAAAACTAGTTTTTTCACTTCTAAATTTACTAGTAGCTGTCATACCTTTTTCTAAAGCTGCATAATATAGAAAAGGTTTCATTGTGGAACCAACTTGTCTTTTTGAATATAGGGCTCTATTGTATTCGCTTTTGTTATAATCAGTTCCACCAACAATTGCTAGAATGGCACCATTATTAGGATTCATTATAATCCCACTAGCTTCCATTTGTTCATTAGTCATATGAGTTTTAATGCTATTTTCTAAACTTAATTGGGCAGTAGTATCTAGATTAGTATATATTTTAAGCCCACCAGTCGTAAGCATAGATTCAGGTATGCATTTTAGATTTTTCAATTCACTTATAACTGCATCTTGATAATACATAATAGTATTAGGTTTATCATTTATACTACTACCTAAATAGTTTAATTCAGTATTATAAGCAATAGTAGCTTCTTCTTTGTTTATATAACCATTTTTAATCATTGAATTAAGAACTGTTAGTTGTCTTTTCTTCGCGTTTTCATTATTGTTTATGGGTTCATAATTACTTGGAGATTTAGGAATACCTGCGAGTATTGTAGCTTCTGCTAAAGTTAAATCTTTTGAACTTTTACCAAAATAGTATTTACTTGCATTTTCAATTCCAAATACACCACCATAATTGATAGTGTTTAAATATCCTTCTAAAATTTCGTCTTTAGAGTAATGAGTCTCCATTCTAAGAGTAATCCAAGCTTCTTGAATTTTTCTTTTTAATGTTTTATCAAAGTTTAAGTATAGATTTTTGGCATATTGTTGTGTAATAGTAGAGGCACCTTCAACAACATCTTTACTTTTTAAATTATTGTATAGTGCTTTTATAATTCTTAAATAATCAAATCCATTGTGTTTGTAAAAATTTTTATCTTCTATTGATATAGTGGCTATTATTAAATTATCACTTATTTCATCTAAACTAACCCAATTATCTATATTAGTAGAATACGACTCATCATTTATGTCATATAGGTAATAATTACTATTTCTAGATATATTTAACTTAGGAAATAAAAAAGCAGTTAAGTAAATGCATAGATAAATACTTAAAAAAGTTCCTACTAAAATAAAGAAAACTTTTAGTTTTTTCATATTATTTCTCCAATCTATAATTAGTATTACCTAAAGTTTTAGAAAAATGTAAAAATAATATTTAAATTATAAAAAATGTGTGTTATAATGACACCGTGATGTTAATGCAAAAGATTAGTTTGAAAATTGAGTTTCATTCAGATGATATGGAATATTTAAAAGAATTTGATGGAACAATAGAAGAAAATAGAATAATATATAATGAAGATGGTATAAAAATGATGATAGATTTAAATAATAATATCATCGCAAGAGAAAATGATGATTTTAAAATTGAAATAGATTTAAGTAGTAATAAATGTACATATTATTTAAAAGAACATCATTTAGAAACAACATTAGAAGTTGAATCAAAAATAATTAAAAAAGATAATAAAATTTTAATTGAGTATTTTCTTATAGATAATAGAGAAAATAAGATAATTTATAACATAGAGTATAATATAAAAAAATAAATATGTAAAAAAGATATTGACAGTATGTGAAAATATGTTATACTTTTATTTGTATGAAAGAGTGGTTATATGAAAATTAAAGATATGAATTTAACTGAACTTAGAACAATGTCATTCACTGATATTGCTTATATGATTTTAAAAGAAGAAAAGAAAAAGTTAAATACTCCTAAATTATTTAGAAAAGTATGTGATTTATTAGAATATAGTGATGAAGAATATGAAACTAAAATAGGAGATTTTTATACATCTTTAACTACTGATTGTAGATTTATTATTTTAGATACAGCAGAATGGGATTTAAAAGATAAACATATTGTTAAAGAAACTGTTGATGAAGATGAAGATGAAGAGATAGTTATAGACGAAGAAGAAGTAGAAGAAGATGAAGAAGAATTAGAAGAAGAAAGTATTGATGACATTGACAATGTAGATGACGTTGATGATGTTGATGATGATATGGATGATCTATCTATAATAGAAGATGAAGAAGAAGAGGAAGAAAGCTAGTATACTAGTTTTTTTCTTGATAAAAATGAATCTATATAGTATAATCTATGTAGTTTGAAAGGGTGATTTCATGAACGAAGAGAATATAGTATCTCGTCTAGAAAATATTAAAGCTAGATATGAAGAGATAAATAATGAACTTATGAGACCTGAAGTTCTTGGCGATATAAAAAAGACAAGAGAACTTTCTAAAGAACAATCATCTTTATCTGATGCATATGAAGCATTTAATGAATATAATAATTTAATAAGTGATATGGAAGCAGCTAAGGAAATGGTAAAAGATCCTGATATGGCTAGTTATGCTAAAGAAGAATTAGAAACATTAAAGTTAAATAAAGATGAATTATTACATAAATTAGAAATATTGTTATTACCAAAAGATCCTAATGATGGTAAAAATGTTATTGTAGAAATAAGAGGCGCGGCTGGTGGAGATGAAGCAAATATCTTTGCTGGTGACTTGTATGATATGTATACACATTTAGCTGAAAAAGAAGGCTGGAAAATAGAAGTGATGGAAGAAGAGGATGGAACAGCTGGAGGATTTACCTTAATTAGTTTTATGGTTAAAGGTGATAATGTATACTCAAAATTAAAATATGAAAGTGGAGCTCATAGAGTACAAAGAGTACCAGTTACTGAGTCTCAAGGAAGAGTTCAAACTTCAACTGCAACTGTACTTGTTATGCCTGAAGCAGAAGAAGTAGATGTTGATTTAGATATGAATGATGTTAGAATAGATATAACTAGAAGTAGTGGATGTGGTGGTCAAGGAGTTAATACTACAGATTCAGCAGTTAGACTTACACATATACCTACAGGATTAGTTGTATATTCTCAAACAGAAAGATCTCAAATTAAAAATAAAGAAAAAGCTATCAAAATATTGCAAACTAGATTGGCTGATTTAAGAATGCGAGAAGCAGAAGAGGCAGCTGGAGTAGAAAGAAGAAGTAAAATTGGTACAGGAGATAGATCTGAAAAGATAAGAACATATAATTATCCACAAAATAGAGTTACAGATCATCGTATTGGATTTACAATAAATGCTTTAGATAGAGTGATGGCTGGTGATATTGATAAAGTTATTGAAGCTTTAATTACAGAAGATCAAGCTAGAAAATTAAGAGGAGAAGAATCTATTGACTGATATAGAATATTTAAAGAAATATTATAAAGGTGATATAGAAGAGGCGATTAAAAGACTTGATGCTGGAGAAGCCGTACAATATATTGTAGGTAATGTAGATTTTTATGGATATACTTTTGATATCACACATGATACATTGATGCCTAGGTTTGAAACTGAAGAATTAGTATCTAAGTTGATTGATTATATTAAAAAATATTTTGATAGTAATATATCAATTTTGGATATTGGAACAGGTACTGGTTGTATCGCGATAACTTTAGCTAATGAACTAGATGCCAAAGTAACTGCTTTAGATATATCATATAAAGCATTAGAGGTTGCTAGTAGAAATAACCATAAATATGGTGATAAAGTTAATATAATAGAAAGTGATATTTTTAGTAACATAGATTCAAAGTTTGATGTAATAGTATCCAATCCTCCATATATAAGAGAAGATGAGGATATTATGGATATTGTTAAAACTAATGAACCACATATTGCTTTATACGCTAAAGATAATGGACTATATTTTTATGAAAAAATACTTAGTGAAGCATCTAAATATATAAATAAAAAACATATAATTGCCTTTGAAATAGGTAGTGAACAAGGGAATGATATAGTTGCTATTGCAAAGAAGTATTTTAAAAAAGATATAATATCTTTGGAAAAAGATATGGAAGGTATGGATAGGTTTATATTTATAAAAGGAGAGTAATCTTCTTTTTTATTTATAGAGTAGATATATATGTAAACTATTAGTTAAAATATATTGATTAATGTGGCCGGGAGAGGTATAATAATTACATAGAATAGAGGAATGTAATATGAAGAAAAAAGGATTCACATTAATAGAGTTACTAGCTGTAATAGTAATATTAGCAATAATAGCATTAATAATAGTACCAGTAGTAGCAAATATAATAGAAAGTTCAAGATTTGGAGCAGCAAAAGATAGTGTATTAGAATATGTACATGCTGCAAATCAATATGGAGCATTATCATTAGCAGGAACTGATGAAGGATTAACTATAGATGGTTCACTAGAATCAGGAGTAGATGATGCTGAATTAGAAAAGATAAAATATAGTGGAACTAAATTTGATTATATCTATATGGAATTTGATGAATCAAATAATGTAACTAGTGGTAGTTTTTGTATCAATGGATATAGTATAGATTATTATAATGGTGATGTAGAAAGAACAATAGGATATTGTAATGAACAAGCAGGGTTATATTCAATGGATAATAAATTAGTCGCGTCTTGGGAGGATTTAGTTAATAAAAATGGTTTGGATATAACAACAAACTTATCGAATCCTATGGCTACTAGTTCGACAACAACATCAGGTGGTTATGTTATGAAAAGTTTATTAGGTGATGATCAAGGCAAACTAGTATTACCTAATGATATTACAAAAATTGGTATGTTTCAGTTTTCTAGTTGCAGTAATATAGTAGAACTAAAAATGTCTAACAATGTTACTGAAATTGGTATAGGTGCCTTTTGGAATGCTAGTAATTTAACTAAGATTAATCTTTCAACTAATTTGAATTCTATTAGTAACATGGCTTTTGTAAATACTAGTCTTAAAAGTATAACAATACCAGGAAACATAAAGGCAATTGCTAGTCAATCATTTTCTAATAGCAAATTAGAAAAAATTGTACTTAGTGAAGGCCTAGAAACAATAGGAATGCATTCTTTTTTAAAAAATAAAATAAAAAATGTCATTATTCCTTCAACAGTTAAAACTATCGGTCAAAGCGCTTTTGAAGATAATGAACTAAAAAGTGTTACATTAAATGAAGGTTTAGAAGATATAGACCCTTCTGTATTTTATAATAATAATTTAACAACTATAACAATTCCTAGTACTGTTAAAAACATATCATCTGCAGCGTTTTTACATAACGAATTAACTGAAGTAATAATTAAGGGTAAATCTTCGCCGACAGAATTTGAATCTTATTATCCTGCTGCTATATGGGGTTGGGCAGAAGGTTATGATGATTCATATATAAAATGGAATCAATAGAAGTAGAAATACTTCTTTTTAATTTATAAATAAAATGTAAAGTGTTGTCTAATCTATTGAAAATAAAAATTTAATATATTATAATGTAAGTGGTGATAATATGGATTTTATAGAAGAAGCAGAATTAAGAATGCAAGAAGCTATTGATAATATGGAAAAGAGATTTACAAATGTAAGAGCAGGACGCGCAAATCCTTCAATAGTTGATAAAGTTATGGTTAATTATTATGGTGTAGATACACCATTAAAACAGTTAGCAAATATATCAATTCCAGAAGCAAGAGAACTTATGATTAAACCTTTTGATAAGAGTTTATTAGGTGCGATTGAAAAAGGAATATATGAAGCTAATATAGGAATAACTCCTAATAACAATGGTGAAGTTATAATATTAAATATTCCTGCATTAACAGAAGATACAAGAAAAGAATATGTAAAACAAATTAAGGGTATGGCTGAAGATTGCCGCATAGCGCTTCGTAATATTAGACAAGATATTAATAATGAAATTAAAAAAGCCGAATTAACTGATGATGATAAAAAAGGTTATGAAGGTGATGTTCAAGATTTAATTAACAAATATAATAAGATGGTTGATGATAAGACAAAGGAAAAAGAAGCTGAATTAATGACAGTATAGGTGATATTATGAGAGATAAGTTGAATACAAAAAATATAAATGAATTAGTAGGTTTTTCTAAAAGATTAGTAAGAGTATTATATGTTATTGCCATTATACTTGGTGTATATGCAGCAATACTTGTATTTAATGCATTAAATATTGGACCATTTTTACTATCATTATTAAAAATATTACTTCCTTTATTTATTGGTTTATTATTAGCTTGGTTATTTAAACCATTAGTTAATAAACTACAAAATAAAGGTATGAGAAAAGGATTAGCTTGTACACTGGTATATATAATATTTATAGGAATAATCGTATGGATTTTATTCACATTAATTCCATTATTATATAATCAAACATCTGAACTTATTAGCCAATTACCAACAATAGGCGCAGATGCACAAGTATGGATAAATAATATTTTTAGTAAATTAGAAAGTATTCCAGGATTAGATGTAGATGATGTTAAGTTATCATTATTATCTAAATTACAAGATTTTGGTACATCTTTAACATCAAAATTACCAGAATATACAGTTTCAGTTATTTCATCTTTGGTATCTGGTGTAGGAACATTCTTCTTAGGATTAGTAATTGGATTCTATATTTTACTTACTATCGAAAATCCTTTAGGTGCGATGAAAGATTTCTTACCTAAAAAAGCTCGTAAAACTTTTGAGGGAATTGTTGTTAGTATCAACGATGCTGCTAGAAGTTTTATATCAGGAGCAGTTATTGATAGTACTTTAGTATTTATCGTATCAAGTTTACTTTTATGGATAGTTGGATTAAAGGCACCTTTATTATTCGGTTTATTCTGTGGTATAACTAATGTTATTCCATATGCAGGACCATATATTGGTGGAGCACCTGCTGTTATCGTAGGTTTTTCACAAAGCCCAATAACAGGATTATTAACTTTAGCAATGTTAGTAATTATTCAAAGTATTGAAGGTAGTTTCATTCAACCATTAATTATGAGTAAATCAACTAAGTTACACCCAGTAACAATAATGATGGGATTATTAATATTTGGACATTTCTGGGGAATTTTAGGTATGTTTATATCTACTCCAGCAATAGCTGCAGTTAAAGCAGTAGTAGTATATCTAGATGAAAAATATGATATATTAAATTTTAAATAAAAACGATGATAAAGATTAGTATATAGAATGTATTTTATAGAGAGTTAGTGTTTGGTGAAAACTAATAAATACTACTATAGAAGCTCCTTTTAAGTGTAGTAAAAACTACCGGGTAAAACCGTTATCAAATTAAGTATAAATTAGGATGGTACCACGGCTTTTCGTTCCTAGAAAAGAGTGGTATTTTTTTTGGAGGTAATATGGAATTTAAAAAAAGAAATATTAAAATATATATTATCAGTGGTAAAGCTCATTCTGGGAAAGATACTATAGCTAAATATATAATTAACAAACTTAATCATAAAAAAGTTATAACATTAACATATGCATCATATTTAAAAATGTACGCGGCTAATATTTTAGGTTGGGATGGTAGTGAAGATACAAAACCAAGAGATTTTTTACAAAATATAGGTGTAGAATTAATTAAAAATCAAATTGATGATAAATTTTTAATCAATAGGATTATTGAAGATATTAAAGTATATAGTTATTTTTATGATGTTGTTATTATAGGAGATGCAAGATTTCCTGATGAGATAGAAAATATAAAGAGTAATTTTAATAATGTAACTGTTATTCGTATTGATAGGGATAACAATAATTTAACAAATGAACAAAAGAACCATTCTACAGAAGTATCATTAGATAATTATAATGGTTATGATTATGTAGTAGATAATAGTAAGGATTTAGATAGTTTATATAAAGAATTAGATAAGATATTGGAGGTAAGTTATGAAAGTAGCAATTGATGGACCAGCTGGTAGTGGTAAAGGTACTATTTCTAGTATATTGGCTAAGAAATGTAGTTTAACATACATAGATACTGGTGTAACATATAGATGTGTTGCCTTAAAAGTAATAGAAAAAGGTATTGATTTAGATGATAAAGATGCTATAATAGATATTGCTTCTAAAATTGATATAAAATTTATGAGTGATGGCGTTACATATTTAGATGGAAAAGATGTATCAAGTAAGATTAGAAGCAAAGAAGTTACTAGTATTGTTTCACCTATATCAAGTATTCCAAAAGTAAGAGAATATATGGTAGAATTACAAAGAAATATGGCAAATAGTGAAGATGTTATTATGGAAGGTAGAGATATAACTACAGTAGTATTACCTGATGCTGATTATAAATTTTATTTAGATGCAAGTATAGGCGAAAGAGCTAAAAGAAGATATATTCAAAATCAAGAAAAGGGTATTAATATGTCTTTAGAAGAAATAAAATCATCTATAGAAACCAGAGATTATAATGATATGCATAAAGAAGTAGGTGCTTTGAAAAGAACAGATAATCAAATATATATTGATACATCTAATCTGACTATAGATGAAGTAGTAGATAGTATTAGAAAGGTTATAGGTAGATAGTATGAATTTAAAGGATTTATATATAGAGTTTTTTGAAAGTAAAGGACATAAACAAATTCCTAGTGCTCCAGTAGTACCTGAAAATGATGCTTCAGTATTATTTAATACTGCTGGTATGCAACCATTAATTCCTTATTTAATGGGACAAAAACATCCATATGGAACTAGATTATGTGATTATCAGAAATGTATTAGAACTAATGACTTAGATTCTATTGGTGATACTTATCACCATACATTCTTTGAAATGTTAGGTAATTGGAGTTTAGGTGATTATTTTAAAGAAGACGCAATTAAATGGAGTTTTGAATTTATAACTGAAAAGCTAAATATCCCATTAGAAAAATTCGCAGTTACTGTATTTGGTGGTAATGATTTAATACCTGAAGATACAGAAGCTATTAATTTGTGGAAAAGTTTAGGAATTAAAGAAGAAAGAATCGCTAAGACAGTAGAGGATAATTTCTGGATTGCAGGTGAAACAGGACCATGTGGACCAGATACAGAGATGTTTTACTGGAGAAGTAATGATCCAGTTCCAGATAAGTTTGATCCTGAAGATTCTAGATGGGTTGAAATTTGGAATAATGTATTTATGCAATTTAATAAAAAAGTAGATGGTACTATAGAAGAATTACCAAATAAGAATGTTGATACTGGTATGGGTGTTGAAAGAGTTACATCTATATTAGAAGGTGTTAATGATAACTATATGTCTTCTATATGGAAAGATATTATTGAAAAGATTGAAGAATTTTCACCATATACTTATCAGGAAAAACCTGAAAGTATGAGAATTATTGCTGATCACATTAGAACTGCTACTTTTATAATTGCAGATCCAGCTGGTATAAGACCATCTAATACTGATCAGGGATATATTTTAAGAAGATTAATCAGAAGAATGATTAGACATGCAAAGAAGTTAAATATTAACATTGATTTACCTTTTGAACAAATATTAGCTACTATGATTATCTTAAAATATGTGAAGTATTATCCTGAATTAAATACTAATAAAGATGTCATATTAGAAGTGTTACATAATGAAAAAGTAAAATTTAATAGAACATTGGAAAAAGGTTTGAAAGAATTTGAAAAGGTAACAAAGAATTCAAATGAAATTGATGGTGTTACTGCATTTCATTTATTTGATACATATGGTTTTCCTATTGAATTAACTACTGAATTAGCTGATGAATTAAATATTAAAGTAGATGTAGATGGATTTAATAAGAAATTTAAGGAGCATCAAGAATTATCTAGAACGGCATCTGCTGGTAAATTTAAAGGTGGTTTAGCAGGTGACTCAGAAATTGAAACAAGATATCACACAGCAACACATTTACTTAATGCAGCTTTAAAAAAAGTAATTGGACCAGATGTACATCAAATGGGATCTAATATTACAGAAGAAAGAATGAGATTTGATTTTTCTTGTGATCATAAATTAACGGATGAAGAAAAAAGTGAAGCTGAAGCAATCGTTAATAATTGGATAAAAGAAGGACTTAATGTTAGATGTGATGAGTATTCTAAAGAAGATGCAATTAAATCAGGAGCAGAATGTATGTTTATTGAAAAATATCCTGATAAAGTAACTGTATATTCTATTGGCAATGATGAAGTTGTATCTAAAGAATTATGTGGTGGTCCACATGTAAAAAATACATCTGAATTAGGTGAATTCCATATCATAAAAGAAGAAGCTTCTTCAGCAGGAGTTAGAAGAATAAAAGCAGTATTAAAATAGTCAGTTTACCTGACTTTTTTTATATGTATCATTAGATATTGATTCTTACATGGTTTATTTAGACAAATTTTTTAATAATAAAATGTTATCTTATATAAGAGGGATAATATGATAAGAACAGATATATTAAAAATACATAAAGGTGATATTTACTGCGTGCTACCGGGATGTGAAAATAATATAATAACCGCGATTCAAAAAGGTGCTAAAAAGATAATAGCTGAAGATTATGATTGCAGAATTCCTACGGTAAAAGTAAAAAACACCAGAAACTATTTAAATAACTATTTAAAAAGATATAGTAGACTTTTGAAGGATATTAATATAATTGCGGTGTCTGGCAGTTTTAATAAATCTATCGCGTTTATAATATATAAAATATTAAAATCTTTAAATGTAAAAGTTGGTTATATTGGAAAAAAAGAATTCTACAAATCAAAAAAAATATGTGATATAAATCATAGAGAATCAGATGATATATACAATATGTTACTTGACTGTTATCAAAATAATTATAAATATGTTGTGGTAGAAATAGATGAAGATGATATTAAGAAAGATATATATGCGAATATTAAATTCAATGTTGTTTTATTAACTGATATAGAAGATGTATTCTATATGAAACTTTTATATAGCAAATTAAAAAATAATGGCATAATTGTTATGAAAGATGATAATAAGTATATAGATTATATTAATCCAGCAAAAACAAAAATATATGGTTTTAATAAATCAGATTACAAAATAGTGAAGTATACATTAACTAAAAATTATACTTTATTTACTTTTCTACATAATGGTAAATATTATAATTTTAAAACTAATACTCTTGGGATTTCTAATATTAATAATATATTATCTATAGTAGTTACATTATTACATATTGGAATATCGCATGAAAAAATTGCGACTATTATATCTAAAGTAACAATACCATATTATATGGAAAGTATAAAATATAATAATAAATATATTGTAATTAATGACATAAAAACATTGGATGATGTTAAACATATATTGAAAGAAATAGTTCCATATCATTTTAATAAAATATATGTAATTACAAATAGTACTAACAAAATTATTATTAATTATTTAAATAATCATGTAAAATATCTATTGTTAACAAATAATATGAATAAAACCCTAAAAAGTGTAGTGAATAAATTACATGAAAATAATTTATTATTAATAATGGAAGATGGACGAATATCACAACTTTAATAAATGCATAAATTATTATGAGGTGTATTTATGAAAGATGATTCTAGAAAAGTATCACCTGGTGATACTTTTATTTCATTGACAGGAAAAGAAGAATATATAAAAGATGCTATTAATAATGGTGCATCAAAAGTTATTGTTGAAAATGGACTATATAGTGTAGATACTTTGATAGTAAACAATACTCATGAGTATTTAGAAAATTATTTAGATAATATTTATAAGGATAAATTATCTAAGATAAAACTGATAGGTATAACAGGTACTAATGGGAAGACAACCAGTGCTTATTTGTTATGGCAAATATTGAATAAATTGGATATAAAATGTGGCTATATAGGGACTATAGGATTTTTTATTAAAGACAAGGTTAAAGATTTAAATAATACTACTCCAGATACTTTAGATATATATGATATGATTAATATATGTATTAATGAAGGATGTAAGTACTTAGTTATGGAAGTAAGTAGTCAGGCATTAAGTTACAATCGTATTGGTAAATTGATGTATGACTATGCAGTATTTACTAATTTGTCCCAAGATCATTTAGATTATCATAAGGATATGTATAACTATGCTTTAGCTAAACAAAAACTATTTAACCATGTTAAAGGCAAAGCTATAATTAATTATGATGATAATAATAAATCTTATTTTTTGCTTGATAATGAAAATATAACATTTGGATTTGATGGTGGTGACTATCATATCACTAAATATAATGTTGACAAAAACTTGTCAGAATTTACACTAAATGACATATTGTATAAAACTAATTTAATAGGAAAATATAATATATATAATCTATTAATATCTATAATTATTTTAGATTTAGAAGGCATTACTTATGATAAAGAAATGTTTGAAAATTTAGAATATCCTAAAGGTAGGATGGAAGTAATAAAATATAAAAACAATAAGATAATAGTTGATTATGCACATACACCAGAAGCTATAGAAAATATTCTAAAAACGGTTAAAGAATTAGAACCAAAAAACATTATTACAATTATAGGAGCAGGTGGAGATAGAGATTCATCTAAAAGGAGTATTATGGGATCTGTTTCAACAAAATTATCTAATTATGTGATATTCACAAATGATAACCCAAGAACAGAAAATCCTAATTCAATATTAAATGATATTGTACAAAAGGTTGACACTTCTAATTATGAAATAATACCGGATAGAAAAAAAGCCATAATTAAGGGTATACAAATGCTCGAAGAAAATGATATACTATTAGTGTTAGGTAAGGGACATGAAGAATACCAAATTATTGGTAAAGAAAAAGTTCATTTTAGTGATATAGAAATAATAAATGCGAATATATAAGGAGTGATTTGATGTTAATATTGGCTAAAGCAACACTTGCGTTAATGATTGGATTTGTATTAAGTGCATTTTCTGGAATTGTTTTAATACCACAATTAAAAAAGATTAAAGCAAAACAAAATATAAGTATTTTCTTAAAAAGAGAACATGGTGGTAAACAAGGAATACCAACTATAGGTGGACTTATATTTATTATTCCAACTATTATATCTATAATTATTCTATTGGTTTTAGATAAAATTGAATATAGTACTAATCTTATGATAGTTTTGATAACTTTTGTACTATATGGTTTGTTAGGCTTCTTAGATGATTATTTATCTATAAGAAAAGGTAATAATATAGGTTTATCAGAAATACAAAAGTTGTTTGGTCAAATATTAATAGCTCTAATATTCTTTTGGTTATTTAAACGTGCTGGGAATCCAACTAATTTAGATATAACATTCCTAAATTTAAATATTCCATTGGGACCTTTCTACCCATTCTTTATACTATTTATATTAATTGCTACTACAAATGCAGTTAATTTAACGGATGGATTAGATGGCTTAGCAGGAGGATTATCTGCGATATCTTTTTTAGCGTATGGTTTAATAAGCTGGGGATCAATTCATATTTTAGGTCATGAGTCTATTGCTGTATTTTGCTTTGTTTTAGTAGGCGCATTGTTAGGATTTTTACTATATAACAGCTATCCTGCAAAAGTGTTTATGGGAGATACAGGTTCTCTTGCTTTAGGTGGCGCTTTAGCAGCAGTTGCAATTGTTACTAGGCACGAAATATCTTTAGTTGTTGTAGCTGGTGTATTTGTCATTGAAACATTATCAGCTATCATTCAAAGATTTGTTGGAAGATATTGGGGAAAAAGAGTGTTTTTAATGGCTCCATTACATCATCACTTTGAAAAATTAGGTTGGAAAGAACAAGACATTGTTAAATTATTTTGGTCAGCAGGATTAATATTAGCTATGGCAGCTATAATATATGGAGTATGGATTTAATTCATACTTTTTTTTATTAAAAAAATATGATATTATTATAATAGAAAGTAGGGATAATATGAAAAGTAAAGGTTTCACTTTAGTTGAATTATTAGCGGTAATAGTAATATTGACAATAATCGCATTTATAGTAACACCCATGATAAGTAATGTAATAGATAATGCTAGAAAAGCAACATTTGAAGATAATATAAATATACTATTAAAAAATTGCAATGAATATATAGCTAAATATGATTTGATTAAGAAAAAAACACCAATATATCCTATGACTTTTGAATGTGATGGTACTACATGTAAAGACGCTAATGGGGATATATTAGAACTTAAAGGTGATATACCAACGATGGGTAAAATAATAATATATAGTCAATCAGAAATCTATTCTGATAAGTTGAGTAATGGTAAATGGTGTGCATCTGGGTATATTAATAAATTAAAAGTAGAAGATAGCTGTGATAAGTTGAATTAAAATGAGGATTTATATCTTCTTTTTATTACAACTAGAAAAATTAAGTGTCCGAAAAGGGCAAAATAAAAGACACATAGAGTTACCTATGATACAATGTAAGTGACGAAACTTATATTGGAGGTAAAAAACTATGTGTCTTTTAAATTGTAACATAAAAAAGAAAGA
>JAFUTO010000034.1 GCA_017484205.1 Bacilli bacterium | reverse complement strand
GTTTTTGGAGCGAAAGACATTAGGTAACTACCTCTTTTCATACTACCACCAGTAGATATGTAAAGGAGGTTTGATACTATGAAGAAAGATAACAAATTTCTAAAATTAGTAATCATATTATTATTAATAATTTATTTATTAGCAATAATAAAAAGTGCCTAATCATCATAGACTAGGCTCATAACCTAAAGGTAGTTACCTAACATAAGCCAGTCAAGTAGCTCCATTTTTATTTTATGCAATTTCTTGCATCTACATACATTATATACTAAATTATAAATAAGGTCAATTATTCAGTAACTTCAAAATCTTTTACCTCACCATCATCAGTTACAATCTTACTTATCTTTTCTTCTACTTTTTTCAATTCTTCATCACATTCTTTAGCTAATTTCATAGCTTTAGTGTATTTATCAATAGAATCTTCTAATGAAGTATTACCATTTTCTAACTCACTTATAATAAATTCTAATTCTTTTATTTTATCTTCGAATTTTTTCTTTTCTTTTTCCATAAACTACTCCTTATCTATTACTTTTGTATTAACATTACCATCTACTAATTTTATTTTTAATATATCATTTTTACTAACATCATTAACACTACTTATTATTTTATCTTCTTTATATGTCAAAGTATAACCTCTTTTAAGTACACCTAATGGATTAATTAGTTCTAGTTTATCTAATATATGTCCTAATAAAATAACTTTATCTTTATATAATTCATCAGGATTTATAAATATATGATTATTTTTTAAATTATTAAAATATAATCTTTTTGCTTCAACATTATGTTTCATTAAACTTCCAATTTTATCCATCATCATCATAAGTTTTTGTTCTTTGTTTTCATACATTATAATTGGATTTTTTAATATATATGAATCTTTTAAACTATCTAATTTAACCCTTTTTAAATCAATTAGTTTTTTCATACTTCCATTTAATCTAATTTTATAATTATTTATAAGTCCTATTACATCACCTATATTAGGTACGGCTATTTCAGCAGCTCCTGTTGGTGTTTCCGCTCTTCTATCAGCAACAAAGTCAGCTATAGTAAAATCAACTTCATGACCTACAGCAGATATAATAGGTATTCTAGATTCATATATAGCATGTGCGACTACTTCTTCATTAAATGGCCATAAATCTTCAATAGATCCACCACCACGTCCTACTATTAATACATCTAAATCATCTTCATTTGCTCTTTTTATATTTCTTACAATATCATCTTTGGCACCTTCACCTTGTACTAAAGACGAATATAAATATATAGTTACAATTGGGTATCTTCTTTTAATAGTAGATATTATATCTCTAATAGCAGCCCCTGTAGAAGCTGTTACAACACCTATTTTTTTAGGATATTTAGGTATCGGTTTTTTATGTTCCTCCGCGAATAGTCCTTCTTCTTGTAATTTCTTCTTCAATTTTTCAAATTCAATATATAAATTACCTAATCCATCTTCTTCCATATTATCAACATATATTTGATAATTACCTGTTGCTTCATATATGGATACTCTACCATGTACTAATACTTTCATGCCTTCCTGAGGTACAAATTTTAAATTCTTAGCCGAACTAGAAAACATCATCGCATTTATTTTACTAGTTTCATCTTTTAAAGAAAAATATATATGTCCTGTAGTATGGATTTTTAAATTAGATATTTCACCTTTTAAATAAACATTTCTCATCTTAGTAGATGTATCAAACATTAATTTAAGGTATCTAGTAAATTCACCTATTGTCTGATAATTATTATCCATAACTCACCTACTTACTATGGTATATTTTATCCATTGTAGCATTAATCATTTTTCTAACATCATCATCACTATATTCCTTAGCTAGTTCTATAGCTTCATTAATACATACAATATCTGGAGTATCTGTGTACATAAGTTCATAAATACCCATTCTAAGTATAGCAATATCAGTATTGCCCAATCTATCTATAGTCCAGTTTTTTAAATATTTATTAGCTAAATTATCTATATCGTTTTTATATGTAATAACACCATATACAGTTTCTTTTATAAATTCACTTTCAACCTCTGATACTTCTTTTATAATATCATCAACATTATAATTCATCTTATTTTTATCATATACATTCATTTGATATAATATGGTCATTATTTTTTTTCTTGCTTCACTTCTATTTTCCATTAGTACCACCTAATTCATTTTATCATAAAATAAACTAAATTAATAGAATTATATCAAGAAATTTGCATATCTTATTAATGTATCATATTTGACATAGTAGTTAAATTATGATATATTTTATTTATTAGCAGAGATGTCCGTGGAAGATTGGATTCCACCACCATCTCTGTTTTTATTTAAATTCAAGCTAACTAAACTACCATCCTTTAGATATCTATTTAAATAATAATAGACTTGCTTCTTTCCATATATTGTTTTAATTTCATTTATTGAAGTTTTAATTAATTTTCCAGTGGTTATTTCGTATATATTCTTAATATTGTTTTTCTTTAGTACCATTGGAATTATTATTCTTTCATTATTCTCTGTCAATATGTTGGTTAAAATAACATAATCATCTGAGGTATAATTGTTATATTTGTTCTTTTTCCATTTATATATTTGTATAGGATTATCAAGTGCTTTTATAGACTTTATAAATTGTTCTTTACCAATACCATGATAATGGGTAGAGGATGTCACTTTAAATCCCTTTTTATATGCCTCGGCTACATTTAATACATTTTCAAGTATATGAGTCGATTGCATTGCAATAGGGAGATTTTCTACACCATATTTTTGTAATATCATAGGTGTTTCACTTTTAACTTGAATTAAACCACGAACTGGTCCATTTGACAACAAATAATCAATGTCATTTTCTAGATTATTTGTTATACATATTGAATTGTTATTTACATTGTTTGCCTCAGTTTCTATCATATTATTTCATCCTTTCTTGCAACATAAAACTCGCGACAATGCGCGAGTACAACAAACAACATACATCTATATGTTCATTTTATCATAAAATAAACTAAATTAATTGAATTATATCAAGAAATTTGCATATCTTATTAATGTATCATATTTGACATAGTAGTTAAATTATGATATATTTTATTTATTCAATGTGGAAGTTCACTTGCGTTTCAGACGTTAAGCTAGGAGTTATTACTATTAGCTAGTGTGGATACTTTCCACATTGTTTTTATTTTCAAATCACTTTTCTTTGGAATAACTTCTACGACATATGTATCATATTCATCATATCTTTTTATATATCTAATAGTTTGACCTTCTCTATTCAAAGTGCCTAAAATAATGTTATCTGGATTATTTATTATATTAGGTATATTTGCAATATCATCATTTAAAACAGGTATTTGATGCTTCATTATCTCTTTTTTTTCATTTTGATGAGTCAGTAATATATGTCGAATATCATTATCATATAAAACCTGATTCCTACCTTCTACTTTTAAACCTGTTAGTCTTTCTATTTTTCTAGCGTTTTCAGCATTAACTATACTCAATATGATCTTATTATTAGATTTCCTATTTTTTAAAGCATATAAAATTTCATCTTTTAATGTAATACTTTTTGTATATCCATTTTTACTAATTAATACATATTTTCTTTCATTGTTTGCCTCAGTTTCTATCATATTATTTCATCCTTTCTTGGAACATAAAACTCGCGACAATGCGCGAGTACAACAAACAACATACATCTATATACTCATTTTATCATAAAATAAACTAAATAAATAGTAAATTGAATATTTATTTTATTTAAAAAATATAGTATAATTAGAACTTGTGAAAGGAGATATAATATGCAATACACTGATATTTTATATACTATAGATATTAAATATATTGATATAATGTTATGTTCAATATACTCTCTAATACACAATAGTAATCTATCTAACATTAGATTGCATATTGTATGTGAGAACTTTCTAGATGATGATTATAACTATATAGATAACTTTATGTGCAACTACCCTAATATTGAATATGAACTATATCCTATGGAAGAAGTTAAATGTTCAATACCTAAATGGAGTGATTGTCATGCTGCTAATGCTAGATTATTCTACCCAAAAATTTTAAAAAAATATAATAAAAATATACATAACTTATTATATATAGATAGTGATACATTTATAGTAAATGACTTATCAAATATAGAGATATATAAAGACAATTTAATTAATGCATGTTCTGATATAACTTCTAATAAATATAGAAAACAACTTAAATTGAATAGATATTATAATTCAGGAGTTTTATACATTAATACAGATAAATGGTTAGATATGGAAATGGATAATAAAATAAGATTTTTCTTAAAGTATAATAATACTCCTTTAAGATTTCCTGATCAGGATACTCTTAATATTGTTATGAAAAATGATATATCAAAATTACCTTTACAATATAATGTAGGAACATACCCTTTTATATTTAATGATTTAGAATTAAAATTTTTATGTGGTAGTCCTAGAATGCAAGAATCTTATGAAGAACTTATTGAAGCGCGTAAAAATCCTATAATATTACATAGTTATGACTTATATTGGATTAAACCTTGGGATAAAAATAATATTAATCCATTTAGTGAGATGTTTGATGAAACAATTAAAAAAATAAATCCATATTTTAATAAACATGAACTAGAAGGTTTTAAAAGTAAACTAGCAAATAATCCTACACTTTTAAAAAATATGATTTTAGTGAGAAACTACACCCCTGATAAATTAGCTAGATTGCCTAAAAAGTTAGTATTAAAAAATAAAGGACTTTAGTCCTTTATTTTTATTCATAATATCCAGATAAGAAATATACATAGCTATCAAAATTATCAAAATTTTCTTCACCAATATCGAAAAACCACGCAAAAGATCTATCACCTTTGTTTTCAACTTCACCATTAACAAAATTTCCATTCGCATCTGTTAAATTCAAGAAATTATCAAGTGTACCTACAGGTTTCCCATCTTTAAATGCAATTAGTCTTATACTAGTAATATTTTTTCCTTCTCCATTAAATTTAAAAAATATCTTCATTTCTTCTAATATATTATCTATAGTATAACTTTCAAAAGTATATGCATCTTCTTCTAACTCTTTTGTATCATCATTTTCATAAGCTTCTAAAGATTCTATTTCATACTTATCTGCACTATATAAAACAAAACTAAGAGTATATGCTGAATGAGCATTTACTGCTTCCCAAGCATATTCTTTTTCATCTTCTATTGCAGCTCCATTTTTGTATCCTTGTACTGTTGCTGATAAATAATACATTTTATCTGTATTATTATATACGATTATTTCTAAATGAGTGCCATTCTCTTCATTCCATGTAAGTTCTTTATAAGTAATTCCATCCACTAATGTCTTCTCTTCTAATTTATCAAATAAAGCATTATATTCATATGAAATAAATCCATTGGTATTTTTATATGCTTGATTTGAAGTATCCTCATCCTTCTTTTTACCACATCCTGTTATAAATAAAACTGCTACTAATACTAATATAAATATTTTCTTTTTCATTTTATCACCCTTCTTAAAAAATTATAACAAATAAATCAAAATAATGAAATATTATTAAATACTTTTTTTACCTTTTATGTAAAATTATTCTATCTTATTTTTTAAATCATATAAAACATTTAAAGCTTCAATAGGTGTTATATGTAATACATCTATTTCTTTTATTTTATCTATTACATCATCATAATCATTATGTACCAATTCATCTAATGGTAAACTTTCTTGAATATTCATAGACTTCTTATTGTCATTACCTTCGTATATTTTTAATACTTCTTCTGCTTTTTTAATAACTTTATCAGGTAAATTAGCTAATTTAGCTACATGTATACCATAGCTTTTATCAATCGCACCTTCTTTTATTTTATGTAAGAAAGTAATATTACCATTTTCTTCATATGCTGAAACATGAACATTTTTCAAATGTTTTAACTTGGTATCTAAATCTGTAAGTTCATGATAATGTGTTGAGAATAGTGTCTTGCATCCTAATTCGTGAACGTATTCTATTATAGCATAAGCTAAGCTCATACCATCATATGTAGCAGTTCCTCTACCAAGCTCATCAAATAAAATTAAACTATTAGGAGTTGCATTACTAATCGCGTGATTTGCTTCGCTCATTTCTACCATAAATGTAGATTCACCTGATACTAAGTCATCAGACGCACCTATTCTTGTATATATAGCATCAAATATTGGTATTGTTGCTTCACTTGCTGGAACAAAACATCCTATTTGGGCCATTATAACTGTAATAGCAAGTTCTCTCATATAAGTAGATTTTCCTGCCATATTAGGTCCTGTTATAAGTAAGATATTAGTATCATCATCCATATCAATATCATTAGCTACAAAAGGTACAGTTAACACTTTTTCAACAACTGGATGCCTATTATCTTTTATATGCATAGATCTATCAGTAGTTAGATTAGGTCTTACATAATTATTATCCTCTGATACAGTTGCAAAACTAGATAAAACATCTATTTCACTTATTATTTTTGCGATACGCTGTAATCTTGGAATATATCTTTTAACTTCATCCCTTATCTCACAAAATAAGTTATATTCAAGTTCAATTATCTTTTCTTCTGCGTTTAATATTAACGCTTCTTTTTCTTTTAAGATAGGAGAAATATATCTTTCTGCATTTGCTAATGTTTGTCTTCTTTCATATCCATATTCATCTTTTATATCTTTTATCTGACCTTTAGATACCTCAATGTAATAACCAAATACTCTATTATATCCAACTTTTAATGTCTTAATACCAGTACGTTCTTTTTCTTCATTTTCAAACTTCGCGATGAAATCTTTTCCACCTTTTCTTAAATCTTTTAATTCATCTAACTCACTATTATATCCTTCTTTGATTAAATATCCCTCTTTGATACTTATAGGTGGTTCTTCATATATAGCGTTTTCTATTAATTCATATAATTCATTTAACTCTTCTATATCATCCTTATAATTAATACTATTCAATATTTTCTTTATTTCAGGTAATACTCTTATTGAATTTTTTAGTTGTAATAAATCTCTTCCATTCGCATTCCCAAAGGCAATTCTACCTGATAGTCTTTCTAAATCATATACTTCATCTAAATACTTATCTAAATCACTTTTTAATATAAATTCATTCAATAATGTTTCTACTACATCATATCTTTGATTTATCTTATCTATATCTATTAGTGGATTTTCAATATAGTTTTTAAGCATACGAGAACCCATTGCTGTTTTAGTCTTATCAAGTAACCATATAAGACTATATTGTCTTTCTTTTAATCTTAATGTTTCAGTTAATTCTAAATTTCTTTTCGTATGAATATCCATTTTTAAATAATCATCTTTATTTTTTATAATAACCTTTTCAAAATGCGTAAGGACTCTTTTTTCTATATCAGTTATATATGTAAGTAAATACTTTATACCATTTATATATCTAATATCATCTACATCTTCATATATATATTTATATTCATCTATATCTTTAATATCATCTGAATAAGTTATAACTAAACTAAACTCTTTATTAAGTAAATTAGTGATACTTCTATCAAAAGAATTTGATACAATAATTTCCTTTAATCCTAAACTCACTATTTCACTAACTAATTTAGATGGTGTATGTTCTATCATTGATGCATATATAACACCTGTTGTAATATCTGTATAAGTAAGTACATATGCATGCGATAAATCCATAATACTACCAATATAATTATATTCTTTTTCGTTTAATGATTCATTATTTATAATAGTACCTTTAGATACTACTTGAATAATTTCTCTTTTTACAATCCCTTTAGCGTTCTTAGGGTTTTCTACTTGTTCTGCAATGGCAACTCGATATCCTTTATTAACTAATTTTTCTATATATACTGCAGCTGCATGATATGGTACTCCACACATAGGTACTCGTTCTTCTAATCCTGCATTTTTACTAGTTAATGTTAATTCTAATTCACGAGATGCAAGTATTGCATCCTCAAAAAACATCTCATAAAAGTCACCTAATCTAAAGAATAATATGACATCCATATTCTTTTCTTTAAATTCAAAGTATTGTAACATACCTGGACTTAATTTAGTCTTATCTACTTCTGCCATTGTCATATTTACCACCACTTTATATTTTATCATAAATCAAATATTTTTTAAATAAATTGAAATATAATAAATATTTTTTATAACATTATTCTAAAAGCAATAATTGAATAAAAAAGAAAATGTTATCAAAATACTTGGAACTAAATAGTCCGTCGCTAAAAACATCTTCTAATAATATTAATATGTTAAATTATTCAAATATTCAAGTGCTTCATCTAATGTACTAATAGGAATAATTTCTATTTTATAATTGTTCTTATCTTTTTCTTCCATTGCTTCTTCATAGTTTTCATCTACTGGTACCAAAAATATATCAGCTTTATTTTTAACTGCTGCTTTAAGTTTATATTTTACTCCACCTATTACTCCTACATTACCATCTTCATCAATAGTACCTGTACCTACTATCTTTTTACCATGTGTTATATCATCACTAGTTAATTCATTATAGATTTCTAAAGTTAGCATAAGTCCTCCAGATGGGCCTGATTCATTATTTTTAAATTTCAATTTTATATTTCTTTCTACATCATATTCTTTATCTTGAGTTATATATATACCAACATATTTGAAACCATCTTCTTCTTTAATGTAAGCGTATCTATGATATGTTTTATTATCATTTGTAACCTCTATATCCAACTTTTCTCCAACATCATATTTTCCTATGATATTTTTTACACTTTTTAAATCATACACATCTTCTTCATTTATTTTCACTATTTTATCTTTTATTTCTATATCAGTATCTGCCTCACTATATATATAAGTAACATACATATCATTAGATTTTACATCTACTTTTTCGCCTGCTTTTGTATATCCTAAAATAATAGCATTATCAAGTGCATTTTCTAACTCTAAAGAGTCCCTATAGCTCATTGTTTCATATGTATCAGATGGAGCTAAATAATCCTCTGCTTTATATATATCAAAATTAGGATTTAAATAGGCATATAAAAGTGTGAATATATTAGCTCTATATTCTGTAACATAAGCCATATTTAATGTCCCTTTGCTTTTATATTCATTATCAATTACTATTTTTTTATCTAAGTTAACAATCCCTCCAGGTGCATTTATATAGTAAGGAAACTCTATAAAATTAAGTAACATTATTAATATTATTGATAAAATAAACTTGTTTTCTTTTAATATTTTACCAATTTTCATATATAATTTATTAGTCATATTAAACCTCCGAGGTGATATTATCAAAACAATTAAAAATATATTTATAATACTTCTCTTATTAATTATATCATATCAAATATTAAATAATAGTTATGAAATATTAAATAGTGTAAAATTTGCGTTTGAAATATGGAAAAATAATGTATTTCCATCTATATTTCCATTCTTTATTATATCTAGTTTTTTAATTAATTATGGTTTTGTCGAATTATTAAGTGAATTATTTAAACCTCTAATGAGATTATTTGGAATTAACAGCAATGTATCATTTGTCTTTATTATGAGTATGCTATCAGGTTTTCCAAGCAGTAGTAAATATATTAAAGAGTTATATGATAAATCTTCGATTGATTCTAACATTGCATCAAAAGCTCTTATGTTTACACATTTTTCTAATCCCTTATTTATATTAGGTACATTATCTACGTTATTGGATAATAAAAAAATATCCATATTCATACTTATAATTCATTATTTTACTAATATTATTATAGGTATTATATTTAAAAATTACCACAATTCTTTTGATAATTCTAAAATAAGTATTAAAAGTGCTGTAGTTAAAATGAACAAAAGAATAGATAATAGCGACTCTTTAGGTAGTGTACTTTCGAAAAGTATAAAAGATGCCATTGAAACATTATTACTTATATTAGGTTCTATTTCAGTATTTTCATTTTTATGTGTTATTATAAATAATACATTTTCTTTTAATAATTTAACCACTTCTATATTAAATGGATTATTAGAAATGACTAGTGGATTAAAATATGTATCTATGCTTACTATATCATTAAAATATAAAACTATGTTGTCTACAATGATGATATCTTTTGGAGGTTTAGCTATACATGTACAAATATATTCTATTATAAGTAATACCAATATTAAATATATTCCCTATTTAATAGCTAGAATATTACATACAGCTATATCTGGGCTATTAGTATTTATATTATTTGATTTCATATAATATTAATTTTTATAACAAATAAAAGTAATATTTGCCACACAATATTACCTTTTACATAAAAAATTCATTATTAAATCAATTAATATCACTTGAAAATTTAAGCATAGAAATATTTCCATACAATTATCATATGTTATCCTAGTATTACTTTTAATACCACTTGGTTTAACTGCAGTCCTATGATCATATTCATCTAATAAATCTAAAGCATCATTATAAGTATTAATTACTTTAATTATTTCTTTAGCTTCAGAACCACTTATATCTTCCTCTATTCTAGATACAATATCAATTAGTTTAACCTTCTTTTCTAAATATTCTAATCTCTTTTCGTTCACAGCATATCCCTTTATTAAATAATCTTTTAATATCTTATTTGCCCATTAAAATATATTTCATTAACTTTTCGCTTTTCTTCTAATTTATGAAATGATTCTTTCAACAATTTTATATCTTCAGTATTTTTTAGAACTTGTTTATTGATAAATTTTTGTTCAATCAAATTAGATGATATGTATTTACGCATTGTTACAAATGCTCTCATTATTGAAATACTCATTTGAGAAGCAACCTTTGTTCTTAAAACGGTCGCAAGCATTGCTACTCCTTGTTCAGTGAATACATATGGCAGTTTTCTAACTCCACCTAAATTATTATATTCTTCCTTAGTAAGTTGAAAATAAAAATCTTCTAGAAATCTTTCTATATTTCTATTAACTGCTAAATTTATAGATTTAGTTCCATTAGCACATTCATATAATCGTGCTAAATCAGTTGTAGCTACCAAATGACACGTTTTTATTAATTACATTTATATATTGTTAACAACAATAATTTATTTATCTAAATTTTCATTTTTTATATCTAATAAAAATTTATCAAAATCAGATTCAAATAATTTATCTTGAACAACTCTATACTTTTCAAATTCTGATAGTGCAAAACTTTCAGCAATTTTATGGGAAATTTTTCCTGGATTATCTAATACTTCTCGCCCATTAAATTGTAAAAATACATCAAGTCTATTTTTCCAATCTTCCATAGTCATTGGAATATGTCTTTCTGCTTGATCTTCAGCATAATCTAAATACATTGTAACTATTCTTTCTAGTGATTTAAGTTCATCTTTTGTTAAATAATTTTTAGCAATAACAACATCACTTGCCATAATTTTACCTTTAGGAGAATTTTTCCAATTCGTTAATCCCATATGTTCTTTTTTATGACTTGCACGATTCACAATAACTTCAGCAGCAGTATTTCCATGTGTGGCAAAATGCATTTTGTTCTGAACTGTCTTAAAAAATTCTTGTGTTAATGGAGACTCAGAATTATAGTCTAAACTAGTTGAATATATATCAGTTATTTTTTGATAAAAATTTCTTTCACTAATTCTTATCTCTCTAATTTCTTGTAATAATTCATCAAAATAATTTGCATCTAGAAAAGCACCATTTTTAAGCCTCTCTTTGTCTAATACATAACCTTTAACTGAATATTGTTTTAAAATATTGATAGCCCACAATCTAAAGTCAATTGCTCTTTTGCTATTAACCTTAAAGCCAACTGCAATAATAACATCTAAATTGTAATATTTTGTATTATATTTTTTACCATCTTCAGCAGTATGTAAGAAATCCTTACATACTGAATTTTCATTTAACTCTTTACTAAAAATATCCTTTAAATGCATTGTAATATTATTCCTAGTAGTTCCAAATAATTCAGCCATTAATTTTTGACTTAACCAAACAGAATCATCATCTACTATTACTTCGATTGTTTTTTCTTTATTTTGTTTAGTAAATATTAAAAATTCTGCTGTTGAATTTCTAATTTGTAAATTTTTCATAATTGTGTCACCTTCCTTTTTATTAAACTATTAACTAAATTATACTATATTTTGGTATATTTTTTAATATGTTATTTACTACTAATTCATAATAATCATTGATTTAATATTGATAAAATAATTATATACTTATTAACACTTTTAATTGTTAAAAAATCCACTAATCTATTTGATATCATTTGGTTGCAGATATTTCAGAATCTAACATTACTTGTTTTCCTCTAACTTCATAAATTAAATTTTCTATTACAACATCATCTTTAACAATTACATCATTCATTCATCATTCACCTTCCTAACTTTCAATATAGATATCAATGATTGAAAAACTTGATAATCTCTAATTTATTATAGATACTATTACTTTGATATCTTTATTTTCGTTTTGTTTATAGTCACAAACATCAACAATTTTTCTGTGTCTTTTACTGCTAGATTCTAGACATGGTAACCAACACTAATTATCATATCAAGATTATAATATTGAACTTGATATGTCTTACCATCATTAGCGGTATGCTCAAAAAATGAGCATACTGAATTTTCTTCTAATTCACCATCTTTATAAATATTTTGAATATGTCTTGTAATTGTTCTTCTGTCTTTACCAAATAATTCTGCCATTTGTCCTTGATTCAACCATACAGTTTCATCTTGCATATTTACTTCTAATTTAACTCCTTAATTTTCAAATATAACTATTTCATTTTTCATAATATCTTCCCTTTCTTTTTTTTATTTTCTTATACAATTGGACTTTATATTATTTCATTCCTCCTTTCTAACAAAAAAGAGGCATACCCTCTCTAAAAGGTATACCTCGAATAGATATATTTTCCTTGCCTAAAAATATAAATTATCGTCCCAAATTGTAAGGTATTAACCATTGGCAAGTTTGTTAATACATATATATTATATAATAAAATTGATTACTTTAAAATATATTTCATACAAAAAATGGAGACTAATCTCCATTTTCTTGTGTTAAATTATCTTTATCAACAATAATTACTGGGCGTAAACCACCGGACCATCCATTTTCAGTAGTTGTAGTTCCATTCATACCATTCCTATCGACTCTCCATGCAGCTTTTGTTGAATTTGCATCACTTGTCCAATAACCATTTAAACTACAAGTTCCTGATATTGCACACATACCATCGCTATAATTATATGAATTATCATCGCCATGACCTTTTAAATTATCTACAAGCCAAGTATTCGAAGCAAATGCTAATTCATTATTCCTATATAATCTAGCTTTGAACGGTCCATTATCATCACCTGTTTTATATGGAATAGTATATGAATACTCTGTAGAACTTTTAGTAAAAGTATATGTAAAATTTTCTGGTGTTATTGTTCCTACCCAACTATCAGTATCCTCATGAAGAGCAGTTAGTATTTCAACTGGACCATTTTCATTTATCTGAGTTGAATTCCAAATTACTGTTACCCTTGTATTATGATCTAATATCATTTCTACTTTATTACTTGTAGCCGGGCTTTCTTTTACAACATAAAATTTCATACAATTATCCTTTATTCCTGTTGGAATACCATTTGCATTTACATTTGCTGCAGCCTCTTCTTCTGTACAAGCCTTTCCTTTTCTTACATCAAAGTAAACTATTTGACCTACTTCATATACGCTTTTAATTTCAGGCATTTTAGCTTTTGATAATCTAATTACTGGTCTTGTTCCTCTTGCTCCTTGGCCTGAACCATTTGAATCAAGCATACCATTATTTAAAATCAACCAGTAATTAACACTCTTTGTTTCTTTACTAAATGTCCAATAACCCAATGAATTAGTTCCATCGCCATTGATATCACAGCCAAAGTTTTCACAACCTGATAAATAACTATATAACCATCCATAATGACTTGCACCCTTATATCTTGCTACTTGTGTTTGCCATGTAGTTCCATATGCACCATCTAAATAAAACTTATCAGTATTTTTTGAAGCTGTTTCAGAACTCCAGCCTTCTTTACCTACTATTCTTGCTATTTCATCCGCAGTTATTAATCTAGAATTATACCCTAAATCTTTATAATTTATAGAGTTTGTAGTTGGATTTCCATTTGTATCTAATATATTTTGAGTATAATTATCAGGTGTTTCTAAACCTTCCCATTCTGCTGTAATACTATTCATCTCAGATGCTGCATTACCCCATGCTGTTGCTACAGTAACATTATGATCTAATATTAAATCAATTGTAGATTTATACTTATTATCAATAAGTGTATAAAATCTCATGCATCCTTCACTTAATCCCATAACTGTGTTAGAAGCATAATTAGCTTCTGATTCTGTTTCTGAACAAATTCGACCTGCATCTACATCATAATATATTGGTGTACCTGTAGGATATACAGCATATGTAACCGGTTCATTATATTCATAATTATATGGTATAGCGGCATAACTACCATCATTAAATTCCGCTACTAACATATAGTTATATGTACTATCAGAATCATCTACTGTTTTTATAAATTTTTGCATTCTTAAATCATATGGATTATACATACTTAATGAAGAAATCAAAAAGTCTTTATTATTATATGTAAATAATAAGTGTTTAATATTCGCTGAAGAAATTAATATATTACAATAACTGGTTTTAGTAAAATATGTCTCACTACAATTAGTAATATCAACATAACTAGTTAAAGCACTAGCTAAAACAGATATATCTTCATCATTTAAATATGTACTTATTTGATTAAGAGCATATATTCCATTTACATTATTATAATAATATGCATCAGTATAACCTCTATTAACTCGTGCGAATTGTGCATAGATTAATACTAAAGCAGTTAAAACAATAGCTGATACTATAAATGCTTCAGTCATCGCATAACCTTTGTTATTTTTCATTTTATCACCCCGTTATTAATGTTTTAGTACTATTATACCTAAAGAAGATACGTACACTAAAATCATTATTATATTCTTCACTTGTTATTGGTATTCTAATATAAGCTACGCCATTGTTAGCAAGTTCTACCATCTCATAATTATAGTACACTTCTATATTACCAATATTAGCTTTTGGTAATATAGATACACTATAATCCCCATAACTTATAGTATTAGAACTTCTATCAATATTTATCTGCATAGTTCTTCTATCAGAAAATTTAATAGTCACTGAATCATCATTATTTTTTGTAACTGAAGTAATAGTGACACCTTCTCTACTTCTATTTAAAATACTTTTATTGATAACATTAGATAAATTAGAACTTTCAATATAAAGTTCACTCTTAACAGTTTTTTCTAAATACACATCATGCAAAACATATATTATTTGAAATAAAAATATTGCTATTACTGTTACTAATGTTAATGAAACTAACACTTCTACTAGTGTAAAACCCTTCTTACTCATACCCTCACCTATTATAATTATATCATAATAGTTGAATTAAATAAAACATTTTCTATTGTTTTTAATTCATAAATATTATATAATTATATTAGTATAAAAGAATAGAGGGAGATGTTTTATGCTAAAAGTATTTGATTATAATAAAATACCTGTTGTTGAAGTTGTAAATGAAATATTAGTCGACTCAAGTAAAAGAGGTGCATCAGATATCCACTTTGATCCTTGGGAAGATTATATGAAAATAAGAATCCGTGTCGATGGACAATTAATTGATTATACTGAAGTTCCTAATACAATTAAGAAAAACTTAGTTACAAGAATTAAGATTATATCTGGAATGAATATTACTGAATCAAGACTACCTCAAGATGGTGCGATTAAAGCAACATTACAAGATATTCCATTGGATCTTCGTGTTTCTTGTTTACCTACAAGTAACGGAGAAAAAATCGTTATCCGTATCTTAGACTATTCAATGAGTTTAGCCGGACTTGAAACTTTAGGATTTAGTGATAAAAACTATAAAAAAATATTACAAATGATTAGTATTCCTAATGGTATTATCCTAGTTACAGGTGCAACAGGTTCAGGTAAATCTACAACAGTTTATTCAATGCTTCAAAGACTAAATAAAGAAGATACAAACATTATTACAGTTGAAGACCCAATAGAAATGGAAATTGAAGGTATTAACCAAGTTCAAGTTAGCAGTGAAATAGGTTTAACGTTTGCTAATGCATTACGTTCTATTTTAAGACAAGACCCTAACGTTATAATGATCGGTGAAATTCGTGATAATGAAACTGCAAGAATTGCCGTTAGAGCTTCTATTACAGGTCATATCGTATTATCCACAATCCATACTAATAACTCATTAAATACTATTGAACGTTTACTTGATATGGATGTTGAAAGATACTTACTAGCTTCTGCTTTGGAAGGTATTATATCTCAAAAGTTAGCTAGAAGATTATGCCCTAATTGTAGAGCTAAAAGAGCTGCTACTGATTATGAAAAAGAATTATTCCAAAAAGTTCTACACAAAGATATTACAGAATTATATAGTGCTCAAGGATGTGAACAATGTGGAAATGGTTATAAAGGAAGAATTGCAGTTCATGAAGTATTGTTAATTAATCAAGAAATTAGAGATGCTTTAAGTAGTGGTATGCCAAAAGAAGAACTAAGAGAATTAGTATATAAATCAGATGTTGAAACATTACTTCAAGATGGTCTACAAAAAGTTGAACAAGGACTTACAACATTTGAAGAATTATTAAAATTGATTGAATTAGATGATGTTTCTGAAGGCGATAATGAAGGTGGAATGGACTTAAAGAGTGCAATTGATACAGCTAGAATAGCATTAGGTGAAAAAGAAGATCAACAAAATCAAGCTGCTAAAGCTCATCAAGAACAAATGACTCAACAAACTGCTACTCAAGTAGTCGCTACACCTACAGTTAAAGATAATAGTCAAATAGTAAACGCAGTCCAATAGCTGCGTTTTTTTATTAAAAAAATGAGCAATAAGCTCATTTTTACCACATTAGTGCTTCAATAATTGTTGCAATATCTAATTTAGTTAATAATACAACTATGGCCCCCATACTCAAAAATGGTCCAAATGGCACAATATGTGTCTTTTTTAAATTAACTGCAATTAGAGATATTGGAAGACCAATGAATGATCCAATTATAATTGATATTAATGCATTTGGCCATCCTAACATTAGACCAAATATTCCTAATAATTTAATATCTCCCCCACCCATTGACTCTTGTTTAAATATTAAATCTCCAAACTTTTTTAATAAATACATTGCAGCAAAAGCAATAACACCTGATAACAATGTTTTTGGTATATTACTAATGCCATAGATAATACATTTTTCTACAATAATTGCTATTCCAAAAAATATAAGTACTTCATCTGGAATAATCATATAATGATAATCACTAACCATTACAATCATCAACATTGATATAAATGTAAGTACAATTATTAATTCGTATGTTAATCCAAAACTTAAATATGATAATACAAATAATATACCACATGCTGTTTCAAATATTGGATAATACCATGATATTTTTTCCTTACATTTTGTACATTTTCCCCTTTGTAAAAGAAAAGAAACTATAGGAATTAATTCCCATGGTTCCAATCTATGATTACATTTAGGACAATGAGAAGGTGGTTTTACTATTGATTCATTTTTTGGTAATCTGTATCCTACTACATTGTAAAATGATCCTAATATAGTTCCTAATACAAATAAGAAAATACATATACTAAGTTGCACACACATCACTCCTTAATCTGCTTGTAATTCGATTTGTTCATATAAACTAAACATTGGAATAATAACAGCAAGTACTATAACACCAACCATAAATGTTAACCCTACTATTAATATTGGTTCGATGAAAGCTTTTAGTCTTGTTACTTCATTAGCATGTAACTCTTGATAGTATTCAGAAACTTTCTGCATCATTTCAGCTAATTGACCAGTTTTTTCACCTGTTACAATCATTTCATAAGCTGGAACTGGAAAAGCCCATTGATTTTCAAATGCTGTTGAGATTTTTTCACCTCTTGCTAAGTTTGTTATAGTATCAAGTATCATACTTTTATATATTTCATTATTAGTCATCTTATTTAAAATTTCCATACTATCAGTAATAAATACTGTATGTTTTAATAAAGAAGCAAATGTTTTAGTAAACATTGTAACTTCATTATATATGATAATATTACTAATTGGTGGGATATGCATAAGTGTCCATTGAATACCAATTCTAACAACTTTAACATTTTTATATAAATATCTAACTATTATGATAATCGCTACTACAGCTATAATAATCCATACAAAATTTGCTTTTAAGAACTCACTGAAAGCTAAAATTGCTAATGTAAATGCTGGCAATTGCGTATCATCAATAGTAGCATAGATTGATACGAATTTAGGTATTACATATAACATGATAAATGTCATAACACCAACTGCAACTACCAATACTATCATCGGATATGTTAATGCTGAAACCATTTGTTTTTTAGTTTTTTCTGTTTCAGAATAATAATTTGACATATCATCTAATGCTTCAGGAAGTTCACCTGTAAGTTCTGATGCCTTAACCATGTTTATTAATAATCTAGGGAATGCTTCACCCTGTTTTGATAAAGCTTCACTGAAACTATCACCCATTGAAAGATCGTATATAAGTGCAGTAAATATTTTCTTATATGCTTTTTGTTTATATTGTTTACTTAATACTTTTAATGAATCAACTAATGGTATACCTGCTTTGATATAAGTTGATAATTGAGTAAGCATAAAGATTAAATCTTTTGTTTTTACTTTTAAATTAGTTGTTCTTCCTGAACTACCATGAAGTAATTGAATCCATTTAGAAGTTCTAATACTATATACTTCATAACCTTCAGATAATAAATATGAATGTACTTCTACTTTAGAAAATGCATCAAAGTATCCCTTTACAGTCTTACCATTTGCATCTCTAGCGATATATTCATATACAATTTTAACTTCACTTTTTTCAGCATCTTCACCTTCAAAACTAAGTAATAATGCTTGCCTATTGATATCTGCTTTATTACGTGCATTCTTATATAAAACCGAATTTTGATAAGCCCTAATAAAGCCATTTTTAATCTTTTTAGGTATTGAAGCAATACCATTAAATATTTTGTTAAGAAGCCAGTTAAAATCATGTTTTTCAATTTTAACATTCTTATTAACATAATCTTCTTCTTGCTCTCGTCTTTTTTCCTCATTATATTTTGCTTCATGTTGTTTAATAAACTCTTGTTCTTTTGCATCTTGCTTAGCAAGTATTTTACGTTGTTTTTCAATCGCAAGTTGTTCTTTAGCTTTTCTAAGTTCCTCAGCTTGCCTTGCCCTACTACCTAGTATCTTTTCTTTTCTAGCTAGTTTAAATGGCCATGCAACTAAAAGGTATACATAATATGCTAATGTAATGTATCCCCACATTATATAGCCTACGAAAATTTTTAACACCTTATACAATAGATATGAAAGGACATAAAAACCCTTAAATAAATATTTAGGTATTGCAAGTATGAAAAAAACTTGATTATTAGATGATTTTTCTTTAGTCTTTTTCATATGACACCCACCATTCTTTTTCTATTCTTTTACACTATATCAATTATAACATACTTTTTATGATTTTAAAACTTTTTTAGTGAAAAAACATATAATAAATTAGAAAGGATGATTATATGAATTTTTATAATCCTTATTATGTTCCTTACACATATGCTTCTAGAGGACTTTTTTCTAATTTATTTAGGGGTATTTCATTTTCTTCTATTTTAAATGGCGCAGGAAGAACTTTAAATGTTATTAATCAAGCAATTCCAGTAGTTAAGGAAATATCACCTATGATTAAAAACACTAAAACAATGTTTAGAGTTATGAATGAATTTAAAAAAGTTGATACTGAAAACACATATAGTGCAAATAATAATCATAATGAAGAAGCTACTTATGAATATACTAATGGACCTACTTTTTTTAAATAAAAAATGAAAGAAAAAACATCTTTCATTTTAATTTTATATTTACACGAACAAACATTCGTGATACAATTTTATAGGAATACTTAATAGTTGGGTGATGCCTCCAATCTAACGAAAGGAGGTGATGGAGATGAACAAGAAAGACTTTCTAGTTTTTTCTTTAGTAATTATCATCTTCTTACTTATACTACTGCTATTTATAGTTTTAGTGTAGAAGAAATCGCCTGACTCATCTTAGACAGGCGACACCTATTTATAGGCAGCACTCAACACAGACATATTAAGTGTTCCTTTTTTATTTTATGCAGTAAATGCATCTAAATACATTATATATTATTTTAATATTTAATGCAAGTTATATACTCTATTAATATTATGAATTAATATTTTAATTTTAATCCTTTTAATAAAATATCTATATGGTATTTTTTTTAATGTATTTTGATAATTTTTCAAATTAAATAAAACAAACTCTTTACTTGGATCAGGACCTAATAAATAATCCATTTTATTATATTTTTTAATACCTTTTTTAAATCTTATAATAACATACCATCTATTTAAATATAAAGTCTTTTCTATATCTATATAGTATCCTAGATTAGTTACTTCTTTTCTTAAAATATCATAGTTGTTATTTGCCTGAATAATAAGTGTATTTGGTACTTTATCTATTGATGCTTTAAGTATTTTAATTACACCATATGCACCCATTCCAGCAATAATAACAGTATCAGATTTATTAATATCTAATTCCTTTAATCCATCACTTTGTAATACATTTACTTTAGCTTTTGCTTCTTCTACATTTGCTTTAGTTTTAATTACGCAAGCTTCACTTATATCTGAAGCAACTACTTCATGATTTTTAGATAATGATATAGCAAGTAATCCATGATCGCAACCTACATCAAAGACTTTTTTAGTATCGACTAAACTTTCTAATGTTTCTAATCTTTTACTCATTAGTTTTCCATATAATCTTTAAGTTTTCTTGATCTAGATGGATGTCTTAACTTTCTTAAAGCTTTAGCCTCTATTTGTCTAATTCTTTCTCTTGTAACTCCAAACATTTGGCCAACTTCTTCTAATGTTCTAGATTTACCATCTTCTAAACCAAAACGAAGTCTAATAACTTTTTCTTCTCTTTCAGTTAGTGTAAGTAATACATCTGCTATTTCATCTTTTAACATCTCATTAGTCGCGAATTCCTCAGGACTCATGTTACGTTCATCAGGTACGAAATCTCCTAAATGAGAATCATCTTCTTCACCAATTGGAGTTTCTAAACTTACTGGTTCCTGACTAATTTTATATATTTCATGAATTTTCTCGATAGACATATTCATTTTCTTAGCAAGTTCATCTTCCGTTGGTTCTCTATTTAATTCAAGTGTTAATTGTCTTTGTACTCTAGCTAGTTTATTAATTGTTTCAACCATATGAACTGGTACACGAATAGTTCTTGCTTGATCTGCTATTGCTCTTGTAATAGCTTGTCTTATCCACCAAGTTGCATAAGTACTAAATTTATATCCTTTAGATACATCAAATTTCTCTACTGCTTTCATAAGTCCAATATTTCCTTCTTGGATTAAGTCTAAGAAAAGCATTCCTCTACCAACATATCTTTTAGCAATAGAAACAACTAGACGCAAATTGGCTTCTGCAAGTATTGATTTAGCTTCTTCATCACCTGCTGCTACTCTATCAGCTAAAGCTGATTCTTCTTCTAAAGTTAATAATTTTATTTGACCTATTTCTTTTAAATACATTCTAACAGGATCATTTATTGTTAAATCTTTAGTTAATGAGTCATCATCCAATATAATTTTATCAACTGAGTCGCCACCAGATGATGCATCTTCATCTTCTGATACTATAGCTATATTATTCTCATTGAAAGTATTATATAATTCATCTAAAGCGTCTGAATCTAATTCTAATCCTTTTAAACTATTAGCTAATTCTTCATATGTAATAAAACCTTTAGCTTTACCTTTTTTAACTAATTCTTTTTTGCGTTCTTCAAAACTCTTTATTTCATTTAACATCTTTCATTCTCCTCACTTTTAGCTTTCTTATTTCCTCGCTTAATTTGACTTTTTCTTCTAAATTATCTGTATTACTCATTTGTTCTTCTAAAGCCTTAATCGCATCTTTATAATTACCTTCTTGGATTACTTTGGCACATTCAATTAAGTCATCTTTATTCATATCTTCTTTTAAGTTTAGGCTTTGTATCTCTCCTACTGTATCTAATGCTTCTTGATTGAACGCTAAAGTGTCTAAAAACGCCGCAAGGTCTATTTTACCAAATTCTTTATAAAATTGTAATATATTTCGTGCTAAAAAACGATATTTTTGTATTCTTATATTAGTAACATAGTCATTATAAACATTAATCGCATCACTACTTCTTAACATATAGTATAAAAGTGTTGCTTCTGCTTGTTCATATTTTGTTGTTTTAATATCAACTTTTTTAGTCTCTGTCACTTTCTCTTTTGGTTTTTCTTCTTTTACTATTTTAGATTTTAAAAATTCAACATCTAATCCAGATTCTAAACTTAATTTTTTTAATGTCAATTCAATTAAGATATCATCATTAATATGTTCCAATTCATGAAGAATATCATTTACATAACTAGCTTTTTCAACATCACTAGTTAAATTTTTACCATTTTTTAAATAACTAAGTTTAAAATCCATAATATTCATAGGATTATTTATTTTTTCTATAAATGCATCTTTACCATATTTTTTTATGTACTCATCTGGATCTAAATTATCTTCCAATCTTACTACCTTAGGTGTAACATTAAGTTCTAAAAGTTCATCAACGCTTCTCATTGTTGCCTTAGCGCCTGCATCATCACCATCAAAGAGTAAAATTATATTACTTGCCATTCTTTTAATTAAATTAGCTTGATATTTAGTTACTGCAGTTCCCATCATCGCGACGGTATTTTTAACCCCCACTTTATATGATGCGATGACATCCATAAATCCTTCCATAACAATAACAGTATCTAACTCTCTACATATATCTCTAGATCTATGATAATTATATAATAATTCACCTTTTTTAAATATTTTAGATTCTTTACTATTTATGTATTTAGAACCTTCTTTTGTATCATATATTCTTCCACTATATCCTACTATTCTTCCTTCTAAATCCCATAATGGAAACATAATTCTATTTTGATATGCATCAATCATACCACTTTCAGTCTTTATTATCAACCCAGACTCTAGTAAATCCTTCATTTCATATTTCTTACTTAAACCTTTGACTAAGACATCTCTTGCTTTAATAGACAAACCAATACCAAATTCTTTAATTATTTCATCATTTATTTCTCTATCAAATAGATATTTTTTAGCTTCACTACCAAAAGTAGTATTCATATTATTTTGATATATTTTATTAGTATCTTCATATATCTTATATAAATTATTATTTATACTAGGCTTGCTTTTTATATTAATATCTACTTTAACATTACCCATATCTGCAACTTTTTTAACAGCCTCTTGAAATGATACATGTTCAAATTCCATTATAAAGTTAAATGCATTACCTGTTTTATGACATACGAAACAAGTAAATATTTGTTTATCTGGCGATACGCATAAAGATGGATTGGTATCACTATGAAAAGGGCATACACCCCAGTAATTACTGCCCTTATGTGCAAGTGGTATATATTTAGATACTACATCTACTATATTAACACTTGTTCTAATATTATTCAATTGTTCTTGAGTTAATAAGTTCATAATAATACCCCTTTATACAAAATTATACGACAAAATCATAATTTTTTCTTTATTTTTTGCATATTTTTAATATTTCTTTACATAATATATATAGGTGATAGCATGGATTTTAAAAAATGGAAAATGATTAGTCCAATTATTATCTTTATATTATGTTCCATTACACACTTTGGATATCAATTAATCCCCAATATTATAACGAGTTTTTTCTTTCCTGTCAATGAAAGTGTATTTGAACATATGAAAATGATTTATACAAGTGTTTTAATATTTAGTTTAATTGAGTATTTCGTTATTAGAAAAAACAATTGGATTTTAAATAATTTAGGTATTAATCCTTTAATATCAGGTGTAACTAATATATTTTCTTTCTTAATAATATATTTACCTATCAGAATGATTTTAGAAGAAAATATGATTATTACTTTTATAATTTTATTTATTAGTAATATTATAGCCGCATTTGTAAGTTACCATTTACTAAAAAATAAACAAATTATAAATGATAAATTAGGATTAATACTAACTCTATTAATGTATATTCCTTTTATATATTTAACTTATAACCCTATTCACATAAGTTTCTTTTATGATTCTGATAACGAATTATATGGAATACCAAAACACTAAATTAGAAATTTGTATACGAAAACACCAAATCAACGCATGACTGGTGTTTTCATCACATATAAGTGAGTAAAGCATCTGACATAGCAATCAAATACTCCTCTTTTTTATTTTATGCAAATTCTTGCATCTACATACATTATATATTATTTTTTTTATTATAGTCAATTACATCTTACTAGGTATTTCTATCATTAATAATGATAACATATCCTTAATTATTCTATTAGTTAAATCTAATATATATACCCAATCATTTAATTTAGCTTGATCGTCACATCCATTTATATGATTATTCTCATAGAAATTATTGGCTTCTACACATAAATTGTATATATATTCTGCTATATAATGTGGTTTATATTCTTTTAGTGATGCTTCAAAACTACTTTGTAATTCTAATATTTTCATTCTTAAGTTTCTATCAGTATCATTATAAATAGTATCGCCTAATTCTTTATACATATTATCTTTAATAACTTTATTAATTCTTAAATACGTATATAGAATATATGGACCTGTCTTACCTACAACTCCAGAGAATTTTTCTATATCAAAGATATAATCTTTATCTCTTGAATTAGATAAATCAGCAAATTTAATAATCGCATTCGTAATTTTATCTAAATCAACATCACTCATATCTTTATTTGATTCTTTTAAAGATACAAATGTTTCTTTTACCATATCAAATAATTCTCTTAGTTTCGGAGCATCACCTTTTCTTGTTTTAAAAGGTTTTCCATCTGTACCATTTATCGTACCATTATAGGCATGTATTAACCTATTATAAGGAACTAGGCCTAGTAATTCAGATACTCTAAATACTTGTTCAAAATGTAGATTTTGTCTAAAATCAGTAACATATAATATGTAGTCCGGATTATACTTAGTTTTTCTTTCATATATAGTAGCTAAATCAGTAGAATCATACACATATCCACCATTACTTTTCTTAAACATCATTGGTGGCATTGGTTTATTATCTTCATCTTGTTTTACTGGAACTACTAAAGCGCCTTCACTCTTAACTAATAAATTCTTATCATTCAGTAATGCTTCTACATCATCTAAATATTTATTTGCATCATACTCTCCTTGCCATAAGTCAAAATGAATATCTAAATAATTACATAATTCTTTAACATCATCTAAACTTACTTGATATATTTTATTCCAAATATTAGTATATTCTTCATTGCCATTTTGTAGTTCTTTAGTTATTTTTTCGCACTCTTTTTTTACTTCTTCATTTTCCTTACATAATCCACTAATTTCTGGATATATTTTATTTAAATAATCAATATCTATATCTTCTATATCCTTGTTGTCTTTTAAAATACCATATATAACTTGACCCATTTGTAAGCCGAAATCGCCTAAATGCACATCAGCTATTACTTTGTGTCCTTTATACATTACTATTCTTTTAATTGCCTCACCTATAATACTAGGTCTTAAATGTCCTATATGTAATGGTTTAGCTATATTATATCCACCATAATCCAAGATATATGTATTTATATGTTCTGGTTTAGCTATACCATAATGATCAACATTCATTTTTCTAATACATTCATTTATTATATAATCAGATACTTTAATATTAATAAATCCCGGCATAACAAATGTAACTTCTTTAAAATACTTATAAAAATCGCTATAATCATTAACTACTTTGACTATTTTATTACCTATATCCATAGGAGCCATGTTAAGTGTCTTAGCTAATTTAAATACTTCGTTACACTGAAAATCACATAAATCCGGTCTATTAGATTTAGATATTCTTAATTTTTGAATACCATTTTTTTCTAATATTTCATTAAATATATTTTCTATCAATTCTTGCATAATTCACCTCTTACTTTATATTTATAAATGTAATACTATTTAGTTTTATTTCAGATATTGGTTTATCATTACTATCAGTCATAACGGTAGCTATCTTGTCTACTACTTCCATACCAGCAATAACATTACCAAAAGCAGCGTAATTACCATCTAGGTATGTTGAATCTTTTTGAACGATAAAGAATTGGGAAGATGCTGAATCATTCGCATTACTTCTCGCCATTGAAACAACTCCTCTTGTATGTGATAAGTTGTTTTCTATCCCATTAGACGAAAATTCACCTTTTATAGTTCTACTAGATCCACCACTACCTGTTCCTGTTGGATCTCCAGTTTGAATCATAAAGTCTTTTATTACTCTATGAAATATCATATTTTTATAAAAGTTATTTTTAACAAGACTTTTAAAATTACTTACTGTTTTAGGTGCAACATCAGGATATAATTCTACCATAATTATTCCTTTTGATGTATCTATTTTAACATAATTAGTTACTTTTTTAGTCTCATAATATTCTAAAGTATTATTTTCTATTTCACCTGACTCATTATATGTCTTATATTCATAAACTAAATATTCATGTTTTCCATTATTTACTAAAACTATTACTGCAATAGTTAATACTACAATAATTCCCAAAATTATAAATATATACTTTTTCAAATCAATCACCATAGATATTATAACAAAAAACTGATGATTATGCATCAGTTATACCTTTATTTTTTTAGTTTTTGTTTCATATGCGACTCTTTCTACTAAAGCTAGTGAAATCATGAGACACATTGTATATGTTCCACCATAACTTAAGAAAGGTAGTGGAACACCTGTAAGTGGCATTACACCTAGTAATCCACCTAAATTGATTAAGATGTGCAGGAATATACCTACTCCTACTCCTAAAGTAATATATCTTCCTCTTATAGTACTTGCTTTAGATGAAATTTCCATAATACGATATAGTATAAATGCATAAGGTAAGAAAACAAATGCTAACGACTCTATAACACCCCATTCTTCTCCAATAATTGCAAATATACTATCAGTATGTGGCTCTGGTATATATGAATATTTTTGTTTACTTTTACCGATGCCCAATCCAAATAAACCACCATCATTAAATGCAATATAGGCATTACATACTTGATAACCACCTGTTGTGTATTTGCTACACGGATTAAAGAAATCAAATCTAGCTTTTTGAGCATCAGATAAAATACTTCTATTTCCACTTGTTAACTTAAATAATAACCCTACGGCTATTACCAAAATAATAAGCAATCTAATAATTCTTTGCTTTTCTTTGAATAATATCGGACTAAATAAAAACATAGTTCCAACAATACCAGAAATAATCATTGCTGTACCTAAATCTTTTTGTAAAAAGATTAAGAAAGGTATTAAAAAACCTACAAACAATAGTATTCCAATAATAGAATAATGTTCATTAATTAAAGCAGGATTTTTTAATCTCATATACCATTTTTCAAATAGTACTGAAATACTTATAATAATGACTGGTTTAGCAAGTTCACTTGGTTGAAATTGAAAACCACCTATAACAATCCAGTTTTGAGCTCCACGTTTTGCACTTTGAGTAAAACAATAAACACATAATCCTAATGCAACTACATATAATAGTAACCACCATTTTTTGTATTTTTTTGTAGGGCACCAAAAAGCAACTATAGATGCAATTAATGATATTCCAAGTATTATAACTTGTCTATAAAAATAATAATATACTGAAGCTTTATTAACTAAAACAGCTTCTCTACTAGAAGATGTGACAATATTTAATAGTCCAAAACCAAACATAAAAATTGTTACAAATAAAAGACCTTTATCAATACCTTTGTATGCATCTTTTAACACAGATTTGATTTTCATATTGTCACCTACCTTTATATATTAATAATACCATATATTTTGTTTTTTTTAAATAGCAATATCTAGACTTTTATATTAAACATTTTTTTAATTTTTTAATAAGATATAGTGAAAGGTGGGTGTACACTATGTATTACTATGGAGGATACTCTGGATATGGAAACTCTTGTTGCCCAAATTATGGATATCCAGTAAACACAGGATATAATGGTGGTTATGGTGCTGCTATTATCTTAGTATTATTTATATTATTAGTTATTGTTATTGGTTCTCGTGCATTCGGTAACCAAGGTAATAATAGATAGGAAGTTTTACTTCCTTTTTAATTGTATTTTTTTAAACTAATTACAATATTATCTTTTTTAGTTGTTTTCTTTATACCTATATATTTATATTTACCATATCTTCTTATTGAAAAAATATCATTTTCTTTTAATATATAACTTTTATTAGTTAGTACATTATAGTTTAATATTATATCTTTATTAGATATCATGTCATTTATATACTTTCTATTTGAATTTATTATTCTAGATATAACTGTATCTATTCTAGTACTGCTTACAATAAATTCTAGTTCAATATAACTTCTTACTTTAATTGGAATATTTACTTCTTTTATATCAACTTTATATTTACCTATAGTATTAAAATTATTAATAAAATAATCTTTCATGCTAGATAGTATTATAAAATAATAACTATCATCTTTAATTATAATATCACCTATTATATCTTCATCTATATTAAAATTATATAAAGCACCCATTATATCCGAATGTTTTAATGGATTATTTGTTATTACTTTAAAACATGTTATATCAGGTAATTCTTTGTATATAATTATTCTATCACCATCTTCAAATGATCTATATATTTCATAATTTATATGTCTTTTATTTAAGATATTTTTTATACTATTGAATTCAAGTTCATTTAAAAAACCTGTATAACCATTTTTATTAAATTTATCTATTTCTTTTTCTATAAAATATTTATCAAGTTTTAACATAAAACCACCTAATTAATTTTAACATAATTATAAATAAAATTAAAAGACTCTAGTTGAGTCTTTTAATTCTTGATTAAATCGTATTGTCCATAGCCACCATCTCTTGTTCTAGCATTAACGTAATTAGCGGCATTAGTTTCTGGATTACTTAAATCAACAGAAGCCCCATTTAAAGTCCACCCTGTAGGACTGGTAAAAGTTACACTTTTTAGATTTGATGAATTATAAAAAGCATCAAAACTAATTTGTGTCATACTAGACGGGATAACTACTGTCTCTAAGTTTGAATTTTGACCAAATGTAGTAGATTCAATTTTTGTAACTCCTTCAGGTATAATTACTTGTTTTAGATTTGTTCCTCTAAACGAATTTACCCCAATTGAAGTTAGTGAAGATGGCAAATTTACGCTTTCAATCTTTTTACAATATTGAAAAGCTTGATTACCTATAGTTGTTAAACCATCTGCCATAACTACAGTTTCTAAGTTATTATTATATGAAAAAGTATCAAAACCCCAAGTAGTTACTGTAGATGGGATAGAAACATATTTCAATTGTGATCTTTCTGGATTCACTTGGTTAGTACTGAAAGCAGAATTGCCAATTGATTCTAAACCTTCAGGTAAAATAACACTTTCTAATGCATAGCATCTTTCAAAAGCCTTGGCATCTATAGATTTTAGATTACTTGAAAAATTAATTGATTTTAAGTTAATAGATGCTGCAAATGCTGAATAACCTATAGATGTAACATTATTACTCATTGTAACCTTTTCAAGATTACTAAATGTCGAACTTGCTTCAAATGCATATTGTGGTATTTCAGTTACGCCTGAACCTATTATTACATTTTTGTAGGCACCACCAGAAAATGAACCATTACCAATTGATTTGACACTATCCGGAATTATCAATGTATCAACTATATTAGTTCTATTAGAAAATGCATAATTTCCTATACTTTCTACACCATTTTTAATTATTACACTAGTTGCTACATTATTAGTAAATGCTGCATTTCCAATTGTTTTTACTGAACCTGGAATAACTATTTTTCTATTTTGGTAACACCAAATGATGCTGCACCTATAGAAGTTACACTATTTGGTATGGTTAATCCAGTTAATCCTTCTACATTATAAAAAACATAATTTCCTATATGTGTTACATTATTTGGAATTACTAATTTACCTTTTAAATTATTATTTGTAAATATACTATATCCGGTGTCAGATGCATAATCATATTGTCCTGTTGTTGAATTATATGTTGGATATGAATAATCCTTTTCTATATTTAATCCTAAAACAACTAATTCATCCCATGTTTTAATTAGTTTACCATTATCATTATATAATCCTGCTTGTTCATTACAATATCCTATTGTTCTAGATACATCTCCACCATTATAATCTATACTATATCCATTGATACAAAAGCTACCATTAGTTACATTATTTGATTCATCGAATTCCATATAAATATAATCAAATTTAATTCCACTATATTTTATCTTATCTAATTCACTATCATTAACTCCTGATTCTAGTGAACCATTTATAATTAATCCATCATCACTTACTCCTGCTAGTGATAAAGCCCCATATTGATTTGCTGAATGTACATATTCTAATACACTATCTTTTGCTGCTCCAAATCTCGCACTTTCTATTATGTTTGCTACTACTGGTACTATTATTAATGCTATTATCGCTAGTATTACTATTACCGCTAGTAACTCTATTAATGTAAATCCTTTTTTCTTCATATTACACTCCTCTATTCTATATATTTATTATACCTCTTCCAAAATATATTAATCAAGTAATTTTTTCAATTAGTTTACAAGAAAAAGAGTATTATTATACTCTTTATTCTTCAATATTATCTAGAAAATCATCTATTGTCATTATACGTTCATCAATACTTTTTAAATCTACTTCTTCAGGCATATCTTTTTCCGGTTCTTTTTCTTCTTTTTCTATATTTGCTATTTTAAATGCATCTACAATATTTTTTGAAGAAATATTAGATCCAGTCGAATATCTATCTAAGATAGGAGCTTCGGTATCTTTTATTTCTTTTATATCTTCTAATGATTTAATACCTATTATAGATTTATTAGATATTATAAATGTTTTTATAATTCTATATGGGTTAGTTTTTACATCTCTAACCATAACTAATCCACGTCTTGCTCTAGTACTAACCTCAAATTCGGATAATCTTACTCTCTTAGCCGTATTTTTAGAAGTTATAACAGTTAAATATTCAAGATTTTCATCAAATACATGACCACTTACAACATAATCATTTTTTAGACTTATAGATTTAACACCTGAAGCACTTAAACCTACTACTGGAACTTCGTCTATAGAATAACGCAAACCATATCCTGTGTAAGTAGAAACAAATACTTCTTTACCATTTTTTGTTTCAACAGATACAACTTCGTCATCACCTTTTAACTTCATACAGTTTATAGGTTTAGTATAACGACTAGCTTTAAATTCACTTAATCTAGTTCTTTTTATCATACCATTCTTAGTAAAGAATGTAATATTTATATCTTCATTAAAATCCTTTACTGGCAAGCATGAAACAACTAACTCATTAGGTGAAACTTTAATAATATTAGATATGTGTTTACCCATTTCTTTCCATTTTAAATCAGGCATTTCATATACTGGAACATATAAGTAATTACCTAATGAAGTAAATATTAATACAGTATCTAATGTATTTAATTCATATTCACCTATAATATAGTCTCCATCTTTAACCAAAGTTTGTTCATCCTTATTATAGCTTCTTTTTGATACTCTTTTAACATATCCTTCTTTTGTTATAATAACAATAACATCTTCCTTAGGTATTGTTTCAGTTACATCTATTTTAATTTCTGTGATTTCATCTTTGACTTCTGTCTTTCTTGGAGTTGCATATTCATCTTTTATCTTTTTAAGTTCATGTTTCATAACATCTCTTAATTTAGATTCATCGTTTAATATAATGTTTAAAGCAGCAATATATTTTTTAAGATTAGCTTGTTCTTCTTCTAATTCTACTACATCTGTATTAGTTAATCTATATAATTGTAATACTACGATAGCTTCTGCTTGTTCTTGTGAAAATTCAAATTTTTTAACTAAGTTTTCCTTCGCATCACTTTTATTCTTAGAAGCCCTGATAGTTTTTATTACTTCATCTAAGATAGATATCATCTTAAGGAAACCATCTACAATATGTAATCTTTTTTCATAAGTAGCTAAATCAAATTTAGTTCTTCTTGTAATTGTCTCCTTTTGAAATTCTATATAAGCATCTAAGATAGGTAGTATTCCTAATGTCATAGGTCTACGATTAACTATAGCAACCATATTATAGTTATATGATATTTGTAAGTCACTATTCTTATATAGATAGTTTAAGATTAAATCTTTATTCGCATCTTTTTTTAAATCGATTACGATTCTAACAGGATTAGTTCTATCAGATTCATCCCTTACTTCTACCATGCCATCTATCTTTTTATCAATTCTAATTCCATCTATTTTTTGAACTAATAATGCTTTATTAACATCAAAAGGTATCTCAGTAATAATAATTTGTTCTTTACCTTTTTCCTTTACAAATTCAGTTTTTGCCTTTACAATTACTTTACCTCTCCCTTTTGTAAAGGCGTCTACTATTCCTTGTTTGCCTTCTACAATACCACCCGTTGGAAAATCAGGACCTTTAACAATATCAAGGATAGTGTCAAGACGGCAATTAGGACTGTCAATACGCTTAATTGTTGCATCAATTACTTCACCTAAATTATGTGGTGGGATATTAGTAGCATAACCTGCAGATATACCATTAGCACCATTAACAAGTAAGTTAGGAAACTTAGCTGGTAATGTTGTTGGTTCTAATTCAGTATCATCAAAATTAGGTGCCCATTCAACTGTATCTTTATCAATATCTTTTAAAAGTTCATTACTAATTTTAGATAGTCGTGCTTCTGTGTAACGCATAGCAGCTGCACCATCACCATCCATAGAACCGTTGTTACCTTGCATATCTATATATGGTGTTGATTGTTTCCACCACTGACTCATTCTTACCATCGCATCATAGATGGAAGAATCTCCATGTGGATGGAAATTACCCATGATATATCCAACTGTCTTAGCAGACTTTCTTGTCGGTTTATCGTAAGTATTATGATCATGATACATACCATATAGGATTCTTCTTTGAACTGGTTTTAGTCCATCCCTAACATCTGGTATAGCTCTATCTTGAATGATAGCTTTCGCATATCTAGCAAACCTATCACCCATGATATCTTCTAAAGCATAATCTTGTATTTTCTTAACTATATCTTCCATCTAATCACCTCTAGTATTTTGTTTTAATATAACGATTAAGGTTTCAAAAATTATATAAATATCTAAACTAAATTTTAAATTTAATACGTATTCTTTATCATATTCTAGTCTTTGTGTATGTGATACACGTCGTCTGCCTTTAGCTGTAGCTAATCCTACAACTCCAGGTCTTACTGTATATATAATAGGATCTATATAATCATCAGGTAATGGCTCATTAGTTATAAATGGTCTAGGTCCTACAAAGGACATATCACCCTTTAAAATATTAAATAATTGTGATATTTCATCTAATCCTAATGATCTTATAATATGCATTATTTTAGGTATTTCATGGTTATCTTTCATAGATTTGAATTTATACATCGTAAAACTTTTTTTATTTAATCCATCTCTATTTTGTTCAAAGATAATATTACCTGTAGTTATTAATGATATTAATCCTACAATAATCATTATAGGAGATAATATAACGATTAAAATAATTGAAAAAATTATATCTAATATTCTTTTAACATACTTCTTATACATATTAAGCCCTATAACTATCTTCCATAGTAAACACTACGTTTTCATTAATCCAATCTTTTCTAGGTTCTACTTTATCACCCATTAAAACACTTACCCTTTTTTCAGCTAATGCTGCATCCGTTATATTAACTCTCAATAAACTTCTTGTATCAGGATTCATTGTTGTTTCCCATAGTTGTTCAGCATTCATCTCACCAAGTCCTTTATATCTTTGTGTTTCTAATCCTTTATGTTCTTTTGAAATTTCAGCCCTTTCCTCATCAGTCCAAGCATAGAACGTATTTTTAGAATTAGCCATTTTATATAAAGGAGGATTAGCTATATACAAATGTCCTGCTTCTATTAATGGTTTCATATATCTATAAAAGAAAGTAATTAATAATATTTGAATATGTGCCCCATCATCATCGGCATCTGTCATAATAATTATCTTATCATAATTAGAATCATTAACTTCAAAATCACTACCGACCCCAGCGCCTATAGTATGAATCATTGTATTTATTTCTTCATTTTTATATATTTCTGCTGGATTGACTTTTTCAGTATTTAGAACTTTACCTCTTAAAGGAAGTATGGCTTGGAAAGTTCTATCTCTACCACTTTTTGCAGATCCACCAGCTGAATCACCCTCGACTAAGAAAAGTTCGTTCTTAGCTGGATTTTTACTTGATGCTGGAGCAAGTTTACCTGATAAATTCTTTTCTACCTTGCTCTTATTTTTACCATTTCTAGCTTCATCTCTTGCTTTTCTAGCCGCTTCTCTTACAGCTTTACTTTTTACCATTTTACCCATGATTTCTTTAGCTATAGCCGCGTTCTCTTCTAAGAAAAATTGTAAATTTTCAGTAACTATTGCTTCTGTGGCTGGTCTAGCTTCAGGTGTACCTAATTTACCTTTTGTTTGTCCTTCAAACTCTAATAAGTTTTCAGGTATTTGTAACGATATAATAGCTGTTAAACCTTCTCTTGTATCATTACCTTCTAAATTACTATCTTTTGCCTTTAAATATCCATTTTTTCTAGCATAATCATTATATACTTTTGTTAAAGCAGTTTTAAAACCAACTTCATGAGATCCACCATCACTTGTTTTTACATTATTAACAAATGATACTAAGTTCTCGCTATAACTATCTGAATATTGGAAAGCAACTTCAATATTCATTCCATCTTTTGTACCTTTAAAATGAACTACATCATGAATAGCTTTCTTATCTTCATTTAAATATTCAACAAATGATTTAATACCATTTTCATAATGAAATACTTCACTTTTTTCATCTTCTTCATCTATTACTTCAACAGTTAAGTCACTAATTAAAAAAGCATCTTCTTGCACTCTTTCACATATTGTTGTATATGAAAATTTAGTTGTACTAAATATAGTTGGATCCGGTTTGAATCTTACCTTAGTACCTGTTTTACTAGTCTTTGCTAGTTGTTTTAATGGTTGATCTACCTTACCACCATTTTTAAACCTAATTAAATGTTCATAACCATCTCTTCTAATTGTTACTTCCATCCATTCAGATAACGCATTAACAACAGAGCCACCAACACCATGTAATCCGCCTGATACTTTATACCCTTCTGTTTCAAATTTACCACCAGCATGTAATACTGTATATATAACTTCTGGAGTAGACATACCACTTGAATGTTTTCCTACTGGTACACCTCTACCTTCATCTTCTACTGAAATTGAATCATCTTTATGTAAAGTTATCTTTATTTTATGACCGTATCCATTTATCACTTCATCAATACTATTATCTACAATTTCCCATACTAGATGATGTAAACCTCTTTTATCTGTTGAACCAATATACATACCTGGTCTTTTTCTAACAGCATCTAAACCTTCTAGTATTTTTATAGAACTTTCATCATATTTTGCCATACTCTCACCTTAATTAATTATAACAAAAAACACCACTTAAAATCAAGTCTTTGCTTATTTTATAAACAAAAATGAGAACTTTTAAAGTTCTCTGTGTGGTTACGATAACTATAAAAGTTATCATATTTATAGGAGCCTTATTAAAAGGCCACTTAAACTAATAATAGTTTAAGCCAAACTTGAATATTCTGAGTTCCAGAATATAGACACATTACTATGTCTATATACATTGTACCTCATTTTAAAAATATTAGCAATACTTTTTTATCTAATTATGTTCAAAATAAACATAATTAGCAATAGTATACCTATATTTACTATTATCGCGATCATAAACGCGTCAACATTTGCTTGTTCATTTAAGTCATCTTTAACTGCTTTATATTCACTTTTAAGCGGTTCTATAATTGGTGGCATCACAGTCGTAATTTCATTATTTAGTTCATTAAACTTATCTACCATTTTATTAACTTCTTCATCAAAATGATATAATTCATCCACATTTCCCTTTATAAGATTATATAATTCTGGTTTTTGAAGTGTCTCTTGAATCTTATTTAATTTCTTATCAATAGTTTCAACATTAATTTTATTTTCAATTTTAATGTCGTTTTCTATTACTTTCTTTACTTGTTCCATAATTATACGACTATTTAGATTTGATAATGGCGTATTGGCATTCCCTTGTAATGTTAAATCAGTATTAGGTATTTCATAGGTATTATTCTTTTCTTCAGCATAACATATATTGCCATTTTTAGAAAGTAGCACATACTCATATTTAAATACATTTAAAGTTCCTAATAATTCATAATTTTCATTACCTATCAATACACCATTCATATTACCACCATTTTTATTTTATAATTAACAATACTATTATCAATAATCCAAATATACTAAGTTGTGCGATCAAGCATAATATAACTGTATCAACATAAGCTGCCTTTTTACCTTGTTTTAACACATATTGTTTTGCTTTTTCTTCTGTTTTTGTATTTGTTTCTTCTATCTCTTGTTCTGCTGCTTTAGCAACATCTTCTATTAAAGCACCATTAGCCACTTGCTCTAATCCATTTAAATCAAGATTGTCAAATTGTTCTTTCATGTCTAACTCACTAGAAGCTGTATCAATTTGTGGATTTGGTAAACTTTCATTAATAATAAATGTTTGATCAAATGGATCTTCTTTTTTAAACATTTCGTCAAATGATGTTAAAACTGTATTACTATAATCTTCTTCATCTCCATCAACTATATCAAAATCATCAATTTGAGTAGTTGGCGCAGGAGCAGGATTTAAACTTTTTATGGCACTTTCTCTTAATGTAGCACCATAGTTATTAATAGCCTTAGTATATCCAGCATAATCATTAATCGCTGTCGGATTTGCAACTAAAAGATCTTCACCATCTTTTGTATTCATGCCTTCATTAAACTGATTAATATATGTTTGAGCTATTTTTACTGCTTCTTTCTTAGATATTCCTTGATTCATTTTGATTACCTTCTTTCCGTTGTCAAACCCATTTTTATTCGCTAATCTTATCTATACAATCTTCTTTAATAATGCCTTTCAAATAAGTTAATAATACATTTTCATTTAATTCTGTAAGAGATTTACCTGCATTGCCCTCTAATGTTAAATCTTTATTTGGAGTTATATAATCATTTCCAACTTTTTTATAAAACTCAACATCATTACCATTTAAAACAAATACATATTCTCTTTTTTTTGTTTTAATGTTTCCTAGTACTTCATACTCAATACCATTTATTATTACCTTATCCATCTACTATCACCATTATCATTGTATCACAAAAACTGACAAAATTAAAACTTTTTATTAAAATTTATATATTTTTTTTATAAAAAAAGAACTAACTTACACAGTTAGTTCCACCTTTACCTACTAAATCTAAGAAAATATCTAATAAATATGGTAATAAAAGTAACAATACAGCAGCTATAATTCTACCTTTAAGTTTCTTTATAGCTTTTTTCCTGTCATCTTCTTCTCCTTTTGCCATAGCCATCATTAAATCATACATTCCAAGAACCAAGGCAAGTATTGGTCCTACTATTCTAACAAATCTTAAAATAAGTTTTAAAAATTTTAATACATTTGGTCCTATTAAACCTTCACAGTCAGAAACTGTTGTACCAGCATTAATATCTCCTATTGGAGTTCCATCACTATTATTTTCTATTGTACCAGCTTCGTGTGATGTATGTTGTTTTGAATATAATAATATGTTGCCATTTGTATCTACACCATAATTTAAATCTGATGGACATGTTCCACTCCACTCTGATGCCCAACCTATTATATCATTAACACTGACTATTCTTGTCCTACCACCTACATTAACTTCTACATCTCTATCATTAGCACCTGCATTAACGCATTTTCTAGCGCTGTCAGAGCCTGTTACACAAGCTTTAGTTAATTCTTTATTAGAGTTTCTTTCAACCTCCACTTTTATAGTTGCATCACTTACTTTAACACTATATGTGCAATTATTACTACTAGTATTATTAGTTGTTGAGCTTGATGATCCACCAATACTAACTTCTGATTCACTTACACTTGCAGCCTCATATGATACACCTCTAGATGTATCTTTGTTTTGAGATAATGCGAATACCTTTCCATAATCATCCGTATTTTCATAATCATAATAAATTTGTGACGGACATGATGAACCTACATTAAAATTTGTCCAAGTCCTAACCACAATTGTTTGAGATTTATTTGAACTATTTGGGAAATACACTTGTCCACAATCAGAATATGCATCCATTCCGGTATTTATACTACACCAACCAATCTCACCTTTACCCCTATTAAGCCTATATTGTTCAATAGATACAGCGCCATCAACTATTTTAACATTTATTTGGTCTGCTCCACCTTTATTTAATGAATAGTAACATGTAGTGGCTTTAACACCGCCATTAAATCCTATAAAGGCAATTAACATAAATGCAAAATATAATATTTTCTTTCTCATATTACACATCCTTAACTATTGAAATTATACCATAAAATAAAAAGAGTTATCAACTCTTTATATTACATTTAATAAATATTTTACTATTGTTTACTTATCATTTAATTATTTATCTCCTAATTTATACGCAGCAATAAATCCTACAACTGCTAAAATAACTCCCACAATTACTTCTAAAATAGAAAAACTTATTAATTCATCACCAGTAAAATTTTGGATAATAATAGATAATATAGAACTTGTAACAAAGCCTAATACACCATAATATGTTTTTACTTCATATTTTTTTAGTAAGAATTCTATTACTTTAGCAATCGCAAATACACCAACTACAACACCTATTCCAAAAGGAATTATTATTGATAAGTTATATCCTAAATTACTAAAATTTGTTATATCTTTAACAATATTTACAATAGGTTCATAATATCCTAATGTCATTAATACTGCTGCACCAGATACACCCGGTATAATCATTGTTGCCGCTGCAACTACTCCTACTATGAATAATTTTATATATCCAAATAAATTTAGAGAATCTAAAGATACATCTGTACCACCTGTTAAAAAAGTTAAAGCAAGTATTATAGTAAATGTGATTAGAAAAATTATAAATGAAGATATATTTTTTTCTTTACCTTTTACTTTTTCATATAGCATTGGTATTCCACCCATAATCGCACCGATAAAGAATAAGATTGTTGGAAATAGCCATTTATCTAGAGCAAAACTAATTGCCTTAGACATTGTCAAAATAGATAAAACTATACCTATACCTACAGGTATTAAAAATTTCATATTTTCTTTAAATTTACTAAATAAATGACTAATCGCACTAATTAATCTATCATAAATTCCTAAAGTAATTGCAATTGTACCACCTGATATTCCAGGAATTAAGTTAGTAAGCCCCATCGCGAAACCTTTAATAACTAATATTATATTTTTCATATTATCACCTTACTCATAATATCATATTTATCTTTATTAATCAATTATTTTAAATACTTCATTAATAAAATATCTTTTATCATTTTTTAAATAAGATTAATCAATATACATATTTAGATCTTCTTTAGTTGGTAAATCTTTCATATAATTGGTTGACAACTTATCTAATATTTTATATTCACTTACTCCCACTGGTTTATTTATATACTTTAGTGTATAGTCAACTATTTTATTGTTTTTACTTTTGCATAAAATTATACCGATAGATGGATTATCGTTTTTATCTTTCACTTTTTCTATTAAACTAATATTATGTTTCCATGGTAATTGTGCACCTAGGTGCACAAATTCTAAATCGTCATGATATTCACTATAAAATGTTTTCATATATTTCAAATTTCTTATTGAAAAACCTTTTTGATTTGGATATGTATTTTTTAGTTCAAATGCCAACTTATCTAAAAATTTATTTCCCCATGTCGAATTATCATAAAGTACTTTACCAATTCTATAATATAAGTTAACCAAACTGATATTAGCATTTATCATAATATCTAATTGTGTTTTATTAATATCCTGTTTAATATCATTAATTACATCATTATATGTTTTGTCTATTTCTTCAATCATTTTGAAGTTCCTCTCATTATAGTGGTTAATATAGATACTCCTTCACAAGCGAATGCCCTATGTGGATACTCTTATTTCATATATCATACTGCTTATATTTTCAAATTCTTTATCTTTCATATTATCGCTCCTTGAAAAAAGGAAGTAGCTTTTTATACTACTTCCTTCGACATATTTATACATTCAATATATCATATATTTATCATATTGTAAACTATATCTTACTATCAATTATATTTGTTACTTCTTCTTTTATTTCCTCATTTGTTATTCTATTTATTATTTCATCAAAACTAGATTTAATAATTAGTTTCTTTGCTTCACTTTCAGTTATACCTCTAGACATAATATAAAATAATTTTTCACTATCTATTTTTCCACTAGATACACCATGCGAACCTATTACATCTTCTTCATGGCACAATAACATAGGTAAACTCCTAGATATAGCATTATTAGACAAAAGAATAGTATTTTCCTTTTCTTTACCTATAGACTTTTTAGATCCTTCTATAAAATCAACAGTACCTTTAAACGTCTTATATGACTTACCATTTAAGGCACCTCTCACATCAATATAACTTTCACTTTTAATACCTTGATTTTTAACATAATAATTCATATCTATTCTGTCTTCATCATTTCCTATATAAATATTATTAAAACTACTTCTAGCTAAATTACTAACAGAAGCATAATAATTAGATACTCTTATACTTCCACCTAAATCAATAAAATTAATATCAACATTAGATGAATCATCCAGATTCTTTTCTATAGCTATAAAACTCTTTGAACTATTATCTATCATATTTAATAATATTATTTTAGATTTTGAACTAATAAATCCATTAATAACTAACTTTATACTATTAAAAGCATTTGTATATGATTCTAATTTAATAATAATATTAGATATACTTTCTTTATTTAAATTAATATTTATAGTACTAACTAATATATCTTTAGTCTTATACGAAATAAATATATCTTTACTTTCTAAAACATCTATATCAAGATTATGCGATTTAGTAAATGATAGACCTATTTTACTAGTAAAAGAATTAGTATCATATTCCTTATACTCTATACCCTCTACTTTATAATTATCAAAACTATTAATAGTAGGTATATCTAATTCTAATGTTATATCATTTATCTTATAATTATTAGAAGTACGAACTGGAGTTTCATTTAATATATATTTTTTCATTATCCTATCGTCCCTTCTAATTCCATATTAATTAATCTATTCATCTCCACTGCATATTCAACAGGGAATGATTTAGATATAGGTTCTGCAAAACCTCTTACAATTAAAGCCTTGGCATCTTCTTCAGATATTCCTCTACTCATTAAATAAAATATTGTTTCATCAGATATTTTACCTACTGATGCTTCATGCGCTAATTCTACATCATCTGTTTCAATACTATTAACAGGAATAGTATCAGACTTAGATATACTATCTAACATTAACGATTCACAAGATAATGTAAGTTTTGATGATGGAGCATTATTTTTAACATCCACATTACTTCTAAATGTACAAATACCACCATCTTTAGAAATAGATTTAGAATTAACTACTGTAGATGTTTTTGGAGCATTATGAACTACTTTTATACCTGTATCTAAATTTTGACCCTTTCCCGCGAATGAAATACCTGTAAACTCACATTTAGCACCATAACCATTTAATATACTCATAGGATATAACATAGATATTTTAGAACCAAATGAACCAGTAATCCATTCAATTTTACCATTATCACTTACTATACATTTTTTAGTATTTAAGTTTAACATGTTTTTAGACCAATTTTCAATTGTTGAAAATCTCAAATTAGCATTTTTACCTACAAATAATTCAACACATCCAGCATGTAAATTTAATTTATTATAACCAGGTGCGGAGCAACCCTCGATAAATTCCATAGAAGCATTTTCATCAACAACAATTAAAGTATGTTCAAATTGACCTGCTCCAGGTGCATTTAATCTAAAATATGATTGTAATGGAGTATCTAATTTAACACCTGCAGGTATATATATAAATGAACCACCTGAAAATAAAGCATAATGTAAAGCAATAAATTTATGGTCAGATAATGGTACAGCTTTGGTAAAATATTTTTTTACTAAATCAGGATATTCTTTAATTGCTGTATCAAAATTAGTATATATAACACCTAATTTTTTTAAATCTTCTTCTAAATTATGATATACCATTTCTGAATCAAATTGCGCCCCTACTCCTGCTAGACTTTGTTTTTCTGCTTCTGGAATACCTAATTTATCAAATACACCTTTAATATCATCAGGGACATCTTCCCATTTAGCTTCCATCTTACTATTAGGTTTTACATATGTAGCTATATTATTGATATCTAATTCACTTAAATCTGGTCCCCATGTAGGCATAGGTAGTTTATAATACAAATCTAAAGCTTTCAATCTTATATTTAAAACCCAATCAGGTTCATGTTTTTCTTTAGATATTCTTCTTATAATATCTTCACTTATGCCCACTTCTTTTTTTATAGATGTATCTTTAATAGCCTCATTATAAATATTATCGCTTATATCTATGTTAGTTTTCATTAATATCACCTATATATTTAGAGTAACCATATTCTTCTATTTCTTTAGCTAATTTACTATCACCTGTCTTAATAATTTTACCATCTACTAATATATGAACATAATCCACTTCTAATTCTTTTAATATCTTTGTTGAATGCGTGATTATAAGTACTGCATTATCATCATTTTTATATAAATTAATACCTTTAGATACTATTTTAATCGCATCTACATCTAATCCTGAATCCGTTTCATCTAGGATTGCTAATTTAGGATTTAGTGTAAGTAGTTGCAAAATTTCATTCTTCTTCTTTTCGCCACCTGAAAAACCTACATTTAATTCTCTTTCTACATATTTTTTATTCATATGTAATTTTTCCATATTAGCTTCCGTTTCTTTAGCAAAACTATATAAATTTATTCTTTCATCGGATACACTATTTTTAGCTGTTCTTAAAAAATTACCTACTGTTATACCAGGTACTTCTATAGGTGTTTGAAATGATAAAAACATTCCTAATTTAGCTCTTTCATCCGTTTTTAATTTTAAAATACTTTTACCTTCAAATAAAATATCACCTGAAACAACTTCATATCTAGGATTAGCAAATATCGTATTAGCTAGTGTTGATTTACCACTACCATTAGGTCCCATAATAACATGTACTTCACCTTTTTTTATTTTTAAATCTAATCCTTTTAAAATATCTTTACCATCATCTATAGCTTTTGTTTTTAATCCTTTTATTTCTAACATATTATCCTCCTATAAAAAGTCAGCCAATGTTTTATCATCAACATAGCTATTTATATTTTCATATAATCCATTCCAAAAAGAATATACTTCACAAGTATCTTTCTTATCGCAGTTAGAATCATTAATACAAGGTGCAGGTTCCATTGGTCCTTCTGTTACCCTAAGTATTTCACCTATCTTATATTCATTTGGTTTCTTTACTAGTTTGTACCCACCATTCTTACCATGTCCTACACAAACTAATCCTGCCTTTGATAATAAACTAATTATCTTTTCTAAATACTTAATCGATATATTTTCCTTTTCCGATATTTCTTTAATTGATAAATAACCTTCTTCATTTTTGGCTAAATTTATCATTATAATTAAAGCATATCTACCTCTTGTAGACATTTTCATAAATATCACCATAGTTATTATACTACCAAATTGGTAGGAATTACAACTATATATTATTTTTTACATTTTTTTATCTTCTTCGACATAGTTCGACAAAATACGACAAAATAATATGCTATAATTCTATAACTATTATAAAAGGAGGGTATTATGGAAATAGAATTATATAATAGTAAGATATTTGATAGTATTAAGCATATTGATGAAGAAGGTAATGAATATTGGTATGCAAGAGAATTACAAAAGGCATTAGAATACAGTCAGTGGAGAAGATTTGAAGATGTTATCAAAAAGGCAAAGGAAAGTTGTGAAAATAGCAACCACAAAATATTAGACAATTTTGCCAATGCTGGCAAAATTGTAAATACAGGTGTTGCTACTAAAAATATAAAAGATTATAAACTATCAAGATATGCTTGTTATCTTATAGTTATGAACGGAGATTCTAGAAAAGAAATAATTGCTTTAGGACAAACTTATTTTGCCATTCAAACTAGAAAACAAGAGATATTAGAAGATAATCTTAAAGAATTATCTGAAGACGAGAAAAGATTACTTATTAGAGAAAAAACTAAAGATGGTAATAAAAAATTAAACAACACTGCCATTAAAGCAGGAGTAGTAAATCTAGATAAGTTTCATAATGCAGGATATAAAGGATTATATAATGGAGAGACAGCAGATGATATAGCAAAAAGAAAAAGATTACGTTATAGGGAAGATATTCTAGATAATATGGGTAGTAAAGAATTAGCAGTTAATTTATTTAGAATAACACAAACTGATGAAACAATAGAATCAAAAAAGATAAGCGGAGAAAAGAATTCTTGTGACATCCATTATAAAGTTGGTAAAGAAATTAGAAGTTCTATTAAAAATTTGGGTGGAACAATGCCTGAAGACTTACCTACTCCTAAACGAAGTCTTAAAAACATTAAAAAGATAAAAAGAAAATAAAAACTCAACCAAAAGTTGAGTTTTAATAACGTATTTTTAGGCATTTTGGTTCTTTACCTACTTTATGTACCATATCCCTATCAATTAATACTAAAGGATTCTTTTTAAACCATTCTGGTAATAGTTCTATATCATCAGTATCTGCATCTTTGTAATCATCTAAAAGTCTTAGATTATCATCTATTGAACCAGTAGCAGGATCATGGACTAAATCATTGCAATAATAGCCTAACTTTCCCAATTCTTCTTTATATAATTCTATATAATTTGGAATATTATCTGGTATTTTTTCTAAATATTTTTGTACCTCTATAGAAGCTAATACTTTTCCACTTGAATCTCTTACATAATCTTCTTCATAATTTTTTGCAATTAAATAAAGATTTGGACATATAACATCTTCATATGACCATTTAAAATCAGATAATTTAATAACATAATCACCTAATCTAAAACACTCTGTTGTTGTTCCACTACCTATATAGTATGTTTCCTTAGTCTTGCTCAAGGATAAATACTTATCTATATAATTTTCTAATTTGTCACCTAAGCCATATTCATAAGCTATATTAATGCCTGTTTTATGATTGCTTGCATTATATATAGGTCCAATTTTGTTTTCAAATGATAATACTAATTCTTCAGACATTTTCTTCGCGTAGTTTTCATATATATATAATTTATTTTTAGATTTAATGAATAAATCATCTGCATTTTTAACATCTATTTTTTGTTTTCTCAATACTTCTCCTAATGAATTAGTATCATAGTTTTTTAATATATATTTTTTTAGTTTATTAAATCTCTTCATATCTTTTAATCTGGCAAATTCCATAGCTAGATTACATACTTCTTCTTCATCCATCATTTTAATAAGTAATGTCATTTGACCATCTTTATCATCTATATTAGTAGTTAAATATTTTGTAATATCATCATATATTTGATTATACATACTATTAAAGTTTTTTATAAGCATCCTCATAAACAAATATCTAGTATGCAAATTATAATATCTTGATATTCTAAATACTAAATCTTTATTATTTTCATAATTAGATAATAAATATACAGATATCGATTCAATTATCTCATCTTCCCTATTCATAAAATAATCAAAGTTATCATTCAAAAATTTTATACCATACCTTGTTTTATATAACATATTAATAATTTTAGATAAAGATATATCATCAATACATTTATTTTTTAATAGTTCATAAGAAATATCTTCATATTCTTGCATATCATATATGATATCAAAGCAAAAATTTGGATCAATATCTTTCAATTTACCTATAAAACTATCTATTATATTTATTTTATTTGCATCAGTTCTTATCAATTCAATTAACACATCTTTATCAGATGGCAATAAATTTGTAATAAAATTTATATTGCCCTTTTTTAATTCTTCTAATGCATTCATAAAATCCCCTTCTTTTAAGCATTTATTCTATCAAAAATATATAATTTGTCAAATTAAAAAGGATATATAATATCCTTATTTAGTCCATGTATAAAATCTACCATCACCCATTAAATAATTAGCATTTTCTGATTCTGTTGTTGGAGTAAATGTTGCAGAGGCACCTGTTCCTACCCTAACACCAGACCAAGAACTATTATCATCAAATTTAACACTTTTTAGATTAGTTTGACCAAAAGTCATTGAACCTATTTTCGTCACATTAGAAGGAATGTTAATAGTTTCTAAACCTGTATATTGGAAAGCATTTACATCTATAGTAGTTATCGTAGATGGTAAAGTAACATTTACTATTTTAGCATTAGGTGTTCCATATGCACCCATAAACATACCATTTCCAATAATTTGAACACCTTCTCTTATAGTAATATCACTTAAAGATACATTTTCAGCAAACACTTTTTGCCCAACTGTATCAATTTTACCAAATGATACCTTTGTAAGATTTGGCATACCTCTAAAAGCATTAGTATCAACTAATTCCATATTATCTGGTAAGTTAACTTCTTCCAAATTAGTCGTTCCGAAAGCTTCTCTACCAATTTTTTTCAACGAAGAAGGAAAGTTAATATCTTTTAAATTACTAACATTGAAAGCTTCTCTTTCTATTTCAACTACATTGCTTCCTAAAATAACTTTTTCTAATGATTTTGTCGAAAAAGCAAAGCTATTTGGAATAACTGTAACACCTTCACCAACTTTAATAAATTTTACAGATGACTCTCCAAAAACATTAGCTCCTAGTTCTGTTACACTATCAGGGATATTCACAATTGATAATGAAGTTCTATTAAATGCGCCACTTTTAATTGATACTAATGATTTTGGAAGTTTAATACCAATTAAGTTTGAAGCACCAGAAAACTGATTTTCACCAATTGCAGTCACACTAGAAGGAATTACTAGTTTTCCTTTTTTTGTACCTAATACATCATTTATTACTTCACCACAGCTCTTTGAACCTGCATCTTTTCTTTCACTTATATTACATCCTAAACTAACTAATTCATCCCATGTTTTAATTAGTTTACTATTCTCATCATATAATCCTGCTTGTTCATTACAATATCCTACAGATTTTGTTACATCGCCATATAGATAATCTATACTGTATCCATTGATACAAAAACTACCATTAATTACATTATTTGATTCATCAAACAACATATAAATATAGTCAAATTTAGTTCCACTATATTTTATCTTTTCTAATTCACTATCATTAACTCCTGATTCTAGTGTACCATTTATAGTTAATCCTTCATCACTTACTCCTGCTAGTGATAAAGCCCCATATTGATTCGCTGAATGTACATATTCTAATACACTATCTTTGGCTGCTCCAAATCTCGCACTTTCTATTATGTTTGCTACTACTGGTACTATTATTAATGCTATTATTGCTAATATTACTATTACTGCTAGTAACTCTATTAATGTAAATCCTTTTTTCTTCATATTACACTCCTCTATTCTATATATTTATTATACCCCCCCGATTATATTAATCAAGTAATTTTTTAATTAGTTTACACAAAAATAAAAAGGCTATGCACCTTTTATTTTTTCTATATAATTATTTACTTGTGGAGCCCATGATGTACTACCAGTACCAACATATTTAGCTTGCATTAAATCTGGTGTATTTAGTCCTAAAGCAACATAATTATTTGCTATATTTTTAATAAATCCTTCAATACCTAATTCTAAAGTATCATATTTACCATAAGTTCCTCCAGCATAGCAAGCAGGTTTAAACCTTTGTCCACCTACATTATTACAGTCTACAACTTGTGCACTACAAGTAGCATTACAACCTGTTTCATGTAATGATATAGCAACTACCATGTATGGATCTACATTATACTGTATTGCATACTTTGCAAAATAATATCCAGTTCCTGACAAATCAGAATGTAGACTCCTATCTAGCTTAGCTGCAAGTTCTGTCAAAGTCATTCCATCATATACAATAGAATCTATCACATTATTTTCTTTTTCATCAGTTGTAGCTTTAAATTCGTCAGAATTTTCTACTTGTGTTGTAACCTCACTTACTGATTCTTTTGGTTCTTCATTTGTAGTAGTTTCATCTATATTCATTTCTTCATTATTTTCTACATAAACCACTTGATTACTAGCTAAACTTACTTCTTTAGTTTTAGTTACATTGTACTTTTTGTTATCAATGTAATTAAATATTGCTACTAAACATATCAAAGTTATCAAAATTGATACACTAATAGCAAAATCTTTATTTTTCATTTGTTCACCTCAATCTTAATGGACATAGACTATTGTAACATATTTCACACGTTTTATCAAACTGAGGACAATTTATTAGTTTGCTATACTATGATGTACTTCACGAGTATTCATTGTTATAGGAGCAAAAGTATACCCATTTTCTAATGCATATAAAATAATTTTTTCAACAGCATATGCAGTAAATTCATGTGTATCATGCATTAAAACAACATTATATCTACTCTTAGATAAATTTCTAATTACATTATTAGCTATTTCATCAGATGTATGGTTTCTTCCATCAGCATCACCACTTGATATATTCCAATCAAAATAATGATATCCCATTTCATGAATAACAGATGCTGACCTACTCATAATACCAGTAGAATAATTTTTACTTACAGTATTAGAACTTCCACCTGGATATCTATATAAATAAGTATAACTACCTGTAACATTTTTAATAACTTCATTAACTGCTTTTATATCACTATATAAATTATCATCTGAAGCATATACAACACTATAAGTATGTGACATACTATGTATTCCTAGTGAATGACCACTATCATACTCTTCTTTAATTAAATAATATAAAGATGCGTTTTTAGGTACCAAGAAAAATGTAGCTTTAACATTATATTTTTTTAAAGTATCTAAAACAATTCTAGTATATGAATTACTAGGTCCATCATCAAAAGTAAGATATATTACACCAGGAGCATTTTCTGTACCTAATGTTGCAATACCATTTATAACATGTATAGTTCTTGTTTTACTCGTTTCATTTACTCCATCACTTACTTTATGAGTTATTGTATAAGTACCTACTGCGTTAGTATTTACCGAACCTTCTACAACAACTTTATCTGTTATATCACCTAAGCAATTATCTGTCGCTGTATAACCAGGATCACTATAACCACTACCTAATGTCAAAGTTATGGACTCATTGCCTTTCAATTCAAGATTTGGGGCCACATTATCTTCATGAATTATAGTTCTTGTTTTGCTTGTCTCATTATTTGAAGAATCTACTACAATATAAGTTATCATATCATCTTTAACATCTAAAGTAACTTTATCAGTTACATCACCATCATAATTATCGATAGCTTCATACCCTTCTTCTTCATATATACTTTGTGGACATACATATACACTTTCCTCACCTACTAAAGTTATTTCAGGCGGAATAGTTTCGATAACTATTACACTTCTTTTTTTTACAATATCAAATAATAAATCTATTTTGTATTCCACTTCATAATTACCAACAACATTAGTATCTATATTGTTTGTAACTGTAACTTTATTAGTTATATCAAACCATAATACTTTAGCTTTATAACCTGGTTCTATATAATCTTCTTCTAAATTAACCGTAACATCATTATCAACTAAAATAATTTTAGGTATGGATAAAAGCGCGATTAATAAAATCACGAGCAAAACACCTATACCAACTAAAATCTTAAAACGTACACCCTTTTTCATACTTATATTTTACCATAACACTTTACTAAATTCAACAAAAAGAACTTAATCCAAATGATTAAGTTCTTATGGAAATAATTAACACTACATAGTTAATTATCTCCATTATTATTATATGAATTTTTTTATATATTATACACTTTTTTTAGTCACTGCTTCTGGATTTTCTTTAAACATTATATCAGCATAATCTCCATATTTTCTTTTTAGTTTTTTATATGCTTTTGATAATGATTTAAAATTTCTTTTTCTAGTACAATGTGAATCACTTGCGACTATATCCACTAGACAATTCTTAAGTAATTTATGAGTATAAATATAAATATTAAATGGTGAAGAAGCTAAAACACTCGTTGCATCTATTTGAATAATAACACCAATAGCTCTTAATTTTTCTACGAAATCAATATGTCTATAATGACGATATAATTCTGGATGTGCGAGAATAGGATTATAACCAGCATCAATTATTTTTTCGAATATTGTTATAATAGATTCTTCATCCATATTTTCATTACGTTTAAATTCTACTAAAATATATTTTGTATTATTTAATGTATGTATATTTTCATTATTAAGTAATGTTATTATTTTTTCAGAATACATAATCTCATTACCTAAATATAACTCTATACCCCTTTTATTAGCTTCTTCTTTTAAAATTTTATAATTAATATCTATTTTTCTTAATTTTTCATCATTTTGATTTTTAATATGTGGAGTACAGACTACTTTTTTTATTCCTACTTTTTTTATTTCTTCTAAATATTTTATTGATTGTTCTAAAGTTTTAGAACCATCATCTACATCAAATATTATATGAGAATGAATATCTATCATTTATTATAATTTGAATAATAGTAGTCATATTTATATCCATATATTTTTTTCTCTTTTTTAACATCTACTTTAGTAAGAATCGCACCTAATATAAATGCTTTATTACTTTGTAAATCATCGATACAATTAGATACTAATGTATAGTCAAGTCTATTAGATTCAATAACATATACTGTACCATCTGCAAGTTTTGAAACTAAAACACCATCTGTAAGATTTGATATAGGTGGGCAGTCAAGAAGAACTAAATCATAATCATCCCTTAACTCTCTTAATAAATTAGCAAATCCAGTACTATTAATTAATTCTGATGGATTTGACACCATTGACCCAGCGCTTAATATGTCTACATAAACATCATTACTTTCAAATCTTTGTAAAGCACTTCTATAATTCAATGCACCTTTGGATAATAATATATCAGATACTCCTGTACCTCTTTGTTTTCCAAAGTTACGGTGTACTTTAGGCTTTCTTAAGTCACAATCTACTACTAATACCTTTTTATCAAGCATCGCAAATGAAACTGCTATATTTGTTATAAATTCTGATTTACCTTCAGAAGGCATTGTTGATGTTACATTAATCAATTTTAAATCGGCAAAATCAAGATTTGTTCTAATCATCCTTATTGATTCAGATACAATACTATTAGGATCAGTTAGTATTTTAATATTTGCCTTACTAGTTTCTGTTATTTTTAAATATTTTTTCTTCTTTTTCTTTTTAGACTTAATTTCACTATCTATTGAATTAAGTGGAACTATACCTAATGTTTTAATCTTTAAATACTTTTTGATATCATCATGTGTCTTAATTTTATTATCCATTGATTCTAAAATAAATGTAAATAATAGTCCTACCATGCAACCACCCATAATACCAATAATGATATTTAAAGTTTTCTTGGGTTCTACCTGTATATTTGTAGCTATTGCTTCATCTATAACTTTAATATTAGTAATGTCCATAGATTCAGCTAAATCGCTTATTAATATTTCTGCAAAAGTATTAGCTATGTTTGCAGCACGTGTACTATTACTATCTTTAATAATTATTGTAATTATTTGGGTATCAGTCTCACTAGTAACAGATACTTCAGATAATAATTCTTCATATGTTAGGTTAAGATTTAGTGCTTCGATAACCTTATTAACAATTCTTCTACTTTTTATTATCTCAGCATAAGTTTTAACCATCTTTTGGTTTGTTAAGATACCTTGATAATCTACTACACTTGATGTAACACTAGGTTCTACATAAAGAGTAGATTTACTTTGATATTTTACTGGTGCACCATAATTATAAATTATGGCAATACCACCACCAATTATCATCAATAATAGAATAAGAAAAAACCATTTTTTAATTGAATCTATCAAATTAGATATATTTAATTCTTCTTCCATATTAATCCCCCATTTCCTTTATAGCATTATAAACTCTTTCAGTATTTAACTTATCTTTATCTTTAAAAAATTCATTTATTCTATCCGCATATATTTTTTCTATCTTATAATTCATTTCTATATATGCAATAATTTTATTTACCACATCTTCTTCATCTAATATAATTTTCCCAAATGCATCTTTAGAGTATCTAAAGTATCCCTCTTTAAATCCACTATCTCTATATAATTTATAGTCAAACTGATAATAAATAACTGGTTTAAACATATATGCAAAATCCATATATACACTAGAATAATCAGTTACTAATAAGGCTGACTCTTTTATTAGTTCGTTGATTCTATCGTCTTTTACAATAATTATATTATTAGAAGTACTATTAAACTTATCAATATATTTGTTTAATTTATCATGTCCATAAAAATATATTTTAATATCATTGTTTTCTATATATTTTATTAATTTATCATTATTTAATAAAGAGTTCCATTTTTTATAAAAAGTTGTATTTTCAAAATTTCTTTTACCTATATAATTTCTATATGTAGGCATTATTAAAATTTTTTTATCACTTGTTTCTATATTATATAATTCATCAAATCTAGGTAACCCTAATAATTTTACATTTGATTCAGGATAATTAAAATTATCTTTAATAAATTCATATTCTTTTTCAGCTCCACATACAAATAATTTATATTTAGTTTTATTATAATGTAATGATTTTATATTATCTTTTGTTATACCTCTTTGTAAGAATACTCTTTTGTTATATAAATTTAAATACATATGCAAAAACTTAAATATAGGTGATGGGCAACTGAAATCTTCTGTACTTATATTGACTGCTACCATATAATATAGATAATGTTTTAAACTACCATATTTAACTACATTTCCTAATTTTGATACTTTAGCATAATCCTTGGACTTAATATCAATAGCATAATAAACAAAATCATTAGGATATTTTTGTCTTATATATCTAAACAAATAATACCCATTATCCCTTGCCTTTTCTTTTCCTTCTGATATAAGCCATATCTTCTTATTATTAATTTTTAACATTAATTTATATACTAACGAAGGCAAAACCATAAGTATATAAATAAATACCGATAGTATATTACTAACCATAAACCCCTCCTGTTAAATTATCACTTATTATAATTACTTTTTTAGTTTTGTCAAATTGACAAAAAAAGATAGATTTCTCTATCTTATAACGCCCATTCTTTGTTTCATAAGTTCATATTTTTCTTTAGCTAGTTTTTCTGTCTTTGTTTTTCCTTCGTCAAGTATCTTATTTAATTCATCACTATTAATTAATTTATTATACTTATCTTGAATTTCTCCTAGTTTTTCTACAACTACACTAGCGACATATTTTTTAAAATCACCATAACCAGATCTTGCAAATTCTTGTTCTATTTCTTCTATCTTTCTTCCAGATAGTGAAGACGCAATATTAAGTAAGTTAGAAATTCCAGGTTTATTATCTGGATCAAATTTAATAGTATTATCACTATCAGTAGTAGCACCCATAATCTTTTTAGTTATCTCTTCTTTAGTATCATACATACTAATTACTCCTGTAGGACTATCTTCTGTTTTACTCATCTTTTTAGATGGATCTTTTAAATCTTTAATCTTAGTTCCTACACTAGTTACTAATGGTTCTGGTATGTTAAATGTATCACCATATCTAGAATTAAACCTAATAGCTATATCACGAGCAAGTTCAACATGTTGTTTTTGATCTATACCAACTGGTACATAATCAGCATCACAATATAATATATCTACAGCCATTAATACTGGATATGTAAGTAATCCTACTGAAAAGTTTTTATTTTCTTTGCTCTTTTCTTTGAATTGAATCATTCTTGATGCTTCACCATAACTAGTTGTACATTCTAATAAATATGACATTGCTGGTATATAAACATTTTCTGATTGAATATATATTGTACATTTGTTAGGATCCATACCACACGCGATATACATAGCAACAAATCTTTTGATTCTATCATGCAATTCCTTTGGATCTTGTGGTACTGTAAGAGCATGTAAATCAGCAACGAATAAATATGTCTCATATTCATCTTGCATATTTACCATTTGCTTAATCGCGCCTATATAATTTCCTAAAGTTATTTCACCTGTTGGTTTAATACCTGTTAATATTCGTTTCATATTAATCACCTAAATAATATTATATCATTATTTTATAAATCTATATAGTATAATTTTTCCCCATTTTTTAAATTGTCAATATATTTAGCACCAAACTTTTCATAATAATCTACCAAGTTTGTCTTTAAATATATTTTTTTATATCCTAATTTTTTCGCTTCTTTTAAAATAGCATCATTTAACAATTTAGAATATCCTAATCCCCTATATTCTTTCTTAACATACATTGTTGCATACCAAGGCGTGAGTTCCTTATACTCTTCACCATCATTAGGAAATATTGATATAAATCCTATTAATATACTATCATCAAGTAATACTAATTTAACATAATCTTTAGTATTTAATAGTTTATTAATTTTTTCTACTTTCTTTGCTATTCTTTCTTCAAAATTATCTAACTTTCCCCATTCCTTTTGAGTTAAAATAGCAACTTCATCAATATATTCTTTTTTATCCTTTAAATTATATATTTTTAACATAGTTTATTCTTCCTTTTTAAATATCCTAACAATTTTTATTATTATAAGTAGTGATATATCTATGATTAATGGAAGCAGGACTACCATTTTAGAAGTCAATGGAATATGCATCCAATATCTAGCTAATAATGCAAAGACAAAAAAGATAATATATATAATTATAATAAATGTAATATCTTCAATAATCTTATCTTTCATATAATCACCATATCAATTATAACATAAATTTCTTAACTTTATCTTCTGCTTTATTATAGTCTTCTAATATATAATGGTATTTTTCTGATTGAGCAAGTAAATCTGCTCTTTTTAATTGGAATAATAATGGCATGTTTTCTACTCCAATTATATTTACTAATCTTTCTAATTCTTTATCATCTATTTTTAAAGATAAATCATGATAATAAATTAAAGTTGATATTTTCTCAACTAATTCATCATCTAAGTTATGGATAGATGCAAATTTTAAAAATATTTCCTTTGATTTAATCCAATGTTTTGGAAAATGGCCAACACCCTTTTCATCTTTTAGATATGTATATGGTTTACCAACGTCATGAAATAACGCGGCCATTCTTAAAACAATATCATTAGGTACTCCATCTACAACATGAAGAATGTGTTCATATACATCATATATATGCCAAGGATTATTTTGATCAAAACCTTTACTCTTTTTTAGTTCAGGTATAAGACTAAATATATATTCTTCATTTTCTTTAATATAAACACTTGGATTATCCTTTAAAAGTATTTCAATTAACAATGCGATATCCATAATATCACCTCAGTTAGGTTTATATTATAACAAAAAGTAGATATAAAATCTACTTAACTTATTCTTCTATTATGATTCATTTTCTTTGAACCCAATGTTTTTGGCTTTTCATTCATCTCATATACGCTTTCACCATTTGCGATTCTACATTCATATTCATCTAAATCTACTAAATTATCTAAAGAATCATAACTATACATATCTTCTAAAATGTTTTCAGTTTTAGTAACTAGTTTATTCTTTTCTAACTTATACATTGCATAACGATAATCAAATTCATTTTTATCATTAATTTTCGCGTATTTATTTTCCATTTTCTTAGATATAAATTTAGGTAAACTAACTAAATTAGCAAATGGTATAAAACAGTCAGTCATAACATCTTTGTAAGCAAGACCACTTGCTTTTTCAAATGTTTCATATATTGCTTTTGCATTTGCATCATTAAAGACAATACCTGGTGTTGATTTTAAAATATGTATACACTCTTTTTCTGTATTCTCCCTTATTTTTTTTAATTTGCTATACTCAATTATTGATGGCACTACATAAGTAGCTCCTAATAAACCTGTTAAACAATATAACATATCACACTCCACCCTTTCAAATTCATTATAGCATTACATATTAATTAGTTTCAACAAAAAATGTAAAGTATCTACACTTACTTTACATTCCTATTATTATATGTCATCTTTAATGTTTTTTCATCATTATGATTCTCAATATAGTTTTCTATCTCATCTAATTCTGAATCTTTATATAAGTTACTTAATTCGCCATCCTTATATAATTTTAAAAGTCTATCATAATTAAATCCCATATTATAGTAAAAATTTAATTTTGATTCTAAATCATGCATAATTTGTGAATCATCTATAGAGATAACTTCTATACTATCAACTTTTCCTTCTACTAAAACCTTCTCTGTGTTAAATCTATCTAGTTTTTCTTTTTCCTTAACTAAATCCTTTTCTATACATTGAAGCATAACTTCATTACCTCTTATACGTTTTTCTTCTTTTTTTATAAAATCACTATCAGAGGCTAAGATACTAATATTTGCCATTGCAAAGAAGCCACCTGCAAAGAATAAGGATTCAAGAAAAATCATTTTTGTATCTAGATAATAAGCATTTTCAAAAACAGGTATTAATTTACTAATAATTAAGATAATTATTGGAAATGCAACTGCTAATATAGTGGATGTTTTCTTTACCATACTATGTTTCTTTTTCCTATCTTCCAAATTTTCCTTATCTTTAGGCATATTATCTTCTAATTCTTGCTTTTTATTTTCTAAAGTTTCAACCACATTTTCTTCTATTAATATATTTTTTAAATTATGAACATTATCAATTTCTCTATCATTTCTATTTTCATCTTCAACTATAGCTTGATTTTTTGTAACATAAACTTTTTTATTCATTATAACCCTCCATACAAACATTATATCAAAAAACACCTCAATATTGAAGTGCTTTAATAATTTATGTATGTCTTGAAATATTTAAAACTATACCTATACTACATAAGGTAATTAATAAAGAACTACCTCCATAACTTAAGAAAGGCAATGTTACTCCTGTTACAGGTATTAATCCTACTACAACCATTAGATTTAATATAGCTTGAAAAGCTATTTGAAATGTTATACCAAAACTTAAAAATTTACCAAATAAATCTATTTGTTTCCTACTAATCATAAATCCACTTATAATAAGTGTCAAAAATAGTATTGATACTACTAAAACACCCATAAACCCAAATTCTTCACTTATAATAGAAAAGATAAAATCTGTTTGTGGTTCTGGTAGATAAAAATGTTTTTGAATACTATTACCAAAACCCATACCTAGTAAACCACCTGGGCCAATACGTTGGTGATTAACTTTTATTTAAAATTTACTAGAATTTTATTCTAGTTATTAAGTATATTAAAGTTGAAATATATATCAACTTCTTTATTCTCATGTATTTCTATTCTTTTGATAAGTTTATAAGC